>NZ_JBQWRH010000001.1:0-553071 GCF_052545115.1 Nocardia glycosmidis | reverse complement strand
TTGCCCTAAGGTACCCGGCTATGCGAACCGCGCAGGCAGGGAAGCCCCCTTCACAGGCCGCTTCGCACCGGGGACCAGCACGCTACGAGGGTTCGTTCACAACGACGAGGCTCGCGTCCGGGTTGGCCCGGCCATCCCGGCGCGCCGGGATGGCCGGGCTGGTTGCTCGCGCTCGCGGCGGCACGGTCCTATGCTGAGTGGGCAGCTGGTTGGGCAGCTACGGCCGGTGGTGATACCCGGCGCACGCCGGAGCCTCCCCCGAACCGGTGTTCATGAGTCCGAAGACCTGCCAGCCGTGCCGGACACGCCGTATCCGGTAGCCACCGGATAGCGGACTGGACGTGCTGATCGCCACGTGACGCCTCGGGCTACTTCGCTCGAGTACGGCACCGCCAAGTCATCAGGGTCCTCGCACGTCCGGATTGCTATGGTCTTCCTCCTCGGCAAGGGAGAAACATCATGACTTCTGCACCGCAAAAGCCGTTCACCGCAACGGTCCTCGGGCTACCTCGAGTGGGGCCACGGCGCGAACTCAAGCGGGCAACCGAAGCTTACTGGGCCGGCGCTATCGACGCCGCGAGGTTACACGCCGTGGCACGCGAACTCCGGCGCGACCAGCTCACCGGCTTACATGCCGCGGGCCTGGACTCGATTCCAATCGGTACGTTTTCCTACTACGACCAGATGCTCGACACGGCCGTTTTGCTCGGCGCGCTGCCGCCTCGGGTCGCCGGAATCGCCGATCCACTGGATCGGTACTTCGTCGCCGCCCGCGGCACCGACACGGTCGAACCGCTGGAGCTCACGAAGTGGTTCGACACCAACTACCACTACCTGATTCCGGAAATAGGGCCGGACACCGCGTTCGCGCTGCACCCGGAGAAACTACTGGCGGAATTGCGGGAAGCGCTCGAGCTGGGGCTGCCGGCCCGCCCAGTGGTGATCGGACCGATCACCTTCCTGAAGCTGGCGAAAGGGACCAGCGGCTCGCCGCTGGCGCGGCTGGCGGAGGTGCTTCCGCTCTACCGGGAGCTGCTGCGCCAGCTGGCCCACGCGGGGGCGCAGTGGGTGCAGATCGATGAGCCGGTGCTGGTCACCGACCTCTCCGCGGAGGAGATCGACCTGGTACGGGTCACCTACGGCGAACTGTCCGGCGCGACCGATCGTCCCGCGATCCTGCTCGCGACCTACTTCGGGCATCCGGGTGCCGCGCTGGCCGCGCTGGCGAGCACCGCGATCGAGGGCGTCGCCCTCGACTTCACCTCCGGCACCGACGTTTCCGCGGTGACAGCGACGCCCGGGCTCGCGAGCAAGCTGGTCGTCGCGGGAATCGTGGACGGACGCAATGTGTGGCGCACTGATCTCGACCGCGCGCTGGCCACCTTGACTGCCCTTCCGGGTTCCGCCGCGCACGTGGCCGTTTCGAGCTCCTGTTCCTTACTGCACGTGCCGTACACGCTGACCGCTGAAACCCGGTTGGACGAGCGGCTGCGATCGTGGCTCGCTTTCGGCACGGAGAAGGTCACCGAGGTGCGCCTGCTCGCGACCGGGCTGCGCGAGGGTCCGCAAGCGATCCACGCCGAGCTGACCACAGCGCGCGCGGCACTGGCGTCGCGGCGGTCGGATCCGCGGCTGAACAACCCGCGGGTGCGCGCCAGGTTGGCCGAGCTCGGGCCGGACGCCGCCCGCCGCGCACCCGCCGAACAACGCCGGGAGTTGCAACGCGCTCGCTTACGCCTGCCCGTGCTACCGACCACGACGATAGGTTCCTACCCACAGACCTCCGCGATCCGGCTGGCGCGGGCCGCGCTGCGCACGGGCAAGATCGATCAGGCGGAGTACGTGCGCCGGATGCGCGCCGAGATCGCCGACGTCGTCGCACTCCAAGAAGACTTGGGGCTGGACGTGCTGGTGCACGGCGAGCCGGAGCGCAACGACATGGTGCAGTACTTCGCCGAACAACTCGACGGTTTCGCGACGACCGAACACGGGTGGGTGCAGTCCTACGCGACCCTGTGCGTGCGTCCGCCGATCCTGTTCGCAGACGTGGCGCGAAGGGGGCCGATGACCGTCGAGTGGATCGGCTACGCACAGTCGCTCACCGACAAGCCGGTCAAGGGCATCCTCACCGGCCCGGTGACCATTCTCGCGTGGTCGTTCGTGCGCGACGATCAGCCGCTGGGCGATTCCGCGCGGCAGGTGGCGCTGGCGATCCGGGAAGAGACGGTGGATCTGCAATCGGCGGGTATCCGGATCATCCAGGTCGACGAGCCTGCTCTGCGCGAATTGCTTCCGCTGCGCACCGTCGATCAGCCCGCCTACTTGGAGTGGTCGGTGGCGGCGTTCCGGCTCGCGACCTCGGGCGTGTCCGATGCGACGCAGATCCATACCCATATGTGCTATTCGGAATTCGGCAAGGTGATCGGCGCGATCGCCGGGCTGGACGCCGACGTCACGTCCATCGTCGCCGCGCGCTCGCATATGGAGGTGCTCGACGACCTCAACGCCGCCGGCTTCGACCGCGGCATCGGCCCGGGCGTGTACGCAGTCCACTCGCCGCGGGTGCCCAGCGTGGACGAGATCATCACATCGCTGCGGGCGGCACTGAAAGCTGTTCCCGCCGAACGCCTCTGGGTCAATCCGGACTGCGGCTTGAAGGCCAGGGGACGCACCGAGGTGGAAGCCTCATTGCGCAATATGGTCGCCGCGGCGGCGGCAATGCGGTGAACCGGGCTACCTGATCAGTGCTCGGCGTCCCCTTCGCGTGTCGAAGGGGACGCCGAATCCGCCACGGATTCACTCGGTTTCCGGCTCCGGCCGCGGACGCTGCCGCCGACGGGAGGTATACCGCTCGCACAGATCCTCTTGCCGCGTCACCGGCAGCACCCGTGCCCGCGACCGCATCCCACGCCGCCACGCTGTATGACACCCGGAACAACGCTCCATCGGCTACCCCTCCTCGCATGTCGTCAATCGATTCAGACTTTCCCCTTTTGCCTACTTCGACGCGCGGACCGTCGATTCGGTTCCCCTTATCCGTCGAATTTTCTGTTTATATGAAAGTCAGTGGTGCCGTGTAGTTTCCGTCACCATGCCGACCGGATGTCGTGCCCACGGTGACCGATCCCGACGAAGCTCGAACGCTTCCCGAACGCGCCGCCCTCTCGGCACTCGCGCATGCCGACGGGCCGGACGCCGACCAGGTGTTAGAGGCGTTTCTCGCCGGATTGCGGAGCACCGACGACGAACGCGCGAAAAATGTACTAGGACCTTGCGCAGGGCCGTGACGAAGGGCGGGCCGAGGAAGCTACGCGAACCCTGCTCCCGGTGCTCGAAACACGCGGAATCATCGTGCGGGAGCGGCCCCGGACCGAGATCCTGGGCTGCGCGGACCTCGACCGACTCGAGTCCTTGACCCGTAAAACCGCCACCGCCGAATCCGAGAACGACCTGTTCGACTGACCCGCCTGTGGTCCGAAGGCCCGGTCGATGGCGGCCGTGTCGAAGTGGTCACCCGGGCAGATGATGTGCGTCGGCGCCCGCGAAGAAGCCCACGACCGGGAGTGGGGTCGCCGCGCTCAGGGGGCGCACATCATCGGCGGCGTCTCTTCGCACGCTACGCAGGCCGGACCCATCGCTGAATTCCTCGCAAAAGCATATTTCCGCGAAAATATCCGCTGATGTTGCGATGATTGCGAATAGTCGCCGTTACCATCGTGCGGGTGCGCAAAATGTATGCGGGCGCCCGGCTTCGGCGGCTGCGCGAAGAGCGGAGGTTGACCCAGGCTGCCCTGGCGAAATCGCTGGACCTGTCACCCAGCTACCTCAATCAGCTCGAGCGTGACCAGCGGCCCCTCACCATTCCCGTACTGCTGAAACTCAATTCGATCTTCGACCTCGACGTCCAGTTCTTCGCCACCGATTCGGACGCGCGGCTGGTGTCCGATCTGCACGAAGTGCTGGTGGACGCGGCGGGCGCAGACACCGCGCCGCTGACCGAGCTGGAAGAGCTGGCCACCCGCCAGCCCGAAATCGCCAGGATGGTCGTGGCGATGCACCGCAGGCTACGGACGACCACCGATCAGCTCGACCTGCTCTCGGCGCGCGTCTCCGCGCCGGCGGGCGCGCCCGGGTTGCCGATGCCCTACGAGGACGTGCGCGACTTCTTCTACGACCATCACAACCACATCCCGCAGCTCGACAACGCCGCCGAGCAGCTGTTCGAGAACTCCGGCCTGTCCATCGGCTCGCTCGATCGCCAGCTCGCGCGGATCGCCGAAGAACGCGCCCGAGTCACCGTGCTGGTGCGCGGTGACGGCGCGGACCCGACCATTCCCAAGCGGCAGTACGACTCGGAGAACCGCACATTGACGCTGGCCCGGCGTTTGCGTCCCGGCCAGCGCGCTTTCCAGATCGCGACTACCCTGGCCTTCCTGCTGTACGGCGCCGAACTGGACGCGGTGCTGGCCGAAACCCCGTCGCTCAGCGGCGAATCCCGCACCCTCGCACGGGTCGGGCTGGCCAACTATTTCGCGGGCGCGCTGGTGCTCCCCTACGGTCGATTCCTGCGCTCGGCGGAGGAACTGCACTACGACATCGACCTGCTCAGCTTGCGTTTCGAGGTGGGCTTCGAAACGATCTGCCATCGGCTCAGCACTCTGCAACGGCAGGGACAGCGCGGCGTCCCGTTCTTCTTCGTCCGCACCGACCGCGCGGGCAATATCTCCAAGCGCCAGTCCGCCACCGCCTTCCATTTCTCCCGGGTCGGCGGCAGCTGCCCGCTCTGGGTGGTGCACGAGGCCTTCGCCCATCCCGGCCGCATTCTCACTCAGGTCGCCGAAATGCCGGACGGGCGGCGCTATCTGTGGATCGCGCGCACGGCGGCGATCGCCCCGCACGGGTTCGGCACGGCCGCCAAGAACTTCGCCATCGGCCTCGGCTGCGACATCGAACACGCGCAGCGTCTGGTGTATTCAGCGGGCATGCACCTGGACGATCCGGCCGCCGCGGTGCCGATCGGCGCGGGCTGCAAAGTATGCGAGCGCCCCGGGTGCCCGCAGCGCGCGTTCCCGCACATCGGCAGCCCTCTGGCGATCACCGAGCACACCAGCACGGATCTGCCCTACCCGCGCGTCGGCCGGTGATCGCCAGGAGATCCGTACACGCACCGGCGTGGTAGCCGGCAAACGCCCATTGACGCAGCACGACCTGCGCTTCACGACTTGGCCAGATACTCCAGGCGCTCGGAATCCACGGCGGCGTGCATCATGCTCGCCAGGCCGGGGTGCCCGGCCAGGCCGGGATCGGCTGACACGACGGCGCGGGCGAAGTCCTGGGCGGCGGTGATGACCTCGAGATCGTCCAGCAGCGACAACAGGCGCAGCGAACGGGCGGTACCGGATTGGGCTGCGCCGAGCACGTCGCCCTCGCGGCGGGTGCGCAGATCGAGCACCGCGAGTTCGAAACCGTCGGTGGTGGCGGCCACGGCGTCCAGCCGCGCCATCGCCGACCCGCCCGGCGCGGCGTCGGTGATCAGCAGGCACAGGCCCGGGTGCGCGCCGCGACCGATCCGGCCGCGTAGCTGGTGTAACTGGCTGACGCCGAAACGGTCCGCGTCGACGATCACCATCACTGTCGCGTTCGGCACGTCGACCCCGACTTCGACCACCGTGGTGCACACCAGCACGTCCACCGATCCGTCGTTGAACGCCCGCATCACCTGGTCTTTCTCGTCGGCCGGCAACCTGCCGTGCAGCAAGCCGACGCGAACGCCCGACAGCGGCCCGCCGCGTAGCATCTCGAACACCTCGAGTACCGCCTGCGTGGTCGGGCCGTCCTTGTCGCCGTCGCCGGATTTCGAGCGCCCGTTGCGGGACTTGCCCGGCCCGTCCTCGTCGTCGCCGATGCGCGAGCACACCACGTAGGCCTGGCGGCCCGCGGTGACCTCCTCCACGATCCGCTCCCACGCCCGATCCACCCAGTTCGGATGCTGCCTGCGCGGCACCACTTTGGAGACGATCGGCGAGCGGCCTTTCGGCAGTTCGGTGAGCGTGGAGGTCTCCAGATCGCCGAGAGTAGTCATCGCGATGGTGCGCGGAATCGGCGTGGCGGTCATCACCAGCAGATGGGGGCTCGCTCCCGCTTTCGCCTTGGCGCGCAGGGCATCCCGCTGCTCGACGCCGAAGCGGTGCTGCTCGTCTACCACCACCATGCCGAGATCGAAGAACTCGACATTGTCCTGGATCAGCGCGTGCGTGCCGATCACGATGCCGGCTTCGCCGGTCACCGCCTCCAGCAGCGCGGCCTTCTTCGCGCCGGCCGACATCGACCCGGTCACCAGCACTATCCGGGTCGCGTCTTCGGCCGCGCCGAGCTCGCCCGCGGCGCCGAGCTCCCCGAGCATCTTGCGCAGCGACCGATAGTGTTGCGCGGCAAGCACTTCCGTTGGCGCGAGCAGCGCGCACTGCAACCCGGCGTCGACCACTTGCAGCATGGCGTGCAGAGCGACGATCGTCTTGCCGGAGCCGACCTCACCCTGCAGCAGCCGGTGCATCGGCTGCGCACGGGACAAGTCGGCGGAGATCTCGCCGACCACCCGCTGCTGCCCAGCGGTGAGATCGAACGGCAACTGGCGGTCGAACGCGGCGGCGATGCCGTCGGTGCGGGGCGGGCAGGCCCGGGCGCTGCGGCCGGACACCTCGTGCCGTCGCCCGGCCAACACCAGTTGCAAGGCCAGCGCTTCGTCGAAACGCAGGCGATCCTTGGCCCGATCGATATCGGACTTGTGCTCGGGTAGATGGATCAGCCGCAGCGCGTCGGACAGGTCCAACAGCGCACGCTCGGCGCGCATGTCCTGCGGCAGCGGGTCCTCGATCGGGTCCAGCTGGTCGAGCACCTGGCGCACGCAGGCGAGCACATCCCAGCTCTGCACCTTCGCGGTCGCCGGATAGACCGGGATGAATTCGCGCTCCATGAACGAAGTGTCCACGCCCCCGGCGCCTTTCGCGCTCTCCGCGAGGCCGCGCAGGTCCCCGCCGCCGCGCACCCTGGTCAGCGCACCGACCGAGTCGTCGCCGTCGGCCTCCGGCAGGATCAGGTAGCCGGGGTGGTTGAGATTCCACTGACCGGGCCGCCAGTAGTTCACGGTGCCCGACATCATCGCCCGAAGCCCCTCGCGCACAACGTATTTCACCTTGTCGCCGTGGAAGAACGTGACGTCGACGCCGCGGCCGGAGCCGGTGTCGAGCACCACCTTCAGCAGCGAGCCGCGGCGGTTGCGCATCGGCCGCAGCTCGGCCTTGGTGATCCGTCCGATAACCGTGATATGCGAGCCGTCTTCGGGCGCCTCCTCGGTAAGCGGCTGGCCTTGGGTCGCATAGCGCAGTGGATAGTGCCGTAAGAGGTCCTCGACGGTATGGATGTCGAACGCGTCCGCCAGGGAAGCGGCCGCCTTCGCGCCCAGGATGCGGTCGATCCGATCGCCCAGCGTCGCCATGCCCTATTCCACTCCGATCTGCACCAAATCACCATGCTGCCCACCGGAATACACGATCACCTCGACACCGGGGAAGCCCTGTGCGATATGTGCCGCGAGTTCGGTCCCGAGCTCGTCGGACGCCTGCGCGCCCACCAGCAGGGTGACCAGCTCGCCACCGAAGGCGAGCAGCCGATCGAGCAGTGTCCGTCCCGCGGTGCGCACGTCGCGATCGATCACGACGACGTCGTGGCCGACCAACCCGAGCCCATCGCCCGATTCGCAGGTGCCGACCATGGTGAGTGCGCGCTCGGTGGCGGCGCGCAGCGACCCCCACCGCGTCGTGGCGGCGGCCTCCGACATGGTGAACGCGTCGTCGACGGCGATCCGTCCGCGGTCGTGCACGGCCAGTGCGGCCAGGCCCTGCACCATGGACGCGCTCGGCAGCAGCAGCACGTCACGATGCGCGGCCCGGGCCGCGACGCCGACGGCAACCAGGTCGTGCGCGGGCAGTGCGCCATTGGGCAGCACCAGCACCTCGCGGTGCGGCATCCGCCGGATCGCGGTCAGCAGCATCGTCCCCGTAACCGCCGGGTCGCACTCCAGCACCACCGCGCCCGCGGCTTCGAACAGGTGTGCGGCCCCCTGCCCGGCGACCACGGCCAGAATCCCGCGGTCGGCCGGAGCTCGCGTTTTTCGGGCGCCGCCGAGCGTGCCCGCCGTCTGGGCCGCCGAATCCGACGCGGCATCCAGGACGGTCGGCTGTAAAGGGTGCTCCTCCGTCGCCGCCGCGGTCGATCCCACGGCTGCGGCGCTATCGAATAACGGGGGGTCCACACACGCACGGCCCCTGTCTTCGGCCATAGGGATCTCGCCGGCACTCGCGATTCCACCCGTTGCCGCGCCCTCACCACCGCGGTCGGCATGTAGCGCGACGGCCTCGCCGTCCTCTTCCCACTGATCGTGGTGCGGCCCGATCGCGACGTTCTCGATGCGGATCCGGCTGAGCGTGCCCGCCGCGATCCCCGCCTCCACCGCGGCGCCCGCGTCGGCGCAGTGCACATGGGCCGACCAGGACCGATCGCCGTCCCCCACGACCACAACCGAGTCGCCGAGTTCGGCGAGACGGACGCGCAATGCCGCTACCTTCGCCTCGTCCGCGTCGGCCAGCAGGTACATCACCTCGTACCGCGGCTGCGCGTCGTCGACGGTACGCGATCGCATCGCGGCCACCGCGGCCCGCGGATATTCCGGCCGCGTGGGCGCCTCGCCGCGCGCCACCGAGACCAGACTGTCCAACAGCACGACCAGCCCTCGGGCACCCGCGTCGACGACCCCGGCCGCGCGCAGCACACCGAGCTGAAAAGGTGTCTCACCGAGAGCTTTGGCGGCGCCGTCGGCCGCCGCGAGTGCCACGCCGCCCAGGGTCCGATCCGGGCAGGTCGCGGCGGCTGCGGAGGCGCAGTCCAGGACGGTGAGGATGGTTCCCTCGATCGGCACGCTGAGCGCCGCACGGACCAGCTCCGAAGCCCTGGCCAGCGCGTCACGCAGGCTGCGCGCGGTCAGCGGACCGCCGCGCACCGCCTCGGCGATGCCGCGCAGCACCTGGGACAGAATGATCCCGGAATTGCCGCGCGCGCCGACGGTGGCGCCGTGCGCCATCGCGGCGGCCACAGTGTGGGCCGCGCTTTCGTCGCTGTTTCCCGAGGAGGCCACCACAGCCGCTTCCGCTGCCGCGACCGCGGCACGCATGGTGACCAGGAGGTTGGTTCCGGTGTCGGCATCCGGGACGGGAAAGACATTGAGCGCGTTGATCTCCTCGCGCCGCAGCGCGAGGCCGGTGAGGCAGGCGCGGCCCCAGCACAGCAATGCCGTGGCGTCCATCACATCCCGCGCTCCGGGCACGTCGCCTCTCCCTTCCGCCACCTGCGCACCGCCCCGCCCGTCAGGTTAGCGGGCGGTGCCGACAGGGAACCGGCAACACCGCTCACTACTCTCTGGATGTGCCCCAGCAATCGGTCCGGCACTCGTCTCCGGACGGCCGGGTGGGGGACCGGTTTGGTGGATCGGTGTCTGCCCAGCTACCCTTGCAGGGTTGCCTCGCGCTGCCGTCGTCGGTCCGCGCTGGTCGGTTTCACCGGCAGGGGCCACACTTGACATTGATCGGACCTGCCGTGCAGCGGCGGTCCCCACCATGACATGAAGGAGTTCGCGACTATGGCTGCCGTCTGCGACGTCTGCGCCAAGGGCCCCGGCTTCGGGAAGTCGGTCTCGCACTCGCACCGGCGCACCAACCGTCGCTGGAACCCGAACATCCAGACCGTTCGCGCGCAGGTTGCGCCGGGCAACACCCGCCGCATGAATGTGTGCACCTCCTGCCTGAAGGCGGGCAAGGTCGTCCGCGGCTGATCCAGCCCCCAGTCGGCCGACACGCGCCCCGGCACCCGTCTCGGGTGGTCGGGGCGTAGTCATGCGTGCGGCGGTTCGGCGAGCATGGTCGGTATGACCGAGCGTTCGTGGCACATCCGATCGCTGGCCGCGGAGCACACGCGCAGCCTCGCCGAATGCCACATCGCCTGCTGGCGCGAGGCGTATCGCGACCTGGTTCCCGCGCACGTGCTCGACGCGTTCGACGTCGGGCGCCGGGCCGAGCAGTGGGAACGTGACCGCGTGCGGCATCCCGGCCGCACACATGTCGCGATCGTCGATGACGCGGTGATCGGATTCGCCAGCGCGGGCCCGTCGCGTGACGCGCACGCGGCGGCCCCGTTCGAGCTGCACGCGCTGTATGTCCGCTCCCCCTGGCAGGGCAGCGGCGTCGCCGACGACCTGATCCGCGCCGCTATCGATCCGACGGCCGAGTGCTCACTGTGGGTATTCGAGCAGAACCCGCGCGCACAGGCGTTCTACCGCAGGCACGGATTCGCGCTCGACGGCACCCGCAAGGTCGAATCGTTCTCTTCTGTGATCGAGGTGCGCATGGTTCGCCCACCGAGCGCGGGCGGCGGCCGGCGCGCCTGAGTCCGCCTTATTTCCGGGTCGAGAGCACGAATTTCGCCACCGCGTCGGTGAACGAGTCATTGTCGTCACCGGCCGCGGTGTGCGCGGCACCGCCGATCTCCACGAGCTCGGCGTGCGGCACCAGCCGCTGGAACGCCTCGACTCCCTCCGCGCTCACCACGTCCGAACGCATTCCGCGCACCACGAGCACGGGGATGCGCAGCAGGCGGGCCGCGTCCTCCATCTGCTCGATCATCTCGGACGGGTCCTCGAGCCGGTCGGCCAGCATCTCCGGGTCCCAATGCCAGTACCAGCGGCCGTCGCGCTCGCGCAGGTTGCGCAGCAGACCGTCGGTGTTCTTCGGCCGCGGACGGTGGGGCAGGTACCCGGCGACCGCGTCCGCGGCTTGTTCGATGCTGTCGAAACCGTCTCGATAGTTGCCCATGAAGTCGAGCACCCTCGCGATGCCTTCGGGCTCCGGTCGGGTCACGATGTCGACGAGCACCAGGGCGCTGATCGCCTTCCCGCCTGGCTCCGCGGTGGCGAGCAGTCCGGTGATGCCGCCCATACTGGCACCCACCAGCACCGCGGGCGCACCGAGTTGGTCGAGCACGAGCAGCAGGTCCTGCACCATCGTGTGGCGCCGGTAGTCGCGGTCGGGCGCCCACTGGCTGTCGCCGTGGCCGCGTGCGTCCACGGCGACCACCCGCATCCCCGACGCGCCCAACTGTGCCCCGGTCTGCTTCCACGAGTGACGGTTCTGCCCGCCGCCGTGCAGGAGGACGACCAGCGGGCCGTCGACCGGGCCGAACTGGTCGGCGGCCAGCTCGATTCCGCCCGAACCGCGCAGCAGCAGCCGGGACGGTGCCAGCAGATCGTTCGCATTAGTCACAATCTGTAGGATCGCACAACGCGTTCTCCGCTGGACCGCCCCCCCGGGGGAATCAGTCGCTCAGCAACCCAGATTGCCCACGAAGAACAGGCACGCGATCTTGGCGTTCACCGACGCGGAAAGGGTGGAGGAGCCGCTGGAGGTGTACTCCTCGGCCACCGGAGCCGTGGTGGTCTCCGCGGCGGGCTCGAGCCGCAGCGGCGCCGCACCGGCGATGGCGACGCCGCTGGTGAGCGCGGCGCAGAAAGCAAGGGTCGCGGTGGTGCCACGCAGGGCGCCGCGGATGGTGGTGTTGGGCATGAAAAAGCTCCTCACTGGTTTCTCTCTCGGTCGATCACACACAGACGCCCGATTCAGGGCAGGCGCCAGTCAACCGGTTCGGCACCCAGTTCGTCGAGCAGTTCGTTCACTCGGGAGAACGGGCGGGAACCGAAGAACCCGCGCGACGCGGACAGCGGCGACGGATGCGCGGACTCGATGTAAGGAATCTCGGACTCGATCAGCAGCGGCTTCAACGTGGCCGCGTCCTTACCCCACAGGATCGCCACGAGCGGCTCGTCCCGCGCTACCAGAGCGCGAATGGCCTGGTCGGTGACCGCCTCCCAGCCCTTGCCCCGATGCGAGGCCGGCTTGCCCGGCGACACGGTGAGCACTCGGTTCAGCATCAGCACACCCTGCTCCGACCACGGGCTCAGGTCGCCGCAGGACGGCGTTGGATAGCCGAGATCCTTGCTGTACTCGGCAAAGATGTTGACCAGGCTGCGCGGAATCGGCGAAACATCCGGCGCCACCGAAAAACTCAGGCCCATCGGATGGCCGGGTGTCGGATAGGGATCCTGACCGACGACGAGCACGTGCACCGTGTCGAACGGACGCTGGAAGGCGCGCAGGACGTTCTCACCGGACGGTAGGTAGCCACGGCCCGCCGCGTTCTCGGCACGCAGGAATTCGCCCATGGCGGCGATCCGATCCGCCACCGGCTCGAGCGCCTTCGCCCATCCCGGATCCATGATTTCCGACAGTGGTTTCGTGCCCATGACCGCACAACTTAGCGTGGTCGGTCTCCGGTCGCCGAAGCCGCCCCACGGAACGATTCCCACCCGCCGTCGCCCGCCTGTGGCACACCGTCGACGGTGAGCCCGGCGCCGGTGACAACCCGGCCGATCGCGACCCACCCCGCGGGCAATGGACCGCCCTGCGCCCAGGTACCCGCGAAGGCATGGTCTTCGCCTCCGGTCAGGATCCATTGCGCCGCATCGGCGTCCAGCGCGGCGGCGACGCGTTCCAGCGCTGGATCACGCAACGCCGCCGAACTCAGATCGATCGCGACGCCGGAGGCCGCGGCGATATGTCCCAGGTCCGCGAGCAGCCCGTCGGATATGTCGGTCAGCGCGTGCAGTGTGATGTCCCGCGTTGCCCGGTACCCGGCCTCGGCCGACCCGGTCTGCGCCGAAATGTGGTCAGGCATAGACGAATCCGGCTGCCCGAACGACGTGCGTCGCAGCGCGTCCAACACCGCCGCATACGGCGGCTGCGGAACACGGTGCGCGGCAAGCGCTTCCGCGACATCGGCACCGCTCACACCGGCGGTGAAAGCGTCGAGTCCCGCGGCCGACCAGCCGAGGCGGCCCGCCACCGCCACGATATCGCCGACGCGCGCGCCAGACCGTGTGATCGGCGCGCCGCCGCCAAGGTCACCGAAGGCCGTCACCGAGATGACCAGGTCACGGCTGCGGACCAAGTCGCCCCCCGCGATGGAGGCGCCCGCCCTGGCAGCCTCGGCCCACAGGCCGTCGGCGAGTCCGTCGACTACCTCGAGCGGGGTGTCGGCGGGGCAGCCCAGCGCGACGACGAACGCGGTCGGCGTCGCGCCCATCGCCACCACATCGGCGGCGTTCTGCGCGATCGCCTTGCGGCCGATGTCCTGCGGGCTGGACCAGTCCAGCCGGAAATGCCGGTCCTGCACAAGCATGTCGGTGGTGACCACGAATCGACCGTCCGCGGCGGCGACCAGTGCCGCATCGTCGCCGGGGCCCAGCAGCACGCCCGGCGCCTGCACCCGGCCCGCGTTGATGCGATCGATCAGCGCGAACTCGCCCAGTTCACGCACTGTCTTCGGGCCGGTGCTCGCGCTGATGACAGATCCTCTCCGGCGCGCTGCTTGCTGGAACGAGCCCGACGGTACCCTTTCGCCAGGTACTCGAATACCACCGGGCCGGTCCACGCGGCCGCCGCGCTCCCCGCGGCGCCGACCGGTGCCGACGCGCGCGAACAGGAAGGATCGGTGAGCATGGCGGCGGATTCCTCGAACCGCGACTCGACGGAGCACGAGGACGAACACGCCGAGGACGCGGTGCGGGAAGACCGGTCGGCGGCCGATCTCGGTGCTGCCGAGCTCGAGACCCCGGCGGATTCCACCGACGCCGCCGAGTCAGCGGAATCGGACGGCGACGATGTGGGCTCGTCCGGCGCAGCGAGCGAGTCCGACCGCCCCGCCGCCACACCGGGCCAATACTCCCCCGCCCTCATCGCCACCGCCGTCGCGCTGCCGGTCGTCCTGGTCGTCGCGGTTCTGGTGGCCGCGGTGCTGGCCCGCCGCGCACCCGTCGAGCGGGAACCGCTGGTCCTCGGTCCCGTCGCCGCCCCGGCCGCGGACGGTCCCGCCTGCGCCGCCCTGCTGCCCGCGTTGCCCGCGGACCTGGGTGAGTTCAGCAAATCGACCCTCGTCGAGCCCGCTCCGCCGGCCACCCGCGCCTGGCAGCGCGCGGAAGGCGGCGACCCCATCGTGCTGCGCTGCGGGTTGGACCGTCCGCTGGAATTCAACCGCGCCTCGTCCTTGCAGATCGTGAACGGCGTGCAGTGGTTCGAGGCCAGGGACCAGGCGGCGAAGGCGAGTACCTGGTTCGTCGTCGACCGGGACACCTACATCGCCCTGACGGTTCCCGACGGCTCAGGTCCGACCCCACTGCAAGTGGTCTCCGACACCATCACCGCCACCCTTGCCGCCCAGCCGATCGACCCGGGACCGCTCCCCAACTGACACGGCGCTCCGCAACCGCCGGTGCGTCGTAGGCTCATGGCGCGTACGCCCTCCTGAACTCGGCGACGCCCGGACCGCGTGCCGTCTGACGAGCTCGAACCCGTTCCCGTGACGCTGCCCGGACCGTCGCCGCAGCTGCTCTGCGCATCCTGCGGCGCAGCACCGGTTTCCAGGTGCGCAACTATTGCCCGCATCGGAACTGGTATCCGACCCGTCATCGCCCGCAGGTGATCGGCCCCGTGCGGCAGGCCGGGTGTATCGGCGCAAGCACGTGTGCGAGCAGCGGCGGCCGGGCACGGCCGCGGTCGTGTCGTGGGGCGGCCGACCGCCGCCCTACCGCAGGCCGGTGCCGCGAGCGAGGGCGGTTTCGATGAGTGTCGAGATCAGCATCGCGAAGTCGAGACCGGTGGCCTCCCACATGCGCGGGTACATGGAGATCGCGGTGAAGCCGGGCATGGTGTTGATCTCGTTGATCACCGGTCCCCGCTCGGTGACGAAGAAATCGACCCGCGCCAGACCCTGGCAGTCGAGGGCCTGGAAGGCGCGCACCGCCAGTTCCCTGATCTGGTCGCAGACCTCGTCATCCAGCTTGGCCGGAACATCGAATTCGCAGACGTCGTCGAGATACTTGGTGTCGAAGTCGTAGAACTCGGGTGCCCGCGTCGTTCGGGCCGGGCCGGTGACGCCGGTCTCCGGCATCCGGATCTCCGCGACCACACTCGCCGAGACTCGTCCGTCCGGGAATTCCAGGACACCGCACTCCACTTCGCGCCCGACGATGCCCGCTTCCACAATCACCTTCGGGTCGTGGGCGCGCGCCGCGGCGATCGCCGCGTCCAGTTCGCTCCAGTCGGTCACTTTGGTGATGCCGATCGACGATCCACCGCGCGCGGGTTTGACGAACACCGGAAGTCCCAACCGCTGCCGGTCCTGCTCGTCGACCGTCGCGGTGCCGGGCCGCAGCACCACCTGGGTGCCGACCGGTAGTCCCTCGGCCGCGAGCAGCTTCTTGGTGAACTCCTTGTCCATACCCGCCGCGCTGGCCAGCACCCCCGGCCCCACGTACGGGATTCCGGCGAGCTCCAGCATGCCCTGCAGAGTGCCGTCCTCGCCGAATGGTCCGTGCAAAATCGGGAAGACCACGTCGACGGAGCCCAGCGCGGCGCCCGGGTCGTCGAGGGCGATCAGCGCGCCTGGGCGGCTGGGGTCCACGGCCAGGGTCAGCGCCGTACCGGTGGCGTCCACCGACGGCAGGGCCCGGTCGTGAATGCCGAGCGCGGCCACGTCCGAACCGCCGAGCACCCAACCGCCCGCTGCGGTAATGCCGATGGGCACGATCTCGTACTTCTCCGGATCCAGATTGCGCAGCACGCTGCCCGCCGATACGCAGGAAACGGCATGCTCGTTGCTGCGTCCGCCGAACACCACCGCAACCCTGACCCGGTTCTTCATGCCCCGAACCGTACCCGCTTCGGCCGGCGTCCCCTTCTCGACCGTCCGGCCACGGCGCATACCCCCGAGCCGGACGCAGCCGGATCACTCCGGTTTGATCTGCCGTCCGAGCAGGTTGCCGACTGCTTCGCGCACCGAGAGCCCTTCGTGGCAGACCTGATGCACCGCGCTCGTCAACGGCATCTCGACCCGGTACTGCTCGGCCAACGCGCGAATGGACGTGCAGGACTTCACGCCCTCCGCGACCTGGCCATGGGTGGCCGCCTGCGCGGCATCCATGGAGCCGCCCGCGCCGAGCACGTAACCGAAGGACCGGTTGCGCGACAGCGGCGAGGTGCAGGTGGCGACCAGGTCGCCGACCCCGGCCAAGCCGGCCAGCGTGGTGGGTTCCGCGCCGAGGGCCACCCCGAGCCGGATGATCTCGGCCAGTCCGCGGGTGATCAGACTCGCGATCGAGTTGTCACCCAAACCCATCCCCGAGGCGATGCCGCAGGCGAGCGCGATGACGTTCTTGCACGCGCCGCCGATTTCACAGCCGACCACATCGGTATTGGTGTAAGGCCGGAAATATCCGGTCGCGCTGGCGTGCTGCACCGCGACCGCGCGATCGTTGTCCGTGCAGGCGATCACGGTGGCCGCGGGCTGTTCCACCGCGATCTCGCGCGCCAGGTTCGGCCCGGACAGCACCGCGATCCGGTCCTGGTCGGCACCGGTGACCTCGCCGATCACTTGACTCATCCGCAGCAGCGTGCCGGTCTCGATCCCCTTCGCCAAGCTCAGCAGGGTGGCATCCGGTCCGAGCAAACCCTTCCACTGCGCGAGGTTCGTGCGCAACGATTGCGACGGCACGGCCAGCACCACGATGTCCGCCCCGTCCAGCGCCACGCCGGGATCATGGGTGGCCGCGATCGGCGGCAGCGGAATATCGGACAGGTAATCGGGATTGCGATGTTCGGAGGCCAGCGCGGCGGCCACCTCGGGCCGCCTGGCCCAGATCGTGACCTCGGTTCCCGCGTCCGCCAAGACCTTCGCGAACGCGGTGCCCCACGATCCCGCACCCAGCACTGCCGCCCTCGTCATCAGCCCAATATGCCATGGAAGGATTGCCCGCATGCGCCCGCACGCCGTGCACGTCGTGATCGCGGTCAAGAGCCTCGATCAGGCCAAGAGCCGACTTGCCCACCGGCTGCGCCCGGAACACCGGGCGCGGCTGGTGCTGGCCATGCTCGCCGACACCGTGACCGCCACCACCGCAGTCGGTGATGTCGGTTCGGTCACCGTCGTCACGCCCGATCCCACCGTCGCCGATCTGGCCCGCGCGCTGGGCGCCGACGTGCACCCGGAGCCGCCCGAACAGAACGCCGACGGGCTCAACACCGCTTTGGCCGCCACCGCCACCGCGCTGCGCGCCGCGCGCGGCCCCATCGATCTAGTCGCCTTACAGGCCGATCTGCCGGCGCTGCGTCCGCACGAGCTGTCGGAGATGCTGGCCAGTGCTGCGCCGGGCACCCGGTCGATCGTGGTCGATCACGCGGGCAGCGGGACGGTCGCGCTCGTCGTCCGCGACCCGGTCGCCGCGCTCGACCCGCGCTTCGGCTCGGGCTCCGCCCGCAGCCATATCGCCGCAGGCGCAATAGCTCTCGCCGGGGAGTGGCCAGGGCTGCGCTTGGACGTGGACACTGCCGACGATCTGGACCGCGCCGTCGCGCTCGGGGCAGGTGCCACGACCCGCACGGTTCTGCAGGACATCGGCTGGCCCAGCGGTGTTCACGAGCACCTTCCGCATGTGTGCTAGGCGGTCGCCGCGCTAGCGTGACCAACACGTCAATCCCAGGTCGGGGGTCGCGAACGGGCGCTTGGGTAAGGGATGATCGTTGCTGTGAGCGATACGGAAACCATCAAGCAGCAGCCGTTGCTACCCATGCCACCTCCGGCGGCGACACCCCCGTCCGCCGACATTGCGGCACCGCGGTTGCCACGTGATCGCTACCTGAATCGCGAATTGAGTTGGCTCGACTTCAACGCCCGCGTGCTCGCCCTCGCCGAGGACGCCTCGCTCCCGCTGCTGGAACGCGCGAAGTTCCTCGCGATCTTCGCCTCCAACCTTGATGAATTCTATATGGTGCGGGTGGCGGGCCTGAAGCGGCGCGCCGAGACCGGCCTGCTCGTGCGTTCGGCCGACGGCCGCTCCCCCGGCGAGCAACTGGAGCTGATCGCCGCGCGCACCCAGGAGATCGCGGTGCGGCATGCTCGCGTGTTCCTCGACAGCGTGCTGCCCGCGCTGACCGGCGAGGGCATCGCGATCATCGACTGGGCCGATCTGGACGACGACGAACGCCGGCGTCTTTCCAGCTACTTCCAGGATCAGGTCTTCCCGGTCCTCACCCCGCTCGCGGTCGACCCGGCGCACCCCTTCCCGTACATCAGCGGGCTGAGTCTCAATCTGGCCGTGACGGTGAAGGATTCCGCCACCGGCGGGGAGCATTTCGCCCGCGTCAAGGTGCCGGACAACGTCGACCGGTTCGTCCGCGTGCGCCGCACCGAATCCAGCTCCCCCATCGCCGCTTTTCTGCCGATGGAGGCGCTCATCGCCGCCCATCTGGACCTGTTGTTCCCCGGCATGGACGTCGTCGAGCAGCACTCGTTCCGGATCACTCGCAACGCCGATTTCGAGGTCGACGAGGACCGCGACGAGGACCTGCTGCAGGCGCTGGAACGCGAACTGGCCCGGCGCCGGTTCGGTTCGCCGGTGCGCTTGGAGGTCTCCGACGACATGACCGAGCACATGCTCGATCTGCTGCTGCGCGAGCTGGACGTCCACCCCGACGACGTCGTCCAGGTGCCCGGCCTGCTCGACCTGTCCTGCCTGTGGCAGGTATACGGTGTGGACCGGCCGAACCTGAAGGACACCCCGTACGTCCCCGCCACGCCCGCCGCGTTCGGCGAGCGCGAGACCCCGCGCAATGTCTTCGCGGCGCTGCGCGAGGGCGATGTGCTCGTGCACCACCCGTACGACTCGTTCTCCACCAGCGTGCAGCGGTTCATCGAACAGGCCGCCGCCGACCCGCAGGTGCTCGCGATCAAGCAGACGCTCTACCGCACCTCCGGTGACTCCCCGATCGTCAACGCGCTCATCGACGCCGCCGAGGCGGGCAAGCAGGTGGTCGCCCTGGTGGAGATCAAGGCGCGCTTCGACGAGCAGGCCAACATCAAGTGGGCACGTGCGCTCGAGCAGGCGGGCGTGCACGTGGTGTACGGCCTCGTCGGCCTCAAGACGCACTGCAAGACGTGTCTGGTGGTGCGCCGCGAGGGCGCGACCATACGCCGCTACTGCCACATCGGGACCGGCAATTACAACCCGAAGACCGCGCGCCTGTACGAGGACGTCGGATTACTCACCGCCGCACCGGAAATCGGCGCCGACCTGACCGACCTGTTCAATTCGCTGACCGGTTACTCGCGAAAAGAGCGCTACCGCAACCTGCTTGTCGCCCCGCACAGCGTCCGCTCCGGCATCATCGAGCGCATCCAGCGCGAAACCGAACTGGCGTCCCACGGGCACGACGCCCGAATCCGGCTGAAGGCCAACGCGATCGTCGACGAGGAGGTCATCGACGCGCTGTACCGAGCCTCGCAGGCGGGTGTTCCGGTGCAGATCGTGGTGCGCAGCATCTGCGGGATTCGCCCCGGTGTGCCGGGCATGAGCGAGAACATCGAGATCCGCTCGATCCTGGGGCGGTTCCTGGAGCACTCGCGCGTGCTGCATTTCCAGGCCCAGGACGAGTACTGGATCGGCAGCGCCGACATGATGCACCGCAACCTCGACCGTCGGGTCGAGGTGATGGCCCAGGTGAAGGACCCGCGGCTGACCGAGCAGCTCGGCGACGTGTTCGACTCGGCGCTCTCGCCGACGACGCGCTGCTGGGTACTGCAGCCCGACGGCACCTGGCAGGCCGCTCCGGGGGCCTCGGGGGATGGTGACAAGATCAGAGATCATCAGGAGTTCTTGATGCGGCTGCGGAGGCCCGAACAGCAGTGAGCGAGGAAGCGGGATTCGAACAGGAGGGGGGCCCGTTCTGGGATCCCCGTATCACCGCCAATATCCGCGCCGCGGGGGCGGTGCTGTGGCGGGCGTCCGCGCGGGGAACAGTGGAGATCGCGGTCGTGCACCGCCCCAAGTACGGCGACTGGTCGCTGCCGAAAGGCAAGCTGGACCCCGGCGAGACCCCGGTGCTGGCCGGGGCCCGCGAGGTTCGCGAGGAGACCGGGCTGCAGGGCAGGCTCGGCCGCTACCTCGGCCACGTGACCTACCCGATTCCGGGCCATCGCAAGCTGAAGCGGGTCGACTACTGGGCCGCCGAGGTCGTGGGTGGCCAGTTCTCGGCCAACGCCGAGGTGGACATGCTCAGCTGGTACCCCTTGGACCGCGTGATGGACCAGTTGTCCTATCCGATGGACCGCCAAGTGGTGCGCGTCTTCTCTCGCCTGCCCGCGCGCACCAGCACTCTCTTGCTGGTGCGGCACGCGTCAGCCGGCCGTAGGGGCCGGTTCAACGGACCCGACGAGCAGCGCCCGCTCGATCGCGAAGGAAAGCGGCAGGCGCAAGCGCTGGTGCCGAATCTCTTGGCGTTCGGGGCATCCGAGATCTATTCGGCCGATCCGCTGCGCTGCGTGCAGACGATGCAGCCGCTGGCCGAGCAGCTCGGCGCCGAAATCGCCATCGAACCACTGTTTTCCGAACAGGGCTTCGCCGCGGATCCGGCGCCTGCTCGCGAACGGCTTCGAAACCTGGTGTCGGACAAGGCCGTTCGTGTGATCTGTAGTCAGGGCAAGGTGGTCCCGGACCTGCTGGGTCGGCTGGCCGAACAAGACGGCATCGGGCTGCCCTCGGCGCGCAATCGCAAGGGCAGCGTGTGGGTGCTGTCGTTCGTCGGGCGGCGCTTGGTGGCCGCCGACCATCTGGATCGTTCCCTGTCGGTCCAGGCGGTGAATGCCTGACGACTCGACGGCCCGCCGCTGCGGATCGGTGAGCACACCCTCATACACCGACAGCTACCGCCCTGGGGGACACACGACACCCGAAAACGGCCCCGGGTGTCTCCCGGGGCCGTCTCGACGTTGAGGCGAATGGGCCCGCTCTCCGGGGCCGCACATTCGACGCCGATCCGGCGGTGGCTCGAGATCAGCGGGCGCGACGAGCCGGGGCCTTCTTGGCCACGGTCTTCTTGGCAGGTGCCTTTTTGGCGACAGTCTTCTTGGCGGCGGTGGTCTTCTTGGCCGCCGTGGCCTTGGTGGCCGTCTTCTTGGCCGGAGCCTTCTTCGCGACCGCGGTCTTCTTCGCAGGCGCCTTCTTGGCCGCGGTCTTGCGAGCGGTGGTCTTTGCCGGGGCCTTGGCGGCCGCCTTACGAGCCGTGGTCTTGGCGGGCGCCTTGGTGGGCGTCGCCTTCTTGGCCGCGGTCTTCTTCGCGGCCGTCTTCTTCGCCGCCGCTTTCTTCGCGGCCACCGGCGCATTCACACCGCGCTTGACGGCAGGACCGGTCGCGGCCAGTTTCTGCTTACCCGCGATAACCGCCTTGAACTGAGCACCGGGACGAAACGCGGGCACCGATGTGGGTTTCACCTTCACGGTTTCGCCGGTGCGCGGGTTCCTGGCGACTCGCGCCGCACGCTTACGCTGTTCGAACACACCGAATCCGGTGATTGTGACGCTCTGCCCCTTGTGCACCGCGCGCACGATGGTGTCGACCACATGCTCGACTGCCGCGGTGGCCGTGCGCCTGTCCGTACCCAACTTTTCGGTCAGAACGTCGATCAGTTCCGCCTTGTTCATTGAATCCTCCGCAGACTAATGGCCCGTCGTCGGACCGACTAGGTACCACGGTAAACCCACTTTGGGCAAGAGTCTATGTGCCACGCCAAAATTCATGTGGTTTAGCACACGTCCAGCTACCGCTACTCAGGCCGCACAGCTAACCGCCGAGGGTGATTACGTCTGCGAAATATGTGCCGGGTAGGTGACGGGTTTCCATGTTGGCCTTGCCTTTTCGAACCGGTCGATGGCATCTTCCTGCCGAAGAGTGAGCCCGATGTCGTCCAATCCCTCCAGCAGACGCCACCTGGTGTAGTCATCAATATCGAACGGCAACACGACGGTTCCAGCCGCCACAGTGCGTGCCCGGAGATCCACAACCAATTCCAACCCGGGCTGTTCCTCGAGCAACTTCCAGAGCATTTCGACATCGTTCTGTGACATCTGAGCGGCCACCAGTCCACCCTTACCCGCATTGCCGCGGAAGATGTCGGCGAACCGGGACGAGATGACCACCCGAAAGCCGTAGTCCGACAGCGCCCAAACGGCGTGCTCACGCGAGGATCCAGTACCGAAATCCGGGCCCGCCACCAGCACACTACCCCTGTTGTATGGCTCGATGTTCAGAATGAAGTCCGGATCGGTGCGCCATCTGGCGAACAACCCGTCCTCGAATCCCGTACGAGTGACCCGCTTCAGGTAGACGGCGGGGATGATCTGATCGGTATCGACATTGGAGTGCCGCAGCGGCACCCCGATGCCCTTGTGCACGGTGAAGGCTTCCATAACGAATCTCCTGGGTTTGATTGAGGGAATCGGTGCCGGTCAGTTCAGATCCGCAGGCGAGGACAGAGTTCCACGGACCGCCGTCGCGGCCGCGACAAGGGGGGAAACCAGGTGGGTACGGCCGCCTTTGCCCTGCCTTCCTTCGAAGTTACGGTTCGAGGTGGACGCGCAACGCTCGCCGGGCGCGAGTTGGTCCGGATTCATTCCCAGACACATTGAGCAGCCCGCCTGCCGCCATTCGGCGCCCGCCGCGCTGAAAATCTCCCCCAGTCCTTCTTTTTCCGCCTGTGCGCGAACCCGCATCGACCCCGGTACAACCAACATTCGCACGCCGTCGGCGACATGTCGTCCCTTCAAAATCCCGGCCACCGCACGCAAATCCTCAATGCGCCCGTTGGTGCACGATCCAACGAATACGGTGTCGATCGGCACGTCCCGAAGTGGAGTACCCGGCTCCAAGTCCATGTACCGCAGCGCTTTCTCCGCGGACTCACGGGCCGTCTCGTCGGCGATGGCGGCCGGGTCGGGCACCGCCTCGCCCAGCGGGGCCCCCTGACCCGGATTGGTACCCCAGGTGACGAACGGGGTCAGCGCGGTGGCGTCGATGTGCACCTCGGCGTCGAAAACCGCGCCCTCGTCGGTCTTCAGCGCCTCCCAGGCGGCCACCGCCGCGTCCCAGTCGGCGCCCTGCGGCGCGTGCGGCCGCCCCGCGAGGAATTCGTAGGTCGTCTCATCCGGCGCGATCATGCCCGCCCGAGCGCCCGCCTCGATGGACATGTTGCAGATCGTCATTCGGGCCTCCATGGACAAGGCCCGGATGGCCTCGCCCCGGTACTCCAGGACGTAGCCCTGGCCGCCGCCGGTGCCGATCTTCGCGATGACGGCCAGGATCAGGTCCTTGCTCGTCACCCCGGCAGGCATGGCGCCGTCCACGGTGATCGCCATCGTCTTGAACGGCCGCAGCGAGAGGGTCTGGGTGGCAAGCACATGCTCGACCTCGGAGGTGCCGATACCCATCGCCAGCGCGCCGAACGCGCCGTGCGTCGAGGTGTGACTGTCTCCGCAGACCACGGTCATCCCCGGCTGGGTCAGGCCGAGCTGCGGCCCGACCACGTGCACGATGCCCTGGTCCAGGTCGCCCATGGAATGCAGCCGGACACCGAATTCCGCACAGTTACGCCGCAGCGTCTCGACTTGGGTGCGCGAAACAGGGTCGGCGATCGGCTTATCGATATCGATCGTCGGCACGTTGTGGTCCTCGGTCGCGATCGTGAGATCCGGCCGGCGCACTCGCCGCCCCGCGGTCCGCAGCCCGTCGAATGCCTGCGGACTGGTCACCTCGTGGACCAGGTGCAGATCGATGTAGATCAGGTCCGGCTCGCGCGAGGCACCCGTACCCTCGCCGCGAGCGACGACGTGCTGGTCCCATACCTTCTCGGCCAGCGTGCGTGGTTCGGCCATTGTCGATCACCTTTCGGACGAAGCAGCCGTTCCGCGATCTGGACGTCGATCCGGCGACGGTTGCGCAATTTCGGATAGCCGCGCCTGGCCGGAACGCTGATGACCACAACTCACGGAGGTGGACTCCACCGAAGTGGTTTCTCAGCATTCGAGACGCTAATATCGTTCTATGAGACAGCATAGCGGCATCGGCGTTCTCGACAAAGCAGTGGCCGTGTTGTACGCCGTAGCGGAGCATCCCGCCGGCCTCAACGAGCTGTGCGCGCGCACCGGCCTGCCCCGCGCCACCGCACACCGCCTGGCCGTCGGGTTGGAGGTGCATCGACTGTTGGCCCGCGACAGCAACGGGGCATGGCGCCCCGGGCCCGCTCTCGCCGAGCTCGCGAACAGCGCCGACGACCCGCTTCTCGAGGCCGCCGCGGCCATCCTGCCCCGCCTGCGCGAGATCACCGGCGAAAGCGTGCAGCTCTACTGTCGCGACGGCAACGCGCGCGTGTGCGTAGCGGCCCTGGAACCCCCGGTCGGGCTACGCGACACCGTTCCGATCGGAGCGCGATTGCCGCTCACCGCCGGCTCGGCGGCCAAAGTTCTGCTGGCGTGGTCCGACCCGGAGTTCCAACGCGCCATCCTGGCCGACGCCGTATTCAGCGAACGCGCGCTGGCCGAGGTGCGCAGGCGCGGCTGGGCCCAAAGTGCCGCCGAGCGCGCGGCCGGTGTGGCAAGCGTTTCCGCACCGGTGCGCGACGCCGGGGGCACAGTGGTCGCCGCCGTGTCGGTGTCGGGCCCGATCGACCGGATGGGCCGCAGGCCGGGTGCGCGCTGGGCGGCGGATCTGGTCGCGGCCGCCGAGGCGCTCCACAAGCGCCTGTAACGCGTTCCATTTCGAACTCTTTAGAGTTAGCCCATGGGAGTCAATCAGCGGGCACAGATCGTGATGTCCGACACCGAGATCACCAAGTTCCTCGAGCGCAGCCGGATCGCGACGCTGGCGACGCTCGGCCGCAGCGGCACGCCGCACCTGACCGCCATGTGGTACGCACTCATCGACGGCGAGATCTGGTTCGAGACGAAGGCAAAGTCGCAGAAAGCGGTGAACCTGCGGCGCGATCCGCGGGTCTCCTGCCTGGTCGAGGCGGGCGATTCCTACGACCAGCTGCGGGGTGTATCAATCGAAGGCCGAGCCGAGATCATCGAGGACGCCGAGAAACTCTTCGCCGTCGGCGTGAGCGTGTGGGAGCGCTACACCGGCCCCTACAGTCCCGAGGTACGCCCGATGGTGGAGTCCATGCTGAACAAACGGGTCGCCGTGCGGGTCGTGCCCGAGCGCATGCGCAGCTGGGATCATCGCAAGCTCGGCCTCCCGCGGATGCCGCTCGGCGGTTCCACGGCGCACGCGCTGGACTGAACAGACCGCCCCCGCCCGGTGCGACGCGCCCGAAATCCAACTGACACAACCGCCGCGCGCAGGATAGTTTCGAGGTGTTCGACATGAATCGGCCGGGCACCGCCGCCCGCAAGAACGCGCTGCGCGGCCGCGACGACGAGGAGCAGGCGATGGCGGATTCGGGTAAGTCCAATGGCTCCGACGAGGTGAAGCGCAAGTTCCGGGAGGCACTGGAGCGTAAGAACCAACAGAACGCCCGCGCGGCCGACCACCTCGACGGACGGTCCAAGGCGTCAGCGGCGCACACCGCGGCAGCCCACAAGCGGGAATTCCGGCGCAAGAGCGGATAGTTACGCAACGACGAGGCGGGCCCTTCAGCAAGATCGCTGGAGGGCCTTTCGTTTGGCTTCGGACAGCCGATCAGCGAACGACCACCGAGGCCGGACCGTTCCCGGCACCGAAACGGAGTCGCGGCCGACGGGAAGCGAAGACTTACCCCGATACCCGTGAGCAAAACCTCCACCAGGAATCCAGCAACAAGCCCTGAAGAGACCTGACCGCAGCCCCCGAGCCATCAACCCGCGTACAAAGCCCCCTCCAACCGGTCACTCTCCGGCGAACCCGTCCGGTCACGAGTCCGGGAGACCAACCGCAGTCGGAAGTCCCAAGCCAAACCCCCGGCCAGGACTCCGCCAGGCGAACCCCCACTCGGACGCCCCAAGCCAACCGGCCAGCCGGGAACCCAGGAGGCAAGCCGCCAGCTAGAACTCCGGGAAACGAAACCTCAGTCGAGAGTCCCAAGGGCAAACCCCGCCAGCCAGGATTCCAGTAGACGAACCGCCAGGCCGGGACTCCGGGAGGCGAACCCCGGTCAGGACTCCCGGAGCGGAGCCGGCCGCGCGGGGGTCCGGGGGCGAAGCCCTCGCAGGCGAGGTCCGGGGGCGAAGCCGGCCGCGCGGGAATCCCGGGGCGAAGCCCTCGGGCGGGGTGTGGGGGTTGCACCCCCACAAGACATTGCGAAACGAGAAAGGCCCACGCTCTGTGTGAGCATGGACCTTCCACTCGTGTAGCCCCGACGGGATTCGAACCCGCGCTACCGCCTTGAGAGGGCGGCGTCCTAGGCCGCTAGACGACGGGGCCAGGACCACTTCTCGCTTTCGCGAGGAGCGCCATGGTGATCTTTCGATCAGGAGGCTCGGCTAGCTTAACCGGCCGAAGCCCGGCGACCAAATCGCCGGTTGCTGTCATGATTTCGGCCGCGAACCGAAGTCGAACAACACACTCCGCTGGGGTACCAGGACTCGAACCTAGAATGGCTGAACCAGAATCAGCTGTGTTGCCAATTACACCATACCCCAATGACCAGGTCATTCCGCCTCGCGTCTGGATGACTCGAGACCGTGTTCCGGGCCGAGAAGAAGAGTACCAAACGGCTACCGGTTTACTACAAATCGCCTGGTCAAAGCCATATTTTCCGCACTTTGCGGCGCGCATCGCCGCCGCTGGGCCCGCCGTCGACGGACTTCGCGCCCGGCTGCGCGGATCAGGACGGCGTCGGGCCCGGCGCGGTCCAGCTCAGCGCGGAGCGCAACCGGTCCAGGGTGACGTCCCGGCCGAGCAGTTCCAGCGACTCGTACAGCGGCGGGCTGATATGCGATCCGGTCACCGCGACTCGCACCGGCGCGAAGGCTTTGCGCGGTTTGAGCTCCAAATCATCGATCAGTGCCTTTTTCAGCGCCTCTTCGATCGCGTCGGTCGCCCACTGCGTCAGTGGCGTCACCGCGGCAATAGCCGCTTGCAATATCTCGACGGCATCGGGACCGAGATTCTTGGCGCCCGCGGCGGGGTCGATCGCGAACTCGTCCGCGGGTGCGAACAAGAAACGCAACAGTTCCCAAGCGTCGGCCAACACGACGATCCTGGTCTGCACAAGTGCGGCTGCCTCGGCGAACACTTTCTCGTCGATTTCCGCGCCGATATGACCGCGTTCGGTCAGATACTCGCGAAGCCGGTGAGTGAAATCACCCGGCTCCAGCAATCGGATGTGCTCGGCGTTGAGCGCGTCCGCCTTCTTCTGATCGAAACGGGCCGGATTCGAATTCACTTTCGATATATCGAAGGCTTCGACCATCTCCGTCATCGAGAACACATCGCGGTCCTCCGAGAGGCCCCAGCCGAGTAGCGCGAGATAATTCAGCAAACCCTCAGGAATGAATCCGCGGTCGCGGTGGGCGAAGAGATTCGACTCGGGATCCCGCTTGGACAACTTCTTGTTGCCCTGCCCCATGACAAAGGGCAGATGACCGAACTCCGGCGTGAAATCGGTAACCCCGATCCGGCGCAGCGCGGCATACAGCGCCAGCTGCCGCGGGGTCGAGGAGAGCAAGTCCTCACCGCGCAGAACGTGGGTGATCCGCATCAGCGCGTCATCGACCGGGTTGACCAGGGTGTACAGCGGGTCACCGGTGCCGCGGGTAAGCGCGAAGTCCGGGACGGAGCCCGCCTTGAAGGTGGTCTCGCCGCGCACCAGATCGTGCCAGGAAAGGTCCTCGTCGGGCATCCGCAGCCGGATCACGGCCGGCCGCCCCTCGGCCCGGTACGCCGCGATTCGCTCGGGCGTCAGATCGCGGTCGTAGTTGTCGTAACCGAGTTTCGGATCGCGTCCAGCAGCCCGATGACGGGCCTCGACTTCCTCTGGCGTGGAGAACGATTCATATGCCTCCCCGGCCGCCAGCAAACGCCGAACCACGTCCAGATGAAGGTCTTTTCGCCCGGACTGACGATACGGTTCATAAGGGCCGCCGACCTCCGGCCCCTCGTCCCACGTGAGGCCGAGCCAGCGCAGTGCGTCGATAATCGCCCGGTAGGACTCTTCGGAATCGCGAGCGGCATCGGTGTCCTCGATGCGAAAGACGAATGTGCCGCCGTGATGGCGGGCGTAGGCCCAGTTGAACAACGCCGTCCGGATCAGGCCGACGTGCGGCGTTCCGGTCGGTGACGGGCAGAATCGGACCCGTACTTCAGTCATGGCTCTCTTTCGATCAGCGTTTGGCGGCAACGGGATTGGTGAGGGTTCCGATGCCCTCGATGGTCACCGAAACCTGCTGCCCGTCCGTCATCGGGCCGACGCCCTCCGGGGTGCCGGTGAGAATGACGTCACCGGGCAGCAGCGTCATCACGGTGGTCACCCACTCGATGAGCTTCGGAATGTCGTGCAGCAGAAGCGAAGTGCGGCTACGTTGACGCACCTCGCCGTCGAGCTCGGTAACGATCTCCAGATCCGAAGGGTCCACGGAGGTTTCGATCCACGGGCCGAGCGGGCAGAACGTGTCGTAGCCCTTGCCCCGCGTCCACTGGCCGTCGTGGCGCTGCTGGTCGCGGGCGGTCACATCATTGGCCACGGTATAGCCGAGCACGACGTCCAGCGCGCGGGCGGCGGGCACGTCCTTGCATGGGCGGCCGATGACGATGGCCAGCTCTCCTTCGTAATCGACCCGAGAGGCGCTGGGCGGCAGGATGATCGGGGCGTTCGGGCCGACGATCGCGGTGTTCGGTTTGAGGAAGATGACCGGGTCTTCGGGGGCGGCACTGCCCATCTCGGCGGCATGGGCGGCGTAGTTCTTGCCCACACAGACCACCTTGCTGGCCAGGATCGGGGCGAGCAACCGCACGTCGGCCAGCGGCCAGCTCCGGCCGGTGAACGTCGGTGTGCCGAACGGGTGTTCCGCGATCTCCTTGGCGATCAGCGATCCCACCCCGCTTTCGCCGGTGTCGCTTCCGTCGCCTTCGATGCTGACGAAGGCGACTCCATCGGGACTGGCAACTCGACCTAGACGCATGCCCGGCAGTCTATCGACCCGTCGCCACCTGCCCGAACGCGCCCGAGGCGAGGGGTACGGAATTTTCGGCCGGCCGACGGGACCGCGCTGTGAGCAGCCCGACAGCCGCAGCCGTCGAGGCGCGCGGCCACGCGGGTGTACCGTGAGCGTGGGATTCACAAAGTGGGAAATATATCCCGTATATTGAGACATTGAGGAGACGCCGATGGCGATCGCGACGCAGATCGACGAGGTTCGGCGCTGGTACATGCTCGGTCTCGGCGTCCTCGCCCAGGCATCCAGCGCGGTTTTCGTCCACGGTGTTCCGTTTCTCCTGCCCGCGCTGACCGAGCGCGGCCTGCCGCTGGCCACCGCGGGCTTGCTGGTGGCCATGCCGACGGTTGGGCTGGTGTGCACGCTCATCGCGTGGGGGTTTGTGGTCGACCGGATCGGCGAGCGCAAGGTGCTGATCGGCGGACCGCTGGTGATGCTGGCGGCGGGGTGCGCCGCGGCGGCGACCACCGACGACATCGCCTTGGGCGCGTTGCTGTTCCTCGGCGGCATCGGAGCGGCCAGTACCAACGGCGCCAGCGGTCGGCTGATCGTCGGCTGGTTCCCGCCGCATCGGCGGGGGCTGGCGATGGGAATCCGGCAGACCGCGCAGCCGCTCGGCGTCGGCGTCGGTGCGCTGGCGATCCCCGCGGTGGCCGGTGCCTACGGTGTGTCCGCGGCCATCCTGGTCCCCGCGCTCATGGCCGGTGTGGCCGCCCTCGGCTGCCTGACCGGCGTCGTCGACCCGCCGCGCCCCGCGAGCTCCGCCGCCGAACCGGCGTTGCGCGCCAACCCTTATCGCGACGACGCCACCCTTTGGCGCATCCATCTGGTCTCGGTGTTGCTCGTCATCCCCCAGGGCACCGTATGGACGTTTGCGCTGCTGTGGCTGCACCGTGACGTGGGCTGGTCGCTGCCCGCCGCAGGCGCGCTGGTGACGTTCACCCAGATTCTCGGCGCGCTGGGCCGGATCGGCGCCGGGGCGTGGTCGGATCGCGTCGGTAGCCGGATGCGCCCGCTGCGCACGGTCGCCGTCGCCGCCGTGCTCTCGATGGCGGTCTTGGCACTCGCCGCCTGGACCCACTGGTGGTGGGCCGCCATCCCGCTGCTGATCGCCGCGTCGGTGATCACTGTCTCCGACAACGGATTGGCCTTCACCGCGGTCGCCGAGATCGCCGGCCCTTATTGGAGCGGCCGTGGCCTCGGCATCCAGAACACCGGGCAGAATCTCGCCGTGGCCGCCATCCCTCCCCTGTTCGGCGCGCTCATCACCGCGAGCGGCTTCCCCGCCGCCTTCCTCCTCGCCGCAGCAGCAGCGGCAGCCGCCGTCCCGCTGGTGCCGACCGACGCCGAATAGCTTGTCCCGTAATATCTCCCGCCGACCAACCAGGTCGACGACCGCACATCAGCCGCAGCGCCGCGCAGAGGAACAGCACGAAGCGGGTGAACACTCCTGTGTGCCCGGGACGCAGAGCCGTTCCCAGCGGGCCGAACTAACGGGACCGGTGTCGCGCTCCACATCGACAGCGACCCGCGACGGTGCGGCGAGCGTGGGATCCGGATCCCGCACCAGCCGTCGATTTCTCGCACCGGCCGAGACACGGCCGCCGAACAATGGCAGGACATGCAAAGGTCCCGCTCCGGGGGCCGGGGCGGGACCTTCCCACGTCGATGTCAGAGCGCGGCGGCGATGCGCTCGCCGATCTGCACTGTGGACGCGGCGCCGGAGCGGGACGCGAGATCTTTCGCGACGGCGGAGTCGATCCGGGCCGCGGCCTCGGTGTCGCCGAGGTGGTTGAGCAGCAGGGCGACCGAGAGGATCGCGGCGGTCGGGTCGGCCTTGGACTGACCGGCGATATCCGGGGCGCTGCCGTGCACCGGCTCGAACATGCTCGGGTTGGTCCCGGACGCGTCGATGTTGCCGCTGGCCGCCAAGCCGATGCCGCCACTCACGGCGGCCGCCAGGTCGGTGATGATGTCGCCGAAGAGGTTGTCGGTGACGATCACGTCGAACCGGCTCGGATCATTGACCAGGTGGATGGTCGCGGCGTCGATGTGCTGGTAAGCCGTTGTGACATCGGGGAACTCGGCGGCGACCTGGTCCACCGTGCGCTGCCAGAGCGAGCCCGCGAAGGTGAGCACATTGGTTTTGTGCACCAGCGTGAGCTGCTTACGCCGGGCCTGCGCTTTCGCGAAGGCGTAACGCACCACGCGCTCGACGCCGAACCGGGTGTTGGTGCTCACCTCGGTCGCCACCTCGTGCGGGGTGTCGACGCGGATCGCGCCGCCGGTGCCCGTGTAGGGGCCCTCGGTGCCTTCGCGCACCACCACGAAGTCGATGTCGGGGTTGCCCGCCAGTGGACCTGTCACGCCGGGGAACAGTCTGGACGGCCGCAGATTCACGTGGTGGTCCAGCGCGAAGCGGGTGCGCAGCAGCAGGCCACGTTCGAGCACTCCGCTCGGCACCGAGGGATCGCCGATCGCGCCGAGCAGGATCGCGTCGTGCTGCTTCAATTCGGGCAACACCGAGTCCGGCAGGATCTCGCCGGTCGCGTGGTAGCGCCGGGCGCCGAGGTCGTATTCGGTCTTCTCGACTCCGGGCACGACCACGTCGAGTACCTTGAGCGCCTCGGCGATGACCTCGGGCCCGATCCCGTCACCCGGGATGACAGCAAGCTTCATGACAAATGCTCCGTTCGATGTTTGCCGGTCGCGGCCGCCACGATGCGCGGTCCATGGGTTCGACCGTCGGGGTGAGCACGACGTTCCGGCCGGGTGCGGCGCACCGTCACGGTACTCGGCGCGACCGGATAGTCGAGAACTGGGCGCGGACGCGGGACCGAAAGACCAATGCCTGCCCGCCCGGCCCAACCGGCGGCGCCGCGCACGAATGCTGCGTGCGCGGCGCCGGTCCTCGCGGGTATCAGAGCGTGCGCCCGATCGGCGATCAGAACAGATCGACCAGGACGATCTTGCCCGCGCCGACCGACTCGGCGATCGCCGCCTGCACGTCGGCGGGCACCTCGCGGGCGACCCGCAGCACCACGGTCGCGCCCTCCTTGTTCGCGTCCTGGGTCAGCTGTGCGGCCAGGATGTCGATCCCGGCCTCGCCGAGCTTGGTGCCGATCTTGCCCAGCGCGCCCGGCTTGTCCTCGTAGTTCAGGATGGCCAGGTTCAGGCCCTCGGCACGCATGTCGTAGTTGCGGCCGTTGATGTTGACGATCTTCTCCACCAACTGCGGCTCGGTCAGCGTGCCGGCCACGTTCAGGGTGGCGCCGTCCCCGAAGACGGCGCGCAGGTCGACCACGCTGCGGTGGCTCGAGCTCTCCGACGCTGTCGAGACCTGCGTGCTGATCCCGCGGTCCTTGGCGAGCGCGGGCGCGTTGACGAACGTGACCTGGTCCTCGACGTGCGCGGAGAAGATGCCGCGCAGCGCGGACAGTTCCAGCACGGCGACCTCCTGCGCGGCCAGCTCACCGCGCACCAGCACCTCGACGCTGACCGGCAGCTCATTGGACAGCGCGCCGAGCAGGGCACCCTGCTTGCGCACGATGTCCAGCCAAGGTGCGACCTCTTCGCTGACGGCGCCGCCGGTGACGTTCACCGCACCCGGCACGAACTCCCCGGCCAGCGCGAGCAGCACCGACTTCGCGACGTCGGTGCCCGCCCGGTCCTGGGCCTCGGCGGTGGACGCGCCCAGGTGCGGGGTCACGACGACCTGCGGCAGATCGAACAGCGGGCTGTCGGTGCAGGGCTCGGTCTCGAAGACGTCCAAACCGGCGGCACGGACGTGACCGGACTTGATCGCCTCGGCCAGCGCGGCTTCGTCGACCAGGCCACCGCGGGCGGCGTTGACGATGACCACGCCCGGCTTGGTCTTGGCGAGGGCCTCCTTGCCGATGAGGCCTTTGGTCTCCGGAGTCTTCGGCAGGTGGATGGAGATCAGGTCGGCGCGCCCGAGCAGTTCGTCGAGGCTCAGCAGCTCGATGCCGAGCTGCGCGGCGCGCGCCGGCGACACGTACGGGTCGTAGGCGACCACCTTGGTTTCGAAGGCGGCCAGTCGCGCGGCGAACAGCTGGCCGATGCGGCCCAACCCGACCACACCGACGGTCTTGCCGAAGATCTCCACACCGTTGAACTTGCTGCGCTGCCAGGTGCGCTCGCGCAGGGTGGCGTCCGCGGCCGGGATCTGGCGCGCCGCCGCCAGCAGCAGCGTGACCGCGTGCTCGGCGGCGGTGTGGATGTTCGAGGTCGGTGCGTTCACGACCATGACGCCGCGCTCGGTCGCGGCGGGCACATCGACGTTGTCCAGGCCGACGCCGGCGCGGGCGACGATCTTCAGGTTCTTCCCGGCTTCCAGCACCTCGGCGTCGACCGTGGTCGCCGAGCGCACGAGCAGCGCGTCGGCTTCGGGCACCGCGGCCAGCAGAGCCGGCCGGTCGGGACCGTCGACCCAGCGAACCTCGACCCCGTCACCGAGCGCGTCGACGGTCGACTGGGCGAGCTTGTCGGCGATCAGAACTACAGGACGGCCTGCTTGGCTCACGGGGGTTACTCCTGGGGAATGGGGTCGGCAGTTTCCGCCGACCAGCTTAGTGCGCACGATTTCGCCCGCTCCCACCCCCTGGCCGACAGCGGTTCTCAGTCGAGCGGCTGGGTGATCGCTCCCGCCGGCGCGTCCTCGGCTTCGACGTACACCCGCGCGAGCCGTTCGGCCGCGGACGGCTGGTCCTGATCCGGACGCGGTATGCCGAGGTGCGTCTCCCGCAATTCGTCCATGAATTCCCCCCACATTCCCGGGCCACCAGCCTCGAGCAACTCGGCCCGCGCACGCAGCCGCTCGGTGGTCGGGCGGTGGCGCAGCCCCCATGAGCCGAGCTGCGCCATGATCGGCACCAACTGGATGGCGGGCTCGGTGAGCCGATACTCCGCCTTTTGGCCGGGCCTGGTGTCCGCACGGCTGAGCAACCCTGCCGCCACCAGCCGCTTGAGCCGGTCGGACAGGATGTTGGACGCGATGCCCTCCTCCGATCCGGCCAGCAGCTCCCGGAAATGGCGCCGGTCGCCGAACATCACGTCGCGCAGCACGAGCAACGTCCACCGATCGCCGATCACCTCGATCGTCGCGTTGATCGGGCAGCCCGAACGTCCGACATCGCGCATCCGGCGCTCCTCCAACTAGACAGCTACTGCTTGCAATATACAACTAGTCAGCCTCGGGCAACCAGTTGCACATTACAATCACCAAGGAAATGCGCGAACCACACCCAAGCCGAGCGTGCACAATCTGTCAACCCCCCTGGACAGATAGGTCGCTGAGCCGAACCGGAGCCGGTCCGACCTCCTCGGCGAGGACGGCTTGCGCCGACACGAATCTTCGCCACGCCGATGCCATCGGACCGTCGGATGAAAAAGCCCTTGAACAGGGAAAAGGCCCCACACCGTGCGGTGCGGGGCCTTCGGAAAGCTAAGTCGCGATCAGAGAACGCGGACGTCCTGGGCCTGGGGACCCTTCTGCCCCTGGCCGATCTCGAACTCCACGCGCTGCCCCTCATCGAGGGACCGGAAACCCGCGCCGCTCACAGCCGAGTAATGCACGAAGACGTCGGGGCCCCCGCCGTCTTGCGCGATAAAGCCGAAGCCCTTCTCGCTGTTGAACCACTTCACAATGCCTTGAGCCATTTCATACCTTCTGTAGACGAGCCAGGTTGGTGTTGATCGATATGCCTGGTCTCGTAGATCAACGATGCCACGATCCGACGAAATACTCACGTTCGATCCCGCCAACTGTGAGCTAAAGCTCACGACGGCGCCTCGACAACCCCGGCTCCGTCGTTCGCGAATGCGCGTCGCGTCCTCGGATCACTCGCCGGCACTCGCTCACGACGGCGCCTCGCAGGCGCTCGTTCACGGGCGAACCGTGTCTTCACCTCCCATGCTCGGTTGGGCCCCGACCCGCACGGCCGCGTCGGAACGGCCATTCGGGTGCCCACGTCTCCTGCCGGATGAGCTCGCCGTCATTCCGCGCCGAACCCACCCCGATCGCATGGGTTACCGCGCCCGGCCCCCATGAATCTTTTTGGCGACACAACTCTGCACAGACCGTCCGCAGAACTCCACGAACTCTGCCACGGTTCAACTTTTGAACAAGTTGGACTTTGCCACCAGTTCTGTTGTGCTCCAATGGATTACAGCCTACAGCACGCGCACTACGGCGCCTCGGGATAGGTCCCGCGGCAGCCAACCGCATCATTCGTCGAGTTCTGTTCACGGCCGCAGATAGCGCAGCTGACGCGGTTTCGTCTCGTCGTATTCGACCCGGCCCGGCAGATGCTCCGGCACCCCGACCTCCCACCAGGCGCCCGCCTCGGTCCACGCCGACGGCCGCGTCCGCACCACGAGCACCGCCGGACAGGATTCGGCGGCGGCCGTGGCACGTGCCCGCACGTAGGCGTCGCGGAATTCGTCCAGGTCGGCAGCCGTGAAAACGGAACATCCCAAGGCGGCGGCATGAGCGGCGAAGTCGACGCGGGGCGGGTGTGCCCGGATGGTGCGGCAATCGGCGTAGAAGTTGTTGAACGGCGCACCCCCTTGGCTCTCTTGCAGCCGGGCGATCACCGCGTAGCCGTCGTTGTCGCAGACCACCGCGACGAACGGGTGCCCGGCGAACGCCGCCGAGAACAATTCCGAGTTGAGCATCAGATAGGAGCCGTCCCCGAGCAACGTCGTGACCGCGCCTTCGGTATGCGCCATCGCCGCGCCCCACGCGCCCGCGAGCTCGTAGCCCATGCAGGAGAAGCCGTACTCCACATCCATGGTGGGCGCGCCGCCCGTCGCGCGCCAGCCGCCCACGAGTTCGCCGGGCAGGCCGCCGGAGGCCGTCATCACATAGTCGCTCGGCCCACTCAGGTCGTTCACCGCGCCGACGATCTGGGCGTAACTCGGCATACCCGGGGTTGGTGCCCGCAGTTCGTCGACGTGCGCGTCCCAGGCGCTGCGTAGCGTCGCGGCGCGCGCCGTCCACTCCGGATCGATGCGAAACTCCCCCAGTTCGTCCGCCAGCTCGCGCACGGTGACATCGGCGTCACCCACCACCGCGAGGGCGCCGTGCTTGACCGCGTCGAACCGCGCCACGTTGATCGTCACCAGGCGAACGTCCGGGGCGAATACGGTCCAGGACGCGGTGGTGAAGTCCTGTAACCGGGTCCCGATCGCGAGGACCAGGTCGGACTCGGCCGCCAGCGCGTTCGCCGACGCCGACCCGGTGATGCCCAACGGCCCCGCGTAGAGCGGATGGCCGTGCGGTACGAGTGTGCGGCCCGCCGTGGTCTCCGTGATCGGAATGCCGTGGCGCTCAGCGAAATCCAGCACAGTGCGCCCGGCGCCCGAATAGCGGACACCGCCACCCAGCACCAGCATCGGACGCCGGGCGGCGCGCAGCGCGGCGGCGGCGTCGGTGCGGGCCCGCTGATCCGGGCGAGGCCGTACCAGACGGTGCACGATCGGGGTGAAGAGCGCGTCGGGGAAGTCGTAACGCTCGGCCTGCACGTCCTGCGGGAGCGCGAGGACGACCGGCCCGGCGTCGGCCGGGTCGGTGAGCACGCGAACCGCCTGGGGCAGGGTGGATATCAGCTGTTCCGGGCGGGTGATCCGGTCGAAGTACCGGCTCACCGCACGGAAAGCGTCGTTCACCGTGACGGTGGCGTCGGTGAAGTGCTCGACCTGCTGCAGCACCGGGTCGGGCGCGCGACCGGTGAACGTGTCACCCGGAAGCAGCAGCAGCGGAAGGCGATTCGCGTGCGCGACGCCCGCGGCCGTCAGCATGTTCAGCGCACCGGGACCGATCGACGAGGTAGCGACGCCGACCTGACGCCGGTGCGTCGCCTTGGCATAGCCGACGGCCGCGAGCGCCATCCCCTCTTCGGTGTGCCCACGCCACACCGGGAGCTCGTCGCGCCGTTCGTGCAGGGCGGTACCGAGACCGAGCACGTTGCCGTGCCCGAAGATCCCGAACACCGCGGGGAACAGCGGCACCTCGCGACCGTCGAGTGTTTCCGAGCGCTGGGCGACCAGCCAGGCCACCAATGCCTGCGCCATGGTCAGTTTCATCCGATGCGTCCTTCGTGCGGGACCGGGTAGCGAGGCGAATCGGCTCGGCGGTGATCTCGGACTCCAACGCGGTGGGCTTGCTCGACCCTCGCCTCCCCAGCTGCCGAGTCATGACGGACCGGCCAGAACATCGCGCGACAGCTCTCGCCGACGTTTCCAGCACGCCACCACATGGTCCGCGTCAGCCGCTTGGTCACGAGTCCAGCTCCCTCGAATTCACGACACCACGAACTGCAAGGCTGCCAGTTCCTGGCCACAGCGGATGGCGCAAGCGCCACGTGGTCGCGCCGCACGGTGGACCGGAGACATCGTTGTCATCGCCTCCCGCTAGATTCCCGCCGCAGCCAGCGCGATATCCGCCAGATGACGCAAACTGCGTTCGGTGTCGCGGCCGGGCTGGCGCGCCGAATCGGTCGACCGCAGCGAAACGTCCTGCTCCAGCACGTACCAGCCCCGATAGCCCGCGGCCTGCATGCCGCGCACGAGCGCCGCGATGTCGATATCCCCCTCACCCAGCGGGACATACACGCCGCGGCGCACTGCCTCGCTGTACTCCAGGTTCCCGCCGCGCACCTGATCGGCCAGGGCACCCCGGACATCCTTGAGGTGAACGTGCCCGACTCGCTCGGCATGTCGCTGCGCGAACCGCACCGGATCGGTGCCGCCGATGAGCAGATGGCCGGTGTCCAGGCAAAGGTCGAGATCGGAATCGGCGAGGAACCGCTCGATTTCCGGCCGGCTCGCCACGTGGGTGCCGACATGCGGGTGCAGAACAGTGTGCAGGCCATGCACGGCGGCGGTATCGCGAATCGCGGCGGCCGTGTCGACCAGGGTGCGCCATTCGGCGTCGGTCAGTTGCGGTCGCGCGTCGTATCCCCTGAGCCCGGTTGCGGCGGCGAGCACGAGGATTTCAGCGCCGGTGGCGGCCAACAGTGTGGCCGTGTCCTGCGCCCGCGCGAGGGCGTCTCGCGCGTCGTGGTGGAGCACGAGGGCAAGGAATCCGCCGACCGCTGTCAGGCCGAAGGTACCGAGCAACCGTCGCAGTTCAGCTGGGTCGCGCGGCAGGTAGCCGGGAGGGCCGAGCTCGGTCGCGGACATGCCGAGAGCGGCCATTTCCGACAGAACGGTGCGCGGGTCGAGCACGTACCCCCAGCCGGGAACCTCGCAGACTCCCCAAGAGATCGGGGCGGCCGCGATGCGCAGCAGGTGGAGCGGTTCGGTCATCGGCGCTTCTCCGACCTACGATGTCGAAATGGCTTCGTTCTCTTGGAGCGCTCCAACTATGTAACTCGGGTCATAGCGTGTCAAGGACCTCCCCGTGCCCCGTCAAAGCGCTACTACCAGCATATATTCCAGTTCTTCCGCCGAACCGACAGCGGCCGAAGCGTTTGGAAATTCCGATCAGCCCGCACCGAACGATTCCGCGGCGGCCGAACCTGCCCGGTCCGCCGCCGAGTGGAACCTCCGCTCGTCGTCCGCACCACCCCGACCGCTCCACGCTGAATCACCGGAGCCCGCCAGCGCGCGTCACGATGCCATATACGCGATTCCATATATAAGGAGAGCCGATGTCATCCCACCGAGCCGTCACGCTGGGCCTCGCCGGAACCGGCCGCATCGGGACCTCACACGCCGCGACCCTGAAGCGGCTCCCGAACGTGGCCACCGTCCTGGTCGCCGACGCCGACGCGGACCGAGCCCGCACCGTCGCCACCGACCTCGGCGTCGAATTCGCCCCCGACCTCGACATCCTCTTCGCCGCCGACCTCGACGGCCTGATCATCGCCACCACCACCGACTCCCATCCCGAACTCATCATCCGCGCCGTCGACGCGGGCATCCCTGTCTTCTGCGAAAAGCCCGTGGCCGCCGACATCGACGGCACCCTCGCCGTCATCGACCACATCCGCAACTCGCCCGTCCCCGTCCAGATCGGCTTCCAACGCCGCTTCGACGCCGGCTACCGCGCAGCGCGCGAAGCGATCCGATCCGGCAAACTCGGCTGGTTGCATACTTTGCGCGCCACCACGCTCGACCCGGTGCCGCCCCCCGCCGAGTACATTTCCCGATCCGGCGGCATCTTCCGCGACTGCGGGGTACATGATTTCGACATCATCCGCTGGGTGACGGGGCGGGAGATCCTCGAGGTGTGTGCGATAGGGGCAAATCGGGGTGCGGCGTTCTTCGCTGAAGCGGACGACGTCGACACGGGCGCGGTGCTGCTGCGTCTGGACGATGGGGTGCTCGCGACCGTTTCGCTGACCCGCTACAACGGGGCCGGGTACGACGTGCGGCTGGAAGCGTTGGGGTCCAAAGGGAATGCGATTGTCGGGTTGGACGACCGTGCACCACTGACTTCCGTCGAACCTGAACACAGTCGGTCCCCCTATCCGCCCTATGGGAGTTTCATGGAACGGTTTCGCGCGGCGTATGCCGATGAACTGACGGCGTTCATCGAAGTCGCGACCGGTCGGCTCGACAATCCCTGCACTCCGGCCGACGCATTGGAGGCGTTCTATGTCGCGGAGGCGTGCGAACTGTCGCGCCGCGAGGGCGTCAGGGTGAAGGTCGCCGAAGTCCGGCGCTGATTCCGCCCGATAACGAAAGGCGAGGCAATCTATTCACTACAGATCTCGGCATCGCAGTCCAATTCGGCGCCATTACTTGCAGCCGCATCGATACGGTGACCCACCCCTGACCCGCTCAGAAAATAATACTCATGCACACGATCAATGATGCCAGCGATCCGACCCAGGAAAGGACCAGTCCTACACCTGCCTGACGTGCCCTACCGCCGCAAAGCGCGAGGATGATCACGAGAATCAGCTCGACCGGGAGGACAAAAACATAAAACACGTAGTAAGCGGGATACACAAGCAGCAGAACAGTGTTCACGAACATACCGATTGCGGCGGCAATAAAGGATGGCTCGCCAAGCCATTCGATGTTCTTCGCCTCCCCAGGCCCGTAGCGACTCCGCATCATGCGACTGCGATCCCCGATCTGCGATCCATTATATTCCTACGAACAGCAATATCGTGAGCAGCAATGCTGCTGCGGTAATAATCCCAACCGATGCCCCTCGCGCTATCGGCATTCGAAGCCTCCTAATGGCAACCGCGACGACGATGCCGAAGCATGCGGGTGCGACGACGGCAATCGGCGGTATCTCGTCATACCCTGGATCGACGAATCGCATGATTATCGCAAAGAACATCACCTGAACGACAAACCACAGCACAATCGCCGAAGTGGCCGCCGTCCAGTAATGACGAATTTCGGAGTCAGATGGAGCACGACCTGAATCATGCTCACCGGACGATCCATTCTCCACCATCAGGCCGTGCCTTCCGGAATCGGATAATTGGAAGCCTTGATGATCGCTTCCGCGGTATAACTGGAATTGTCCGCAACGGCCTGCCCCCGAAGACATCCCAGCCCAGCACTTCGTGTAGTGCCGCCATCGCACTACTTCCCCGCGTGAGGATCGCCGGAATTTATGTCCACGATGTCGGCGAGTCGCTTTGCGGCATCAATGTCGGTGCCGTGGAACGTATCCGCAGACCGTGCGAGCAAGCTGGAAAACTCGTCGAATCGTGCCCACAGGACATCCTTCGCCTCCTTGCTCAGTGGATCAGTTCTGCTGAGAGCCGAACCAACTGAAGAACCCTTCAACTTGTCGACAACCGAACCCGCCCCGAGATGAGGAGCGCGATCGATCTCACCGGGCAGTAAGGCCATATCACCCGCCGCCGCCCGCAAGCCATCCGGATCGACCTCGAACGACATTCGCCCTCCCCCTCATCCTGCCTGTTCCTCGGCGGAAGCGAGCCTAGCGTATCGGGTCAACGCACCTACAGCCCAGATAGTCGGCCGATCGCGTGGTCACGTTGACCGCGCTCACTGAACTTATTGATTCGATGCGCGCAGTCACCGCTATCGACTCGGGGTAGCGGTAGCTCAAGGCGCGAGCTTTCAATCGCTGTCGTAATGATCACCGCCTGGTTCGGCCTCACGATGTGCCAGCAACGTTGAGGCATGGATGCGGACACCTGTTCACCGCGCAAACCGACCGCCTATTCAACAAGTCCCCCGCGATTGGCACACGCGTGTTCGAATCGCGTTACGTCCGCCGATGTCGAGATGGCCCCGCCTGCGCGAATCGCCGAGCATCTGACGGTGACGTGTCATGACCCGGTGGTACGCGCGCGCACGGTCCTAGATCACGAGAGCGGCGATACGGAGACCTCGATCTCGCTCAGCGGCTCTGGAAGCCCCGAGCTGGACCGATGGACTGGCCACTTCGCGATGCTGAGCCCCGACGATAGCGTTGCGTTCCAAGCCGGGATGCGGGCCGAAGCTGATCGTGAGACACGATGACCGACAAGCAAGCCCGCCCGGTGTCGGCAACTGTTCGGTCAGCGCCGTGGTGATCATCACCTTCGAGAAGGTGAACCACGAAAGTTGTGTGCTCGCAGGATTTGCCGAACTAGGTTGTCGCAACCGGCACGTCTGGAGTTGCGGCCAGGGTCTTGTCAACGCAGGTCAGCGGCTGAATCGATCTGCTCACAGTCCGCTGCTCCGACTTGAGGTGTCGATTTCGAAACCTGGGATGCGGTAGAAGGGGTCGAGCTCCAGATCTGAGTCGAGCCATGCCGCCTCCGGCGGCGTGATCACTGCGGACTGCTCCCAATTGAACGCGGATGTGTCCGGTGGGACAAGGTCGCGCAGCGTGTCATGCGAGAGCTCACGAATTGAGTCCACCTGCGCCGAACTGATCTCGGTAGCTGTGAAGGCGGAGCTATTGAACACGACCTGGATCAAACGCCATCGCTTGACGAGTCGCAGGCATGTGTCGAACTCGTTGCGCGAAATGTGAAAGCTTCTACTGGTTCTCGGGCCTGCGGCTTTCACCTCGACGCATGAGACCGCGGAGCCTGGAACCTCGATGTCGTATCCATAGGAGTCGGACAGCTTGGCAACATGGATCGGTCGTTGGCCGCAGTGCCTCATCGCGGCCAAGACGAGATGTTCGGCCGCGTCGCCGATCTCTTTCGCCATAGCGGTCGAGTCATCCGCAGACACCGCTCGATGTGCCGCGATGAGGATTCGGTCCAGGTTCGGTTCAAGCCAGAGCAGAGCATTGAGATCCAGCGTGGGGATGTACTCCCTCGCGACCGCCGTCTCGCTCACCGCCAAGTGCAACCAGATCGGCGGCCGCGCCGACAGCAGTCGTATCGCGATCTCCGTCATGGCGATACCGCCGCCCGCCTGTGCCGCGAAGACGAGTCCCGGCGCGACGTGTAACTCGTCGTCGAATCGTGCGAGGCCGCAGCCGAGCAGTTCTTCCGCATAGACCTTGATGTCGACGGCCGATGCGAGGTGTGATCCGTGCATCCGAGCTGAATGCACCCAATCATCTATGTCGTGTCTAGGAGCGATTCCAGCTGTGCGGGTGAGCAAGAGAACGCTGTAAGCAGCTCCATGCCTGGGAAGCACGATCAGTCGGCCCTCAGCACCGACAGGACTGCCGAAGCATCGTCCTCGGTCACCGCGCGTTCGGCGACGTGAATGTCCGGCTCGGGCAGCGCGACCTGCACCAGACCGGGGTCGTCCATGAGTTTCGACAGCGCAATCACCTTCTCACGCAGGCGCCCGTCGACCTTTTCGTCGATCGTGCCGCGGCTGAGCAGCAGCGTGAAACGGGTGACGGTGCCTTCCTCCAGGCCGAGTCGGTGAATTCGGTCCTGGCTCTGCAGAAAGTGGCCGGCGTTGAAGGTGCGGTCGAGATATACCGCATGGTGGCACCAATAGTGCAGGCTTACGCCTTCTCCACATGCTGCGGGGTTTGCCAGAAGAACTCGGCAAGCGGGGTCATTGCGAAATCTGTCGAATTCGGCGTCGCGGGTGAGGGTTCCGGGCGGCGCGGTGTCCGCCGGCGGTACTCCGCCGTGAACCAATGCGGGCTGATGCCCATCTAGGTGGTTGGCGAGGAGCTTGAGGTTGCGGACGAAGGTCGACCATATGATCACCTTCTCGTTGTTCGCGGCTGCGGCGTCAGCGATCTCGGAGATCTTGTCGTACTTCCACGGCACCTCATGGTCTCGATATCGCTGGAGAAGCTGCGCGACCAGTTCATCACCCCGCAGCTCCAGAGGCGGGTGTTCGAAGCCGCGTTCGTCGGATTCGTCGGACCCTGCTATCAACAGCATGGGGTTAGACGCGGCTTCCAGCAGGTACATCATGATCCGGCCCAGCCGATCGAAGCGTCGGCGGTCCTCGCGATCGAGCGCAAACTCACCTCGGTATCGGCCGAGTAGAGAATCATAGATCGCCTGCTGTATCGGCCGCATCGGCTCGCATACGACTTCGAAGTCCGTGTCGGGGAGACCCAGCCGAGACTTGGGTGTTCGCACGAAGTAGCGAGAGATGGCCGCGCTCGTGGAACGGAGCACTTCGTCGTCCCGACCGTCGCGCTCCGAGTAGGCGGCTTCGGGCAGGATCTTCTGGTCCTGCCCTGGGTACAAGAACCTGATCGGAGCGATGAGGTCGAAAGCGCCCTGCGGTGCCGGAGTCCCCGTGAGGACGTCTCGGCGTCGGGCTGCGTAGGCGAGATCCAGCACGGCTCGCCCATGTACGCCTTGCTCGCCGCGCTTTATCCGGTGCGCCTCATCGAGAATGACCTGAGTAGGTCTGGCAGCCACGAACTCTCTGATCCGGTCGTAGTCGGAGGACGCTCGATTGTAGTTCGTCAAAAGAATGTCGGTGTTGTCAGGGATTAGTGATCCGAACCCCGAATGGACGACGACCGACGGCGCTTGAGTCAGACATGCGACGGAATCTTCCTTCCATGCCTGGAAGGAAGCGATCGGCCCGACAACAAGCAGCCGTTGCACCGCGCCTCGTGCGCGATTCAGCGTGAAATTCGCCAGCGCGACAGTCGTTTTCCCGGCGCCAGGCACAGAGAAGTCCGCGCCATGCGGCAGCTGCAGGATCCTCGCCAAATTCTCAAGCTGGAACGGCTTCAGCTTCCGCTTAAAGCCAACCTGGTCCAGTTCACCCTCGAGGTCGTCGGTCGAGGGTGGAACATCCTGCGAGACGGCGGTCTCTCGTGCGCGTTGATCACCCACGAGTAGGCGGAGCTGGTCGGTCAGCGCCGGGCCCAATTCGAGAGGCTCACCGAACAGGGAACGAACCTCCTGCACGGCTTTCAGCTCGGAGAAGAAGACGTCGGCACGAACCTCAGTGCGCATCACGGTGCCACCGACGACGCCTCTGGACAGCGCTTCCTGCAGCCGCGCCCATGCTCCCGGCTTCGTGTCGTGCCTGCGCTCGATGATCACAGTCGGCCGACCGCTGGGACGAAGCTCGGCAATAATCACGGGATCAACTCGATCCGCTGGACGAGCTGCCTGATGATCCTGATCCTCTCGGCGAGGGCAACTTCATCCCATTCTTCTTTAAAGGCACGAGCTCTAGGGAGTGCATCCAGAACCCGCTCAAGCTCGGCGATGGCTTTGTCTGCTCGCTCCAGCGGCGCTTTCAGGGAGTTCTGATCGCGCTTTTCCTCCTTTGCCTCGTCGGCCGCCGCAGTGATCGAGCTGCTGATGCTCTTCAGCGCGTCTTGAACAAGTAGTTGCTCGCCAGTGCTCAACGCCACAGTGGCTCCGGGTCGCTTCGTCGCTACGAAAGACAGCAGGTTGTGAAGGGACGAAGGCGGCTCTGAGTTCCCCAGAAGCTCGGACAGCGGATCGTCCTCCAGGGTCTCAGTCGCGGCGGCCTCAGCGGCTTCCAGGATCGGTTTCAGCGCGGCGTCGCCCTCGATTTCGCTGCGCACCAATGTCGCCGCATCCGAACGCTTGAGGTGGCGAAGATCGCGGTATTTCGCTCCCGTCAACACACCGAGGAAGTACACAGCTCGGACGGCTTCGGATTCCTGGGGGGACTTGTTCTTGATGTGCTTAGCGAGCTCGTCGAATACTGATTCGTTCTCCAGGAAGTCCACATGCAGCCGGGCTCCATTGGACAGCTCGACCAGTTGGTGCAGTTGCTGCAGCTTCTCGTACATGCCGCGGACATCGTTGATGGCGCGGTGCATCCGAGCTGCGACGCGATCCCAGTTCTTGTCGGCGCGGTCGTAATGCTCTTCGATCAGGAGGGCTTCGTTGACCCACGAATACTCCTGCTTGAAGTCCTTCGCGACTTGCAGCTCGGTTTCCAGGTCGACCAACTCTTCTGGCGTCGCATCCCTCGGCAGCACGAGGCAGCGAACATACTGGGCTTCGAGCACGCCGTCCTCTTGATACAGCGAACGGAGCGCTGCCGTACGACGATTGCCGTTGATCAGGATCCCGTCGGCGGTGATAATCGCCGGCTCCTGCTGTCCCCGCTCCTGAAGGTCCTCCTTGAGCTGGTCGAAACCATCCTGACTATGAAGAATCCGATATTGGGCATCCTGTGCCTCAGGGCCAAGCGGGTCTCGTGTGAACAGGTCCTCGCGCCCTGTGGCGCTGATCTCGCGCAGCTGTTCGGCCCTAGTCCGGTGGTTCAGAGTTGAGAACATAGGCCACTCGACTGGAAGTTGTACGAGAGGAAGATCGTTGTCGTCCCGCGGCCAGGCGGGCACTGTGACTCTTTTCGTCTTCTGCCTGCCTTCGAGAAGGGCGGCGCGGTCTTGATCGAGGTTGTGGTTCGTCACGGTCAACTCCTGAAAGTGGTCGCACGGCCCGGCCCGAACCGCGAAGTGATGGTCGTGCGCAGAGAACCGCCGCGACGCTGAAATCCGATGTGCCCGGTGAAGTACGGAACCTGCTCGCGGGATACTCCGAACGCGCCTAGGAGAACGTCAGGAAAGAACCTTTCTTGGCCGCCTTCCCAGTTCCATTGGCTGACGTGGTCCTGTCGATCCGGCATGATGTAGAGGCACGGTGGCGGAACCTCCACTGCGCGCGCCGCGCCGACGATCTTCGGACACCTGCGCTGGCCGTTTCCGCATAGATGATTGTGAAAAATCACTCCGGACACCGTGTCCGGATATTCGCCGAAAAACCGCTGCCGCAGTCGGTTGACCCCCTTGGCGATGTGCTCCCCGGGCTCGTAACGCATGCTGTCGCATAGCCACCATAGATAGGTCTCGCGCGCCCAGCCGGGCGCGGACCAAGAGACACTGCTGTGCATTCCGTCGGGACAGCCCTTCTGAATGACCGCGATGTCGCCGTATCCGTCGATGGTCAATCGGTAGACGGTGTCCGTACCGTACTTCGGGCTTTCCACGCGATCAATGAAGCCGCCTGCGAGCATACTTCGAAACACGCCAGCTAGGAATTCCTTTCTGTCGGCGACACTGGCGCTCATGCTGCCGCGTAAGCCCTCGATGGCGGCAGGTAGCGCGGCGCGGTACTCGCCCGTGGTCAGACCGTATCGTCCCAGCAGGTCGCTCTCGCCCCCCAGATCCTGGATGAGTTTGGAAACGCTGTCGACGATCGCCTGCGGTGGCGCGCCGGCGTGCCTGCAGGGTGCAGCCTCTTCAGCGCCCATACGCCCTCCCCACAATCGCCGACGCTGGGACCTCATAAGTCCGATTCAAGAGCTTGTCCCCAAGCCTCGCACCTTGCGCATCCTCTCTTCGTGCTGACCTCCTACATATACAGGCAGCGTCCGACATCGGACGCGTCGACTCGATTCGGCCCGGGCCGAATCCGGCGACCGACCTCGTGGCTCTGGTCATGCGCCGACGATCAGGTCGCCTGCAACTGGCATGGCCAGGAGCGGCTCCCGCCTAGGCATCGAGTCGATGCGTAGGATTCGGATATTCGGCCAACTGGTCGTCGTACGCATCGGGACACGATGGACCGAGCGCGTGCAAGCAGCTCGTCGAACGTGACGACATCCACATCGCTCACCGATCGACGGTAAAGCTCGAACGACGAGACCTTCTCGAACTTGAGCCCGTTGTCCGTCTCGAACTGACTGGTCATTCCGGGGCCGACGATCTGGCGGGGTTGAATGGTCGCCACCTCGAAGCCGGCTGGCGTGTCATCCGGCTCGAAGACGCGGTGCATGTAGGGCCCGATCGCCCATCGACCACAGCTTGTCATCACCGGCGAGCGGACTCCCGGCCACGATCGGCCGTGGCTGCACTCAACTCTCCACCAATGCAAGCTAGCCGCTTCTACGGCGTGACGCTTTGCGTCGCGCGCGGCGCGGTGTTCTCCAGCAAAGCACCGATTCTCGATCTGCCGACGTCGCGAAAGCCGTGACCCATAACACACCGCTGCCGAGCTCGAGTGTGCGTCCTGCGAATCGTCGCAGCCGAGCGAGCCAGTCAGCCAGACCGCCGCAATCTATCCTTCGTCGGCCCGTTGATAGCCGACGGTCGTCCGGTCCACGGTACGGTGTGACCCGGAATCGGATGGATAATTCCACGGTTGTAATTCGATGGAGGAGACCGTTGCGGGAGGGTTGCGGAGCCGTGCAGCAAGGTGGCGAATCGGGGGAACGCCCAGTCTCCATCGATGGACAGAGTGTAGGCGGCGCCGAGGGGTGCAGCGAGATAAGAGGGATTGGATGCCAAGCTTCTATGAGTTCTTCGCTGGCGGCGGGATGGCGCACGCAGGTCTCGGTGGTGGTTGGGAGTGCGTGTTCGCCAACGATATCGATACCAAGAAGGCGACTAGCTATACCGCCAATTGGGGCGGCGAGCATCTGAAGGTCGGCGATGTCGGGGGCCTGTCTGTCGCCGATCTGCCGCCGGGCCGCGCTGACCTGGCGTGGGCGTCGTTCCCTTGTCAGGATCTGTCGTTGGCGGGTGCGGGAGCGGGTCTGAGCGGCGCTCGGTCAGGCACGTTCCACCCGTTCTGGAAGCTGATGAAGGGATTGAATGCCGAGCAGCGCGCCCCGAAGTTGGTCGTGCTCGAGAACGTAGTCGGTGCTCTTACGGCGGGCGAGAAGGACAAGGTCACGCGCAAGAGCGATGGACGGGACTTCGTCGAACTCGGTAAGGTTCTCGCCAAGGAGCATTACCGCTTCGGCGCGATCGTGGTCGACGCCATTCACTGGGTTCCGCAGTCGCGGCCTAGGCTGTTCATCATCGGTGTCCACGATTCCGTTCGGATTCCTGCTGAGCTGATCGCCGACGAGCCTTCGGACCGATGGCACACCGCTACCTTGAGGGCGGCGTATCGGAGGTTTGCCGATCGTGCTGAGACAGCAGCTAACAGATGGATCTGGTGGAATGTGCCCGAGCCGCCTGCGAAGCGGGTGAGGTTCCAAACGCTTGAGGAGCTAGTGGAGCAAAAGGACAATCCGGAGGGCGTCGAGTGGCACTCCGAGGTCGAGACCGAGCGGATCCTTGAGCTGATGAACACGGCCAACCTGAAGAAGGTTCATGAGGAGCAGCGGAACACCGAAAATGGCGGGCGTCGGGTCGGGACGGTGTACAAGCGGATGCGTCCTGAAGGTGACTGGGTCGAAATGAACGGGGAGAAAAAGCGCAAGAACGTACAGCGTGCTGAGGTCCGGTTCGACGATATCGCTGGCTGCCTGCGGACCCCGACAGGCGGCAGTAGCCGTCAGACAATCCTGATCGTCGAGGGTGACCGCGTTCGATCCCGCCTCCTGTCGCCCTTGGAAGTCATTCGGCTGATGGGGTTGGAAGACGAATACCAACGGCCAGGGAGTTACAACGACGTATACCATTTGGCGGGCGACGGCGTGGTTGTGTACGTGGTGGATTTCCTTGCCAAAAACATCCTGGAGCCTGTGCTGGCGGGTGGGCTGGGCACTGCGGTGTCGGCGTCTCCTGTCAAACTGACTGCGTGACAGTCGATGACCTGACATCCGCCCTGGAGCGCTTCGTAGCGGAGAAGCGGTTCACGACGCGAGGCGCGCTTGCAGTCGGCATCCTCGTGACTGAGCGCGCTCGGGATGGGCTACCGATCGACCCCACCACGCTGCTGACCCCAGGCGGCGGTCAGGTCTCTGGGTTGGGCCCGACCGTGCTGAATTCGGTGCTGAGGCGCAACGGCATCGACCGGCCATTGTCGAAGATGGCTGGTCGCAGCAACCGTGCGACGCCGACGCAAATGCAAGCGTATGTTAGCTTCCTCAACGAGAGGCATGAACTGGGTCGGGTGGACCTCGACCTGGCTGAGTCGTTCTGGATCGGACGGGTACTGGAGAAGCTCGCGGCGCGGCCGATGACGCTCCAGCTCGACACGTCCCAAAGTCTGCGCACTATCGTTCGCGACATCATCTCGCAAGCAGAACAACGCGACGCGCAAGCCCCAGGCACGCGCTACGCGGGCGCGGTGCTACAGCATTTGGTCGGAGCGAAGCTGGCTTGCGCTTTGAATGACAAGATCACCATCGAGCACTACAGCTACTCGGTCGCCGATGAGCACTCCGGGCGGGCTGGCGACTTCGTCGTGCAGGACACGGCTATCCATGTCACGACCGCGCCCAGCGAGCATCTCATCGAGCGTTGCCGAGAAAACCTCAATGACGGCATGCGGCCGATCATCGTCACGACTTCATCGAAGAAGGGGGTGTCCGTCGCGGAGGGTTTGGCGTTCACCAAGGGACTGGCCGACCGCATCGACGTATTCGAGGCAGAGCAGTTCATCGCGCTCAACCTGTACGAACTCGGCGGATTCGCCGACAACAGCCGGCGTGTCGTGATTGCCGACCTGGTGAAACAGTACAACGTTATCGTCGAGAAGGTTGAAACCGATCCGGCGATGTTGATCGCGATCAAGAAGCGCGGGAGTGGCTTGCAGGACTGATGAAGGAAACGCCCGATCAGCGCAGCCGGACTATGCGCGCAGTGCGTTCGCGCGACACAGCGCCGGAGATGACGGTGCGCCGGTATCTGCACGCTGCCGGTCTGCGGTATCGCCTGCATGTAGCGAATCTGCCTGGCAAGCCGGATATGGTGTTCCCCAGCCGTCGGATCGCGCTGTTCGTCCATGGCTGTTTCTGGCATCAGCACCCGGGGTGCGAGGCTGCCGCCCGGCCGGCTTCGAACACCGACTACTGGACCCGCAAGCTTGACGGCAACGTCGCTCGCGACGCACGTCGTCGCAAGGAGCTCGAGGCTGACGACTGGAATGTTCTTGTGGTCTGGGAATGCCAGATTCGCAGCAAGGAGACGCTAGACGGGCTGGTCCACAGCATCCGGTCCAGCTCGCCGCATGTTCGAAAGCCGCAACGCTAGCGTCGATTGGCGCTGTGAACCGTCACGGGTTGGGGACCGACTTCGGTTTCAGGCCAGCGCCGGTCGGCGTGGTGTGTGTTGAGTGTAGTAGGCGGCTTCGTACTCGGCCGGGGTCAGGTAGTGCAGGCGGGCGTTGTTATACCAGTCGGCCCATTCCATGAGCGCGAATTTGAATCTCCTGTAAGTGTTGGTGGTGGCTGGCCTGGGGCTGGCCGGCAGAGTGGTGCCGGTTCTTCAGAAGTTCGTGAATTCCATGCGGCGCAGCACCTTTCCCATCCCCTGCTCGGTGAACGACACCCCGAACAGGCGGTGCCCGAGCTCCGCAACCTTGCGCAGGGTCAACAACATTCCACCCAGCTCTAACTGCTCCGGACAGAACACGATCAACGCCTCCACCAGCGCCTCGGCCTGCGACGCCGACAACGTCGTCTTCTCACCCGCCCGCCCGGACATCCGGAATCCAATCCCTCCGCCCCGCCCTCAGCGAACCTGTTACGCCAGTTACGGATCGACCCCGCCGACACCCCGAACACCCGCCGGCCTCTGCCGCGGACATCCCGTCCCGCAACGCCCCATCACTCGCTTCCGCAGCACCTCCTGCCGAGCCGGGAAGTCCCCGCATATCCATCCTGAGATCGTCACCCACAGCCGAAACATCACGCAGCACAACCGATGCGTTTCAGATCAATATGCGGAGCACATTGGTCGTCGATTGTTCTCCGCGACAGCCGAACTCACCAAACTCGCCGGCTGGGCCGCCTACGACCATGAGGAACATGGACTGGCCCAGAGATACTTGATCCAAGCCTTGCGCCTCGCCCGCGCCGCCGGAGACTCCGGCCTGGGCGCAGAGATTCTCGCGGCAATGAGCCACCAGGCCACCTACGTCGGCCGTCCCGGCGATGCCATCGATCTGGCACGCGCAGCCCAGATCTCCGCGCGCAGTGCCGGACTGGCAGCGCTGGAGTCGGAGTGCCACCTTGCCGAGGCTCATGGCCACGCCGCACGCCAGGACAGCTCGCTGAGCATCGCATCGATCACCGCAGCCGAACGCACATTCTCCAAGGCGGAATCGGCCGACCCGCCGGAGTGGCTGACCTACTTCGATGGCGCATACATGTCCGCCAAGGTCGCCCACTGCTTCCGAGAACTGGGAGACGACACACGCACCGCTCGCTTCGCCGAGCAATCACTCGACATGTCCGACGGCTACCTACGGGGACGCGCCTTCAACTTGACGCTACTCGCCTGCGCCCGCACGAGCGAAGACCCGTTGGAAGCTGTGCGCATCGGCCACCAGGCACTCGATATCGCGGCTGGCTTGTCCTCGCGGCGGAGCTACGCCTATCTGGGTGACCTGCGCCAACGACTGAGTCCCTATGCCACAATGCCGGAGATCGAGGACTTCCGGCAACAGACTACACGTCGAGACTGAACGCACGATAGATCGCGACTACGGTGGCCGCACCGACGATCTCACCACGGTCGACCATCGACGCCGCCTCCTCCAGCGGTATCCAACGAATGTCTTCGGCCTCATTGGCATCCGGCACCGTCTCGGTTAGGTCGGCACCTCGCGCGAGGTATATCTCCTGCGGCTGGTCCAAGCTGCCGATCGACGGCTGATACGTGACCAGGTGCTCCATCGACCGTGGCCGCCAGCCGGTCTCTTCCTCCACCTCCCGCGCGGCGGCAGCAGCAACGTCTTCTGCATGGTCGACATAGCCGCCGGGCAATTCCCACACCCACTTGTCGATGATGAACCGGTGGCGGTACATCAGCAGCGCTTCCCGGTCCTCGTTGAGTACCAGCGTCATCGCGCAGCGCGGCATCCGGGCCACGTACTGGGTGAACTTCACGCCGTCCGGCAGCTCGACATCGACAGTCGACAACCGGATGTGCCGATTCTCGTCTACGAGCTTTTCGCCGTGGATTTTCCACTGGGTGCGCTTCACAGCTCGACCCTACGCCCGCGCGGGCACGACGTCGTCAGGCCGGATCTCCTGTTGGCCGCTCACGCCTTCGTCTCCCCTGACCAGCACACTCGCCTCGCCTCTGCCTCGTCTCCGGTATCTGGGATGACTGGGTTCGGCGTCAGACGACACGTCATATTCGGCACCGCTACTATCGGACGCGATGCATGTTGACTTGATGCTAGATTCACTCGACGGACTGTCTGTGGGGGATGCGTTGGGTGCGGAATTCCCCATCATGCGCCGGTCGATCCCGGCTCTTCGGGCAGGCGATTTCCCTGACCGGCAGTGGGGGTGGACCGACGACACCGAAATGGCCTGCACCGTGGTTGCCGAACTCTCCGGTCACGGTGGGATCGATCAGGATCGGCTGGCCGCTGCCTTCGCGCGGCGGTTCGACCCGAGCCGTGACTACGGCTTCCTAGCGGTCGACACATTGCGCCGAATCCGGGACGGCGTGCACTGGCGGGAGGCAGCCGGAGCTGCCTACGATCGCCAGGGTTCCTGTGGCAACGGTGCGGCCATGCGGGTCGCACCGCTGGGCGCCTTTTACGCCGACGAGCCGGAAAGAGTTGCCGCCGAGGCGGTCCGGTCGGCGCAGGTGACGCATCTGCACCCGGAAGGCGTCGCCGGGGCGGTCGCGGTGGCGCTCGCGGCGGGTCAGGCCGCTCACGCCCGCCTGCTCGGGAATCGGCCCACGCCACGGGAATTCATCACCGTCGTCCTCGACCGCCTCGACGACGGTGAAACGAGCCGACTGATTCGCCGTGCGCGTACCCTGCTGGAAGCCTCGGTGGAGGAGGCCGCGAGTGAACTCGGCAATGGATCTCTGGTCACCGCGCAGAACACGGTGCCGTTCACGCTGTGGGTAGCGGCAAAACATCTGGACGACTACCCGACCGCGATCACCACATGTATTGCGGCAGATGGGGATATCGACACCACAAGCGCGATCGTCGGCGGGATCGTCGCCGCCTATACCGGCACCGGCCCTGACCCCGGTCCGCTCGTCGGAATACCGCCGACCTGGCTCGCCGCACGAGAACCTTTGCCCGGCTGGTTCCGCACGACCCGTCAATCAGGACGACGCAAGAATTCTGGGTCCGGCCGCCTTCGAAGGTGGTTATCCGGCGCGTCGTGAGAATGACCCGATCTTGCTGCATCGGCTGACGGCCGTTGCCATGGCCTGGCCAGACTCGAAAAGGCGACCCGGTCGCGATAACATCCGGCGGTAAGCCGGAGTTGGGGAGAACTCTCCGGCACGTGATGCATCAGCCAATCGCGGAGACCGAGTGCCATCAACCGCGATCGGACTGCAACTAGATTTGCAGCAGTGACCAGACGAGGAGTGCACCGACACCGATCGTGAAGAAGACGATCATCGGTATGTCGCCGGCGTCGCGGGCTTTCGTCCAGATCTTCACCACGGTCGCCTCTAGGAAGAAGGTCAGCACGAGCACCGCGAGGACACCGACCGCAGCCCACATCGCACGGGGCTGATCTGCCACGAAGCCCAGGATCCACCCGAACAACAGGGTGACCGGCAGCGCGAACAGCATCCAGGAGAAACCGAGTATGAACAGCTTCTCACCGTGCGCCTTCGGGTCGAGTTCACTGGCCTCGTCCGGCGATTCATTCGCCGCCGGTCGGACCCGCCCGATCTGGACGACGGCATGTCCGAGGCAGGCCAGCGCGCACGCGAATACCAAGGTGAAGTAGCCGTCGGCCGGATCGAGTAGCGGATTGCGCGCCCAGTGCAACGGCAACCAGCCCGCGATCACCATGAGCATGACGGCGGCGATCGAAGCCGGTCGCGCCCGTACCCTGGCACGCAGCAGACCGGCCGGGAAGAGGCGTCCTTGCCTGCCGTACAACCAGCCGATCCACACAGGCCCCACGGCACCCACGATCACGGTTGACCACCGCCACTGCGAGGGCGCCAGGAACATCCATACCAAAGCGAGCAGCCAACTGGCCACCACGATGAGGACCGCGGGCCGCGCGATCGCCATCCAGAGCGTGTCGGCCTGCGCCTGCGCGGCGGTAACCGGGTCGGGCCCCGGGTCCGGCGGTGGCGAATAGGCTTGCGCGACAAATCGTTCCGAATCCCACCAGGCAGCCGGTTCGGGTTCCCAGCCGCCCTCGAACGTCGATCCTGGACACAGCACCGGACTGTCGTCGGCGTGATAGTCGTAGTCGAGGTCGACCTCGCCGTACTCGCGCATCTGCGCCATTCGCGCGGTGATGGCGAGCCCGTGCCACGGCTCGTCACAGTAGGGGTTCGGGCACATCGGGAAAGCCGGATCGTCGTAGTCGAAGCCGACGTATCGCTCGCCGTCGCGCAGGCTCTCCTCGACAAGCAGATCGATCTCGTCGAGCAGGCGCTGCACCGATCCGGCAGGCCCAGCGGATTCGTTCAGGACGGGTTCGGCCTTCCCACCCCCGTCCGACACCATGGCGCATTCGGACGCTCCCACATCGACGCCGGCCGTTCGAGCCATCGAGTGTTCGCCGGACTCGACCGGCACGGGTCGCCGCCATGCCCGGCGAAACCACCTGGGCCGCACCGTGATCGCGTGCAGTGTGCCGCCGACCATCAGCAGGGACAAGCAGATAGCGAGCACGGTGTGGTGCGGTGGATCCGACTGCACCGACCATATTTCCAGGGCGAACGATCCCAGGTATCCGAGTGCGGCACCACCCAGCGGCCATGATCGCGCCCGGGCCGCCAAGACCGCGAACAGCGGCCACGTCAGAACTCCGAACGAGAGCAGCGGGACGAACGACACTACCCAGGTCAGACCCCTGAGCACTACTGACACCACGACTTACCCCCACTCCCCGGATACGATCCCCGACTATCGCAGAGCAGACGCGGCCACGCCAACGCGGCCAGACCCTCTACCGCCCGGCAGCGGTGCGATCAGCCACTTCTCGGTCAGCGGGGGGCAATCGGAACGTGTCCGGTGGAGAAGCACCGCAAACGGGTGGAGGTCCGGTGCCGAATCATCCGCTCGATCGGCCGCGGCTGTCTGGTCGCCGCTGGCGACGGTGTCCAGACCGGACTGCGGCTCATGGGACCGACAGATACCCAAAGGGGTCCAGGCCATTGTCGTTGCGAGACGAGCAAACCCGGCTCGACCGAGCACGATGACCGCACCTACCATGCTCGAACGCCAGTACTATCTCGAACCGGCATCTCGACACGGCTCCGCGTGAGCCCGGTCGCAACAGCTCGGCCGAGACGAAACGGACACCAGTGACGAACGAGAGCTGGGAGGAAATCCCCCTCACCAGATCCGTCAGGAGATCCACAAGACGATCTATGCGGTTGTAGCAGAGCTTGTCGGCCAGAGGGGATTTCGCATCCGGCGTCAAGGACACAAGATCGCACTCTATTGTCCGTGCGGTCCGGACGGGCGCTTCATCACCATCGGCGGAACAGTCCGTGATCCGGACACCGCAGTCGAACGCATCAAGCGTGCCGCCAAACGCTGCCCCGACCAGCATGACCTCATGCGGTGACTGTTTACAATTGACAACACCGCAGGTAGCAGGCAGAATCGGGACATGACCGCGCACGATGCAGCACGATTCGAGCTCATCTTCGTAGTCGAAGGCATCAGCGATGCGTTCGACCCGAAGATCGAGCTCGTCGAGGAGCACTTCGACTGCATCGTCGAAAGCCACAGCGACCTCACTCTTCTAACGGTGACCGCGCCCGAGCACTCCGCGTTCGCAGCGGCCGTGCTGGCTGTTCGAGTCCTGGAGTCGGCCGGGATATGTGTCGTCCGCAGCTACCCTGACCTGGTCACCAGGCAGGACATCGCCGACCGCGCCGATGTCACCCGCCAAGCAGTGGGCAACTGGGTTCGCGGCGACCGATCCGGAGATCACCCGTTCCCCATACCGGTCAGCCTCGCCGCCGGCGGTCTATGGCTGTGGCGGGACGTCAATCGGTGGCTGGCCGAGCGTGGACTAGGCCACGACTCGACAGACAAGCCGACACTCGAAACACTGGCCCAGCTCGACGCCTGGCTGTCGAGCCGCAGCCGTCCCGAGACCTCGCCGTTTGCCGAAGTGGCCTACATTGCGAGCTCGGCACAATTCGCACGGCCCGAAAAGCCGCTTGTCACAGCGCAATTCGAGCCGTGGGTGCTGGTGCAATGACCGAACACATCACCCGCCAGGTGAACACGGTTGACGAGCTCGTCGCTATCGCCGAGCTCGTAGACATCATCTTCTTCGAGGTGTCCGGAAAGCGGACCAGCGCAGATCCCCTCGAAGAGTCGGCCGCGGCCACCGACATCGAAATCGCGGTCCGGTCCCGCATCGACGGGGTGGATGTCCGCTGTCTCTGCCGGGTAACAGGCGGAGGTGGCGAGTATGTGTGCGACGCGGCTGCGCAATACGAGTTCGGGCAACCGGCAACGGTCGCAGAAGAAGTGCTGACCGCGTTCGTCCAGCGAGTGGGCATCATGACGGTGTATCCCTATCTGCGCGAATCGATTACAGCCTCGGCCACCAAGCTCCGGCTCGACCCCCCGTTGCTGCGGCTACTGCGCCCAGGCGACGTGCACGCTACGCCGAAGTCCTGACGCCCAGCTGAACGCCCCGATAGGCGCGCACGTCGTTCGGCCACTCACTCCCGACACTGCTCGAGCCGCGCCGGGTCCCGCGCGCGTTGCGCATGGAAGGATCCAGCGGAGTCCGGCGGTTCGCGGGTGCGACCGGCGGCCGAGACGGCGACAGGCGCGATCCCACTCGATGAGATATCCGACGCCCAGAATCCGACCTACCGGCGCCCAGACGGAAATCGGTCAACCGGATCGCCTGATCACGGAGGCGGGGCGACCGCGTTAGGGGATCCCCCTAACGCCGCGGTTTTATTTTGCCCGCTGAAAAGACCACACCCGTGACCTTTCGCGGCAAGTGCGCAAGAGTATAGACGTGCAGTCGCTGCCTCGTCGGTAAACGCGACCGCGAAACAGTGGCCGTAGATCCAAGATCTGTCTGCGGGGGTGAGGCCGTGGGCAGACCCCGCAACGGGGGATGGTGGGCGGAAACGCGCACCGCAGAGTGAAAGGATTTACGTTGTTCTCCACATCCAGCGCACGCCGCACGTCGGCCCGCGTGGCCGTCGCCGGTGTGATCGCCGCAATCCCGTTGACCGCGCTGGCGATGCCCGCGTCCGCTACCCCGAGCACACCCGGGGTCACTCCGGCTCGGTACAACCAATATGACAACAACCAGTGCGCCTTCGGCCCGTTCCAGGACTGGAGTTGCCACAACAACATCGTGCTCGTCGCCCGCCCCCACTACGGCGCACCACCCTATGGCCGCGGTCCTGGCTGGGGCCAGGGCGGAGGCTGGGGCCAGGGCTGGGGCGGCGGCTGGAACCAAGGCTGGGGCGGAGGCTGGGGCCAGGGCGGAGGTTGGGGCCAGGGCTTCGGCCCGGGCACGGGCTCGTTCGGCAGCAGCTAGAAAAGTCCCCGAAACGCCGGTGGCCCGCTCCGCGACCGGAGCAGGCCACCAGGCGAATCAGCCCAGGTATCAGGCGGTTTCGGTGATCGGACGGTCGACCCAGCTCATCAGGCCGCGCAGCTTGGCGCCGGTGACCTCGATCGGGTGCTCGGCGTTCCTCTTACGCAGACCCTCGAGCTCCTTGTTGCCGCCCTCGACGTTGGCGACCAGGCGCTTGACGAAGCTGCCGTCCTGGATGTCCTTCAGGATCTCCTGCATCCGCTTCTTGGTGTCGGCGTCGATGACCCGCGGGCCGGACAGGTAGCCGCCGAACTCGGCGGTGTCGGACACCGAGTAGTTCATCCGCGCGATGCCGCCCTCGTACATCAGGTCGACGATCAGCTTCAGCTCGTGCAGCACCTCGAAGTAGGCCATCTCCGGCGAGTAACCGGCCTCGACCATGACCTCGAAACCGATCTTGACCAGTTCCTCGGTGCCGCCGCAGAGCACGGCCTGCTCACCGAACAGGTCGGTCTCGGTCTCTTCCTTGAAGGTGGTCTTGATGACGCCCGCGCGGGTGCCGCCGATGCCCTTGGCGTAGGACAGCGCCAGCGCCTGGCCCTCGCCCTTCGGGTCCTGATCGATGGCGATCAGCGCCGGAACACCCTTGCCGTCCACGAACTGGCGGCGAACGAGGTGGCCGGGGCCCTTCGGCGCGACCATGCCGACGGTGACGTTGGCCGGCGCCTTGATCAGGCCGAAGTGGATGTTGAGGCCGTGGCCGAAGAACAGCGCGTTGCCGTCGGCGAGGTTCGGCTCGATGTCGTTTGTGAAGATCGACGCCTGCGCGGTATCGGGCGCCAGCAGCATGATGACGTCGGCCCAGGCCGAGACCTCGGCCGGGGTGCCGACGGTCAGGCCCGCCTCCTCGGCCTTCGGACGCGACTTGGAGCCCTCCGCCAGACCGACGCGGACCTCGACGCCGGAGTCGCGCAGGCTCAGCGAGTGCGCGTGCCCCTGGCTGCCGTAGCCGATGACGGCGACCTTGCGGCCTTGGATGATCGACAGGTCGGCGTCGTCGTCGTAGAACATCTCGACTGCCACAGTGGTTCCTTCCGGGGGGATCATCCCCGCACGGGGCGGGGAACACCGGCTCACGCCGGTGTTGCTGACTTATGTTGTTCTGGATCGGGTCGCCCCCGCGGGTGCGGGGAGGGATCATTCCCCGCACGGGGCGGGGACGCGGCACGCCAACCGTCGATCGCAGAAAGACTAGCGTGTCGCGGTCGGCCGGTATTCGGCCCCTTCCGCCGCCGCGCGAGCGTTAGCGGGTGGCGGTGATGGACTTCGGTCCACGTCCCACCGCGACGACACCGGATTGCACGATCTCGCGGATACCGTACGGTTCCAGCATCCGCAGCAGTGCGTCGAGTTTGGACCGGGTTCCGGTCGCCTCGACGGTGAGCGCGTCCGGGGACACGTCGATGACCTTGGCGCGGAACAGCCCGACGGCCTCGATCACCTGGGTCCGCACGCTGGCGTCGGCGCGGACCTTGACCAGGACCAGTTCGCGGGCCACGGAGCTGTCGGCGTCCTGCTCCACGATCTTGATGACGTTCACCAGCTTGTTGAGCTGCTTGGTGACCTGCTCGAGCGGCAATTCCTCGACGGTGACGACGATGGTCATGCGCGAGATCTCGGGCAGCTCGGTGGCACCGACCGCCAACGATTCGATATTGAAGCCGCGGCGGGAGAACAGCCCCGCGACCCGCGCCAGCACGCCCGGTTTGTCCTCGACGAGAACGCTGAGGGTGTGGGTGGTACTCATCCGTGGTTCACCTTGTCTGCTCATGCGACGTCTGCTCGTGCAACATCGCCGCGTGGATGACCGCGGGCTCGGCGGCCTGCTCGTCCTCGTCGAACAGCGGCCGGATACCGCGCGCGGCCATGATCTCGTCGTTGCTGGTGCCCGCGGCGACCATCGGCCACACCTGGGCGTCCTTGCCGACGATGAAGTCGATCACCACGGGACGGTCGTTGATCGACTGTGCCTCGCGGATGGCGGCCTCCACGTCCGCTTCGCGCTCGACCCGGATGCCGTGGCAGCCGAGGGCTTCGGCGAGCTTCACGAAGTCAGGGATGCGCAGCGAATGCGTGCGCAGATCGGTGTTGGAGTAACGCTCCTGATAGAACAGCGTCTGCCACTGGCGCACCATGCCCAGGTTGCCGTTGTTGATCAGCGCGACCTTGATCGGCACGCCCTCGATGGCGCAGGTGGCCAGCTCCTGATTGGTCATCTGGAAGCAGCCGTCACCGTCGACCGCCCACACCTCTTTATCCGGGGCGCCCATCTTGGCGCCCATGGCGGCCGGAACGGCGTAGCCCATGGTGCCGAGGCCGCCGGAGTTCAGCCAGGTGCGCGGCTTTTCGTACTTGATGAACTGGGCGGCCCACATCTGGTGCTGCCCGACGCCGGCGCAGTAGATCGCGTCCGGTCCGGCCAGGCGGCCGAGCGCTTCGATCACGAACTCCGGCGACAGCGCCCCGTCCGCGGGCGGGGTCCAACCCAGTGGGTAGGCCTTGCGGACGCCCTCGAGGTAGTCCCACCATTCGTCGATGGCCAGCGGCAGCGCATTGCCTGCGGCTGGGTCCGCCTTCAGCGTCTCGATGAGCTCGACGATCACCTCGAAGCAGTCACCGACGATCGGCACGTCGGCGTGCCGGTTCTTGCCGATCTCGGCCGGGTCGATGTCGGCGTGGATGACCTTGGCGCCGGGCGCGAAGGAATCCAGCTGACCGGTTACGCGGTCGTCGAAGCGGGCGCCGAGGGTGATCAGCAGGTCGGACTTCTGCAGCGCGGCGACCGCCCCCACGGTGCCGTGCATACCGGGCATGCCCATGTTCAGCGGGTGGCTGTCGGGGAACGCGCCGCGCGCCATCAGCGTGGTGACCACCGGTATGCCGGTCAGTTCGGCCAGTTGCAGCAGCGCGGCCGAGGCTTCGGCTTTGATGACGCCGCCGCCGACGTACAGCACCGGCGCTTTGGCTTCCAGGATCATCCTGGCGGCCTCGCGCACCTGCTTGCCGTGCGGCTTGGTGACCGGACGGTAGCCGGGCAGGCGCATCTCCGGCGGCCAGCTGAAGGTGGTCTGGTTTTGGAGCACGTCCTTGGGGATGTCGACGAGCACGGCGCCGGGGCGGCCGGACGCGGCGAGAAAGAACGCCTCCGCGAGGATGCGCGGGATGTCGGCGCCGTCGGTGATCAGGAAGTTGTGCTTGGTGATCGGCATGGTGATGCCGGAGATGTCGGCCTCCTGGAACGCGTCCGTGCCGATCAGGCCGCGGCCGACCTGACCGGTGATGGCGACGATCGGCACCGAGTCCATCTGCGCGTCGGCGATCGGGGTGACCAGGTTGGTGGCGCCGGGGCCGGAAGTGGCCATGCACACACCGACTTTGCCGGTCGCCTGCGCGTACCCGGTCGCCGCGTGACCGGCGCCCTGCTCGTGGCGGACCAGGACGTGGCGCACCTTGGTCGAGTCGAACAGAGGATCGTAAAGGGGAAGAATCGCACCACCCGGAATGCCGAATACGGTGTCGACGCCGAGTTCCTCGAGCGAACGCACGACCGACTCCGCGCCGGTGGTCCGCTCGGGCGGAACCTGGCGGCGGTTGGCCGCGGACGTCGCGTGGGCAGCGGGCGTTGCCTGCTGATTCGCCGAAGGCGCTGGCCTGCGGGCCGAGGGCCCGGGCCGTGCGGTAGGTGCGCTCACCGTCTTCGTTCCTTACTGGTTGTCGTTCCGACCCCGGATTGTGTGCTTCGAGGCGTCGAGCCGGACGAGCGTCCGGCCCCTCGCCCCACATGCGGTGTCTTGCGCTGTGCCATGCTGGACATTAGTCCGAACATAAAAAAGCCCCCGACAGCACAGGGCTGATCGAGGGTGGCGCGTCGCAACGCGAGCTGACGTATTCGACTCAGTTTGTCAGGCTCAACGCTGGACGCGCCGGCCGAGTACGAGCAACTCGTTTCGATTCACGCGCACGACGTTAAGCGGATGTGAACCGAAGAGTCAAACAGATGATCTTGTGCGTCCCATTATGTGGGACAGTGTGGTTGCTTGTGAACGTTCACCAGGATGCGAGGATGGTGGTGTGTCATCACCGCATGAGTCCGTGCCACCTTCTGAATCGTCCCATACGTCCGCCGCGTCGACCGACACGGGTACCGCCCGGAACGCCCATGTGATCCGCATCCCACGTCTCGCTTTCCTCGGCGTATTCATCCTGCTGATGTGCGTGTTCTTCCCGTTCGTCGGGTGGCCGGCCGGATTGTGGTGGCTGCTGCTGATCCCGGTCGTGGTGCTGGCGTGGGTGCTGCGGACGCAGACCGCGGTGTCGGACGCGGGCCTTGACCTGCGGACGCTGTTCGGCTCTCGTCATGTGGACTGGGCGCAGGTGAAAGGGGTGCGGATCCCGAAGCGCGGATACGTGCGCGCCGACCTGACCGACGGCACCGAGGTGAAGCTGCCCGCGGTGAGCTATGACCGGCTGCGTGATCTGGCGGCCGCCTCCGGCGGGCGGATCCCCGACCCGTTCGCCCGGCCGGACACACCGGACGAGTCTCCCGCCGATTCCGTGGACACGGCCGAATCCGAGACGAACTCGACCGCCAACGGCAACCCGCCGACCGACGGGACGGTCGAGGGCGGCGAAGACACAACCGACGAGGACACAACCGGCGAAGACAAGCGCTAGCGGACAACCATCCCGGCGACACCGGGCACGGGCGAGCATCGAATACGGCCGACACCCACGCTGACCGACACCGATCGACGTCTCGGACGGCCGCACCACCGGCGATTGGGCACAACCCACCCCGGGAGTAACGTGGTGGTCCGCTGAGCAGGCTCAACGCCGTCGCACGTCAGCCCCCGCGACCCGAGGACCATCGAAATGCCACCGCTTCGTTCACGAACCACGACCATCGGCCGTAATGCCGCAGGCGCCCGCGCACTCTGGCGGGCCACCGGCATGTCCGACACCGACTTCGGCAAGCCGATCGTCGCTATCGCGAACTCCTATACCCAGTTCGTGCCCGGGCACGTGCATCTGAAGAACGTCGGCGAGATCGTGGCCGACGCGGTGCGCGCCGCCGGTGGCGTACCGCGCGAATTCCACACCATCGCCGTCGATGACGGCATCGCCATGGGACACGGCGGCATGCTCTACTCGCTGCCCTCGCGCGAGATCATCGCCGACTCGGTCGAATACATGGTGAACGCGCACACCGCCGACGCGCTGGTCTGCATCTCCAATTGCGACAAGATCACCCCCGGCATGCTGAATGCCGCCATGCGGCTGAACATTCCGGCCGTGTTCGTTTCCGGCGGACCGATGGAGGCGGGCAAGGCCGTCGTCGTCGGCGGCGTCGCGCAGGCACCCACCGACCTGATCACCGCCATCGCCGCGAGCGCGAATCAGGCCGTGTCGGAAGACGGTTTGGCCGAGGTCGAGCGGTCCGCGTGCCCGACCTGCGGCTCATGCTCGGGCATGTTCACCGCCAACTCGATGAACTGCCTCACCGAGGCGCTGGGTCTCGCGTTGCCCGGCAACGGCTCCACCCTCGCGACACACGCCGCGCGCCGGGCCCTGTTCGAGAAGGCGGGCACGGTGGTGGTGGATATCGCCAACCGGTGGTACCGCGAGGACGACGCGTCCGTGCTGCCGCGCAACGTCGCGGGCGCCAAGGCCTTCCGCAACGCGATGGCATTGGATGTCGCGATGGGCGGCTCGACCAACACGGTGCTGCACACGCTGGCGGCGGCGCAGGAGGGCGAGATCGACTTCGATCTGCACACCATCGAGGAAATCAGCCGCCGGGTGCCCACGCTGTCGAAGGTGTCGCCCAACTCCGACTACCACATGGAGGACGTGCACCGCGCCGGCGGCATCCCCGCCATCCTGGGCGAGCTGCGCCGTGCCGGACTGCTGGAGACCGACGTCACCACGGTGCACAGCGCGACGATCGACGAATGGCTCGACACCTGGGACATCCGCTCCGGCAAGGCATCCCGCGAGGCCGTCGAACTGTTCCACGCGGCGCCGGGTGGTGTGCGCACCACCGAGCCGTTTTCCACCGACAACCGCTGGTCATCGCTGGACACCGACGCCGCGGGTGGCTGCATCCGGGATCTGGAGCACGCCTACACCGTCGAGGGCGGTCTGGTGGTGCTGCGCGGCAACATCGCGCTCGACGGCGCCGTGCTGAAGACCGCGGGCATCGACGAGGAGCTGTTCTCCTTCCAGGGCCCCGCGGTGGTGGTCGAGTCACAGGAGGAGGCCGTGTCGGTCATCCTGGGCAAGAAGATCAAGCCGGGCGACGTCATCGTGGTCCGCTACGAGGGCCCCGCCGGCGGCCCCGGCATGCAGGAGATGCTGCATCCCACCGCCTTCCTGAAGGGTTCGGGGCTCGGCAAGCAGTGCGCCCTGATCACCGACGGCCGATTCTCCGGTGGCACTTCCGGCCTGTCGATCGGGCACATCTCCCCCGAAGCCGCCAGCGGCGGCGCCATCGGCCTGATCGAGAACGGCGACCAGATCCGCATCGATGTGGCCACGCGCACGCTCGAGGTCCTCGTCGACGACGCCGTCCTCGCCGAGCGCCGCGCGAAAATGGAGGCCTCCGAGCGTCCCTGGCGGCCGGTCGACCGTGATCGTCCGGTCACGACGGCGCTGCGTGCTTACGCCGCGCTGGCGACGTCGGCCGACAAGGGCGCCGTCCGCCAGGTACCGTAGCGTTCCCGCCTCTCCGGGTCTTCAGGCCGTACTGGTCGGGTGGCGCGGATTTGCGTTCAGGTCCTGCGTCGAGTGCCGGTCATATTCTGGGCGTTCCCGACGGGTTACCCATGATCTTGCGAGATCAGTAGTTGCGTGGCCCGGCGGCGGTGGCAGCGCTCAGGTCATGCCCGAACACCATCCGTCGTGCAGACGGACGAGGCCCCTCCATCGAGTCGGCGGATGAAGGGGCCTTTCGGGCTTTCGGGATCAGTCGAAGGGGCCGATGCCCGTGAACGGATTGCCGCCGTGCAGATACCAGTAAGCGCCGGCCGCGGCGGCGATAGCGAGCAGAAGGACGGTGAAGGAGCCCAGGTGGGGGCGGGTGGCCCAGCCTCGCTTGATGTCGAAGGAGTAGCGGCCCGGGCCGGTCAGGATGATGACGACGGCCGTGCCCGCGAGAATGCTCTCCAGTTCGACGGCGCCGGGGCCTGCCTTGTACTGGAACCCCGGGGCCATCCCCTGTTTCCAGGCCCAGGCATCGAGGATGACCGCGAGCACCGCGCCCGCCGCCAGCGGGGTGGCCAGACCGAGGATCAGCAGCGCGCCGCCGCCGACTTCACCGGCGGTGACCAGCATGGTGGACAGCGTCGGATGGTCCCAGCCGCCCTGCTCCATCATCTCGCGGGTGCCGTCCAGGCCGGGGCCGTGGAACCAGCCGGTCAGCTTCTGTAACCCGTGATAGAGGAACGTGCCGCCCACCACCAATCGCAGCAGGAACAAGCCGAGATCGAGAGTGCCGCGGCGGTTTTCGGCGGTGCGGCGGCGCAGTCTGCGCGTGTCGCTCGGCGGAGCCGCCGCGGGCGGGATGCTCGCGTAATCGTAGGTGGGCACGGCCTTGGTCTCCGCTGTGGTCGGGACTTCCGGGTCGAGACCGAGTTCGTCGTCGGTGCGGGGAACGTCTTTGCCCAATTGCGGACGCCCGGACGCATCCACCCGGGCGAATTGTTCGGTGGGCGAATCGAACGGGCTGGTCACGCCACGACCGATGGACGACGTCGCCGACTGCTCGGCCCTGGACGGCGCGGGATCCTCGGCTTGCGGAGGTGTGGGCGTGTCTGTCGACTTGTCGGTCACGGCCACTACCCTAAGCCGCGCCGCACTACCGTGGGCGAGTAAGAGGCACGGCGTGTCAGTGTGTGCGCAACACCCACCCGGAGCGGGCGCGCGCGGCGGTATTTCCGTAACGTCTGAGCTATGAGTTTGGTTGTCGTTGGCCGCCTCGCGGCGAGCTTGGCGCTCGGTGCCGCGCTGCTGGCCGGTTGCGCCCGGTTCGACGATTCGGCGTCCAGTCCGTTCACCCCGGAGCCGACCCTGCACGGAGCCAACATCGACCCGAAGAAGCCGAGCCAGCCGCCCACCTCGACCACCCGGCCGAGCGGGCCGTGCATCGACCCCGACCCCGCGGTGGTGGCCACCTGCCTGGATACCACCGGCGGGCTGGTCACGCTCGGTGACGGCGCGCTGGTCGCCGAGCGCCGGACCGGACGCATCCTCAAGGTGGCTCCGGAGCAGCCGCCGGTCGAGATCGCGCGGCTGGACGTGGACGGCTCCACCGATGGCGGCCTGAGTGATATCGCACTGTCCCCGACCTACCGCGAAGACGGCCTGATGTACGCCTACATCACCACGTCCAGCGACAACCGGGTGGTCCGGATCGCCGAGGGCGGCACGCAGAAGGACATCCTCACCGGAATCCCGAAGGGCCCCAGCGGAAACCACGGCGCGATCGACTTCGCCGCGCCGGATCAGATGCTCGTGTTGACCGGCGACGCGGGCAACCCCGCGGCGGCGGCCTCCGCCGGCTCACTCGCCGGCAAATTGCTGCGGGTGAACTCGCTGGTGCCGGGCCGCACCTCGCCGCCGGAAATCGCCGTTTCGGGCATCGGGACCGCGGGGGACGTGTGCCGCGACAGCAAGGACAGCATCTGGATCACCGACCGCACCGCCACCGAGGACCGGTTGCAGCGCGTCGGCGGTGACGGCGTGGTCACGACCGCCTGGACCTGGCCCGACCGTCCCGGCGTCGCCGGTTGCGCCGCGGCCGTCGACGGTGTCGCGATCTCGCTGACCCGCGCGAAGGCGCTGGCCATCACGGCGGCCGACCCGAACACCCATGCGGTCACTGCGGCGCCAACGCTGGTAGCGCAGGATAAATACGGTCAGCTCAGCGGCGCGGCGGCCGGCGCCGACGGCACCATCTGGGTGACCACGGTGAACAAGACCGACGGACAGCCCGGCCCATTCGACGACCGCGTAGTGCGCATCCCACCGCCGCAGGCCGGCGGCGGCGGACCGGACTGACCACGACAGCCGGGGGCCGATTCCGTGTCATCGGCCCCCGCCTAGCCGCGCCGGGTTCGCTGCGAATCAAACGCTGCGAATCAAACACAGCGATCATGCACAGGCGGCGAGCACCAGTTCGCGCACCCGCGCCGCGTCGGCTTGGCCGCGCGTGGCCTTCATGACGTCGCCGACGATCTTGCCCGCGGCCTGGACCTTGCCGGAGCGGATCTTTTCGGCGATGTCAGGGTTGGCGGCCAGCGCCTTCGCCACCTCCGCCTGCAGGGCGCTGTCGTCACTGACCATGCCGAGGCCCTTGGCCTCGACGATCTGCGCCGGGTCGCCCTCACCGTCCAGCACGTAGTCGACGACCTGCTTGGCGACCTTGTTGTTGATGGTCTTCGCGTCGACCAGCTTGATCACTTCGGCGACTTGCCCGGGAGTGATCGGCAGTTCGTCCAGCGAGACCTCGCGTTCCTTGGCCTTTTCGGTGAGGTAGGCGACCCACCAGGAACGCGCTTCGTTGGCCGGGGCACCCGCGTCGACGGTGGCGATGATCAGGTCGAGGGCGCCCGCGTTGACCAGGTCGCGCATCACTTCGTGGGACAGGCCCCATTCGGACTGGATCCGCGCACGGCGCAACCAGGGGTACTCGGGGATGGTGCCGCGCAACTGCTCGACCCACTCGGCGGCGGGCGCGACCGGCTCCAGATCGGGCTCGGGGAAGTAGCGGTAGTCCTCAGCGGTCTCCTTGCGGCGGCCCGGTGAGGTGGTGCCATCGGTTTCGTGGAAGTGGCGGGTCTCCTGCACGATCGTGCCGCCGCCTGCCAGCACCGCGGCCTGCCTGCGCATCTCGAAACGTACGGCGACCTCGACGCTGCGCAGCGAGTTGACGTTCTTGGTCTCCGTGCGCGTGCCGAATTCGCTTGCCCCGATGGGCATCAGCGAGACGTTCGCGTCGCAGCGCAGCGAACCCTGCTCCATCTTCACGTCCGAGACGTCGAGCGATTTCAGCAGATCACGCAGCGCCGTCACGTACGCCCGCGCGACCTCCGGCGCGCGCTCCCCCGCGCCGGTGATCGGCTTGGTGACGATCTCGATCAGCGGAACGCCCGCCCGGTTGTAGTCCAGCAGCGAATGACTCGCGCCGTGGATACGGCCGGTCGCGCCGCCGACGTGCACCGACTTTCCGGTGTCCTCCTCCATGTGCGCGCGCTCGATCTCGACCCGGAAGGTGCTGCCGTCATCGAGCAGCACCTCCAGGTGACCATTCGTGGCGATCGGCTCGTCGTACTGGCTGATCTGGTAGTTCTTCGGCTGGTCGGGGTAGAAGTAGTTCTTGCGCGCGAACCGGCCCCACGGCGTGATCGCGCAGTTCAGCGCCAGCCCGATCCGGATCGCCGACTCGACGGCTTGCTGATTGACCACCGGAAGCGAGCCGGGCAGACCGAGACACACCGGGCACACCTGGGTGTTCGGCTGTGCGCCGAACTCGGTCGGGCAACCGCAGAACATCTTCGTCGCGGTGGACAGCTCGACGTGGACCTCCATGCCGAGCACCGGCTCGAACCGAGCGAGGACATCGGAGTAATCCATCAGGTCGACCGTGGGTGCGCTCATGGCCATAAGTCTAAGTAAGCGTTCCGGTCGCAGCGCAGCGGCTCTCGCGGCGCGGTGCTACTTCGCCGGAACCCGCTGCCGCAGCCAGCCCGTGGCGTAATCGAGCACCTCGGGTGCGATGGTCGTGTGAATGGAGCCGTACTCGCTGGGGCGGCCCGTCTCGGTGGGCTGCATCAGATGGTTGAGCCCCGGGAAGACGTGGACGGTCGCGTCCGGGTCAGCGGCGAGGTGATCGCGCATCGGCTGCTCGTTCTGGGCGGCGGGCACCTGGAGGTCCTTGTCACCGAAGAACGCCAGCACCGGGATGCGCAGGGCCGCGAGGGCCGGGGCGGGGTCGTAGCCGACCAGGGCGGCCAGATAGGGCGAGATCTGGGCGGCCGCCTGCTCATCCGGCACCCGCCGATCGGCGGGCAGCGCCTGGTTCTGGCGGCGCGCCAGGTCCTTGGCACCCGCCAGGTCGCCCGCTTTCAGCAGCGCCGCCAGCTCGCTGACCTCCCGCACCTGGGTGTTCACCTGGTCCGGCGGCGCGCCGTCGGCGGTCGCGATCAGGCGGGTCTGTTCGACGAGTACGTCCGAACCCGGGACACCTGGTCCGGCCATCAGGATGGCGAACGCGACGCCGCTGTCCGGGTGCGCGGCCACCAACGGCGCGAGGTATCCGCCCTCGCTGTGGCCGAAGAGCCCGACGCGGGCCGGATCGATCTCGGGGTGGGCGCGCAGGAACCGGACGCCCGCCGCGGCGTCTCCGGCCAGGTCGGTGTAGTTCGCGTCGTCCAGCTTGCCGGTGGTCCTGCCGACGCCGCGATCGTCGGTGCGCAGCACGGCATAGCCCGCGCGGGTGAAGGTGTCGGCCAGCAGCAGGAAGGGCTTGTGCCGCAGGAGTTCTTCGTTGCGGTCCTGCGGGCCGCTTCCGCTGATCAGCAGAATGGCGGGGAACGGGCCCGCACCCTGCGGTTCGGTCAGCGTGCCCGCGATGGTGATGTCGCCGTTGCGATAGGTGACCTCCTCGGACCTATACGGGAATGGCGGCTGCGGCTCCTGCGGACGCGCCAGCGGCTCGATTCTGCCTCGGCTCAGCGCCAGCCCGAAGCTGTGGCCCCCCTGTGTGAAATCGCCGGTGATCTGGTCGGATCCGGCCTCGTACCGGCCGCGGAACGCCGGGTCACCCGGGATGTCCGGAATCGCGAACGACACCCCGTTGCGATCGGAGCTGACGTCCTTCAACTGCACGCCGGTGACGCCCTGCGTCGGGATGTCGACGGTGGCCGTCCCGTCATCGTGGAAACTCACCCCGACCTGCAGCGGCTGACCGGGCACCGCGACGGCGCCATGCCAGTCGCCGGTGGTCGGCTCGGGCGGATTCGACTCCGAGCACGCGACCACCAGCGCGGCGATCACGAATAGGGTCAACGCGATCAGTCGCCCACTGCGCATGCGATTCACAGTACCGACGATCCGAACCACCCAGCACTATTCGCCGCGCGCGTACCGCACCGCCCCGGCGACCGCAGCCATGTCGATATCCAGGGCCGGGTCACGTTCCTGCGCCTCACGAAACTCCAGCAGTGCGTCATCGACGGTCGACTGCCTGGCGAGGCGCACGAGCTCGCGGCGAAGGTACTCGACCAGCGGGAGTCCCGCCGAGCGAGCACGGCGGCCCAAGACGCCGAGCACCTCGATGGGCAGGTCATAGCGCTCGACGAGTGCCACGGCGTCCCCATCGATCTCCGGTTCCACGTCGCGTCCCTCGGATTCCAGGAAAGCCACGACCGTGTCATCGGCGGTGCGCCGTCCGACCAGCGCGATCAGTTCTCGACGGATGTGGTCCGACAGCGGGAGCCGGGCCGCGCGGGCCCGGCGGCGCAGCACGTCGAGCGTGGCGAAAGGCAGATCGTTCACAAGGAGCTCAGCCATACCCGCCAGACTAACCGGACGCTCGTCAGGACACGCTGAAGCAGTTGTGATCGCTTGTGTGCCAAGGTGACCGGCGCTGGCAATGGCGGTGAGTTTCGGCACGACCGGGATCCGACCGTGCATCACATCGGAACCTATCAGCACGCATCGGACGAGAATGCCTCGATCCGGTCTTCGCCGAAGACTGCGTCCACCTGTGCACGTTCCGCAGCACTGGAGTCTGAGCGGGCGAACAGAGCGAGCCGTCGCTTCAGCTCGGCGGTGGTGATCCCTCGCGTGGGCGTCAACGGTCGCAGCTCACCCACCGGATGACCGTTACGTGTGATGATGAAGTCTTCGCCCGCTTCAAGCGCATCCAGGACACCGGAACTTTCGTCGCACAGTTCAGCTTGGCTGATGATCCTGGTCACGATTCAATGATCGCATCGCATGCCAGCCGAGGCTATGCACGTCTTGGGCGCTCGGACAGCATCGACGCTATCCGAAGAACGCCTCTGCCTCGCGATAGCGGTCCGCGGGCACGCGCTTGAGCTGCTTGGTGGCTTCCGAGAGCGGGACGAGGTCGATGGTGGTGCCGTGCAGTGCCACCATATGACCGAACCGCCCCGCGTGTACTGCCTCGGCGGCGTGCAGGCCGAAACGGGTGGCCAGTACCCGGTCGTAGGGGGTGGGGCTGCCGCCGCGCTGGACGTGGCCGAGGACCGTGGTGCGGACTTCCTTGCCGATACGTCCTTCGATCTCCACACCGAGCTGCTGGGCGACGCCGGTGAAACGCTCGTGACCGAACTCGTCGATACCGCCCTCGCGCAACGTGAAGCCGGAATCCGGCGCCGGATGCGAGCCCTCGGCGACAACACAGATGAAATGCTTGTCGCCGCGCTGGAACCGGCGCTTGATCATGGTGCACACCTCGTCCACCTGGAACGGGACCTCCGGCACCAGAGTCAGGTGCGCACCGGCCGCCATGCCCGCATGGATCGCGATCCAGCCCGCGTGGCGGCCCATCACCTCGACGAGCATGACGCGCTGATGCGACTCGGCGGTGGTGTGCAGTCGGTCGATCGCCTCGCTGGCGATACTCAACGCGGTGTCGTGACCGAAAGTGACGTCGGTGCAATCGATGTCGTTGTCGATGGTCTTGGGGACGCCGACCACCGGGACACCCTCGTCGGACAGCCAGCTCGCGGCGGTGAGCGTGCCCTCGCCGCCGATCGGGATGAGCGCGTCGATGCCGTTGTCGTCCAGGGTCTGTTTGATCCGGCCGAGACCGGCGCGCAAAACGTCCGGGTTGGTGCGCGCGGTGCCGAGAATGGTGCCGCCCTTGGTGAGAATGCGGTCGGTGCGGTCGTCGTTCTGGATCTGGATCTTCCGGTCTTCCAACAGGCCGCGCCAGCCGTCCTCGAAGCCGACGATCGCGTCGCCGTAGCGGCCGTTCGCGGTCCGAACGATGGCCCGGATGACCGCGTTCAGCCCTGGGCAGTCTCCGCCTCCGGTCAAGACTCCGATGCGCATGGCCGCTATCTTGCCCCCCAATTCCGATCCCGGCAGCCCCGACCCTGTGAACGATGAGTAACAGTGACCCGGCCGGATACCCTCACGCCGCCCGGCAGCGACCACCGGGCAACTCGTCCAGATGCTGGGAGACCACCGTAGCCAAACGGTCGAGGACGTTCATGCCGTCACTGAACGTCCCCGAGGCGGGCCGCACCGCCATTGCGATGGCGATCTGGCCCGAAGGAACGGTGATCAGGCCGAACTGGCGCACGAGGTAGGCACCCGAAGGGTCCGGGCCCCACCCGCCCTTGAATTCGGCTCCGCTGAATTCACCGAGACCCCAGCGCTGACTCGAAACGACCTGTTCCATCAGTGTGGTCACCCGTCCGGACTGGGCCAGGCAGGGCAGCCGCGAGGCGAACTGCACCTGATCGACCAGCGACCACTCGGCTTGGCCGAAGGACGAGAGCTCGGCACGGGCACGAGTGGCGGGCACGACGGTCTTGGTGTCACCGCCTTCGCGCAGCACCGCCTGCACGGCCTGCGCCGCATCCTGCGCGCTGCCGAGCGATTGCCACAGTGCGTCGGCCGCGGCGTTGTCGGAGGCGGTGATCGCCGCCGCCGCGGCATAGTTCGAGTTGCCCGGATTGCGTCGCAGCGCGGCGATGGTCAGCGGCACTTTCATCGTCGACCAGGCCGGACCGCTGGTCCAGTCGCCGAAGGTGACCGGTTGATTGCCGCCGACCGGCATGATCGCCATCCCGAGCTGTCCGCGCGCACCTGCCGCCAGCTCGGCGTAACCCGCGGCCAACGTGCCGGGGACGATGATGGAGAGGCCTTTTTGTTCCGTTCGCGCAGCCGCCTCGGCGCTGGTCGGCTCACTCGCCGCCGCGTCTTGCGCACGGTCGGTCCCGCACGCGGCGACAGTACAGACAACAAGTGCCGCGCAGGCCAAGGCTTTTCGAGCTTTGCGGAACTGATCAATAAACATTCTTCGGCACATTCTCATTGCGAATTCCCCCCGGGTTTCGGTGTCTGTACTGCGTCTGGACACCGTACTGGGCAGGCGCACCGAATGCCCACTTCGAAGACCGGGCGGATGTCCTGAGCAATGACATACCGGCAGTTGCGATCCCGCCGCGAGGCATCGCCGAACCCGCTCTGGGCCCGCTGGACCGGACGACCGGCACTCGCCTGCGCGAACACGATCGGTTGATCCTTGTCTCCCAGCCACATGACGATGGCATGGTCAACAAGCATGGACACCTCCACCTACCCGTCCGGCATCGGCGGACGGCCGGGATCTGCACCGGCGGCCGGATACTGCCGACCGCCGACCTCACCCGAGAACTGCTTCTCGTTGTCCCAGAGAACGTACTAGATGAAGTGATCACACCCCACCCCTCCGAATGCACCGGAGGGAAGCCGGAAAACTACAGCGACCATTTAGCAAATATTCTCTACCCTGGTCAATATCAATAGCTTTGAAGCATTAACACAGTGTTCACTGGACGCCTCGGGCCTATCTGCTCGCTGATACCTTTCAGCCAGCATGTGCCACAGGTTCGCTACGGATGCGCGCCAACTCACTACTGATGCCAACATCGGCTCTTGGCACAACTTCGAACTCGAGAGACGGGAACCGACCGATGCCTTACCGAGCCGACGATCACCAAATTCGAGGTCGCCATCGAGAAGATCCAGACCGTCCACGCTGCCCGGCCACCGCGATGAATATCGTCAGCGATCTGTCCGTGAACAGCCGGCCACGTCATCGAAGTCGGCAAGTTCGTTCCGGCGCAAGACCCTCGACATCCGAACGGCGACGACTTCGTGGTTCCAGCGCGTGCGGGGACCTTCCACGACAGGCGGTCACCGAGGTGGCGCAGGCGTCGCCGACCGGTGTGGGCGTCGCACGCCGACCGCGCGGGGTCAGTAGATGTACACCACCGCGTTCTCTCCCCCACTGCATGTGACGAGTTGATTGTCGGACCGGCAATTCATTGTGTACGTCCGGCCCGTGACCGGACTCGTCGCGGCCACCGTGCGCGACCCGTCACGGGTGCTGTTCTGGACTGTGCCGAGTTCGGCATAGGCTCGGCGCACTTCTTCGGCGAACGCGCAACTGGTTACAGCGCTACCCGTCGCTGACTGGGTGAACGTCCCGGCGACCGCTTGCCCTTGGCCGCACGGCTTGGCGCCCGCGGGCAGCGTGACCGGCGTCGACTTGGCTGAGGTGGACGAGGTGGACGCGGTGGACGGAGCCGACGGGTTGCTCGTAGGGCCGGTCATGGGGTCGGCCTCCGAAGTCGGCGCATCGGCGTGCTGTCCGGCGGCGGTCGTCTCGACACCACTGGAGCCGAGCGCCTGCCAGGCGATCGCGCCGCCGACGGTCACCACGACGATGGCGAGCACGGCGATCATGATGGGCAGCGCGATGGAGCGTGTGGGGCGCGACGACGAGTAAGCGTCGTCATAATCACCGGCACCATAGTCGCCAGCACCATAGTCGCCGCCGTTGCGATGCTGATTCTCCCCCCGCGGCAGGTAATCGGCGTTCGCCGAATAGTCCGCATGCGGCGAGTAGTCGGTATGCACCGGATACTCACCCTGCGCCACGTAATCGCCCTGCCCGTGACCATCGCTCGCCCGCTGGTCATCGGTATGCCGCGGATAGCCGGCATCCGACAGGTAGTCGCTACGCGGCGGATAGCCGGCATCCGTCGAAAAATCGCCGGGCGGCGGATAGTCGGCACGCGACGGGTAGTCGGCATCCGACAGGTAGTCGGCACGCGGCGGATAGTCGGCATGCGGCGGATAGTCGGCATGCGGCGGATAGTCCCCCTGTGGGGAATAGTCGGTGGGGGTCACGCTACCGCTCAGGCGTACTCCGTCCAGGGACAGATATCGGGTCGGCGAAGCCGCGTCCGCCTTGGGGGGATCGTCGGCTACGTCTTGCGGGTGGGGTGCGCCGGTCAGGAGTCCGAGATCCGGATATTGCCTGGTCTCGGAATGGCTCTCGACGCCAGGATGCGGCGGGGCCTCGGCGAACGCGGAAAAGGCCGGTGTCTGCGGATACACCTGCGGGGATGGTTCGGAGTACGCCTGCACCGTGGTGGTTTCGGCGTACGCGGACTCGGGGTGCGCCTGCATGCCTGGCGACGGGGACTCCCAGGCCGGGTGCTCCGCAAATGCTTGCGCGGCCCCGGCCGACTCCAGATACGCCTCCGTCTCCGGGTACAGGTGTGCGTCCGGGAACGGACGCATCGGCGGCAGCGCGCCCTCGGGCGGGTGCGGCGCGCGGGACGGCACCGGCTGCGGCCGTTCGTCCGCTGACGGAAGCGGCGTGAACTGGATCTCCGTTGGCCGCACGACCGTCGGCGCGCTGGGATGGATCACCGCGGGGACCGACAGCTCACCAGTCGATTCCGGCGAGAGCGCCGCGCCGATCCCGGTCGGCTCGCCGGATTGCTGCGCTCGGGCGGGTGCACGCACCACGAGCATCGGCCCGGTGGGCGGCGCTTGGGCGAGAGCGGCCCGGGCGGCGACAGCCAGCGCGGTCGCGGTCGGGAAGCGGTCGTCCGGGTCCTTGGCCATGCCGCGGTCGATCACCTCGTCCAGTGCCGGCGGAATGCCGCGCGCCTGCGCGCTCGGCCGCGGCGGCGGATCGGAAAGATGCGACTTGATCAGTACATTCATGCTGGCCGCCGGGAACGGGGTTGCTCCGGTCAGACATTCGTGCAGCACACATGCCAGCGAGTACACGTCGGCGCGCCCGGTCACCGGCCCGACGTCGAAACGCTCCGGGGCCATGTAGATATACGAGCCGATCGCCATGCCGACCAGGGTCACCGCGCTGTCACCCTCGGTGTGCGCGATCCCGAAATCCGCGAGATAGGCGAAATCCGCGTCCGTGACCAGGATGTTCGCCGGCTTCACATCGCGATGCACCAAGTTGGCCGCGTGCGCGGCGTCCAGCGCGGAGGCGATCTGTTCGATGATGCCCACCGCGCGAGCCGGACTCAACGGTCCTCGGCCGCGCAGGAGGGTACGCAGATCCACGCCCTGGACCAGGCCCATGTCGATGAACAGCACGCCATCGATCACGCCCCAGTCATGGATGGGGATGACATGCGGGTGGGCCAGCCGGGCGGCCGCCTGCGACTCGCGCCGGAAACGCACCTGATACATCGGGTCTTTGGCGAGTTCTTCCGACAGCAACTTGACCGCGACCAACCGGTCCTTCAGCGTGTCGTACGCCGCATAGACCTCCCCCATTCCGCCTTTGCCCAGCAACGTCCGGAGTTCGTACGGCCCGAACCGCGTTCCGGTTCTCGGCCCAGATTCCTGCACCCCGCCATCCTCCGCATCCCGGGCAGGGATCGCACACCGAGATCACGCGGTCCGCGACCGGAGCCTGCCCGTCAAAGAGTGAATTCTCCGAGTGTCACCACCCCGTGGTCAAACGACCACGATAGCGCGGCGCGATCCCGGACGTCGAGTTCGCCGAGCTATGTCCGACCTGGCTGTGGACTACAGCGGCAGGTCGGCGAACCAGTTCTTGAATTCGGCGGCGGGCATACCTGATCCGGACGAATACGGACGACCGTCGGTGAGCGACACCGTGGCGAACAGGAGATAGCTCGATCGGGCCGGATCGTTCTGGAAATCGACGACCAGGAACCCCGCCGGGAATCCGCTCGAGGAGCTCTGCCACCGGTGGGTCGAATAGGACTTACCGTGGTTGCGCTCGGTCGCGGCGGTGTTGGACGGCAAGTCGCGCAGCGCTGCCTGGGCGTCCCGCGGCGATTGGAAAGCGATGACGATGTAGTCGGGCTCATTGATCGGCGAACCCCAGCAGTCCCAGACCGTCGACCAGTTCGGGAAGTCGGGCACGCCGGGAGCGCTTGACACCTTAACGCTCGGGCGGGCGGTTTTGAAGAAGCAGTACTTGTCGCGATATCCCGGCCCGGAGCCGATGCCGTACTTCGTATCGACACCGCGCGGCAGCAGGTTCGGGAAGGCCGTGGCGGCGTCGGTCGCTGCCGCGGGTGCCTTGGTGCCGAGGTCGAGCGGAGACGCGGAATTCGAGAGCCCGACCTTCGCCGCGACGATACCGATGCCGATGACCACCGCTATGACGACCAGCAGGATCGTCACGATCAGACCGCTATGGGAGCGCCGTTCGGGCCGATACCGTGGCGGCTGATGTGGTGAGTAGCCGACCGGAGGCGGAGGACTCGGTGCAATAGCCGGTGCCGCAGGGTAACTGGGTGGTGCCGCCGGATAGCTCGGTTGCGGCGGCGCCGCGGCATGACTCGAAGCCACTGCCGGGGGTTCCGACATCGGAAGCTGTTGTCCGGCAATCAGGTTCGGCGCGTACCGCGGCCCAGAGTAGCCCTGTGCGGATACCGCGGGTACGTAGGTGGGTGGACCTGCCTCCGGCCCGAGATATATCGGGTTCGACGGCTGCGCGATAAGGGTGGGAGCGGGCCGCGACTGGTATTGCGGCGCCACGATCGTCGGAGCGGGCGCGGTCAGTGCTTGCCGTGCGGCCGTGGCGAACTCGATGCAGGACACGTACCGGTCATCGGGCCGCTTCGCCATCGCCTTCGCGATCACCGCGTCGAGTCCGGCCGGAAGTCCGGCGCGCCTGGCCGCGACCGAGGGCGGCGGCAGCTGTAGATGACCGCGGATGATCTCGGCCGGCGCGGGGGCGTCGAACGCAGCGACGCCGGTCAGCAACCAGTAGAGCGCGCATGCCAGCGAGTACTGATCGGAGCGGTGATCGAGGTGCGCGCCGGTCATCTGCTCCGGCGAGGCGTAGGCGAGGGTGGCGGTGAACATGCCCGTCTGCGTCAAGTGGGTGGAATCCTCCCGCAGCCGGGCGATTCCGAAGTCGGTGAGAAAGACGCGTTCCCCGTGCCCGCCGACCGAACGGGCCAGCATGATGTTCGCCGGCTTCACATCCCGGTGCAGCACGCCCATCCCGTGTGCGTAATCCAATGCGGCGGCGACGCCTTCGATGATCTGCACGGCCCGTTCCGGCGGCAGGTCCCGCGGATTCACCGTCGCCGCGTCCACGCCGTCGACGTACTGCATGGAGATCCACAGTTGCTCGTCCTCGGTGCCGCGGTCGTACACCGCGACGATGTTCGGGTGGTCCAGCTGCGCGGCCAGATCCGCCTCCCGCTCGAACCGTGCCCTGACCTCGGCGTCGGCGAACAGCTCACGGTTGAGCAACTTGAGCGCTGTCTGCCGTGGCAGTCTCGGGTGCCGGGCCAGGTATACCGATCCCATGCCACCTTGGCCGAGCAGCTTCTCGATGGTGAAACCGGCGAACACCGCACCGCTGTCGAGCAACACGCCCCCTTCAGGTGTCCACAGCCGGACGTGGAAGTCCGCCTCGCTCCATACAGATCCTGGAGCCTACCGGGTGTCGCCCTGGCCACGGAGTTTCGAATTCTGGCGGGAAAATCGGCAAACTATCTTCCGAGATATCGTTTTCGCCGACGCCGTCGCGTGTCGGGGTGACGATGTCTCCCGCCCGGTCACCTGCCGGACGGGCCCGATCAGCTATTTTGCACCGCCGATGAACAGCGAGCACGCGACGTGGTGGTGGGGAGGAATCGGTGGTGAGGTCGACCGGATCTGGTTCGGTGCTGCGTGCCGCGGCGATGGTGGTGCTGGTCACGCTGACCTCGTGCGCCCTGTTCCCCGGGGATCAGCCGGCCGCCGAGACTCCACCTGTCGTCGTCGACTCCGCCGGGACGTGGCGGCCGAACCTCGGGGTCTCGGTGCCGGACGCAGTGGCCGCCGACTTCACCCAGCTGCAGGCGCGGCTGGCCGGCCACGTCGGCATGGCGATCATGCCCGTCGGCGGCGGCCGGATGACCGTCTACGGCGACTGGGTCAGCGGCATCGCATGGTCGACCATCAAGGTGCCGCTGGCGATCGCGGCGCTGCGGCACGACCCGCAGGAAGGAACCGTCCACGAGGTGGAAGCCGCGATCACCTGGTCGGACAACGACGCCGCCGAGGCGCTGTGGCAGTCACTCGGCGACGGGCTGGAAGCCGCGAAGGCGGTGCAGGACGTGCTCGACGAAGCCGGTGACGCCACGACCGGTGTCGCGGGTCCGCGCACCACGCTGGATTACACCTCCTTCGGCGGCACCGAATGGACGCTGGCCAACCAGGCCCGCTTCGCGTCCCGGCTACCGTGCCTGCCCGAAACGTTCCACGTCACCGAGTTGATGACGGAGATCACACCCGAGCAGTCGTGGGGTCTCGGTGTACTGCAGGGCACGGCGTTCAAGGGCGGCTGGGGACCGGACGACGAGACCGGCGTCTACACCGTCCGCCAGTTCGGTCTGGTACCGGTACGGTCCGGCATGATCGCGGTCGCGCTCGCGGCGCAGGCCGATTCCGGCACGTTCGACGACGCCACCGCCATGCTGAGCCGGATGGCGCGACTGCTCGGACGGCACCTGGACCAGATGCGCGGCGGGTCCTGCCCACCGCTGTGATCAGCCCGCCGTGACGACGCCGGTCTCGTAGGCCAAGACGACGGCTTGGGCGCGGTCGCGCAGGTTCAGCTTCGAGAACACCTTGGACACATGGGTTTTCACGGTCTGTTCGGCGACGAACAGGGCCTCGGCGATCTCGGAATTCGACAGGCCCTTGGCGATCAGCTCCAGCACCTCCCGCTCACGCGGAGTCAGCGCGGTCAGCTGCGGCGCCGGCTTCGCCCGCGTGGCGCTGCGGCGGCGCGTGACATCGGCGATGAGCCTGCGGGTGATGGTCGGCGCGAGCAGTGCCTGACCGTCGGCGACCACCCGCACCGCACGCACCAGTTCGTCGGCCGGCGCGTCCTTCAGCAGGAATCCGCTGGCACCCGAGCTGAGGGCCTCGTAAACGTAGTCGTCGATGTCGAAGGTGGTGAGCATCAGCACACGCACCGGCGGATCGAATCCGGCGGCCAGAATGGCGCGCGCGGCGTCCAGTCCGTTCATCTCCGGCATACGCACATCCATCAGCACGACGTCCGGGCGCAACCGCCTGGCCTCGGCCACCGCGATCTTTCCGTCCGCCGCCTCGCCCACGACGCTGATGTCCGGCTGGGCCGCGAGCAACGCTCCGAACCCCTGCCGGACCATGGCCTGATCGTCGACGATCAACACGGTAATTGGCACCCGCCCACCCTAATTGCCCGTCGCGCACACGCGCTGTCGCTTAATTCGCATCCTGCTCTGCCCGAGACCGTCGCACCCCGGGCACGCGCCGTGCTCGATCGCGTACCAGCACACGTTCGCATTCGAACGCTCACCCTTCCGATGCCACATCCTCCGGTGGGGTGGGTGCGCCCGTGTTCGCGAGCGCGAGCGGAAGACGGGCCTCGACGTCGAAGCCGCCGTCGTCGCGGGGACCGGCCGCGACCTCGCCGCCGACCGCCATCGCCCTTGCCCGCATGCCCGCGATGCCGTGGCCGCCATTGCCTGCCGGACGGGCCGCGGTGGTGCCCGGCTCATTGCCGACTCTGAGCACCAAATCCGCCCCGTGCACGATACGCACGTGGACCGATGCGCCAGGGGCGTGCCGTGAGGCGTTGGACAGCGACTCCTGGGCGATGCGATAGAGGGCGAGACCCGTGGTCTCGGCAATCGTGTCCAAGGCGCCCTCGACCGTCCAGGTGAGGTCGACCCCCGCGCGCTGCGCGCCCTCGAACAGACCGAGCACGTCGGCAGCCTTCGGCTGCGGTGCGTGCTCGGGCAGCAGGCCGTCGCTGCGCAGGACGCCGAGCATGCCGCGGATCTCGTTGAGCGCCTCGCGCGCCGTTGCGCCGATCGACTCGAACTCGGCGCGAGCCGCCGGCGTGACACCCTCGATCCGGTAGGGCGCGGTCTGCGCCTGCACCACCACCAGAGACATGTGGTGGGCGACCACATCGTGCAGGTCGCGGGCGATGCGGGCCTTCTCCTCCAGGATCGCCCGGCGCGCCCGCTCGACCTCGTTCGCTTCCTCCTGGCGCACCAACTGCCGCCGCGACAGCACCAGCCAGCGGATGAGCAGGCCGAACAGCACCAGCGCCGCGAGTGCGATCGGCCAACCCCACGCGGCGTTCCCGAACGCCTCCCCTTCGCCGGGCATGGTCGTCGCGAACAATAGCGCCGTGGCGGCCCAGGCGACCGCGATGATCTGCCCCTGCGCGCGCAGCGCCACCCCGAACAGCAGCACCAGCAGGCACAATACGTGCACGACCTGGAACGGCAGATCGTTGTTCGGCTGATGGGGAATCGCCAAGGCGATCAGCAGCGCCGAGCCCGCCGAGATGGCCCAGCCCAGCGCCGGATTGATTCGCACGAGCAACACCGGGAATGCGGCCAGCGCCGCGATGAACGGCTGTGCGGCGGCGGGCACCACGTGGGTCACATGCAAGGTCGGCCAGGCCACCGAGTACCAGATCAGCGCGACCACTATCGTGCCGAGGTCGATCCAGGTGCGCCCGTCCGGTCGCCGCGCCCAGCCACGGCTTTGCCGGTTCATACCGTGCCCCCTTTCGGCATCAGCGCGCCCTGCGCCGTCACGCTCCGCTGCCGCCTCCGGGTCAGATCGCTCATGCCTATGACATTAGAAACCGCCGCCTGGCCACGGCCTCATACGCAGGGGGGATTTCTGACCCGGTACCCCGGTGCGAGACGGTGTGACAGGCTCCCCCGACGGCACGGTTCGAGAAACCCTCCCGGGCGGGAGGCGTCCGCACGAACCGGGTCCCTAGCGTCGTCGCCATGAGCACACCGACCAGCGCCGGACCCGGGACACGGCACGCATTCGCTTCGGGAGCCCGAACCCGTTCCCCCGCAACCATTTCCGCCGCCGATCGGCCGCGACGCTACGCGGCGCTGACCGCGACGGCGTTGACCACCGTGGCGGCGACGGTGTTCCTCGCACCCGCTCCGCACGCTGCCGCGGCGACCACCCCGGTCGAGAGCCCGCAGGCGAGCGCCGCGGTCGCGGAACTGACCTCGGGCGACCCCGGCGCGCTCGGCACCATCCCGCCGGATTTCGCCACGTCCTTCGGCTACCGTCCGAGCGCTATGGACGGTCTCCTGGTCAATCCGCGCGGCGACTGTTCCTCGCCGGTAACCCTGCCCGCCGAGTTCGATACCGCGTGCAAAGCCCACGACCTGGGCTACGACCTGCTGCGCTACGCCGATCAGCGGGGCGAGCCACTGGGACCGTGGGCGCGTCAAGCCCTGGACGCGACGCTGGACCGGCAGATGCACCGGGCCTGCGCGACCCGCATCGATCCGTTCTCCCGGGCCCGCTGTGACGCGATGGCGTCGATCGCGCACACCGCCGTCGAATTGAACTCCCGTCGCCAGGACTACGGCGCACCGGTGGTCGAGCCCCTGCTCACAGCCGCGGATCCCGATTCGACGGGGAACTGGACGCTGCTCGGAGTGCTCGGCGCCGCTCTCACCGGGCTCGGCGCCGCTCTCACCGTGCGCGACCGGCGGCGTGCGGTCGCGTTCGCTGTCGGCTCGACGAATGCCACTGGCAGGTCAGGAATTCGGAGATGACCGACTCCGCTCTCGCGACGGCCCACGACCGTCGCCGCTGGACCGCCGGACTGCACCAGGCGGTGCGCCTCGTCCTGCCGCCGCGGATCGGCACGACACTCGGCATCGGGATCGGTGCCCTGGCATCATTGGCGCCCGGACTGCTCCCCCGTACGCCCAGCGTCCAAGCCGTGCTGACCGGGCTGCTCACGGCGAGCGCGCTGGGCGTCGCGGGCGTCCTGCGCGTCGTCGCGCGACGGTCGGGTATCGACATCGACCAGCACCTGCGCCGAGTGCGGCTGCCGCTACTGATCGCGATATCGGCGCTGGTCATGGGTGCCGCCGCGAACGCGGACCACTGGCAGAACCGACTGCGCGCGGCGATGGGAACACCGCCGATCACAGCGGACTACTGGTTGCGGTGGGCCCTGGGCGCGGGGCTGATCGTCGGGCTGTTCGCCGGCGCCGCCCGCTCGATCGCCTGGACCCTGCGCAGACTGGGCTGGGCGCGGGGCGCTTCGCTGACCGCGGTCGGCGCGATCGTGCTGTATCTCGCCGGCGTGCCGGCTGCCGTCGGTTGGCGGAATTCGGTGTACGCGGGCGCCGACGCAGCGCTGGATCCCGCTCTGGTGCAGCCGCTCTCGCATACCGAATCGGGCAGCACGGCTTCGGCGGTGAGCTGGTCGTCGCTGGGCGCCGAGGGACGCAAGTTCGTCAGCGGCGCGCCGGTGCGCGCAGTGCGGGTCTATGTCGGGCTGGCCTCGGCGCCGGATCTGGACAGCCGCGTCGCGCTCGCGATCCGGGAATTGGAGCGTTCCGGCGGCTTCACACGCTCACATCTCGTTGTCACGGTGCCGACCGGGTCGGGATGGATCGACGCGAACGCCGTCGCGGGATTCGACCAGCGCTTCGACGGCGACGTGGCGCTGGTCGGTCTGCAGTACTCCTACCTGCCGAGCTGGGCGACGTTCGTGTTCGGCCGCGACGCCGCGGTGACCGCCGCGCGTCATCTGTTCACCGCCGTGGAGAACCACCTCCAGCGTCTGACGCACAAGCCGAAACTGTATGTATACGGTCAGAGCCTCGGCGCGCTCGGCGGTAACGCCGTGTTCGCCGATGACACCGAGCAGGACCGCCGAACCTGCGCGGCGCTGTGGGCCGGTCCCCCGGCCAACCGCGTTCACCGCGCCGGCGCCACCGTGCTGGCCAACACCTCCGATCCGGTGATCCATTGGTCGCTGACACTGCTGTGGCGCGCGCCCGACCTCACCGGCGCCCGGGTCGACGCTCCGGTTCCACAGTGGCTTCCGCTGATCAGCTTCGCGCAGACCACCGCCGACCTGCTCGGCGCACTCGACGCCGCGCCCGGTCACGGCCACCGTTACGGGTCCGACCAGGGCACCGCGATGGGTCGCTGCTGACCGCTGGGCGACGCAATCGGCCAGCAGTAGAACATGTTCTAATTTCTCCATGGCCTTCGTCATCGACCTTGCCGTCGACATCGACGCCCCCGCCGAACTGGTGTGGCAGGTGATCACCGACTTCTCCCGCTACCGGGAATGGAATCCCTTCGTCTCGCAGTGCCGCAGCTCATTGGTTCCCGGCGAGCCGATCGACATGCTGGTCCACATCCGCGGCTCCCGCCCACGCAAACAGCGCGAATGGATCCGCTCGCACACACCCGGCCGCGAATTCGGCTACACGATGACGCCGATTCCGTCGCGCCCACTGCACAGCCTGCGATCACATACCGTGACACCGCTCCCGGACAACCGCACCCGCTACGAGTCGCACTTCGAACTCGGCGGATGGCTCCATCCCCTGGTCGTCGCGCTGCTCGGCAAGAATCTGCGACGCGGTTTCGCGGACATGACCGAAGGCATCCGCAAACAATCCGAGTCGCTGCGAACTTCGTGATCCGCACGCAGCGGGATGCATGCACGCGGATACCCGTGCTTCGCCGCGCCTCGCGGAGCCGTTCAGCTCGTCGCCATCCCTACGGAGCGGGGAACCGGACGGCACCGCGAGGCCGGCGCGTCAGACGATGGGACCTCGCGCGGCTTCGTAGGCGGCGCCCACCCGGTAGAGGCGGTCGTCGGCGAGAGCGGGGGCCATGATCTGGAGACCGACGGGCATACCGTCGTCCTGGCTCAGGCCCGACGGGACCGACATGGCCGGGTGCCCGGCCAGGTTGGTGGGCAGGGTGCACAGGTCCGACAGGTACATGGCCAGCGGGTCATCGACCTTCTCGCCCAGCTTCCACGGGGTGAACGGGCTCGTCGGCGAGACGAGCACGTCGACCTGCTCGTACGCGTTGTCGAAGTCGCGGGCGATGAGCGTGCGCACCTTGAGCGCCTGGCCGTAGTAGGCGTCGTAATACCCCGCCGACAGCGCGTAGGTCCCGATCATGATGCGCCGCTTGACTTCCGGGCCGAATCCGGCCGCACGCGTGGCCGCCATCACCTGCTCGGCGCTGTGTTGCCCGTCGTCGGCGACGCGCAGGCCGTAGCGCATGGCGTCGAATCGCGCCAGGTTCGACGACACCTCCGACGGCATCACCAGGTAGTAGGACGCCAGCCCGTATTCGAAGTGCGGACACGACACCTCGATCACCTCGGCGCCGAGATCTTTCAGCACCGCCACCGCGGCATCGAACGAGGCGAGCACACCCGGCTGATAGCTGTCGGAGTGCAACTCCTTCACCACACCGACTTTCACCCCACGCAGGTCGCCGAGCGCCCCCGCGCGGGCGGCCGCGACCACCGGCGGCACCGGCACATCGCGGGACGTGGAATCGCGCGGATCGTAGCCGGCGATCACCTCGTGCAGCAGCGCGGTGTCCAGCACCGTCCGGCCACAAGGACCGCCCTGGTCCAGCGACGACGCACAGGCGACCAGACCGAAGCGCGACACCGTCCCGTAGGTCGGCTTGGTGCCGACGGTCGCGGTGACAGCGGCGGGCTGGCGGATCGACCCGCCGGTGTCGGTGCCGATGGCCAGCGGCGCCTGGTTCGAGGCCAGCGCGGCCGCGGAACCGCCACCCGAGCCACCCGGGATGCGCGTGGTGTCCCACGGGTTGCGGGTCGGGCCGTAGGCAGAGTTCTCGGTGGAAGAGCCCATCGCGAACTCATCCATGTTGGTCTTGCCCAGGATCGGAATTCCGGCGGCGCGCAGTTTCGCGGTGACCGTCGCGTCATAGGGCGACACCCAACCCTCGAGAATCTTCGATGCGCAGGTGGTCGGCATGTCCGTGGTGGTGAATACGTCCTTGAGCGCCAACGGAACTCCCGCCAGCGGCGAGGCGGGCGCGGCGCCCGAACCGATCGCGGCGTCCACCTCGGCCGCGGCCGCCAGCGCCTGCTCCGCCGCGACGTGCAGGAAGGCGTGATACTCACCGTCGACCGCGGCGATCCGATCCAGATGCGCCTGGGTCACCTCCACCGAGGACAGCGCGCCGCTGTGGATCTTGTCGGCCAGCTCGGCCGCCGTGAGCGTCGTCAGGTCGGTCATTCGCCCTCTCCCAGGATCTGCGGCACCATGAACCGCTGCTCGTCCACCGCGGGCGCGCCGGACAGCGCCTCATGCGGCGTCAGCCCGGGCACCACCTCGTCGGGACGGGTCACGTTGGTCGCCGGATTCGGTGACGCGGTGGCCGGGACGTCGGCAGCGGCGACCTCGGAGATGGTCCGCACGTGGCTCAGGATCGAATCCAGCTGTCCGGCGAACTGATCCAGCTCGGCATCGGACAGGGCGAGCCGGGACAGCCGGGCGAGGTGTGCGACCTCGTCGCGGGAGATGGCGGGCACCGCGGGACCCCTTTCGGCTTCGGTTTCAACAGTTCACACCGCTCCGCTCACAACAGACGGCGTTGTGTACAGGACACGCTGTTGCGTGTCATGTACACACAACCCCACAGCTTAGGCGCAGCCGGACGCGGTCCCCGCGCCGCCCGCGCCGAGCCGAGCGAAGGCAAGACAGCCGCGTGGTCACCAACCACGATCTTCTATCGGCACCCGATTCTCTGGTCGACCGCGCGATCCCGCCTCAGCAGCACCTGACAAGCGGGCCGTGTCGCGACACCGATTCCCGAAAGCCCGACACGCCGCTGCCGCGCGAATTTGCCCAGTGGCGTACGTCACTGGCCGAGCTTCGACTCGATAACCGGGCGATCGGGGTGTAAATATTGCGTTGCCCGGGTATCCGTTCAGAACCTCGGCCGCCCAAGGAAAGGAACGCACGTGTCGTACTTGCTCCGCGTGCAACTTCCGGATCGACCGGGAAGCCTCGGCGCACTCGCCCTCGCACTGGGCTCCGTCGGCGCGGACATCCTGTCGCTGGATGTGGTGGAGCGCGGCGCCGGCTACGCCGTCGACGATCTCGTCGTCGAAGTGCCCGCCGGCGCACTGCCCGACACCTTGATCACCGCCGCGGAATCGATCGCCGACGTCCACGTGGACTCGATCCGACCCTATTCCGGCGTCCTCGACACCCACCGCGAACTCGAACTCATCGATCATGTCGCCGCCGCGCGGGACGATCGGCTGCAGATACTGGTCGATGGTGTGCCACGAGTGCTGCGCGTCGGCTGGAGCACGATCATAGACATCGGCCCGCAGGGCGCCTACCGATTGGTCGGAAGCCCGAGCGCGCCGCAGACGCAGGCGGGTTCGGCACCGTGGATGCCGTTGGAGAAGCCCACCGTGCTCGATCCCGAGGCCGACTGGGTGCCGCAGATCTGGCGCGATATGGACACCAAACTGGCTGCCGCACCGCTCGGCAACACCGGCAAGGTGCTGCTGCTCGGTCGGCCGGGCGGCCCCGACTTCCGCCCGTCCGAGGTGGCCCGGCTCGGCTACCTCGCGGGGATCGTCGCGACCGTCCTCGGGTAGTGCGCGGGGCCACCGCTCGCCGGATCGGGCCACCGCACTTCGTAGTCGCCGCGGCTTGCCGCGCGAACTTCGAGAAGTAGTCCGCGTCCGGCGGGACGGTCTCCGCAACGGAGGCAGATAAGCGGAGGCAGGTACCTCGGCCCGAACGCCCAGCACGCTCCGCGATCAGCGGATGGCGGCGGATCGGTCCGCGAATTCTCGACCATCCGGGTCGAGCGATAGCCGCAAGACGTGCAGCGGGTCGCCGAAGCTGGTCTGCCAGTCGCGGCTGGGAACGGGAAGGAAGCCGAGGCGGTCGTAGATCCGGCGGGCCTCGACCATCGCGGGCATCGTCGTCAGGGCCACGGCGGCGAATCCTTCGGCACGAGCGGAGTCGATCACGGTGCGCACCAACGCCGTTCCGGCGCCGAGACCACGCGCCGCCTTCGCCACGACGAGCATGCGCAACTCCAGCTCACCCGGCAGCGCGGTCTCCGCGTAGGTGCTACCGGGACGGGCGAGGGTCAGGGAGCCGATTATCCGATCGGCGTGCGTGGCTACGAGGATCCGGGCCGAGGCCGCGCGACGGGCCGGATCGGCCAACTCGTCCACATACGGGCTGCTCGCGCGGATATAACCCTCACCGACGTAGACCTCCACCGTCAGCTCGCCGACCGTGGCGTACTCCTGCGGCCGCGCCTCCCGGACGACGACGCCGGTGTCTCGCACATCCATACCCGGCATGATGCCACCGGCCGTAACAGGAACTACGCCAGGTCCCGCTGGTCCCCCGACCCACATCTGGCGCGGCCATCGAGCCGTTCCGGTATCCGGCAATGTCCACCCCACGCTCAGCCGGGCCGAGAGATCTGCCACCGTTCGGGTTTGCCCGCCGGATAGACCACGGTGAGCAGATCGCCGATCTCCGGCCAGGAACTGGTATCCGAGGTGAAGCGGCCGTAGACGACCGTGCCGGGCACCGACGGGCCCGTCAGTTCGCCAGTGATGGTCACATACTGTTCGCCGGGAACGTCGGGCCGTGGACTCACCCCGGTGATGTAGAGCGTCCCCTGCTCCGGGTTCGTCGGCCGGGCACCCGTGCGCCCGCGCAGGGCGAAGACGATCAGTGACGCCAGCACCGCGGTCAGGATTACCAGCGAGGCGATCTCCAGCATGGCCCCATGCTAGGTGCGTGCTACACCGGCGCGAGCTCACTGGTGCCGTGACCGGTGCGGCGGACCTGCCAGACCGAGCTGCGGGTATGTAGCGAGCGCCCGTTGCCGCGGTCGATGAGCGCCCGGTTGTCAGTGGTGCAGATCAGCTGCGCGCCATGGGAATTGGTCTGCGGATTCTGGAACAGCTGGATCAGCCGGTCGATCTCCGCGGCGGGCAGCCGCGCGCCGATGTCGTCGACGGCGAGGACGCGGCCCGCGTCCAGCGCGTCGAGCATGGCCGGTAACACCCGCAGCAGCGACAGCGTCGCCGACGATTCGTCGCCGATCTCGAACGAGTTGGGGACGCCGTCGTGGACCAGGCGCAGGCCCACGCCGCGCCGGGCCACCATGCGCGCGTACAGGGCGTCGCGCGCGGCACGCAGGTTGGTCAGCTCACGGTCGAGCAGGACGCCGGTGCCGCGCAATAGCTGGTCGGCGTAGCCCGGCGAGGTCGCGCACAGCTCGACCTGTTTGCCCAGCGCGGCGATGTCGGCGTCCAGTTCGCGCAGATAGTCGGCGTACATCGGGTCGTTCTCGGCGATCAGCAGATCGGCGATGCCGAGTTCGGCGGTCCGCAGCAGCGTCAGTAGCCGGGCCGCGTTCTCCGGCGACCGGGACAGGTGGCTGCCCAGCCGGTGGGCGACGCCATCCGGGTCGGCGGGACCGTGCTGCACCTCGAGCATGGATTCGAACCATCGGTAGGCGGGCACGAGCGCGTCGGAGTACATCTGCCCGGCGAGGCTGAGCAGCAGGGCGTTCGGACGGACCAACGGCACCAGCGCGGCGATGCCGTAACGCGCCGCGTCGAACATCGGGCCGATCTTGATCTGTTCGCCGCTGCGCTCGAACACGATTCGCTTACGCGAGCGCGGGTGAGTGTGCAACCACTCCGCGCTCACGTCGGCATTGTCCAGCCGGAACCCGTAGGTGTACGGCACGCCCTCGGCGACGAACGCGGCTACGAATTCCGAAGGCCGATCAGGGAATCCGAGATGGGGCGCCCGCACAGGGCCCGCGTACGGGTCCCATCCGGTGACCGAGTGCAAGACCGCGTCCCGCATCTGCGCGAGCGCGTCGATCAGGTTCGTCTTACCCGCCGCGGCGCCGCCGTGAACGGCGGTCACCGGCACGGCCACCGGCCCGCTTCCTTTGGTGAGCCGTAACTCCTGCTCGTCGGCCAGCGATCTGTGATTGGTCACCTGAAAACTGCGCAGCATGCCGCCATACTTCCGGCTGCGCCCCGATGCGGCGACACCAGGCCGGTGGCCCCCGCGATCCGTGGGCGATTTTCGATCGCGCGCAGGACGCGCGCCCGCAACCACGCACACCGATCCGCCCACCCGCGAACCGCACCTGGGCGCGGAGCGCGGATCATGCAACCTGGCAGAACAAGTCTGCGACCGATGACCAGGCGCTCGGCGGCACGGTACTCTGATCGCATGACCGGGGCCTCGATCGCCTACCGCTGGACGCGCAGCGAGTTCCTGCGCGCGTGGGAGGCGGGCGCGTTCGACCATCGCGTCGAACTCATCGAGGGGGAGGTATGGCCGGTGGTGATCGGTTCTTGGCACGGCCGAGCGGTGTTCCGCATCGCGCGGAAGCTTCCGACCGACGGTGTCGAGGTGACCAGCGAGACATTACCCACCGCCCAGTCGTTGCCGGACCCTGATTGCTGGGTTCTGCGCGCCGAGGCAGATCAGATCGATTCGATCGGTTCGAAAATCGCCGTGTGGGACCCGTCCGACGTTCTCCTGGTCATCGAAATCTCCGACGAGACGGTGATGCAAGACCTCAGCGTCAAGGCGAAACTGTATGGGCGCGCCGGATACTCGGCTTACTGGGTAGTCACCAAGACAGTCATCTACGAGCACACCGAACCGACCGACACCGGGTACCGGACGCGCAAGGAGTACCGGCCCGGCGACCGCATCCCGGTGCACTATGCGGGCACCGAGCTCGCCGTAGACGAGCTGCTGGCCTGACAGTAGCGCCCTCCGGTAGCGCGCACCTACCCCGGGACAAACGCGGTGATACCGGGTTAGCATGCCTGCACGCCGCGGTCGGAGTGCTGCGGCGTACTGCCGAAGATGTTCGATGGGATGAGGGTCACGATGGAACCGACGGTTCGCCGTCTTGTGGTTGGAAGCTCGGTCGCTGCCGCGCTCACGCTGGGCTCGTTGGTGGTCGCGGCACCGGACGCGATCGCCGCCCAGTGCCCGGATGGCACCGCACGCGTGTTTCTGGCCAACAGTACGAACACCTGTCAGGGCGCAGGGACGGTCAGCTACGACCCGCCCGGCGTGGTGTCGAAGGTGTGCTCGAGCGCGACCGCCGACGTGTCCGCCGAGGCCACATTCAAGGATCGCCGCGGGAAGCTGATCACCCAGAAGCTCGACTTGAGCAGCGGCCGCTGCGGACGGTTCGAGATCGCGGGCCAGCTGGGTACCACCGTGACGGTGAGCTGAGCTACGTACCTGCGCCGAACAGCAAAGCGCTGTCGCCGAACTCGTGCCACAGATAACCGGCATCCACCGCAACGGCGTAGACCGCGGCGACTTTTTGCTCGCCCGCGACGGCGACCAAAAGATCCAGGTGTGACGCGCCGGGTGCGTGCCATCCGGTGATCAGTCCGTCGACGACCCGAGCCGTTCGGTCGGCCCCGAGCACGAGATCGGTCCAGCCGTCGGCCGCGTGCACCTGACCGGAGGGATCGGCCGCGGTCTCCAGCGCGCGCGTCACCGTTGTGCCGACCGCGACAACGCGTCCACCAGCGGCTTTGGTGGTGTTCACCAGCCTCGCCGTGGCGGTGGGGACGACGAACCTTTCCGGGCTCGGCGGCTCCCCCGACTCCGCGGAGGAAACTCCCGTGTGCAGGGTGATCGGCGTGAAGGCGATGCCCGAGGCGATCAGATCCAGCACCAGTCGCTCAGTGAAAGGCCGTGCCGCACTGGGCATTTCCGCGCTGCCCGGGACCCGGCCGAACACCGTCGCGTAATAGGACGCCGACCACCGGTGCGGCACATAGGAATACGTGATCGGCCGCCCGTACGCGGCCAGCAATCGCGGCACGTCGGTGCTGATGTCGGCGACCCAAAGCCGTTGCGCACCCGGCAACCACGGTCCGCGCAGAATTGCCGCGGCGCCCGGCACGTGCAGCGCGGTTCCGGGCGTAAGTCGCTGCGCCGGATAGGGAGTGCGCTGCGTAGTGCGCACTTCCACTACCCAGCGGCCGTCGTCCAACCAGGTGGAGAAGTGCAACACGACCGGCTCGCCGTCCAGCGTGGCGTCGACTGCCGCGCACATGGTCGCCGAATTGTTGACCACTACCAGATCGCCCGGGCGCAGCTGATCCGGCAGCTCGCGGAACCTGGCGTGGGCCAGCTCGGCGCCGGCGACGAGGAGCCGGACCTCGTCCCGTGCCAGGCCGCGCGCCTCGGGCGGGGCGGCGGCGGCGCGCTCCCGGGGCGCGACGATGGACAGCCGATCGGTCTGCGTCGTCATCACACCCGCCCGACCGTGAAGTCCGCCGCGGTGTAACGCCCGCTCTTGGGTTTCTCCGCCAGCAGTCGCAGCAGGGCGGGCACCACCGTCTCCGGTTGTGGCCGATCCGAGATGTCGACGCCGGGGAACGCCGCCTGATGCATCTCGGTGCGCATATCGCCAGGGTCGAACGCGTAGATCGATAGCTCCGGACGCTCGGCACCGAGAACCGCGGTGAGTTGATCGAGCGCGGCCTTCGATGATCCGTATCCGCCCCACTCGGGATACGGTTCCACCGCGGCGTCGGAGCTGATGTTCACCACGGTGCCGCCCGGACCGAGCAGGGGCAACGTGAACTGCAGGATTGCCAGCGGCGCAACGACATTCGTGCCGAGCACCTGCTCGAACTCATCGATCGGATAGTCCGCGAGACGTGCCAGGGGACTCGGCCCGAGCCTGCTGGCATTGTTCACCACCAGACCGAGTTCGCCCGCGCCGCGTGCCGTGTCGGCCAGCCGCGCCCGGTGGGCCGGGTCGGTGACATCGCCGGGAATCGCGACGAACGCCGGTCCCAGCTCGGCGGCCACCGCCGCCAGCCGGTCCGCGCGCCGCGCGGTCCCGAGCACCTGCCACCCCTGCCCGATCAGCGCCCGCGCGAGCGCCGAGCCGAATCCGGCCGAGGCGCCGGTGATCAGAGCGGTCGAACTGAACATGAGGACCTCCTGGTAGTCGCCTACCGCTCGATCCTCATACCTCAACGTATCTTCAGGTCAAGCGCCGATCACTCCTCGGCCGCAGCATCTTCGGCGGCCGTCTCCGGCGCCACCGCCTCCGGTCCGCTCTCCAGCAGCCGCCGGAACCCGTCCTCGTCCAGGATCGGCACCCCGAGTTCCTCCGCCTTGGCGGCCTTGGACCCCGGCGCATCGCCGACCACCACGAAGGCGGTCTTCTTCGACACCGAGGCCGCGGCCTTGCCGCCGCGCAGCAGAATCGCCTCCTTCGCGCCGTCGCGGGTGAACCCCTGCAGCGAACCGGTCACCACAATGGACAGACCCGTGAGTGTGCGTTCGATGGACTCGTCGCGCTCATCCGCCATCCGCACGCCCGCGGCGCGCCACTTCGCCACCACCGCGCGATGCCAGTCGACAGTGAACCATTCCGACACGGCGGCCGCGATGGTCGGGCCGACGCCGTCCGCGGCGGCCAGCTCCTCGACCGATGCCTCCTGGATGCGATCCAGGCCGCCGAACTCGGCGGCCAGCGCGCGCGCCGCGGTCGGGCCGACATGCCGGATGGACAGGCCGACCAGAACCCGCCACAGCGGCCGGTCCTTGGCGGCGGTCAGGTTTTCCAGCAGGCGTTTGCCGTTCGCGGACAGGCTGCCGTCCTTGTTGGCATACAGCGAGGTGCGCAGCAGCGCCGCTGCATCGAGATCGAACAGGTCGCCCTCGTCGGTGATCGCACCGGACTTCAGCAGGTCGATCGCGCCCTCGTAACCCAGCGCCTCGATGTCGAACGCGCCGCGGCCCGCCACGTGGTAGACGCGCTCACGCAGCTGAGCCGGACAGTACTGCTGGTTCGGGCAGCGGATATCGGCGTCCCCCTCCTTCTCCGGCCGCAGTTCGGTGCCGCATTCCGGACAATGCGTCGGCATGACGAACTCGCGCGCGTCCGCGGGGCGCGCGTCCACCACCGGGCCGAGTACCTCGGGGATCACGTCGCCCGCCTTGCGGATGGTGACCGTGTCACCGATCAGCACGCCCTTGCGCTTGACCTCGGCGGCATTGTGCAGAGTGGCCATCGCGACCGTGGACCCCGCGACGGACACCGGTTCCATCACCGCGAACGGCGTGACCCGGCCGGTGCGGCCGACGTTCACCTGAATGTCCCGCAGCTTGGTCGTCGCCTCTTCGGGCGGGTACTTATAGGCGATCGCCCAGCGCGGAGCGCGCGAGGTGGCGCCGAGCCGGCGCTGCAACGCGGTCTCGTCGACCTTGATCACCTGGCCGTCGATCTCGTGCTCGATATCGTGGCGGTGCTCGCCCCAGTAGGCGACCCGCTCGATCACCGCGTCGATGCCCTGCACCCGCCTGGTGTGCTCGGATACGGGCAGGCCCCACGCCGCGAGCGCGCGGTACGCGTCGTACTGCGCGGTCGGCGCGTAGCCCTCCATCCGACCGAAACCGTGGCAGATCATCCGCAGCCTGCGCCGCGCGGTGACCGATGGGTCCTTCTGCCGCAGCGAACCGGCGGCGGTGTTGCGTGGGTTGGCGTACGGCGGCTTACCCTCGGCCACGATGGCGGCGTTGAGCGTCTCGAAATCCGCCAGCCGGAAGTACACCTCGCCGCGTACCTCGAGCAGCTCCGGGATCGGGAACTCGTCGCTGGGCGTCAGCTCCCCGGGGATGTCGTCGATGGTGCGGGCATTGAGCGTCACATCTTCGCCGGTGCGCCCGTCGCCTCGGGTGGCCCCGCGGACCAGGCGCCCGTTCTGATAGACGAGGTTCAACGCGACGCCGTCGATCTTCACTTCGCAGAGGTAATGCAGATCGGGACCGGTTTCCGCCTCTACCCGGGCGGACCAGGCGCGCAGCGCGTCGATATCGAATACGTTGTCCAGCGACAGCATCCGCTCGAGATGGTCGACCGCGGTGAAATCGGTCGCGAACCCGCCACCGACGAGCTGGGTCGGCGAATCGGGTGCGCGCAAGTCGGGATGTTCGTCCTCCATGGCTTGCAACCGCCGCAACAACGCGTCGAACTCTCCGTCGGAGATGATCGGCGCATCCCGCACGTAGTAGCGGAACTGGTGCTCGCGCACCTCGTCCGCGAGCTGCCGCCACTCCACCCGCTGTTCCGGCGTCGCCGGGGGCGCCGCATCGTCGCTGTCACTCACGCATCGCACATTAGCCGAGCCCACCGACAGCCCACCGCCACGTTCCCGCACGTCGCTGCCCTGAACAACCGGAAATCCGGGCGGTTCGTTCCTGCCCGCCCGCCGCCGAGCACCGCCGACCGAGCGGCCCGCTCCACCTGTCGTGCGGTGTGCACACCACCACAACACGCCTAGCCATATTCGCCCAGGCCGCTAGTCTCGGACGACGACCGACCGGGGCCAATCGAGGAATCGACATCGCTCGCGCTGGCACGCCAGTTCCTGAACCGGACGGTGAACCTGACCTTCGACCGGCCTTATGGCAGCCACCACCCGACGTGCGGATTTCGCTACCTGGCCAACTATGGATACGTGCCGGGCACGCTCGCACCAGACAGCAAAGAACTCGATGCCTACTATCTCGGTCCCGCTGAGCCGTTGACCTCGGCACACGGGATCTGCATAGCCATCGTCCATCGGTGGCACGACGATGACGACAAGCTGATCGTCATCCTCAGGCGAACGAAAGCTCTTCCGGCTCTTCGGCGTACGCCCGCGCGACATCGTTGGCCAAGCGGAGAGCGCGGCGACCCCACTCCAGCGAGCCGCCCCCCAAACCGCAGGCGGGACTGACCGCCACGCGCTGCGCCAGGGTTCTACGGGCGAAGCCGAGCCGGTCGATCAGCCGGACACCCGGCTCTGCGTAATCGCGCCAGGTCACGCGGGTGTCCGGGACGCGAGTCGGCACGATGCCGAGCACCAATTGCTTGCCGGCCTCGAGGGTTTCCCCGATTTCGTCGAGTTCGCGCGTGCCGATCGTGTTCAGGTCGAAACCGATCGCGGCGGCGGCGCTGCGGCGTAGCAAACCCAGCGCGGGCGGTTCGGCGCAGCTGTGCACGAGCACCGGGGCGGGCTGGCCGGTGATGACGGTGTCCAGCACGGCGAGCGCTTCCGGCTCGGGCAGTGCGCGCACGGTGTTCAGCACGCTCACGCCCCGCAGCGAGCCGTCGAGCACCGCGGTCGACGACGGTTCGTCCAGTTGCAGGATGACCTGTGCGCCGAGCCGCTTACGCACCTCGGCGACATGCTGGGCCAGCCCCTCGGCCAACGACTCCGAAAGGTCCCGCACCGCACCGGAATCGGTGAGCACGCGATGGCCGCCGGGTAGCTCCAGCTGGGCGGCCAAGGTCAGCGGGCCCGCCGCCTGCACCTTGACCAGGCGGTCGCGGCCGGACAAGCCGGCGTTCTCCCACGCTTCCTCGAGCGCGTCCAGATCGGTGCGCAACAGGTCATGGGCCCGCCGCGAGACCGCCCCCGGGCGCGGTGCGAGCCGGTAGCCCCGCGGTGTGGTGTCGAAACGCAAGTCGACCAACAGCGCGGAGGCGCGCCCGATCAGATCCGCGCCCGCGCCGCGATCCGGCAGTTCCACCAGGTGTGGCAGGTCACCGAGTTCGCCGACAATGGTCGCGGCGGCTTCCCGCGCATCGGCGCCCGGCCAGGAGCCGACTCCGGTGGCGATGCCTCCCGATATCCGCGCCGGCGCGGTCATCGTGTCCGCCCCGCCGTCTTGTGCCACGTTATCCGCGCCGGTCTCCTGCACCGCTGCTGTACTCCGTCCGTTCGATTCCGCCATCACCGGCCTACACCGACTTCAGCGAGCAGATCGGCCTGCTGGTCACCGAACCGGCGGCCAGGTCGAGCGACAACACCGCAGGTCCAGCGTGCCGCAGCCGATCCGGGTCACCGCGCCGCCGCAGACCCCGCTTCGTTCTGGACCGGCTCCCGCGCCGTACCGGAGATGGTCCCGCTACCGATCACCTCGTCGCCCTCCGGATCCGGGCGGTAGAGCACCACGGCCTGGCCCCGCGCGACGCCGGTCAGCGACGCACGCAGGCGCACGACCAATCCGCCATCCACCGCCTCGGCCACCGCCGGCGCGGTGCCGCCGTGCGCGCGAACCTGTGCCACGCATTCGATCGGGCCCGCGGGCGCCGAACCCGACGTCCAGATGGCGCGCTCCGCCTCGACCGTCCAGACGCGCAGGTCGTCGGCCGAACCGACGCGGACCGTGCCGGAATCGGGGTCGATGTCGGTCACATACCGCGGCTTGCCGTCAGCGGCGGGGCCCGGCAAACCGAGACCCTTGCGCTGGCCGACGGTGAACCCGTGCACGCCCTCGTGCTGCCCGAGTACCTGGCCATCGGAATCGACGACCGCACCGGGCCGGATGCCGATCTTCGCGCCGAGGAAGGCGCGGGTATCGCCGGACGGGATGAAACAGATGTCGTGGCTGTCCGGCTTGTTCGCGACAGCGAGCCCGCGCTCGGCGGCCTCGGCGCGGATCTGCGGCTTGGGCGTGTCACCCACGGGGAACATCGCGCGCGAGAGCTGCTGGGCGGTCAGCACGGCCAGCACGTAGGACTGGTCCTTGTCGGCGTCGACGGCGCGGCGCAGCACGCCGTTGTCCAGACGCGCGTAATGGCCAGTGGCAACCGCGTCGAAGCCGAGCGCCACCGCGCGGTCGGCGAGCGCGGCGAACTTGATCTTCTCGTTGCAGCGCAGGCACGGATTCGGCGTCTCGCCCGCCGCGTAGGCGGCCACGAAATCGTCGATCACGTCCTCTTTGAACCGATCGGCGAAATCCCAGACGTAGAACGGGATGCCGAGCAGGTCGGCGGCGCGCCTGGCGTCACCGGCGTCCTCCTTCGAACAGCAGCCGCGCGACCCGGTGCGCAATGTGCCCGGTGTCGCCGACAGCGCCAGATGCACGCCGACCACCTCGTGACCGGCGTCGACGGCACGCGCCGCCGCCACGGCCGAATCCACACCACCGCTCATCGCGGCGAGTACCCGCATCAGACACCTCCTCGCGCACCGGCCAGACCCGCGACCCTGGCCCGCTCCACTACCTGCGGCAGTACACCCAGCACCGTGTCGATGTCGGCGTGGGTCGAGGTGTGTCCCAACGAGAAGCGCAGGGATCCGCGCGCTTCTCGCGGTTCGACACCCATGGCGATCAGCACGTGGCTCGGTGTGGCGACGCCCGCGGTGCACGCCGAGCCGGTCGAGCATTCGATCCCGGCCGCATCCAGCAGCAGCAGCAGCGAATCCCCTTCGCACCCGGGAAAAGTGACGTGCACGTTGCCGGGCAGGCGCCGCTCGCCGACGGGGCCGTTGAGCACCATGTCCGGGACCGCCGTGCGGATACCCTCGATCAGCGCATCCCGCATTGCAGCTAATTCAGCTGTGCGCGTGGGCAATTCGGCTACGGTCTGATGCAGCGCGGCGGCCAGCCCGACGGCCGCCGGCGTGTCCGCGGTCCCCGAGCGCAGGTCGCGCTCGTGCCCGCCGCCGTGCAGCAGTGGGACACACGGCACCTGCCTGCCCAGCAGCAGCACGCCCGCACCGTGCGGGCCACCGACCTTGTGTCCGCCGAAGCTCGCCGCGGACAGCCCGCTGGCCGCGAAATCGATCGGCAGCTGAGCGGCGGCCTGCACGGCGTCGCTGTGCATCGGCACCCCGAATTCCTGGGCAACCGCGGCGAGTTCGCCGATCGGCTGGATGGCGCCGACCTCGTTGTTCGCCCACATGACGGTGACCAGCGCGACATCGTCAGGATTCGCGGCGAGCGCGGCACGCAGTACCTCGGGCGTGACGACACCCTCGGCGTCCACCGGCAGCCAGGTGACGTCCGCGCCCTCATGCTGTTGCAACCACTCCACGGCGTCGATCACCGCGTGATGCTCGATCGCGCCGGCAATGATCCGGTTGCGGCGCGGCTCGGCATCGCGGCGCGCCCAGAAGATGCCCTTGACCGCCAGGTTGTCGCTCTCGGTGCCGCCGGAGGTGAAGATCACCTCCGAAGGCCGGGCCCCCAGATCGGCCGCGATCGACTCGCGCGCCTCCTCCAGCGCCCTGCGCGCGGCGCGACCGGAGCCGTGCAGCGACGACGCGTTACCTGTAGTGCGCAGGGCAGCCGTCATCGCCTCGATGACCGCGGGCAACATCGGTGTGGTAGCCGCGTGATCGAGGTAGACCGTCTGGGGCGCACCGTTGACCGGACCCGAAAAAGCCGACTTCATGACCAGTAAAGGATAGCTGTCACGGGCAGCCGGTTATTCCCGCCCACGGTGCCGGCCCCGACATGCGCATTCGTTCCGTCGCGCCTGCCCGCTGAATCGCTCACATGTTCGATGCGGTCACATTGTGGTCGACCTATCATCCAGCCCCGCGCGGAACCAGGGCCGACACCGCCTCGACGGCCGATTCCCCGGCATCCTCGTAGACGCTGGCGTAGACATCGACCACGATCGCCGGATCGGAGTGACCGAGACCTCCGGCACGTCTTCATATCGACCCCGACGCGAGCCTGAGCGACGCGGCCGCGGGGTCCGTGGCCACCAGCACGGATTCGCCGGCGGCCACGGGCTCGATGCACGATCGTGGAGTCGGTCACCGCGCAGGCAGCGGCGCTTCCCCGACTTGATAGCCCAGGTTGGTCAGCACCTCACCGGTCGCCTTGGCGAAGTTGAGTGTGATGAAGTGCAGGCACGGCGCACCTTCGCGGATCAGGCGTTGCGCCATCTCCGTTGCGATCGCGATGCCCTCGGCGCGTACAGCGGCCTGGTCCTCCTCCGGACCGGTTCCCGCGGCCCGGTGCAAACGGGCAATCACCGGTTCGGGCAGTGGCCGACCACACAGTTGCTCGGCACGAGCTACCGTCCGCAATGAGGTGATCGGCATCAGCTCCGGAATGATCGGCTTGCTCGCCTCGGCCGGGTCCAGCGCAGCGACCCGATCTCGCAATCGCAGATAGTGCTCGACGTCGAAGAACATCTGCGTGATCGAATACTCCGCACCCGCACGGAGTTTGGCCACCAGGAACTTCGTATCGTGGTCCAGGTCCGGCGAGCGGTGGTGTCCCTGCGGGAACGACGCCACACCGACGTGGAAATCACCCAGATCCCGTACGATACGCACCAATTCCTCGGCATAGTCGACCCCGTCGGGGTGTCGCGTCCACGGTCCGAGAGGATCCCCCGGCGGATCACCGCGCAGCACCAGCAGATTCCGGATCCCGGAATCAGCGTAGGAACCGACCAGCGAACGCAACTCGGCCACGCTGTGGCCTACCGCGGTCAGATGCGCCACCGGCAGCAGTGTCGTCTCCTGTGCCAGCTCGCCGGCGATACGCAGGGTGCGGTCCCTGGTGGACCCGCCCGCGCCGTAGGTCATCGACACGAATGCCGGGTGCATGCGCTCGAACTCGCGCACCGCCTGCCACAGCCGGGCTTCGCCTGCGATGTCACGTGGCGGATTGAACTCCACCGAGAACGGCACACCCGCGCCTTTCTGCCTACGCAGGCTCTGCGTCACCGAATGCCCTACGCTGCCTGTGGTCTCACCGCAACCAGGTCGTCGCGAAGCGGTCGTTGTCCTACTTCTGCTCCTGGGCCCGCGCCGAACCCGCACCGCGGGGCGCCCACCCGTGGCGGGCGCCCACCGGCCGACCGGTGGTGAGACGAGCTTCCAGTCTTCGAGGCCCTGGTAGAGCGGGACGCTGCGGGCCAGCTCGCAGACCCGCCCACGCAGGGTCTCCACATCGGAGGTGCCCGCCACAGCGGCGGCAATGATCTCAGCCACCTCGGTGAACTCGGTGTCACCGAAGCCACGGGTGGCCAAGGCCGCGGTGCCGATGCGCAGACCCGAAGTGACCATCGGCGGACGCGGGTCGAACGGAACGGCGTTGCGATTCACCGTGATACCGATCTCGTGCAGCAGGTCTTCGCCCTGCCTGCCGTCGAGCTCGCAGTTGCGCAAGTCGACCAGCACCAGGTGCACATCGGTGCCGCCAGTCAGCACCGACACACCCTTTTCTTCGACATCGGCGCCGGTCAGACGCTCGGCCAGAATGCGGGCACCCGACAGCGTGCGCTGCTGACGATCGCAGAACTCCTCGGTCGCGGCGATCTTGAACGCGGCGGCCTTGGCAGCGATCACGTGCATGTGCGGACCCCCCTGCTGACCGGGGAACACCGCCGAGTTGATCCTCTCGGCGAATTCCTGCTTGGCCAGGATCAGGCCGGAGCGGGGGCCGCCCAAAGTCTTGTGCACGGTCGAGGACACGACATCGGCGTAGGGCACCGGCGAGGGGTGCAGGCCCGCGGCGACCAGACCGGCGAAGTGCGCCATGTCTACCCATAGGTAGGCGCCGACCTCGTCGGCGATCTCGCGGAAGGTCGCGAAGTCCTGATGACGCGGATAGGCCGACCAGCCTGCGACGATCACCTTCGGTTGCGACGCTTTGGCGATGTCACGCACCTCGTCCATGTCGATGCGGTGGTCTTCCTTGCTGACCCCGTAGGAGTGCACCTCGTAGAGCTTGCCGGAGAAGTTCAGGCGCATGCCGTGCGTGAGGTGACCGCCGTGCGCGAGGTCGAGGCCGAGCAGTTTGTCGCCCGGTTCCATCAGCGACATCAGCACCGCGGCGTTCGCTTGCGCGCCGGAATGCGGTTGCACGTTGGCGAATTCCGCGCCGAACAGCTCTTTCGCGCGGTCGCGCGCCAGGTTCTCCACCACGTCGACGTGCTCGCACCCGCCGTAATAACGCCGTCCCGGGTAACCTTCGGCGTACTTGTTGGTGAGCACGCTGCCCTGCGCCTGCAGCACCGCGCGCGGCACGAAGTTCTCCGAGGCGATCATCTCGAGGGTGTCACGTTGACGGGCGAGCTCACCCGCCATCGCGGCGGTCAACTCGGGATCGAGCTCACCGAGAGATTGGGTATTCACCGAACGAGCGGTGGGAGTGGATTCGGCCACGATGTGTTCTCCGTCGGATGGCAGGAACGGCCGTCACCCTGGCGGCGCTCAACCACGAGTCCCGAACTCGAACAACACTATTCGGGACGGAGTCGGCGCGCGCCCGATCCATGAGGCGACGACCGCCGGACACGGTGCGCCCGGCACAGCTTCAGGTCTTCGGACTCACAGGCACCGGCCGGGGACCCCCGCTGCCAGCTACTGACCATCGCTTCCCGGACACATCCGTGCCCAGTACTGTTGACGGCGTTCGTTCCTGCTTACCGCTGCGGGACAACCCCGGATTCCACCGGGTTCCCCTCGCCACCTCGAACGCCACACGGCGCGAGATGCCGATACCGGCGACCGAGCGGGGACTCCCGACATCCAGGTCGCTGGCGAACCAGCTGCACCGACAGAGTACGACACTCCACCCACATCACGCCTGTAACTCACCTCACACTCACGGCCCCCGCCCACCCCGAACCGGCGCATCCACTGATCACGCGCCATCCACACTGAAAATCGTGAGCCAATTCAGGACCGACGCCAATTCAGGACCGACACAGCCGCGCCGGTACGCAGGCCGGACGAGGATCGGTATGCAGCAATGTGTCAACACCTCTGCGAGTTGACCGACTACCGCGAGCCCCGCCGCGAGCTCAGCCGACTGATCGAGCTGGGGATTGCGGCCGCGGTTATGCCTCAGCTTCCGCGACAACCAGCTCGCAATCCGGGATGAGACTCACGAGCTGGTTCGCGATGGTCTGGGCGACGGACACGAACGACCGCACCCTGGCATTCCCGTTCCCCCGCCGATAGCCCACACCGGCCACGCTGTACTGGGCTTCGACCAGGCGAACGGCGCGCAGCGTTTGCTCCCCGTAGCCGCTCAGCCGCCATGCGCTCGCGCTCATCGGATTCACGACCGGGTTTCGCGCCATCTCCATGCTGACGGCGGCCAAGTCCAGTGCGGGCGACGCGATCAGCCGGCCGGAAGCTTCGTTGCGAAGCTCGGTCAGATTCCAGAAATCACGCCAGCCCCGCGGCGCGTGCACAAAGTCGAGCATCGGCTCGCGCAGCACCGACTCCATGGAGACTTCGTGTTCTCGAGCGAGCGGATGGTCCGGGCTGACCGCCAGGAGAGACGGTTCCCGGTAAAGTGGGACCATCCCGAGATCGGGATGGTCGTACGGCGAGCGAACAATCGCGACATCTACGTCGCCGTGCAGGACAGAGTCGAACTGTTCCACGAAGTTCAAAAGCTTGATTTTCATTCGAACATCGGGGTTGCGCCGCTGAAAGGTATGCAGAATCGGACCGGTCATCTCGGCCGCCGCGACCCGCCCCTCGACGAGTCCGATCGTGAAGATCGGACCATCTTCCGCTCCCGCCGATTTCACGGCCGCCTTCGCCTCCTCGGCACATTCCAGAATGTGCCTGGCCCGAGGAAGAAGGGCTGCCCCGGCGGTGGTGAGCGCCATTCCGCGATAGGAGCGTTCGAACAGCCGTGCGCCGATCTCTCGTTCGAGCGCCTTCAGCGCTACGGACAGCGCCGGCTGAGCGATCAGCGCGCGGCGCGCTCCTGCGTGCACACTGCCTTCTTCCGCGACCAAAACGAAATAGCGCAGCGAGCGCAGATCCATGTGTCATCCCTGCCGATCAGCCAGGCTGCGTCAACATGGCGTGCCGCTGCCTTGCTGTGCGTCCGGACACAAATTCGACAGGCAGCGCCCTTTCACGCATGAGCCGCGCGATCAATTCCTGCATTTCGATGGGGCGCTTCAAGAGCATGCGGAGGCCGTATACGACCATAGAGCCTCCTGAAAAGGAGCCGGCGAACAATCCAACAAACATAAGGGCGCAGCAAGGCGGGCGTCAACGGGGCGGGCCTATCCGGCGGACCGTTGTCCATACTCAGATATCCCGGGCACGAACTTGCGTGAGGTACTTCCGCAACGTGTCGGCGGCGTCGACGAGCGCCGTCTCCGTCTTGGTCAGCAACCCCACCATGGCGAAGAAGCCGTGGAACACCCCGTCGTACCGCTGTGCCCGCACTTCCACTCCCGCCGCGGCCAAGGCCTCGGCGTAGGCTTCGGCCCCGTCCCGGACCGGGTCGTGCTCGGCGGTCAGTACGAACGCCGGTGGCAGCTTCGCCAAGTCCGCGTTCATCGGGAATACCAGCGGATCCGACCGGAATTTTTCCACGTCGCCGAGATACTTCTCCCAGAACCAGAGAGCGTCGACCGTGGTCAACAGCGGCCCATCGGCGTAGTCCGTCCAAGACGGGCGTGAGGTGTCGTATTCCGTGGCCGGATAGGCCAGCAGCTGCAGGGCGATCCGCGGCCCACCGGCCTCCCGAGCCACGATGCAGACGCCCGCCGCGAGTTGCGCGCCAGCGCTGTCCCCGCCAACGGCGATCCGGCCAGGGTCCGCGCCGATGTCGGCGCCATTGGACGCTACCCATTCGAGCGCGGCATACCCGTCCTCCACAGCGGCCGGAAAGGGAGCCTCGGGCGCAAGACGGTAGTCGACGGACACGACCACGCATTCGACGCGCAGAGCGAGCTCCCGGCATACGCCGTCCGCGTCATCGAGCCCGCCCAGGACAAACCCTCCTCCGTGGAAGTACAGCAGGACCGGCAGGTCGTCCCGGGCCGAAGGCCGGTACACCCGGACGCCGAGAGACCCGGCGGGTCCGGGAATCGATCGCTCGGTCACCGCGTGGACTGCCCGCCCGGGCGGAGCCTGGTCCGCAAGTTTCCGGAGGAACATGCGTCCGCCATCCACACCCAGGTCGGATAGCCGTCCAGGCAATTGTTCGGCGAGCGCTGTCACCAATTCCTGCGCATCGGGATCGAGGCTCATTTCAAGCCGCCTTCGTTGTCGAGCCGGCCGCCGGCCGGAGCAATGGATCAATGAGTCGGAACCGGACAATCGAGCACTGCCGAAAGGGATTCGCCGATTTCATACCGACTCCTTCGCCGGAACGGCAGTGAAAGCGAATCCGTCATATCCTTTCTCGACGACTTCCGCGCAGATTCTGCGGTACTCCGCTGCGCCGCCGATGAAGCCGATCAACGGCGAGCGTGGTTTTCCAGGAATATTCGCACCCATATACCAGGAGTCCGCTCGGGGGTACAGCGACGCCGCCACCATAGTCTCGATCAATTCGAGCCAATTTTCCTCGGCAGCGCGAGTAGCCTCGACCTCCGAGTGACCGTTGTCGATCATGTACTCGATCACATCGGTCGCGAATTTCACGTGGTCTTCGATGGCCAGGGGGTTGTTGTAATTGGCCACCGCACTATGCGGTCCGGTGATCATGAAAAAATTGGGAAACCCCTCCGAGGCGATTCCCAGGTAGGTCCGAGGGCCGTTCCTCCATTCATCCTCCAACGGTCGACCTTCACGACCGACGATCCCCATCCGCAGCAAGGCTCCGGTAAAGGCATCGAAACCCATGGCCAGAATTATCACGTCGAGTTCATATGTTGCGTTACCCGTCACGATGCCGGCCGAGGTGACCTTCTCGATCGGATGGCTCTTGACATCCACCAGCGTCACGTTTTCGCGATTGAAGGTCTCGTAGTATTCGGTCTCCAGCGGCGGACGCTTCGTGCCGTACGGGTGGTCGCGCGGGGTCAGCAGCTCGGCGATCTGCGGGTTCTCGACCCGCTCGGCTATCCGCTCACGAATGTACTCTGCGGCGATTTCATTCGAATCCTCGTCGATCATCACATCGTCGTAGCTGGAGAGGAGGAAGTAGAAGCCACCCTCTTCGTACAGTTCGTCGAAGACCGCGCGGCGCGCCACTGGATCGGCCCGCTTCGCCGATCCGTGTGGCGGAGCGGAGGTGACACCCATCACACTGTTCCGCGCCGCCTTCCGGATCTCGCTGTATCTTGCGATGACGTCGGCCTGCTCGGCCGGGTCGGTCGGCCGGTTGCGCAGCGGGGTCGCATAGTTCGCGGTGCGCTGGAAGACATACAGCTCGGACACTTCCTCCGCGATCGAGGAAATAACCTGGATACCCGAAGAACCGGTGCCGATGACGCCGACCCGCTTGCCGGCCAAGTCCACGCCTTCGTGCGGCCAGCGATGAGTCGCGTACACCTGTCCGGAAAAGTTCTCGATACCAGGGAATTCGGGGACCTTGGGAATCGAGACGTTACCCGCACCAGAGATGATGAACCGCGCTGTTCGGGTGACACCGTCATCGGTGGAAACATTCCACAGCGAGTTGGCTTCATCCCACACCATCGAGGTGACCCGGGTGTTGAACTGGATGCTGCGCCGGAGGTCGAAGCGGTCGGCGACATGGTTCAGGTAGGCGAGAATCTCGGGTTGACCCGCGTACCTTTCACTCCACTTCCACTCGCTCTGAAGTTCTTCCGAGAACGAGTACGAGTAGTGGATGCTCTCGATATCACACCGGCAACCCGGGTACCGATTCCAGTGCCATACCCCGCCTACGTCCGACGCACCATCGAAAGCACGCACGCGCAAGTTCAACTCATTACGAACGCGATGCACCGCGTAGAGTCCGGCGAACCCAGCTCCGATCACGACCACGTCGAGATCGGCTCTTATCTCATGCATTCCCACGAAAACCTCCGGCCAAAACCTCACCTGTGACGGTCATCTCAGTTTCAGCGGCAACGGCACAGTGGAGGTAATACCGGATGCGTATCACCAGGAGTGCGAATGCGCACAGCTGACCGCCGGGTCGTGGAGCTGGTTGCCGTAGCCGTGGTGGCGGTTTCATCGGAGGTACTCGTATCGCGGCCGCTGGTCGTAGGCTCCTCGGCCCAGTGCGCCGTGCTCGACGAAGATGGCACCACTTGGTCAGCACCTTGCGGGAAATGCGAGGTCGGCCTGAACCGTTCGAACCGTCAGAACCCGGCCCACATGCGGTTTCGCCGTTGTCAATGAGAGTGGCGGATGGTGCACCGGCACAATGTGTCCCCGTGCCGGTGCGCCGCCCGATCACTCGGTGAGATGTTCGATTCAGGTTCGCCGCTCAGGCAACCGAGTATCCCTGCGCCCGTTCTATTTTCAGGCGCCTCAATAGTTCGTCGAGGTCTTCCGGGGCGGCCAGGGTCGAGATACGCGCCTGCAGGTCCTCGGCGGTGAGCGCCGCGACGCGATCGTCGGCGCTGTCGAACAGCAGCGCGCCCGGAGGCGGTGCAGTGCGGAGGAGGCCGAATCTTGCGCCGCGCTCCGATCAGCGGACGTGGCTACTGCGCGGCCGTACTGCGGCGACCGCGCAGTGACCGGAGGCGTCGCGGCCTCCGCACCTCCGGTGTGTCTACCGCAACGGTCGGGTCCTGCACCCGGGTGTGCCCTGCCTTGATCCACACGGTGTCGTCCAGCGCACCGTGCCGTGAGCGTTCCGCGCCGCGGACCGCGGCCTCGCAGCGCCGGGCCAGATCACGCCGATCCGAGCCGGGCTGTTGGACCGGTTCGAGCACCACCTCGGCGACCATCCCACGTGATCGCAGTATCCGTCGCGCGGACGAGGCGAAGGAGTCCACACCGACGAACCCGGGCACGGTGCAGGGCACGCCGTGGCGGTCCAGATACCGCAATCGCACCGGCTGCACGGGGACGCCCGCGTCCACCGCAGCCTGGAACAGCGCCGGCCGCATCGTGCCGTAGGCGCGGCCACACCACGTGGTGCCCTCCGGGAATACGGCGATCCGCTCGCCGGCGGCCAGTCGGGCACCGACCGTCGTCACCACGCCGGGCAGTTCGCGCAGCCGTTCCCGCTCGATCGGGATGACCCGCATCAGCTTCGCGAGTTTGCCGATCAGCGGCCAGTCCAGCATGTCCGCGCGCGCCACGAAGCCGAGCGGCTGGACCGAGGCCAACGCGACGATATCGGTCCAGCCGATATGACCGGTGACGACCAGCACGCCGCGGTCGGGCACGCCCGGCGCGAACGCAGCGTCGCCCTCATCGGCGACGCCGCGCTCGTCCGCGGCCGCCCGGTTGTCGACGATGCGCAGCCGCATGCCGAGACAGCCGAGCAACAGACGCGCGTAGCGCCGCTGGATCCGGTCGCGCTGGGCGGACGGTGTCGTCATGTGCGCGACCGGGTAGCTGAGCAGTAGTCCGGCGACCCCGGCCAGCCGGGCGGCCACCCGTCCCGCGCCGACCTTGTCGATCGAATCCAGGCAGCCGGGACCGCAGGGGCTGGAGGGCATCCACGCGTGTGCAGCGGACATAGCAGGCGGCGCGTCGAAGACCACGGTCCTCACCGTCCCCCGTCGAAGGTGGCGGCGGCGTCCCGTAACCGGCTGAGGTAGCGCGTGTTGATGGTGTCCAGGCCGAGCAGCACGACGAAATCGGCGACCGCGAAATCGGGGTCGTGCGCGGGCTCGCCGCAGATCTCCGCGCCCAACCGGAGGTAGCCGCGCACCAGCGGCGGTAGCTTCGGGCGCGACGGTGGGGTGAGCTCGTCGAGCGTCTTCCCGTCGACGATCACCGGGTTGTGCGGATGCACCCGGCGCTCCGGGTCACAGCCGTGGCGGCCGAGCAGCATATCGCGCACGCCACGCACGTTCACGCCGGGCTGGTCGGCCGGGGTGTCCTGCATCGGCACCGACACGCAACCCATCACCCAGTCGTAGCCGGTGAGCTGGATGTAGTGCAGGATGCCCGCCCACATGAGGGTGAGCACCGACCCGTTGCGATGGTCGGGCACCACACAGGCGCGGCCCATCTCCACGATCCGCATGCCCGCCGGATCCAGTTGGGCCAGATCGAATTCCGTCGCCGTGTAGTACCCGCCCGCGGCGGCGACCTTGTCCGGCGGCAGCATTCGGTAGCAGCCGACGAACTCGCCGCTGACGTCGTCGCGCACCAGCATGTGGTCGCAGTGATCGTCGAAGCGGTCGGCGTCGAGTCCGGTTCCGGCGTCCGGGATCTGGAAGCCGGGCTCGTTGGCGAACACGCCGTAGCGCAGCCGCTGCGCCGCGACGCGGTGCTCGAGATCGGAGGAGACCACCAGCGAGTAGCGCGACCGCTCTTCCCCGGAGCCCGACGGTCCAGCCGGGGCTGTCAGCACGGACGAGATAGTCATATCCATGATGAAGCCAGTCCGACAATGCGCCCCAGCAACCTCGAAGTGTCGCGCCGATGCCCGTTCGGTGAACGAGACGGCCGTCACACCGAGCGTTCACCGAACGGTTCCACCGCGTTCGTCCACCCGCGCTGTCGAGCGGAGCGCAGCCAAGTAGCGCCCAGCGCGGCCCCGCAGGAGCCGCCAACCGGGCACAGCTCAGGCGACGTAGCGTTCCGGAGCGGCCACAGTCGTCAACTGTGCCTGCTCTTCGGCGAATCCGGGGCGCCCGGTGCCGATGAAGGCGACCAACCACGAAGCGACCGCGGCGAAGCGGTTGCGGAAGCCGACCAGGTACAACAGGTGCACGGCGAGCCACACGAACCACGCGAACACGCCGCGGAAAGTGATGCGCTCGTTGAGTTTCACCACCGCGCTGAACCGGCTGATCACCGCCATGCTGCCCTTGTCCCAGTACTCGAAGGCGGTGCCGGGCTGCTTTTTGCGGCGGATGATGTCGGCGGCATGCCTGCCCTCTTGCATGGCGACCGGCGACTGTCCGGGATAGCCGTTGAGCGAGGTCATGTCGCCGATCGCGTAGATGTCCGCGTGACCGCCGACGGTGAGATCCGGATTGATCAGCAAACGGCCCGCCCGGTCGGTCGCGACGCCGGTGGCCTCCGCCAGGATCTTCGCGAATCCGCCCGCCTGCACACCCGCCGACCAGACCACCGTTTCGGCCGCGATGCCGCGCTCGGCCCCGTCGGCGCACTTCACCGTGACCTCGCCGGCCTCGATGTCGGTGACGAATGTGCCGAGCAGCACATCGACGCCGCTGCGTGTCAACGACCTCTTCGCGTACTCCGACAGCCCGCCGCCGAACGGCGGGAGCACCGCGCCCGCACCCTCGACGAGTGTGACCGAGATCTCCTGGTGGTAGTGCCGTTTCGCCAGCTCCTTCAACTGCCCGGCCACCTCGACACCAGTCGCGCCCGCACCGACCACGACGAAGCTCAGCAGCCTTCGCCTGGTCTGCTCGTCGGCATTCGCGGCTGCGGAGAAGACGCGTTCGATCTGCGCGCGCAGCCGGCGCGCGTCGTCGATGGTCTTGAGCGAAAAGGTCTTCTCCGCGAAATCGTCCCGCCCGAAGTAGGACTGGCTTGCGCCGGTGGCCGCGATCAGCGAGCCGTAGCGGATCCGGTGCCGCACACCGTCGTTCTCGTAGGTGACGATCGCTCGGTCGGGATCGATGGCGACCACCGTGCCGAGGCGCACGTCCGCCTCCCGGTGCCTGCGCAGGACGTCCGCGATCGGCGGCGCGATCTCATCCGATGCCAGCACACCCGTAGCTACCTGATACAACAGCGGCTGGAACAGGTGCTCGGGCGTGCTGGAGATCAGCACGAAGTCCACCCCCGACTTGGCCAGCTGCTTGGCGGCGGCGAGCCCACCGAAACCCGATCCGACGATGACGACACCAGCGGTTTCGATGCCCGCTTCCACATACTGCATGACAGCCTCCTTCTCTCATTACGAACCGTTATCCAGAGGGCAGATATTTCAGGTGTCAGAGCGCATAATTAAGATGACTCTTATCTTGATCCGTAATTAATGGGAGGCGCTGTGGAACTTCGGCAGCTCACCTACTTCGTCGCGGTCTGCGAGGAGCTCAGCTTCAGCGGCGCCGCCGCGCGCTGCTACATCTCGCAGTCGGCGATCAGCCATCAGATCTCCCGGCTCGAGCGCGACCTGGGCGTGCAACTGTTCGAGCGCTCGACCCGCTCAGTCGTGCCCACCGATGCGACCGCTCGGCTACTTCCGCTCGCGAAACAAATGCTGAGCCTGGAGTCGGCGATCCGCGCCGCGGTGCGCACGGCGGGACCGCGCATCCGGCTGGCCGCGAACATGTCCTTCGCTGCCCGCTCCCTGTCGGCTATCGCGGGCGCGCGGGCCGCGCACTCGGAAGCCGAGATCGAGTTCGTGATCAAACCCTTCCGCCAGCGCATCGCGGCCGTCACCGACGGCGACTGCGATCTCGCACTGATCCGCGGCCGCGTCGACCAGCCCGGCCTCATGGCGGAGCAGCTCTGGGTCGAAGACCTCGTCATCGCCACTTCCAGCGCACATCCCCTGGCGACCAGGGACGTAGTGACCTTGTCCGACCTGAGTTCGTATCCGCTGCTACTGCCGCCGGAGCAGGAACAGGTACTACTGCACACCGTGATTCGCAGCGCGTTCGCCGAACTGCCCACCGGACCGACCTTCGGGCCGCCCATCCCGCCGGACCACACCGCCACGATGGAACTGATCAACCGGCCGGACGCATGGACGGTGCTCTACGCCGAGAGCAGCACCGAGGGACTGGTGGTGCTCCCCCTGGCCGAGCACAAGCTGCGCATCCCGGTCTCGGCGGTCCTGCGCTCCGACGCCAAGCGTTCACCGATCCTGGACACATTGCTCACCGCTCTGCACCGCTGTTGAGTGGGTTCGCGCAATCGCGGCCGCGCCGCCTCGCCCCGCATACCGCTGCGCGGGCGGCGACGATCCCGGCTGCGACGGATTCCTCGGCACGCTGCGTAGTGGCTGAATCCCTGGCGCCGCCGTGTCCTGCAGAGCGATCACGGAAGCGGAGTGAATCCGATTCCGATCGTGCTCGGTCCTTGCGCAGCGATGTCGTCGAGAATTCCGTGAATGCCGGAGAACTGGAACGGCGCCCACGGATTGAGCGGATTGATCGCGGAAATGATTCCGACCAAACCGCTGCGCGTGGTCACCGGTCCACCGCTATCGCCCGGAATGATCGCAGCCCACGAACTGATGACGTTGTTCTTGTACTCGATCACGAGACCGCATGTCGTTCCGGACACCTGGCCGTACTTGCACATGATGTCCGAGAGCGGAACAGGGTCCGCACCGATCCGGTTGATCACGGTCCCGTTCGGCGTCCTGTTGACCGGATTGATCTTCGTTCGGTCCAGCTTGATGACCGCGTAATCCTTGGACGAATCGGCGGGAAAACGCAACGACGGAAACCCGGGCCAATTCGTAGTCCACGTGGCGTAGTACCCGATCGGACCCAGTCCTTGATTCCCCGTGAGGTACACCTCCTGGGTTCCGGTGTTCCGCGTCATCATGTGCCCAGCTGTGAGAGCCACCAGATTGCCGAGCCTGTCATATCCGACCGCCCCTACCGTGCCCCAGCTTCCGCAGGGCAGTCCGCCATCAGACATGATCGACGTCCCCGGACCGAAGTCCACCCCGGATGGCGCGGGCGTGCCCACGTAAGTGAACGAGATTCCGTTACTGACCCCGCTCGGGGTGGTCACGGTGACCTGCACGACTCCCGTTGCGGACGGAGAGATCGCCGTGATCTGCGTCGCGGAGTCGATCGTGAACGAGGTCGCCGGCGTGGCACCGAATAAAACTGCCGTAGCTCCGGTCAGATTCGTCCCGGTCAGAGTGACCGTGGTTCCACCGATGATCGGCCCCGAACCCGGACTCGCCGAGACCAGAGTGGGAGCTGGCGACAGGGAAGTAATGGTAGACATAGCACCGCCTCCTCGACCACGGTGAAGTGTGTTCCGCTACCAGGGCGGCCGAACCGCTTTGTCCTGGCTACATTCAGTAATGCGGCTTCACCTGCGCTCTCGCAATAGGTCTCGCGATCCGTTTTCTTCCGTTTTCAGATGAAGGGCGTATCCGGGCAGTCCTGTGGAAGTCGCTGGGGCGCGCAGAGTTCAGCCCACGCCGTGCGCGCGAGCCGATTGGAATCGGGAAGCAGTCGCGCCCCGAGACCAGGGGAAGGTCAGCCGGCCCCGGACAAAGTAAGCGGCAATGCGCAGAGGCTCGAGGCTCGCCCCGCCGAACATCGACAGCCGAAAAGTGCTCGCTGACCTACTATTTCGAAAGTTGCCGATCTGGTCGGGGGATCTCGGGCACGTCGAGCCAAGATCTGTGCAGCGCCAAAGCCGCACAGCAAAACGGTGGCTCCGACCGAATCGTCGGAGCCACCGTTGTCGCTCGGCTGACGTGGATCAGCCCTTGTGCGTCTGGACCGCTTCGGTCAGCTGCGGGGTGACCTTGAACAGGTCGCCCACGATGCCGTAGTCGGCGATCTCGAAGATCGGCGCCTCTTCGTCCTTGTTGACCGCGACGATCGTCTTCGAGGTCTGCATGCCCGCGCGGTGCTGGATCGCGCCGGAGATGCCGAGCGCGATGTACAGCTGCGGCGCGACCGTCTTGCCGGTCTGGCCGACCTGGAACTGGCCCGGGTAGTAGCCCGAGTCGACGGCCGCGCGGGACGCGCCGACGGCCGCACCGAGCGCGTCGGCCAGCGCCTCGACCACCGCGAAGTTGTCGGCGGAGCCGACGCCGCGGCCACCGGAGACCACGATGCTCGCCTCGGTGAGCTCCGGACGGTCACCCGCCACGATCGGCTCCCGGGAAATCACCTTGACCACGCCTTCTTCCTGCGCGGGCACCTCGACGGTGACCTTCTCGCCCGCGCCGGCCTGCGCGGACGCCTCGATGGCGCCCGGGCGGACCGAGATCACCGGCACGTCGCCGGTGGCCTTGGCTTCGACGGTGAACGCGCCACCGAAGATGGAGTGCACGACACTGCCATCGGACTTCAGTTCGATGACGTCGATCAGCAGGCCGGAACCGATGCGGGCGGCCAGGCGACCCGACACTTCCTTGCCCTCGGCGGTGGCCGCGACGAGGACCGCGGCCGGGGAGACCGATTCGGTCAGACCGGCCAGCACGTCCACCTTCGGGGTCACCAGGTAGTTGTCCACATCGTCGGATTCGGCGATGTAGATCTTCTCCGCGCCCGCGGCGGCCAGCGCGTCGGCCAGCTTCTCACCGGTGCCCGCGGTGCCGAGCACGACGGCCGCGGGCTCGCCCAGGACGCGCGCCGCGGTGAGCAGTTCGGTGCTGACCTTCTTGATCGCACCGTCGGCGTGCTCGACGAGCACAAGTACTTCTGCCATTTGTGTTCTCTCCTAAGAAGTCTCAGTCCAGGAGGGCAGAACGAGCGACATCGCGTAGCGGTTTCGTTCCGCCCGGCCGGGTGCGGGTGTCCCGCATGAGCGCAGCCGAATCAGATGATCTTCTGGCCGATCAGGTACTGGGCGATCTTGGTGCCGCCATCGCCCTCGTCCGCGGCCTTCTCACCCGCGGTGCGCGCGGGCTTCGGTGTGGCCGCGGTGACGGTGGTGCCCGCGTTCTCGACACCGACGGTCGACAGGTCGACGCCGAGATCGGCCAGCGTGAAGGTCTGCACTTCCTTCTTCTTGGCGGCCATGATGCCCTTGAAGGACGGGAAGCGCGGCTCGTTGATCTTCTCGGTGACGCTCACGATGGCCGGCAGCGTCGCCTCCAGCTTGAACACGCCATCGTCGGTCTCGCGCTCGCCGGTGACCTTGGTGCCGTCCACGGTCAGCTTGCGCAGGTGCGTCAGCTGCGGCAGGCCCAAGTACTCGGCGATGATCGCGGGGACGGCGCCGGCGCGGCCGTCGGTCGCCTCGTTGCCCGCGATCACCAGCTCGACACCCTCGACCTGCCCCAGCGCGCTCGCCAGCACCCAGGCCGTCTGGACGGCGTCGGAGCCGTGAATGGCCGGGTCGTTGATGTGGATCGCCTTGTCGGCGCCCATGGACAGGGCCTTGCGGATGGCCTCGGTGGCGCGGTCCGGACCGGCCGCCAGCACGGTGACCTCACCGCCCTGGGCCTCCTTGAGCAGCAGCGCCTCTTCGACCGCGCGCTCGTTGATCTCGTCCAGCACGGCGTCGGCGGCCTCGCGATCGAGGGTGAAGTCACCGTCGGTCAGCTTGCGCTCGGACCAGGTGTCGGGAACCTGCTTGATGAGTACGACGATGTTCGGCATCGGTTTTCGTCGACCTCCTGTTCTGGTCACACATTGGTGGTGTTGGTCGCACGAGCTGCGCCGTACGGCCGGATGAATGGCTCAGGCCGTGACATTACCTTACGTTAAGTTACTTGCCGGTAACTTAATGGCCGCGCTTTCTGATCCCGGCACCAGGCAACAAAGCGCGCCGGATCACGGTCCGCGTAATGGCAAAGCCCCCGCTGGCGGCACGGTCGGGTGCGGATCTCCCGCGTCGACACCGTGCCAGTAACGTCGGACCGATGAGCGAGGCTGTGACTCCTGCCGCAGTGGGCAATTCCACAGGCGTTTGCGCGGACCCCGAGACGATTGCCGGCGCCGTCGAACCACTGCCGCTGACCGGCGAGCGCACCGTACCCGGCATCGCCGAGGAGAACTACTGGTTCCGCAGGCACGAGATCGCCTACGCGCGCCTGCTGCACCGCTGCGCCGGAAAAACCGTACTGGAGGCCGGTTCCGGCGAAGGCTACGGCGCGGACATGATCGCCGACGTGGCCACCAAGGTGATCGGAGTGGACTACGACACCACCGCCGTCGAGTACGTGCGCGCGCGCTACCCACGGGTGGAGATGGTGCACGGCAACCTCGCCACACTGCCGCTGGCCGACGCCTCGGTCGACGTCGTGGTGAACTTCCAAGTGATCGAGCATCTTTGGGACCAGTCCCAGTTTCTGCGGGAGTGCCTGCGCGTGTTGCGGCCCGGCGGCGAACTGCTTGTCAGCACGCCCAACCGAATCACCTTCTCCCCTGGCCGCGACACCCCGCTCAATCCCTTCCACACCAGAGAACTGAACGCCGCCGAGTTGGCCGGACTGCTGGTCGACGCGGGTTTCGAGGTGGCGCGGATGGTCGGCGTGCACCACGGGCCCGGCCTGAAATCGTTGGACGCCAAGCACGGCGGATCGTTCATCGACGCGCAGATCGAACGGGCGCTGGCCGGCGAACCCTGGCCCGCCGAACTGACCGCGGATGTGGCGAGCATCACCGTCGACGACTTCGTGCTGCTCGCCGAGGACATCGAGGCGAGTCTGGACCTGGTCGCCATCGCGGTGAAGCCGTGACCGATCACCGCACGGTGCCGGGCGAACACTCCGCAAGTCCGGTGCCCGGCCAGTTCACTCTGGTCCTGCACTCCCACCTTCCCTGGCTGGCCCATCACGGCCGCTGGCCGGTCGGCGAGGAATGGCTGTACCAGTCCTGGGCAGCGTCCTACCTGCCGGTCGTGGAAGTCCTGCGAACCCTTGCGGCCGAAGGTCGTTCGCATCTGCTCAGCCTGGGCATCACCCCGGTACTCGCGGCTCAGCTGGACGACCCGCACTGCCTGGCGGGCATGCATCACTGGCTGGGCAACTGGCAGCTGCGCGCCGACGAGGCCGCCGTCGCGGGCAACATCGCGCTCGGCCGACGCGAGCACCGTTCGGCCGCCGCGGCGCTGGCGGAATTCGAGCGCCGCTGGCAGCACGGCGCGGCGCCGATCTGGCGCGAACTCGTCGACGCCGACACCATCGAGTTGCTCGGCGGGCCCCTGGCGCACCCGTTCCAGCCGCTGCTGGATCCGCGGCTGCGGCAGTTCCAGCTCACCGAGGGCCTCGCCGACGCCCGTCATCGCTGGGGCCGTTCACCCACCGGAATCTGGGCACCGGAATGCGGCTACACACCCGGTATGGAGATCGGCTATGCCGCCGCGGGTGTGACACATTTCATGGTCGATGGACCGGCGCTGCGCGGCGACACGACGCTTGGTCGGCCGGTGCGCGATTCCGAGGTGGTCGCCTTCGGCCGCGACCTGCACGTGAGTTACCGAGTGTGGTCGCCGAAGTCCGGCTATCCGGGCCACGGCGCCTATCGTGATTTTCACCACTACGACCACGCGACGGGTCTCAAGCCCGCGCGGGTCACCGGCAAAACCGTCGCCGGACCGGACAAGGCACCCTACGACCCAGAGCTGGCCGCCGCGGCCGTGGCACGCGATGTGGACGACTTCGTGCGGACGGTGCGCCGGCGGTTGGTCGAGGAGTCCGCACGGATCGGGCGGCCCGCGCTGGTCGTCGCGGCGTTCGACACCGAACTGTTCGGGCACTGGTGGCACGAGGGCCCACAGTGGCTGGCCCAGGTGCTGCGCGCGCTGCCCCAGGCCGGCGTCACCGTCGGCACGCTGGCCGACGCGCACGAGCGCGGCTACCTGGGTGAACCGGTACCGCTGAACGACTCGTCCTGGGGCTCCGGCAAGGATTGGCGGGTGTGGGCGGGCGAGCCGGTGCGCGACCTGGTCGAACTCAACGACGACATCGTGCGACTCACGCTGGACACCATCGACAAGATGCGCGCGACCCAGGGCCGGTCGCCCGGAATGCGTGACCGGGTCGCCGATCAACTACTGCGTGAGGCGATCCTGACCGTGTCGAGCGACTGGGCGTTCATGGTCAGCAAGGAATCCGCTGCGGGCTACGCCCGCGACCGCGCGCACCGGCACGCACACGCGGTGCGAGAAATCGCCGCGGCAGTCGGGGCGGGCCAGGTCGCCAAGGCGCGGCAGTTGGCGGCAGGATGGGGGGCGGCTGACGGACTCTTCCCCGGCGTTGACGCGCGACGACTGACCTCCGCGGGGTCGGTACCCAACGCCATCGGGACAGCATCCGCCAGCGCTCCGGGATCGGGCCACGCCACCGGGGACCAGAGCATCGACCCAGCGGACCCGGGTTCCGCCGCAGAAGGACATGCATGAGAATTTTGATGGTGTCGTGGGAGTACCCGCCGGTCGTGGTCGGCGGGCTCGGCAGGCACGTGCATCACCTCGCTGTCGAACTGGCCCGAGCGGGCCATGAGGTGGTCGTGCTGTCCCGGCGCCCTTCCGGCACCGACGCCTCGACCCATCCCACCCACTCCTTCATCGCCGAAGGCGTGCTCGTAGTCGCGGTCGCGGAAGACCCGCCGGTGTTCGACTTCGGTGCGGACATGCTCGCCTGGACGCTGGCCATGGGCCACGCGATGGTGCGCGCCGGCCTCGCTCTCGGCAAGCCGGGCATCGGCGACGGCTGGACGCCCGATGTGGTGCACGCGCACGACTGGCTGGTCGCGCACCCCGGTATCGCACTGGCCGAGTACTACGACGTACCGCTGGTGTCGACCATGCACGCCACCGAGGCCGGACGGCACAGCGGCTGGGTCGCGGGCAAGGTCAACAAGCAGGTGCATTCGGTCGAGTGGTGGCTGGCCAACGAATCCGACGCGCTGATCACCTGCTCGGCATCCATGCAGGACGAGGTGGAGCGGCTCTACGGTCCGGAGCGGATCCCGATGACGGTGATCCGCAACGGAATCGACGTGGACGCCTGGACCTTTCGTCCTCGGTCGCCGCGCAGCAGTCCGCCCCGGCTGCTGTTCGTGGGCAGGCTGGAATACGAGAAAGGCGTCCAGGACGCGATCGCGGCGCTGCCGCGCATCCGCCGCGCTTATCCCGGCACCACGCTGACCATCGCCGGGGTCGGCACCCAGTTCGAGTGGCTGCGCGAACGTGCCCGGGTACACCGCGTCGCCCGCGCGGTGAACTTCGCTGGACAGCTCGCCCACGAAGAGCTGCTCGGCTGGCTGCACGGCGCGGACGCGATCGTGCTGCCGAGCCGGTACGAACCCTTCGGCATCGTCGCTTTGGAAGCCGCCGCGGCGGGCACACCGCTGATCACCTCGACGGCGGGCGGGTTGGGCGAGGCCGTGATCGACGGCGTCACCGGTGTCTCGTTCGCACCCGCGGACGTGGACGGCCTCGTCGCGGCAGTCCACGCCACCCTCGACGACCCGGCCGCCGCGCAGCAGCGGGCCGATACCGCCCGGGAACGGCTGACTGCCGATTTCGCGTGGGACGTCGTGGCCGCGGAGACCGCGCAGGTGTACCACGCGGCCAAGCGGCGGGTGCGCAACCCGCTCGGTCGCCCGACCATCGTCGAACGCCCACTCCCGGAACGCGATCCGGAATAGGCGGCTGCCTCGCCTTCGCTCGGCCCGGCGCGTATGCGGCTGCTCGAGCCTTCGCTCGGCCCGGCGCGTATGCGGCTGCCTCGAGCCGGTTACGCCTCGATCTTCTTGACGATGCGCTCGATGGTGAGCCAAGTGCGAGTGGTGATGTCCTTGCCGTAGGTCTTGTCCAGCCAGGCCATGAAGTCCGGGGTCTTGCCCGGGACACTGTTGTCGATCACCGCGAGGAAGGCGCGCGCCGCCTTGTCGTAGCCGACGATCCTGGTGAGCGGGTCGGGTTGTTCGGGCAACGTTTTCGGCGGCTTCGCGTTGTCTTTGAGGAATGTCGCGATCAAATAGGTTCCGCGGCCGTGCTTCAGACCGGTGAACGGGTCGGCATCCAGCAGCGCGCGCAGTTCTTCATGGCTGCGGATGATCGTGCCGCCCCCGATCCCGAGTTCGGTGCTCAGCGCCTGCTGGATGCGCTGCTCCAGTTCGGGCACGTCGGTGTCCGGGCTGCGGAACACGATGTTGCCGCTGGCGAGCACCGACGCGACATCGTCGAACCCGAGTGATTCGAACACGGACCGCAACTTCGCATTGCTCATGTTCGGATTGCTCGGCATGATCCCGCGCAACAATGCGGCGTAGGCGTTCATACCGCCGAACCTACTCGCCCGCTGCGACAAGCCGACCGACCTTGTCGGTGCGCTCCCCCACCGGCGCCGTGGCAGACAAACTCCATCCAGCAGCGCCCCTACGGCTGCCTCATTGTTGCCCGGTGAACAGGACTCTCCCCGGCGGCGCCCGACACAGATTCCTCGTGGCGGTCGGTCAGCTGATGGAGGGCAGCAGAAGGACCACGTCCAGCGGCACCCGTTCTGCGGCTGCCTCGCCTTCCGCAACCGGCGACATCCCGACGAGCCCCGGATAGTCCGTTCCCCGCACAGCGCCCGACCAGCCCTTGGCCGGCCCAGCAGGTCAGGCGGTCCGGGTGGCGCCATTCTTCTTGCGGGCGATGTCCTCCAACGCCGCAAGATATTTGGCACGTTCTTCGGCGCCGGCCTCCCAAGCCGCCTTGCGGTTCTTGACTACTTCGGCCGGTGCGCCGACGGCGATGCTGTAGTCCGGGATTTCGCCCCTGACCACCGCGTGCGCGCCGAGCACACAGCCGCGGCCGACGCGAGTCCCGCGCAGCACGGTCACCTTGGCGGCGACCCAGGTATCGGGTCCGATGCGGACCGGGCTCTTCACGATGCCCTGGTCCTTGATCGGCACCGTGATGTCGTCCATCTTGTGGTCGAAGTCGCAGATGTAGCACCAGTCCGCGACCAGGGTGGATTCGCCGATCTCGATGTCGAGGTAGGTGTTGACGACGTTGTCCTTGCCGAATACCACCTTGTCGCCGATGCGCAGCGAACCCTCATGGCAGCGGATCGCGTTGCCGTCGCCGATATGCACCCAGCGCCCGATCTCCATCCGGCTCAGTTCCGGCGTCGCGTGGATCTCCACCCGGCGGCCGAGGAACACCATGCCGCGCAGCACGATGTGCGGATTGGCCAGGCGGAACTTGAACAGCCGGTAGTAACGAACCAGGTACCACGGCGTGTACGCCCGGTTCGCGAGCACCCAGCGCAGCGACGCCGGCGTCAGAAATCGCGCCTGCTGTGGATCCCGGCGGCGCGAACCGCGCCAGCGCGAGCGCAACGGTGCGCCCCACATGCTCGTCACGAACGGTTCTCCTGTCGTGGTCCTACCGGCTGCCGCCCGCCTCGGCGGCGACGAATAGAGCCTATCGCTGTCGGGAAGCACCCTGACGATCGCCTGCGACGACAACGGTGGGACTCGTTCACCCCCGCAATGGTCTCCCGTACAGTGACTCGTGCGCCGGAGAGGGCGACGGCGAACCCGCCGGTGCGAAGACCTTCGGCCGGTGGTTGGAGATTCTCACTGAGAATGTCACTGAGAGTCTCAACGGTCTCGTGCGAGCCAATGAACAGGAGTGCGGCAGGTGCGAAGCGGCGGCGTACTGGCTACTTCCCTGTGGCGACCGTCCCGCACACGTGCAGCGGCCGTGCTGGCCGCGGTTGCCGCGTTGGCTTTGACCGGCTGCGGTACCGATGTCGACGACATCACCGTCGGGTCGGGCGACGGCTGGACGAGCGCCTACCACGATGGCCGCAACAGCGGCACCAGCCCGGTCACCGGCTCGCGCAAGCTCGCCCTGAGCTGGTCGCGTCCGATCGGCGGGCCGATCGCGCAGCCGGTCACGCTCGGTCCGGACGGCCAGATATTCGTCACCACCCGCCTGTCGAACTGTTCGATCTTCAGCTTCCAGATGGCCACCGGGCGCAAGCGGTTCTGCAACCCGCTGGGCCCGAGCGCGATCTCCGCCCCCTCGGCAGTCGACGGCATGACCAACGTCTACGTCGGCGACGACAGCGAGGTGAACGCGTTCAACTACCTGGGGCAGCCACGATGGAGCACACCGGTGGCCGGGACGCCGGTCTCGGTGCAATTCACCGGCGACGGAAACCTGCTCACGATCACCCAATCGGGTCAAGTCGACGTGTTGTCCCGGCAGACCGGCGACCGGGTAGTGCCGACCGTGCAACTGCTCGGCCAACCGGACTTCCTCGCGAACGCCGGCCTCACCTGGCCCGCCGCCGGTCAGGGACTCGACGACTGCGCCACTGGTGGACCGCAGTGCCCGGTCGCGAACATCTCCGCCATCGACACCTCCAGCGGGCGCTTCTACGTGACCTTGTGGCAGCCGGGCCAGCCCCGCGCAGCGGTGGTCGCGCTGCGCTACGCCCACGGCGAGATCAAGCGGGAATGGAGCGCCGACCTCCTGGAACGCGGTAGCGCGACCAGCCCGGCCCTGTCCGCGGACGGCGCCACCCTCTATGTCGGCGACAACAGCGACCGCCTGATCGCGCTCGACACCTCCGACGGGCGAACCAAGTGGGTCCAGCGCCTGGACTGGACGCCGCGCGGTGGCATCTCGGTCGCCGGCGACGGCTTGATCATCCCGTCCGGCGACGACGGTTACCTCCTGGCCCTGCGCGATCACGGCGACACCGTCGAAACCGTTTGGGAGCGTAAGGATCTCGCGTTGCGTGGCACCCCGGTGCAGACGGCGGGCGATACCGGCTACACCACCGCGTCGATCGGTGCGGGCCTGAACCTGGTCACCTTCGACACCCGGACCGGCGCCACCGTGGATTCCGATGTGCTCCCCGGCGCCCACGGCGCCACAACGGGTACGGCGGTCGGCGCCAAGGGCGAGGTCGTGGTCGCCACTCGTATCGGCGAGATCTTCGCGTTCAAGCCGGAATAGCCGGCCGCCGCCCGGGAATCGTGATGTCGGCCTGTGCAATCCAGTCTGTCCGGACAGAGGAGGCCATCGCATGAATTGGCCAGTTCAAGAGGCCGAACAGCGGTTCAGTGAGCTGATCAGAAGCGCAACAACGGATGGCCCGCAGGTGGTGACGCACCACGGCGAAGAGATCGCCGTGGTGATCGACATTGCCGAGTATCGGCGGCTCCGGGGCGAGATCGTCGACTTCGAAGACTTCCTCCGGTCCGAACCCGGCCTGGAAGATCTCGACCTGACCCGCAGCCGCGAAGTACCACGCAACCTGGACTGGATGGTCTGACGCGTGGCCTTTCTTCTCGACACGAACGGTGGCAAAGCAAAAGAGTGCGGCTCTGCGCTAGCGCATTCGCGCATCCACCGCAGTGCACAGGAAGGCTGTCGGCGCCCGTCCGATGCGGGTGATGACCAGGGTGAACGGTTGGGAGCCCGCCGGTTTCAGGGTGCGCCGCAGCCGGTCGGGGTCCACGTCGACGCCGCGGGCGAGGATCTCCAGCGGCCCGCAATCGTGGCGGCGGAGTTCGGCGCGCAGGGTCTTCTCCCGGTAGTCGAGGCGATCGATGATTCGAAAACCCCGCGTCCCGGCGGGGACGCGGGGTCCGGTCAGATACGCGATGCGTGGATCGAGTTGCCAGAGACCGTGTTCGGCCGCGTAGTGGCGGACCAGTCCGGCGCGCACGATCGCTCCGTCGGGGTCGATGATCCAGTCGCCGGGTGCACCGTCGGCGATGTCGTCGGGTTCGGCGTCGGTGAGGGTACTGCGGGTACCCGCGGAAGTGAGCACCGTGGCGCGGCGCGTGACCCCCGCATCGGCAAGCCCTGGGGACCATAGGCAGGCCTCGCGCACCGCACCGTCCAGGGAAACGACCTCGATCTCACCCGCCCAGTCCAGCCGGTCGAAATCCAGCCCGGGAGCGCATTTCACGGCCAGATCGCGGCCTCGGTAAGCCGCGAGCAGGTCCGGTAGCGGTGGCTGCAATTTCGCCGGATCGTGGGTGCGCCGACCGTCCGCACGTCGCGCCGGGTCTGCGATGATCACGGTGTCGGCGCTGCTCGGACGCAACGCATCCGCCTTGGCCAGCACCACATTTCGCGTCGGCGAACCGGTGGCGGACGGCCCCGGTTCCGCTACCGGAAACCAGCGCTGCCCCAGATTATGCGCGGCGATGGCCAGACGCACGTCGTCCAGATCGCTGCCGACCACAGCCGGGCATACGCTGGCCAGTTCGACGAGTTCGGCTCCGATGGAGCAGGTTACGTCGTGCACCGCACGCCCGGCCAGGCGCGCGGCACGGTGCCGGGCGACGGCGGTCGGGGTTGCTTGCTGGAGGGCGTCGTCGGTGAACAGCCACCCGCCCGGGTCGGCGAGCTTGGCCGTGGCGCGGCGGCGCAGCCGGACCGTCTCGACCAGAGCCGCCGCCCGGTCACTATAGACGCGGCGCACCTGCTCGAGATCCTTCAGCAAGGAGGTAGGGGTCAGAGGCAGCCGGTCCACCTCGGTCAGCGCGGCCCGGCCGGCCGCACTACCCAGGTACCCGACATCATCGTGAGTGAACCCGTAGCCCATTATCGGCCTCCCAGAGGCCCTCGCACCGAACCGGCCCTCCCGGTTGCGGGAGCCGTCGTCGCACCAGTCGCGATACCGCAAGCCTGGTTCCCGTTTTCACGGCGTTCCATGTCCGGATTCCGAACCGGCGGAGGCGATTTAGGTGCGGACCCAGCCGGTCCGACGCCGACCGTGTCGCCCAGCTGGGCGACACGGTCGCGAAAGAAATTGTGGCCCACTACTTTCCGGCGGCGCTGGGCTTCACGCCGGTGATCATGGCGTTGTAGAAGAACTGGCGCGGAACCACGCGGCGCAGGACGTTCTCGTCCACCCAGCTCAGCCCCAGCCACGCGCGGTACATCGCCATCCGGTAGCGCCAGGTGAGTTTCTCGGCGGGCACGGCCGCCTCGAAGGTGCGTACCGGCCAGCCCCACAGCGCGGCCGCGAATTCCTCGGTTCTGGCGGCCACCTCGACAGCGCCCGCCGAGCGAGCCATCGCCTCCAGCCGGCGTGGGTCGAAGGTATGCAGGTCGACGACCGCTTCCAGGGCCGCGGCACGCGAGGACTCGTCCAGCTCCGCCTGCGGGCGCCGCCAGTCGCGCAGCATCGGCAGCTTGGTCACCGTGGTGGTGGTCTTCCACGTGATCCGGCCCAGCCAGCGTGCGTAGAAGTTACCGACGGTGGTCGGCTCCCCGGCGAACACGAAGCGACCCCCCGGCTTGAGGACGCGCAGGCACTCTTTCAGCGCGAGCTCGACGTCGGGGATGTGGTGCAGCACCGCATGGCCGACCACCAGATCGAACGTGTCGTCCGCATACGGGATGGTCTCCGCGTCGGCGACCCGGCCGTCCACGTCCAGTCCGAGATGCTGCGCGTTGCGCAGCGCGACCCGCACCATTCCCGGCGACAGGTCGGTGACCGAACCGGATTTCGCCACCCCCGCCTGCATCAGGTTCAGCAGGAAAAAGCCGGTGCCACAACCCAGTTCGAGCGCCTTGTCGTAGGGCAGCGGGGCGGGACCGACCGCGGCGTCGAAGCGCCCGCGGGCGTATTCGATACAGCGCTCGTCATACGAGATGGACCATTTGTCGTCATAGGTCTCGGCTTCCCAGTCGTGGTAGAGCACCTGGGCCAGCTTCGTATCCTTGAGCGCGGCCTCGACTTCCGCCTCGGTGGCGTGGGGGTTCGGCGCGGGGTCCTCGGGACGTACCGTCATGGTCGGCAAGCCTACTCAAATCCCCAGCTGACGCCCGCTATCGGCCCACGAATTCAGCCGACCCCGGACCGTTGGCCAGATAAGAACCTGTTCCGATCAGGCGATCTTCCGTCGTGAACAAGGCCGACCATTCGGTCCGTGCCCGATCGAGACCGTGCGGACCCGCTTCGAAGACCGCTTTCGCGGCGGCCAGCGCGCGCGCCGGGCCGTCTTCGAACTGCCGCGCCCAGCGCATCGCGGCGGTGTAGACGTCGTCCGGCGCGACGATCTCGTCGACCAAACCGAGCGCCTTGGCCTCATCCGGTTCGATGAAACGACCGGTGTAGACGAGGTCTTTGGCCGGACCCGGCCCGATCAGCAGGGAAAGCCGCCGGATGCCCGCGAGCGGGATCAAGCCCGCCATGATTTGCGGCAGCCCCAGCTTGACATTGTCACCGATGACGCGGCGGTCGGCGGCGAGAGCCAGTTCCAGCCCGCCGCCCAGGCAGTATCCGCTGATCGCCGCCACGGTGGGCTGCGGGATCCTGGCCAGGCAGCCGAGGGCACGTTGTAGATCAGCCGCCATGGCATTGGCCTGCTCGCCCCCGAGCCCGGACAGCTCGGCCACGTCATCGCCCGCCGAGAAGACCCGCTCGTCGCCGTACACGACCACAGCGGCCACGCCCGGATCCGCGGCCACGGCGTCGGCCGCCTCGGCCAGTTCCCGCGCCAGCTGCATATTCACCAGGTTCATCGGCGGGCGGGCGATCCGGAGGACGGCCACGCGCCGCGCGGCGGCGCTCTCGGGCAGATCCAGGGTCACGAATTCGGCCATGAGTGGCCACGCTACCGCGCGCTCGCGTCGTGCAGCGAACCATCGGCACACCCACGGACGCGGAACACCGGTGTGCCGAGTGGCGGCCCGCCGCGGCACGAGTGGCCGTGCTCGCAGCACCGGCGGAACGTTATGCCGGAAAGGACACCGGCAGAACCGCTCACGGGCGCACGAAGCCCCTGCGCCGCTGGGCATCCGGGAGTTCGGCCACATAGCGCTGACTGCCCGGAAACGTCGGCACCAGCTTGCCATCCCTCTCCGACAGCACCGGCATGATCGGCTCGATCGCCCGCTGCGCGGCCAGAATGTCTGCGGTGGAGCCGAATTCGCCGAGCGCGACCAACTGCGCCCAGGTCGGCGGCAGCAGCACGTCGGCACCGGAACGCCAGCCCGCCAGCGCCTCGGCCGGGGTACTCCAGCGCACTTGCGCCGCCTCGGAAGTGGCGCCATCGGCGAGCTGTCCCGCCGGCAGCACCGCGACGAAGAACCGGGTGTCGTAACGGCGCGGCTCGACCACCGGCGTGATCCAATTCGCCCAGGGCCGAAGCAGATCCGCGCGCAGCACCAACTTCTCCTCGGCGAGGAAGCGCGCCAGCGTCAGCTCCCTGCGCTCCAAACGGCCCCGGGCATCCCGGTAGGCGGTCGTGTCGGAGACCACGCAGTCGGCGGCGGGACCGGCCAGCAGCACGCCGCATTCCTCGAACGTCTCCCGCACGGCCGCGCAGACCAACGCCTTCGCCCTGGCCTGGGTGATCGCAAATCGCTCGGCCCACCAGGCCGGTTCGGGACCGGCCCAGGCGATGTCCGCGGTGCCGTCGGACGGATCGACGCCGCCGCCGGGGAACACGGTCATGCCCGCGGCGAACGCCATGGCGCCGACCCGCCGCTGCAGGAAGATCTCGGGTCCCGTGGCGCCCTCGCGCACCAGCATCACCGTCGACGCGTCCTTGGGTACCGACGGCTGAGCGTCCGGCGCTTGTGTCTCACTCACCTTTGCACCCTAACGCGCTCACTGAGCGCTGCGACGGCGACGGCGTCAGCGGGTGCGGTGCTTGCCCGCGCGGCGTGCCCGGCGTGCGAAGTAGCGGCCGTCCACCCGGTTCAGCGCGATCGATTGCCGGAAAGCGTCGCTGAGGTTCGCGGCGGTGAGCACGTCCGACAGCAGTCCCTGCGCGACCACCTCGCCCTCGTTGAGCAGCAGACCGTGGGTGAATCCGGGCGGGATCTCCTCGACATGGTGGGTGACCAGGACGATCGCGGGCGAGTCCGGGTCGGCGGCGAGATCGCCGAGCCGCTCCACCAATTCCTCCCGGCCGCCCAGATCCAAACCCGCCGCCGGCTCGTCGAGCAGCAGCAGCTCGGGATCGGTCATCAACGCGCGAGCGATGAGCACGCGCTTGCGCTCGCCCTCCGACAGCGTCCCATAGGTGCGGTCCGAGAGATGTTCGGCGCCCAGGCTTTCCAGTATGTCGATGGCGCGATCGGTGTCGATATCGTCGTAGCGCTCGCGCCAGCGGCCGAGCACCGCGTATCCCGCGGAGACGACCAGGTCGCTGACCTTCTCGTCGACCGGGACCCGGCTGGCCACCGCGGCCGACGACAGGCCGATGCGCGGGCGCAGCTCACTGACGTCGACCTTGCCGAGCTGTTCCCCCAACAGATGCGCGATGCCCGCGGTGGGATGCATTTCGGCGGCAGCCATCCGCAGCAGTGAGGTCTTGCCCGCGCCGTTGGGGCCGAGGACCACCCAGCGTTCGTCGAGCTCGACCTGCCAGGTGACCGGGCCGACGAGGGTATGGCCCGAGCGGCGGACGGTCACGTCGGTGAAATCGATGAGCAGATCGGGATCCGGTTGCGGCACGCGCTCCATCTTGGCCCACCACCGGCCACGCTTGCCAAGCGGGGAGGAAAACGGGCCAGTCGGTGGATCGGGCACCTCCCCAGCGTGGTCACGGGTAGTGCCTCGGGCCGCCGCGATCGCGCGAGTTGAGCTTCTGCTCGGCCTGCTGGGTCAGCTGTCCAGCCCGAAGCGTTCACCAGGATTGGGCAGGCACCGCGATCACGGTCATCGAGCCCGGCGCCACCTCGGTGAATCCCGCGTCCCGCACGGCGACCGCGCTGCCGTCGGCCACCTGGGTGGCCAAGCTCGCCCAATGCCGGGCGTCGGCTTCACGTACCGCGCAACGGAATCCGAGTTCCGCCCAGCGCAGCGCGTGCTCGACCGGAAGCGCACCGGCCAGCAGCATGCCGGCATGGCCTACCTGGGCGGCCGCTTTGCCGAGCGTCATCCCGAGCGCGGCGTTCACCCACAGCACGGGCAGCTCGGGAGCCGGCGGGCCCGGGTCGTCGTGGTCGAGATCAGTGCCGCCGATCTGTAAGCGCTTGATCACCGGATCGACCGCACCCACCGGCCCGGGCACCAGTGCCCGAGCTTGCGCGCCGTCGATCTCGACGGTGACGCCGTCCACCCCACAGCAGGCGCGCCATTGGGCACCGCGGGCGCGCCGCGCCAGCTTGCGAATGCGCGACCGCTTCCACGCCAGGTAGCGCGCTTCCCACACGCCGCCCGCACCGACCCGCTCGTCCAGACACAGCGCTATCGCCGCCGTGGCCGCCGCGGCGAGCACCGCGCTGCGTGGCGGCGGATCGGTCTTCGGCAGGTGCAGAATGATCTGCATCGCCTGCACCATCGCCGGATCATCCGGATCTCCCGCACCGCCGTAGCCACCGGCCAGCTCGGCATGCCGCGCGCGAAATCCCGCGATGTCCGATGCGACCACGTCCGATACCACCGCATCCGATGCCACCGCCGCCGTCCGGGTCTCGCCGCCGGGGGTTTCGGCCCCGTATTCCGGGATGCCTGTCATGCTCAGCCCAATGGAACGCGCCGTAGGAGGCCGTCCCGGGCATCCGCGGCTTCCACCTCGTCCCGGGTGACCCCGAGGATGAACAGCACCGCATCCAGGTAGGGATACGACAGCGCGGCATCGGCAACCTCGCGCAACGCGGGCTTGGCGTTGAACGCGATACCGAGACCGGCGGCGTTGAGCATGTCGATGTCGTTGGCGCCGTCGCCGACCGCTACGGTCTGGTCCATCGGCACCCCCGCCTCGGCCGCGAACCCGCGCAGCGCGGTGGCCTTGGCCGCCCGGTCCACGATCTGTCCGACCACCCGGCCGGTCAGCTTACCCTCCACCACCTCCAGCGTGTTCGCCTGCACGAAGTCCAATTCCAACTCGTGCGCCAACGGTTCGATCACCTGCCGGAAGCCGCCGGAGACCACGCCGCAGCGGAAGCCGATGCGGCGCAGCGTGCGAATGGTGGTGCGCGCGCCGGGCGTCAGCGCGATCTTCTCGGCCACCGCCTCGATCACCGACTCATCGAGACCGGCCAGTGTCGCGACCCGCTGCCGCAGCGATTCGGCGAAGTCGATCTCCCCGCGCATGGCGGCCTCGGTGACCTTGCGGACCTCGTCCTCCACACCCGCGTGCGCGGCGAGCATCTCGATCACCTCGCCCTGGATCAACGTCGAGTCGACGTCGAACACGATCAGCCGCTTGCCGCGGCGCGACAGGCCGGCCCGCTCCACCGCGACGTCGACCCGTTCGGTGACCGCGACTTCGGCCAGCGCCGTGCGCAGCTGCGAATCCGTGTCGGGGCCGGAATCTATCGCGGTGACCATCAACTCCATACCCGTCACCGGGTAGTCGGCGATACCGCGGATGGTGTCGATGTTCGCGCCGAGAGCGGCCAGTTGCCGCGAGACCGCACTGAACGCACGGGCGGTGACCGGACTGCCGAGGATGACCACCGCGTGCGTGGACATCGGCTGCTTGCCGATCGCCGCGTCCACTTCCACCTCGACGTGCATGCCGACGGTGTTCATGGCTTCCTCGAGCTCGTCCTGCAACGCCTCGGGATCGTTCGGACAGATGACCAGGACGCCCAGGGTCAGCCTGCCCCGGATCACGACCTGCTCCACGTCCAGCAGGCTCACCTGATGCCGTGACATCGCTGCGAGCAGCACGGATGTCACACCGGGGCGGTCGGGCCCGGTGACGGTGACGAGGACAGTGGTGTCGGCCAACTGATGCGCTCCAAGTTCGGTGTGTTTGCCGTCGCTGTGCTGCACATCGGTGTCGCAGCTCCACGATGCGTATCGGTGTGCACAAATGAGTGTGCACCCGCTGGTCACCAGCAGGTGCACACCTGTCGCATGAATCCTACGGCGAAGCCGGATCAAATCCGGCTAGCGGCCCGCACGAACGACGCAGCCGGACGAAATCCATCCCCAACCGCGCCGGGCCGAACGAAAGCCGCATCAACGACACGGCCGGACGAAGTCCGTCCCCAGCCCGCGCCGGGCCGAGCGAAGGCGAGGCAGCCGCCTACTTCGCCGCTGCGACCGTCTCATGTACCTCGACGGCGTGCTTACCCGAGCCCCAGCCGACGTGGGCTTCGGCGCGCATGCGGTCGATCATGTGCGGGTAGTGCAGTTCGAACGCGGGGCGCTCGGAGCGGATGCGGGGCAGTTCGTAGAAGTTGTGCCGCGGCGGCGGGCAGCTGGTGGCCCACTCCAGCGAGTTGCCGTAACCCCACGGGTCGTCCACGGTGACGACCTCGCCGTAGCGGTAGCTCTTGAAGACGTTCCACAGGAACGGCAGCATCGAGGCACCCAGGATGAACGCGCCGATCGTAGAGATGGTGTTCAGGGTGGTGAAGCCGTCGCTGGGCAGGTAGTCGGCGTAGCGGCGCGGCATACCCTCGGCGCCGAGCCAGTGCTGCACCAGGAAGGTGGTGTGGAAGCCGATGAAGGTGGTCCAGAAGTGCCACTTGGCCAGGCGTTCGTCCAGCATGCGTCCGGTCATTTTGGGGAACCAGAAGTAGATGCCCGCGTAGGTGGCGAACACGATGGTGCCGAACAGCACGTAGTGGAAGTGCGCCACGACGAAGTAGGTGTCGGTGACGTGGAAGTCCAGCGGCGGGCTGGCCAGGATGACACCGGACAGACCACCGAACAGGAAGGTGACGATGAAGCCGATGGAGAACAGCATCGGTGATTCGAAGGTGAGCTGACCGCGCCACATGGTGCCGATCCAGTTGAAGAACTTCACACCGGTCGGCACCGCGATGAGGAAGGTCATGAACGAGAAGTACGGCAGCAGCACGGCGCCGGTGGCGTACATGTGGTGCGCCCAGACCGCGATCGACAGGGCCGCGATACCGAGGGTGGCGTACACCAGCGTGGTGTAGCCGAAGATCGGCTTGCGCGAGAAGACCGGGAAGATCTCCGAGACGATGCCGAAGAACGGCAGCGCGATGATGTACACCTCGGGGTGCCCGAAGAACCAGAACAGGTGCTGGTAGAGCAGGATGCCGCCGGTGGCCGGGTCGTAGATGTGGCCGCCGAGGTGACGGTCGTAGGCCAGGCCGAACAGCGCGGCGGTGAGCAGCGGGAAGGCCAGCAGCACCAGGACGCTGGTGACGGCGATGTTCCAGGTGAAGATCGGCATCCGGAACATGGTCATGCCCGGTGCGCGCAGGCATACGACGGTGGTCAGCATGTTCACGCCGCCGAGGATGGTGCCCAGACCGGAGACGGCCAGACCGAGGATCCACAGGTCGGTGCCGACGCCGGGCGAGTGCAGGATATCGGTCAGCGGCACGTACGCCGTCCAGCCGAAGTCCGCGGCGCCGCCCGGGGTGATGAAGCCCGCGGTCGCCATGGTGGCGCCGAACAGATACAGCCAGTAGCTGAAGGCGTTCAGGCGCGGGAAGGCGACGTCGGGCGCACCGATCTGCAGCGGCAGGATGATGTTGGCGAAGCCGAACACGATCGCGGTGGCGTAGAACAGCAGCATGATCGTGCCGTGCATGGTGAACAGCTGGTTGAACTGCTCGGGCGAGAGGAACTGCAGGCCGGGCCGCGCCAGTTCACCACGCATCAGCAGGGCCATCAGGCCACCGATGAGGAAGAAGGCCATCGACGTGGTCAGGTACATGACACCGAGGACCTTGGGGTCCGTGGTGGTGACCAACTTGTAGATGAACGAGCCCTTCGGCCCGGTCCGTGCCGGATAAGGCCGAGTCGCTTCCAACTGAGGGACTGGCTGGGGCTCTACGGCAGTCACTGATCCTCCTGAAAGGTGCCTTTAGGTCGCTCCGCAGGCTCCGCTGATCGCATCCACCCCGATATATCGGAACAGACGACAGTTCGCTTGCGCTCATCGCATCGTAAACGGTGCTTATCCGGCGGGCCGAGGGGGTCCTACTCTCTGTCGTATTCGATCGACCGCACCTGCGTCGCCGCGTATTCGCGACAATCTCGCGGATCGCCCGGCCGCGAACTGGGAAAGCGTGCCCTCGCTTCGCCCGAAACGGATGGCCGAGCCGGTGGGCCGCGGACCAGGCGGCCGCGAACACGCAGCGCCGCAGGCGCTGCGAAACGAGCACGGTACCCTCACCCGCATGACGCTGCGCGCCTTCGTTCACCTCCGAAACCGCACAGCCTCTTTCGCACACGCTGCCTCGCCGGGCCGCCGGGTAGTCGCCGTCGCCGTGTCGTGCGTGACTGTTCTCGCGGCGGGATGTGGCGGGAACAGCGACGATGACGTCTCCATCGTGCGCACCACCACCAATATCGCGGGCGCGGGAGTGGTAGGGCTGGAGCGCGATACCGCTCGGGCGTGCGCGCTGCCGAGTGCGCCGGACCCGGCGAGCGGGGCTACTCGCAGTGTCACGCACGCCGCGGGCGTCTCGGACGTCCCGGCTGACCCGCAGCGCATTGTGGTGCTCACCACGTCCGCGTTGGACGCGGTCTGCGCGCTCGGTCTCTGGGAGCGGGTTGTCGGCGCGGTGACCGTCGAGGGACCGAGTCCGCAGCCGGCCTACCTCGGTACCGGTGTGCTGAAGATTCCCGGTATCGGAACTGCGGCGGCACCGGATCCGGCCCGGATCGCGGCTCTGCGCCCGGACCTGATTCTCGGCGAGATCCCCACCGGCACGGCCGGTTTCGCCGCGCTGCAGGCTATCGCCCCGACCGTGCTGGTCGGCGCGAATACCAGCTGGCAGGCCGAGTTCGCCGCGTTCGCAGCGGGTTTGGGACGCAGCGAGGCGGCCGCGACCGCGCTGCAGAACTATCGCACCGAGGCAGGCGACGTCGATACCGCGTTGGCGGCGAGCCAAACCCAGGCGTCGGTGCTCCGGTTCACCGCCGATGCCAACCAGGTACAGGGCGCCGACAGTTTCGCCGGGCAGGTGCTGGGCGACGTGGGTGTCCAGCGTCCCGCCGCCCAGCGGGGCGCCTCGTTCGACGTCCGCCCGGATCAGTTCGCCACCAAGGTGGAGGGCGACGTGATCTACGTGATCCTCGCCGGCGCCGACGGGAAGCGGCACGGCGAAGCTGTCATGCGCACCGACGAATGGAAGGAACTCGGCGCCGCCACCGATCGCCGGGTGTTCGCCGTCGAGGACACCGTGTGGCACGGCGACGGTCTCACGGCCGCGCGGGCGTTGCTCACCGACGTGCGCGGCACGCTGAACGGCTACGTCAACGACTGAGCGCCGAGCACACCCTGGGTGGGGTTTTGCCCACCCAGGGAGTGCGCGGACCAACGCTGGGGTTGCTGTCGCAGATCTGTCCTGAGGACGAAATTGAGAGGTACGCAAAGCCCCTCTCATTCGACACCCGAGGACACGACATGCGCACGCTGACCGCTCCGCCCGCCGACCACCTGCACGTCCTGCCGCCGGCTCAGCCCGTGGCCGATGTTGATCCGGATGCGGTCGACCCGGATGCGGTCGTGCTGTCCACCGCCGACTGCGACCTCACCTACGCGGAGTTGGATCGCTGGTCCAACCGGATGGCCCGCCTGCTGCTCGAACTCGGCGCGGGCCCGGGCACGCGCGTCGCGCTGGCGATCGGTCATCCGATGGAATCCATCGTGGCCGAGCGGGCCGCCACCAAGATCGGCGCGGTCACGGTTCCGGTCACCGGCGACGGCTCCTTCGCCTTCGGGACCAGGGTCGGGATCACCACCCGGGACGAGCGTCCCGAGCGGGTCGACGGGATTGCCTGGCTGGTGCTGGACGACCGGTCCACCCTGCAGCGCTACCTCACCGGTTCCGACGCCCCGCTCAGCACCGCCGACCTGGATCTTCTTCGGGCATCCGCCTGACCGGCACAACCATCCGCCTGATCGGCACAACCCGCCCCACGACCCGGACAGTGCTGTCCGGGTCGCGCAGTGTGCGCAATACCCCCGCAGCGCCGACCGCACCGGGTCAGAATTGACTTGCCGCGTGCTGCGCGGCGACAGGTACTACCGCTTACCGCGCGGTGGCTACGAGCGGTCACTCCTGGTAGCCCGACCGCGGTCAGAACGTAGGACACGTCATGCAACAGCCTTCCCTTTCGGCCAAAGATACGGACACAGTTCTTCCCGACGGGGCCTTCGCCCTGTCGGCAGCGCAGCGTGGCATCTGGTTCGCCCAGCATGTCGCCGGCGCGACTCCGATATCGATCGCGCAGTACGTCGAACTGAACGGACCGATAGATCTCGACCTGCTCGAGCAGTCGGCACGCCGGGCCGGACGTGAATTCGGCACCGGTTATCTGCGCCTGATCGAGGTGCAGGGGCATCCGTTCCAATTCGTCGACACCACACTGGACGACAGTCTGGACACCATCGACTTCCGCGCCGAACCCGACCCGGAAGCCGCCGCCCACGCCTGGATGCGGGCGGAGTACGAGGCCCCGCTGGAGCTGACCCGTGACCGGCTGGTGCGCATCGCCATGCTGCGTATCGCGCAGCAGCGCTGGTTCTGGTATTCGCGGGTCCACCACATCGTGCTCGACGGCATGGGCGCCCTGACCGTGGTGCAGCGCACCGGCGAGCTCTACAACGCCGGTATCGCGGGTCGCGAGCCGGCACCGGCGAAAGCGGAGGATCTGCGCCGAATCGTCGAGGCGGATCTGGCCTACCGCAGTTCGGATCGATTCCTCGCCGACCGGGAGCACTGGCTCGCCCACCTGGACGGCATGACCGACCCGGTGAACCTGGCGGGCCGCACCGCGGGCGTGGACGGACACCCGATCCGGGTCGAGGGCGACCTGCCCGCCGACACCGCGGGGATGCTCGCGGCTGTCGCCGAACAGGTGTCCTCCGGCGTCGCGCCCACCGTGGTGGCGGCCTTCGGCGCGTACCTGTCCGCGATGACCGGTTCACCGGAGGTCGTGCTGAGTCTTCCGGTCTCGGCGCGCACCACCGCGACGCTGCGGCGTTCCGGCGGCATGATCGCCAACGTGGTCCCGCTGCGGCTGCGGATGACGCCGACCACGACGGTGGGCGAGGTGATCCGGGCCGCCCAGAGCGAGCTGACCGGGGCGCTGCGCCGGCAGCGCTATCGCCAGGAGGACATCTTCCGCGATCTTGGGTGGCCGATGGACGAGGCCGGGTCGTTCGGCCCCTCGGTGAATCTGATGATGGTCGAGACCAGGATTCAGCTCGGTCCGGTCACCGGCCGGCTGCACGTGCTGACCTCCGGCTTGATCGACGACCTGTTCGTCAATCTGTATCCGGGCGTCGGCGGCGAGAGCACGCATATCGACTTCCAGGCCAACGGCAACCTCTACTCCGACACCGACCTGGCCGCACAACACCGCCGGTTCCTGTCGTTCCTGCACGGCTTCCTCGCCGCGGGTCCGGATGCGCCGCTGATCACCCTCTCGGTGCTGTCCGACGACGAGCTCGCGCGGTACGCCCCCGCCCGCGGTGCCGCGGGCGTCGCACCGCGCACGCTTCCCGCGATCCTGGCCGCCGGCGCTGCCCGTGATCGGCAGGCGACGGCGTTGGTCGAAGGCGCGACCGCGCTGACCTACGGCGAGGTCGACGACTACACCAATCGGCTGGCCCGGGTGCTGATCGCGGCGGGCGCCGGACCGGAGCGCACCGTCGCCATCTCGATTCCGCGTTCGATTCGGTCGGTGCTGGCGACGATCGCGGTGGCCAAGACCGGTGCGGCGTTCGTGCCGATCGACCCGACTTATCCGGCCGACCGGATCGAGCACATGGTGGGCGACAGCGGGGTCGTCGCGGGGGTAACGGTCGCGGCGGCGCGAAAGTCGTTGCCGAACCGGGTGTCCTGGCTGACTCTGGACGACGAGCGCACCGAGCAGGCCTTGGCCGAGCAGGACGGCGCGGCGATCATCGATGCCGAGCGAACCGCCGCGACGCACCCGGACCAGGTCGCGTACATCATCTACACCTCCGGGTCCACCGGGCTGCCCAAGGGGGTCTCGGTCACGCATCGCGGGTTGGCGAATCTGGTCGCGAGTTCCGGCGCCGGTTTCGGAGTCGACGCGGATTCGGTTGTCGCCCATGCGGTATCGCCCAGTTTCGACATCTCGGTCGAGGAAATTCTGGTCTCGCTCGCGGCCGGCGCGACCCTGGCGGTGGTGCCGCCCGCCGCGTACGCGGGCGAGGAACTCGCGCAGGTGCTGCGCGAGCATCGCGTCACCCACCTCAACGTGACTCCGGCCGTGGTGGGATCTCTGGACCCGGCGACCCTGCCCGATCTGCGCACCGTGATCGTCGGCGGCGATGCCTGCCCGCCCGAACTCGTCGCGAAGTGGTCGGGCCGCGCCTTGTTGAACGGCTACGGCCCCACCGAGACCACCGTGACCGTCACGCTCAGCGCCCCTTTGGCGCCCAACGCGCCGGTCAGCATCGGCGGTCTCGCCCGCGACGTGTCGGCTGTCGTTCTGGATCCGTGGCTGCGGCCGCTGCCGCCGGGCACCACCGGCGAGCTCTACCTCGCCGGCCCGGGCGTGGCGCGCGGCTATCACCGGCGCAATGGGCTCACCGCGGACCGTTTCGTCGCCGATCCCTACGCGACGGGCGAGCGGATGTACCGCACCGGCGATCTGGTGCGCTGGGTCGAGCGCGACGGCCGGATCGAGCTGGAGTACCAGGGCCGCAGCGACTTCCAGGTGAAGGTGCGCGGCTTCCGAGTCGAATTGGGCGAGATCGATGCCGCCCTGCAGCGGCAGCCCGACATCGATTTCGCGCTCACCCTTGGCGTCGAAACGGCCACGGGCGCTACCGCATTGGTGTCCTACGTGCTGCCGAAGCTCGATCGCGAAGTGCTGCCCGAAGCACTGAAAGCGGCTGTCGGAGAATCGCTTCCGGCATACATGGTGCCCGCCGTCGTGATGGTGCTCGACAGCCTCCCGCTGACCCCGCTGGGCAAGGTGGACCGCAAGGCGCTGCCCGCACCGGAGTTCGGCGCACGCAGCGCCCCGAGCAGGCCGCCGTCCACGCCGCGCGAGCAGACGCTCGCCGCGCTGTTCGCCGAGGTTCTCGGCCTGGACGCGGTGGGCGTCGACGAGAGCTTCTTCGCGCTCGGCGGCGACAGCATCATCTCGATCCAGCTGGTGTCGCGCGCCAAGGCGGCCGGGATCGGGTTCAGCGCGCGGGATGTCTTCGAGCGCAAGACCGTCGCGGCACTGGCCGCGGTCGCCACCGAGGTGGCGACCGGGGAGGTGCACGAACTGCCCGGCGCCGGGGTCGGTGCGGTGGAACTTACGCCGATCGTGCACGCGATGCTCGACCAAGGCGACACCTGGCGGCGGTTCGCCCAGGCCGTGCTGATCGAGTTGCCTGCCGGAATCGAGCGCCCCGCGCTGCTCGCGGCGGTGCGCGCGCTGGTCGACCGGCACGATCTGCTGCGCTCGACGCTGCGCCGCGCCGGCGACGGCTGGAGCTGGACGGTCGCCGGCCCCGGCGCGGTGGCGGATGACCTGCTCGAGGTCGTCACCGCCGAGGCCGACATCGAGGCGACCTGCGAGCGCGCGTTGCAGCACGCCGCCGACCAACTCGACCCGGAGACCGGCGTCGTCGCGCGCTTGGTGTGGATCGAGCGCGCGGACGCCGCACCGCTGCTGTGGCTGGTGCTGCACCATCTGGTCACCGACGGCGTCTCCTGGCGCATCCTGCTGCCGGATCTGGCCGCCGCCGCCCTGGGCGGCGAGCCGGCGCCGGTCGGCACCTCGTTCCGGCGCTGGGCGCACGGGCAGCGCGAGCACGCCGCTACCCGGATCGCGGAACTGCCACTGTGGCAACGCATTCTGGCCACACCCGACCCCGCGCTCGGCGCGGCGCCGATGAACCCCGAACTCGACGTGGTGGCCACCATGGCGCACCTGACGACGGTGGTGCCGCCGCAGATCGCGCACTCCGTACTCACCACCGCACCGGACCGATTCCACTGTGGCGCCGACGACGTGCTGCTCGCCGCGCTCGCGCTGGCGGTGGGCCGCTGGCGCGGACGGACCTCGGCACTGTTCACTTTGGAGGGCCACGGCCGCGCGGAGTCCATCCTGCCCGGCGCCGACATCGCCCGCACGGTGGGCTGGTTCACCACCGTCTACCCGGTCGCCGTCGACCTGAGCGGGATCGATCCGGCGGACGCGTTCGCCGGTGGAGCCGCCGCGGGCGCTGCTATCAAGGCAACCAAAGAGCAGTTGCGGACGCTGCCCGACAAGGGCATCGGATTCGGCATGCTGCGCTACCTCGTTCCGGAGACGGCGGCGGTGCTCGCGGACGCGCCCACCCCGCAGATCAGCTTCAACTACCTCGGCCGCGCGAGCACCGGCGGCGACGCGCAGCCCTGGCTGCCGCGCCGGTTCGCCGCGACCCAGGACGATCGCGGCCCCTTGGCCGCGGCGGTCGACATCAACGCCGTACACACCGATTCCGGTTTCGAGGTGACCTGGGGCTACGCCGCACGCCTGTTCGACGAGGCGGACGTCGCCGAGCTCGCCGCGCTGTGGACGCAGGCCCTCGGCGCGCTCGCCGAACACGCCGAATCCGCCGGCTCCGGCGGCCGCACCCCCTCGGACTTCGATCTGGTCGCCGTCACCCAGGCCCATATCGACACCTGGGAGCGCGACTACCCGAATCTCATCGACGTGTGGCCGCTGTCTGCCTTGCAGTACGGTCTGCTCTTCCACGCGCTGTACGACTCCGACACCGCCGACGGCTACACCGTGCAGTCGCTGCTCACCCTGGCGGGCACCGTGGACTCGTCTCGATTGCGCCGCGCCGCACAGGCTTTGGTGACCAGGCACGAGAACCTGCGCGTCGCGTTCGTCGAAACCGACGATGGTCCGCGCCAGCTGGTCGTGGCCGACGCCGAGATCGAATGGCACGAGGTGGATGTCACCGGCATCGCCGACGAGGGCGAGCGCGATCGCGAGATCGACCGGTTGATCGCGGTGGACGCGCGCACCCGATTCGAGCTCACGCGTCCGCCACTGCTGCGCTGCACACTGCTGCGGATCGCTCCGGACACTTACCGTTTCCTGCTCACCAACCACCATTTGGTGCTGGACGGCTGGTCGACACCACTGCTGGTGCGCGAGTTGCTCACCCTCTACGTCACTGATGGCGACGCTTCCGTGCTGCCGCCCGCGCATTCCTATCGCGAGTTTCTGAGCTGGCTGCGAACCAGGGACGACGCGCAATCGCTGGCCGCATGGGCCGATTCGCTGGCCGGCGTGGATACACCGACCCGTGCGGTGCCCAGCTTGGCCGGCATCGAATCCACCGAAACCGGGATAACGTCGGTGGATCTGTCCCGCGCCACCGTGGCCCAGCTGGAGACGGCGGGCCGGGAAGCGGGCGCGACGGTGAACACCCTGGTGCAGGCCGCGTGGGCGATGCTGCTGGCCATGCTGACCGGCCGCACCGACGTGGTGTTCGGCGGCACCGTGTCGGGCCGGCCGCCGGAGCTGGGCGGAGTCGAGGAGATGGTCGGCCTGTTCATCAACACGCTGCCGGTGCGAGTGCGGCTGGATCCGGCGGAGAAAGTGACCGACCTGCTCGCCCGGGTGCAATCCGAGCAGGCGCGACTGCTGGATCATCAGCACATCGGCTTGGCCGCCATCCACCAGGCGGTCGGCCTGCCCGAATTGTTCGACACCCTGACCGTCTTCGAGTCCTACCCGATCGACCGCGCGGCGCTGTCGCAAGCGCTGGACATCGCGGGCATGCGGGTGCTGGATGTGGAAGGCACCGACGCGACGCCATATCCGCTGAACCTCATGGTGATTCCGCTACGCGGCGCAGACGGTCGGGACACGCTGCGGATCACGCTGAAATACCTGGCCGACCAGCTTGCTCCCGACGCGGCCCGGCCACTGCTGGATCGCTTCGTCCGGCTGCTCACCCAGATCGCCGACAACCCGCGCGCACTGGTTTCCCAGCTGCAGTATTGCGACGACACCGAACGCGCGGCGCTGCTTCCCGTGCACGGCCCGGAATCGGCCTGGTCGGCCACCTTGCCCGAGCTGTTGACCGCGGGCGCGCGGATCAATCCCGCCGCGATCGCGGTCAGCGCCGGTGAGCTCACCATGACCTACGGCGAACTCGACGCGTGGTCCAACCGCTTCGCCCGCGTCCTGCTGCGCCGCGGTGTCGGGCGTGAGGTATTCGTCGTGCTCGCGCTGACCCGATCGCTGGAATCGGTGGTCGCGGTGTGGGCGCTGGCCAAGACCGGCGCCGCGTTCGCTCCGCTGGACCCGAACTACCCGGTGGAGCGCATCGAGCACATGCTCACCGACTCCAAGGCGCCGATCGGCGTCACCGTCACGGTGACCGGCGAGAGCCTGCCCGGCACCATCGACTGGCTGCTGCTGGACGACCTCAACACCATCCGCCGGGCGATGACGGTGTCCGACGCGCCGATCACCGACGCCGAGCGCGGCGGACCCATCGACCTCGACCAGACCGCCTACCTGATCTACACCTCCGGCTCCACCGGCAAGCCGAAAGCGGTCCTGCTCAGCCATCGCGGTATCGCGAACCTGGTTGCCGCACAACGGGAAACACTCGATCTCGACCACACTGCCAGCGCGCTGCAGGTGGCCTCGCCCAGCTTCGACGCCTCGGTGTTCGAGCTGCTGACCGCGCACGGCGCCGGCGGCCGGCTGGTGGTGTCGCCGCCGGACGTCTACGGCGGCGCGGAACTCGAGCGTTTGCTGCGCACCGAGCGGGTCACCCACGCGGTGATCACGCCCTCGGCGCTGGCCACCATGGAACCCACCGGCCTGGACCACCTGCGGGTGCTGTCGGTGGCCGGCGAGGCGGCGACCCCCGAACTGATCGAGCGCTGGGCGCCCGGCAGGCGCATGGTGAACCTGTACGGTCCCACCGAGTTCAGCATCTGGGCGACCGGACCCGGCGAGCTCGTCCCCGGTGCACCCATCACCATCGGCGGACCGATCCGCGGCGCCGCCACGATGGTGCTGGACGCCTGGCTGCGGCCGGTGCCGGTGGGCGTGCCCGGTGAGCTGTATCTCGCGGGTCCCGCGCTGGCGCGCGGCTACTTCAACCGGTTCGAGATGACGGCGAGTCGTTTCGTCGCCGACCCGTTCGGCGAAGCCGGCGGGCGGATGTACCGCACGGGCGACATGGTGCGCTGGGTGGCCGGGCCCGACGGCGGCGAGCAGCTGGAATACCTGGGCCGCAGCGACTTCCAGGTCAAGATCCGCGGCCTGCGGATCGAGCTGGGCGAGATCGACGCGGTGCTCTCCCGCGACGACGAGGTCGACTACGCGGTCACGATCGGGCGCACCGGTCCGGCCGGGACCACCGTCCTGGTGTCGTACGTCTTGCCGGCCGAGGGCGTGCGGCTGGACGTCGAGCGGCTGCGCGCCCAGGTGGCCGCCGAGCTGCCGGGGTACATGGTGCCCGGCTACTTGATCGTCTTGGACTCGATTCCGCTCACTCCGGTCGGCAAGCTGGATCGCAAAGCCCTCCCGGTGCCGGACTTCGCGCAGACACACCGTCCCTACCTCGCGCCGCGCACGCCGGTCGAGCAGGCCGTGGCCACGGTGTTCGGCGACGTGCTCGGGCGCGAGCGGGTCGGTACCGATCAATCGTTCTTCGAACTCGGCGGCAACTCGCTGAGCGCGACCAGGGTGGTGGCGCGGGTGAACACGGCGCTCGGCTCGCGGATCGCGCTGCGCGATCTGTTCGACGCGCCGACGGTGGCCCAGCTGTCCGCCCGAGTCGTGCCGGCGACGAGCGGAGCGACCGGCCGGTTCGCCCTCGCGCCGCGAATTCGTCCGGACCGCGTCCCGCTGTCGCCCGCGCAGCAGCGCATGTGGGTGCTCAACCGGATGGATCCGGCCTCGTCCGCCTACAACATCGCGGTGGCGCTGCGGCTGACCGGTAACTTGGATGTCGACGCACTGCGCGCCGCCCTCACCGACGTGGTCGAGCGGCACGAGAGCCTGCGCACGCTCTATCCCGCGGACACCGACGGGCCGCGCCAGGTGGTGCTGGACGCCGAGGTGACCACGCCCGCGATGCCGGTGCTGGACACCGCGGACGGTGCGGCGCTGCGCGCCCGCATCGGCGAGCTGGCCGGCACCGGATTCGACCTGGCCACGCAAGCACCGCTGCGCGTCGGCCTGTTCCGGCTGCACCCATCGGCGGAGCCGCCCACGGGTGCCGCGCCGGTGTTGTCGGGCCCGTGCACCGCAGACGCACCGGTCGCGTCCGCACCGACCGGGACCGCCCCGGTCTCGTCGAGTTATGCGGCCGGGCCCGAAGCGATATCGGCGACTGCGCCGGTGCACGTCGTGGTCTTGGTGGTGCACCACATCAGCGCGGACGGCGCCTCGATGGCGCCGCTGGCCGCCGACCTGGCCGCCGCGTACACGCAACGGTCCAGCGGCGGACACGCCACCCGCGCCCCACTGCCGGTGCAGTACGCGGACTTCGCGCTCTGGCATCGCGAGGTGCTCGGCGACGAGACCGACCCGGAATCGACCGCCGCGCACCAGATCCGGTTCTGGCGCGAAACCCTCGCGGGCGCGCCCGATGTGCTGGAACTGCCGTCGGATCGTCCGCGGCCGGCGGTGCAGACCATGCACAGCGCCGATGTCGGCTGCACCGTCGACGCCGAAACACACGCCGCGCTGCTGGAATTCGCCACGGCACAGCGAGTCAGCCCGTTCATGGTCGTGCACGCCGCGCTCGCGGTACTGCTCGCCCGGCTCGCCGGCACCGACGACGTGCTGATCGGCACCCCGGTCGCCGGTCGCGGCGAGGAGGCGCTCGACCAGCTGGTCGGCATGTTCGTCAACACCCTGGCGCTGCGCACGCCGGTCGATCCCGCGATCGACTTCGCGACTTTCCTGGACACCGTCCGGTCCACCGACCTGGACGCCTTCGCCGCCGCCGACGTTCCGTTCGAGCGACTGGTCCAAATGCTGGACCCGGCCCGTTCCACCGCGCACCACCCGCTGTTCCAGGTGTCGCTGTCGTTGCAGAATTTCGTCGAACCGGTGTTGGAGTTGCCCGGCGTGCGTTTCGAGGTGGAGGATTTCGACCGCAATGCCGCCCAATTCGACCTGACCCTGGATCTGCGCGAACGGTTCAGCGAGAGCGTCCCGGCAGGCATCGACGGTGTGCTGACCTACGCGACGGATTTGTTCGACGAGGCGACGGTGACCTCGTTCGCTGCCCGGTGGCGACGCGTGCTGACGACCATTCTCGCGCGACCCGACGTACGCATCGCCGACATCGACATCCTCGACGACGCCGAACGCGCGACGTTGGTGCCGGTACGCGGTCCCGAAACCGCCCCAACGACAACGCTTCCGGGCCTGTTGACCAGGACCGCACAGCAGCACCCGGACCGGCCCGCCATCGTCGCCGGCGAATACACCACCACATACCGGGAGATCGACGCGCACGCCAATCGCCTCGCACGCATTCTGCTCGAGTCGGGCGCGGGCCCGGAAACCGTAGTGGCGCTGGGGCTTCCGCGCTCGGCGGAACTGCTCACCGGCATGTGGGCCGTCGCCAAGGCCGGTGCGGCGTTCCTGCCGGTCGATCCGAAGCATCCGATCGACCGCATCGACCACATGCTCACCGACTCCGGCGCGCGGCTCGGCCTCACCCTCGCCGCGTACCGCCCGCTGCTGCCCGACAGCACGAATTGGCTGGTGCTCGACGACCTCGCCCTCGTGGAACGCTGGGGCGCCGCGAGCAGCCACGCGCCGCACGAGCGCGACCTGCCCCGCCCCATCCGGCCGGACAATGCGGCGTGGCTGATCTACACCTCCGGTTCCACCGGCACGCCGAAAGGCGTCTCCGTCTCGCATCGCGGCCTGGCCGATCTGGTTGCGGCGCAACAGTCGTCGCTGCGCCTGAACGAGCATTCCCGGGTGCTGCAAGTGGCGTCGCCGAGTTTCGACGCGTCGGTGTTCGAAGCGATCATGGCGTTCGGCTCCGGTGGCGCGTCGGTGGTCGCGCCGCCGGACGTGTTCGGCGGCAGCGCGCTCGCCGAGTTGATCGACGCCGAGCGGGTCACGCACATGGTGATCACCCCGTCCGCGCTGGCCACCCTCGACCCCGCCGAGGTGACCAGCGTTCGGGTGCTCGCGGTGGCCGGTGAGGCGGTCGGCGCCGAACTGGTCGAACGCTGGGCCATCGGCCGCACCATGGTCAACCTGTACGGTCCGACCGAATCCACCATCTGGGCAACGGGTTCGGCGGCGCTCGAGCTCGGGTTGCCGGTGTCGATCGGCACCCCGGTGCAGGGCGCTGCCGTGCTGGTCCTCGACGACCGGTTGCGCCCGGTCCCGGTCGGCGTGGCGGGCGAGCTGTACCTCGCCGGGCCCGCCCTGGCCCGCGGCTACCACGCCCGAGCAAGCCTGACCGCCGCGCGCTTCATGGCCGACCCGTTCGGCGCGCCGGGCGAACGGATGTACCGCACGGGTGACCTGGTGCGCTGGATCCGCACCGCGGCCGGACTGGAGCTGGAGTACCTGGGCCGCACCGACTTCCAGGTCAAGGTGCGTGGCCAGCGTATCGAGCTCGGTGAGATCGATGCGGTACTCGGCCGCGCCGAAGGGGTCGATTTCGCGGTGACGCTCGGCGTGCCCGGCCCCACCGGGGCGACCGCGCTGGCCGCCTACCTGGTCCGCGCACCCGGGTTCGACCTCGACGTGGCGCGGGTGCGCGCCTTCGCCGCCGACATCCTGCCCGGCTACATGGTCCCCTCGGCGTTCGTCGTGCTGGACGCGATCCCGCTCAACGCGGTCGGCAAGCTGGACCGCAAGGCGCTGCCCGTCCCGGAATTCACCGCCGACCGTACCGAGTACCGCGCGCCGTCCACGCCGACCGAGCAGCAGCTGGCCACGATTGTCGGCGAACTGCTGGGGATCGCACGAGTCGGCGCCGACGATTCCTTCTTCGCACTCGGCGGCGACAGCATCCTGGCGATCCAGCTGGTGTCGCGGGCCAAGCAGCACGGCATCACCTGCACTCCGCTGCAGGTGTTCGAGCACCGCACCGTGGCGGCGCTGGCCGCGGCGGTCGAGGCCGCCGGCACGGCGGTGACGCTGGACGAACTGCCCGGCGGCGGGATCGGCGAACTGCCGCTGCCGCCGATCGCGCACTACATGCTGCAGCGCGGCGGGAACTACGACCGCTTCGCCCAGACCGCCGTGCTGGAGCTGCCGGTGGGCATCGAGCGCGCGCAGATCGTCGCAGTGCTCACCGCCGCGGTGGATCGGCACGACATGCTGCGCGCCCGGCTGGCCACCGATGCCGATGACGGCCCGCGCATCGTGGTCGGCCCGCCCGGCTCGGTCGAGGTGGACGCGCTGGTGCACCGCGTCGAGTTCGACGCCATCGAGCCGATCGAACTGCACGAATTCGCCATGACCGAGCTGGACGCCGCCGCGAACCGGCTCGATCCGGGAACCGGCACGCTGCTGCAGTTCATCTGGCTGGACCCGGTGGGCGCCGCGGGCGCACGCACCGGCCCGGGGCGGCTGATCGTGCTGGCCCACCACCTCGCCATCGACGGCGTGTCCTGGCGCATCCTGGTTCCGGACCTGGTGGCCGCCTGGGCCCAGGTGTCGGTCGGCAACACGCCGGTGCTCGCGGAGCCCGGGACCTCGATGCGACGCTGGGCGCACGCGCTGGCCGAGCAGGCGCGCTCCGAACCCCGGCGCGCCGAGTTGGCCTACTGGCGCGACGTTGTCGCCGGACCCGACCCGCTGATCGGCGGCCGGGAGCTGGACCCCGCGCTCGACAACACCGGCACGCTGCGCATGGTGGAGCGGGAGGCGTCCGCGGAGGTCACCGCCGCGCTGCTCACCACCTTGCCCAGCCTGTTCCAGGGCAGCGTCAACGACACGCTGCTGGCGACCCTCGCCTTGGCGCTGGTGCGGTGGCGCGACACCGAGCCGACGGCGCTGCTTCGACTGGAAGGCCATGGCCGCCAGGAAGAAGTCGTCCCCGGCGCCGACCTGTCCCGCACCATCGGCTGGTTCACCAGCATCTACCCGGTGCGCCTCGACCTGACGGGGATCGACATCGACGACGCGCTCGTCGGCGGACCCGCGCTCGGCGCGGCGATTCGCGCCGTGAAGCATCAGCTGCTCGCGGTGCCGGACAAGGGCATCGGGTTCGGCCTGCTGCGCTATCTCGACCCCGAGAGCGCGCGGCAGCTCCCGCAACGCCTCCCAGGGCGGGTCGGCTTCAACTACCTCGGCAGGTACTCCACCGGCGACATCCCGGCGGGTCTGGAGGGCTTGGGCTGGCTGCCGACCGACGATCTGGGGGACGTGCACGTCGCCGAACATCCCGACGTGCCCTTGCAGTCGGCGATCGATGTGAACGCCGTCGTGATCGGCGACCACTTGCGCGCGAGCTTCGGCTTCCCCGCGACCCTGCTCAGCGCCGACGAGGTCGCCGAGCTGGCCGATCTCTGGGTCGAAACGCTCAGCGCCGCAGCTCGTTACGCGCAGACTCCGGCGGCCCGGACCGCGGCCGAGGAGGAGGCCGCGGCCATCGCGCCGCCGGCCACTCCGGCTGCGGGCGGTCTCGGACTGGACGTCGTCCTGCCGATCCGGCTCGGCGGCGACGAACCCGCCCTGTTCTGCATCCATCCCTCGTCCGGGATGGCATGGACATATCTGGGATTCGCCGACACGCTGGCCCCCGGCCGGCCGATCTACGGCCTGCAGGCCCCTGATCTCAGCGGCCACGAGCCACCCGCGCGCTCGATCCAGGAGTTCGCCGACCGCTATGTGCGCGAGATCCGCCGCCTGCAACCGGAAGGTCCATACCACCTGCTCGGCTGGTCCTTCGGCGGGCTCATCACCCAGGCCGTGGCGACCGAGCTGAAGCGCGACGGCGCCGACGTCGGCGTGGTCGCGCTGCTGGACGCCGACACCGCCGATATCGACGGCGACAGCATCGAGCGGCTCACCGCGGGCTCGTTCATCAGCACGTTCGGCTCGGTGTTCGGCATCCACGACGTGCCCGCCGAAGCGACCGCGCAGCAGGCGGCGGACCTGATCCGGGAACGGCTCGGCGGTGTCTCGCTGGTCGACGCCGCCACCCTGGAGCGGATGGCCGGGTCGTACAACGCCGCCGCACGCACCAGAACCGGCTATCGCCGCCCGGTGTTCGATGGCGACATCGTGTACTTCAGCGCGACCGTCGACACCTCCGACATCTTCGGTCCGGACGGCTGGCGTCCGTACGTGACCGGCGAGATCATCAACCACGACATCGAGGTCACGCACGACGAACTGACCGCGCCGCAGGTGCTGCCGGTCATCGCGCGCGTGCTCGAGGCACATTTGGGAGGCCGAGGATGAGCTTCGATCAGGGAGTCGTCGTCGAGGGAATCGAGAAATCGTTCGGCCCGGTCCGGGCCTTGCGCGGAGTCGACTTCGCGGCGCAGCCGGGCGAGGTGCTCGGCATCCTCGGGCCGAACGGCGCGGGCAAGACCACCACGGTGAATATTCTGTCGACCTTGATCCGCCCGGATCGCGGCCGTGCGCTGGTGGGCGGGCACGACGTGGTCGCCGACCCGGCGGCGGTGCGCCGCGGCATCATGCTGACCGGCCAGTATGCCGCGCTCGACGACATGCTCAGCGGCTACGAGAACCTGGTGATGTTCGGCAGGCTGATGGGCCTGCGCAAGCGGGCCGCCCGCGCCCGCGCCGACGAGCTGCTCGCCGAATTCGATCTCGAGCGCGCGGCGAGCCGCCGGGTCGGCACCTACTCCGGCGGTATGCGCAGGCGCATCGACATCGCCTGTGGTCTGGTCGTGCGCCCGGATGTGGTGTTCCTGGACGAACCGACCACCGGACTCGATCCGCGTAGCAGGCAGGGCGTCTGGGACCTGGTGTCCGGCTTCAAGAAGGCGGGCATCACCACCCTGCTCACCACCCAGTACCTGGAGGAGGCGGACGCGCTCAGCGACCGGATCATCGTCATCGACCACGGTGTGGTGATCGCCGAAGGCACCGCCGACGAACTGAAGTCACGGACCGGAGGCAGCTACTGCGAGGTGGTGCCGCAGGATCTGAACGACCTGCCCGCCATCGCCGCGGCGCTGGGCTCGCTGGTGCCGCAGGAGAACCGAGCCGTGCTCAGCGCCGAATCCGACCGGATTTCCATCCCGGCGCCGGACGGCGCGAAGACGCTCGCCGAGGCGCTGCGCCGGCTCGACGGCTCGGGCCTCGAGCTGCTGGACATCGCCCTGCGCCGCCCCTCGCTCGACGACGTTTTCCTGAAGCTCACCGGGCATCTGGCGACGGTGGAGCAGACCGCCCAGCCGGAGGTCGTGTCGTGACCGCCGGGACGTGGCTCGCCCCGACCCGCGCTACGCCGCTGCGACCACAGCAGTGGTGGGTGCTCACTACCCGGCTGATCGCGCCGTCGGTACAAAGCGGCGAGGTGCTCACCTCGGTGCTGGCACCCGCGGCGTTCACCGCCAGCTTCTACATCCCGCTGAAGACCGTGATGACCTTCTCCGGCACGGGTTTCAGCAGCTACGCCCAGTTCATGATGCCGCTGGTGGTGCTGCAGGCCGCAGCGTTCACAGCGGTCTCGGCGGCATTCCGCGCGGCCACCGATTCGGTCGCCGGACTCAACCGGCGCTTCGGCGCGATGCCGATTCCGCCGCTGGTTCCGGTCGCCGCGCGCATGTCCGGCAATCTCTTCCGCTTCGCCATCGCGCTGATCACCGCGCTGGTCTGCGGCCACGTCATCGGATTCCGCTTCTATCTCGACACCGCGCACACCACCGGCTTCGTGCTGTTCTCCTTTCTCATCGGGCTCGCGCTGATGCTGGGCGGCGACGTGATCGGGACGGTCTCGCGCAACCCGGAGGCGACCGCGCAGGCGCTGGTGCTGCCGCCGCTGATCTTCGGCATGCTGTCCACGGGCTTGGCTCCGGCGCATCAGTTCCCCACGTGGGTGCAGCCGTTCGTGCGCAACCAGCCGGTCTCGCAATGGGCCATCGCCTTGCGGGCATTCGCCGGTGACACCGGGCCGAATGCCGGCCAGGTGACGTGGTCGCTGCTGGCCCCGCCGTTGGCATGGGCGATCGGGATCTTGATCATCTGCGTTCCGCTGTCGATGCGGTTGAGCTCGAGGAGGGCGTGATGGCACTGCCGGCCGATCGCAGGGGCGAGCTGATCACCGGCTCGGAAATGTCGATGTCGGCACTGGCGCGGCACACGCTGATCCAGACGCAGCGATTGCTGCTGCGCTGGGCGCGCAACCCGGTCACGCTGCTGGAGACGCTGATCATCCCGTGCCTGCTGTTGATCATGCTGAACACCGTGGTCGGCCGGCAGATCCAGAAATTCACCGGCGAGAGCGCGCTGTACGGATCGGTGCCGATGGTCGCCCTGGTCGCCGCCGTGTCCGGGGCCGTGGCGGGCGGCATCCTGCTCGGCAGGGAGCGCGACGCGGGTCTGCTCGCCCGCTTCTGGGTGCTTCCGGTGCACCGCGCCTCCGGTCTCGCCTCCCGCATCCTCGCGGAGGGGTGCCGCATCTTCGTGTGCGCCCTCGCCGTCATTCTGGTCGGCTACCTGCTCGGGTTCCGCTTCCACCAAGGCGTCGGGGCGACGATCGTCTTCCTGGCCCTGCCGGTGTTCTTCGGGCTGGCCTTCGCCACCATCGTCACCGCGGTCGCCGTCTTCACCGCGAAAGCGACGCTGGTGGAGGCGATCACCATCCTCACCTCGTTGATGATGTTCTTCAGTACCGGCTTCGTTCCGCTGGTCGCCTTTCCGAAGTGGATTCAGCCCGTGGTCCGCAACCAGCCGATGTCGGTGGCCGTCGACTCCATGCGCGCCCTCGCCTTCGGCGGGCCCCTGGCCCGGCCGCTCACCCTGACGTTCGCGTGGTCACTCGGCGCGATCATCGTCTTCGCCGTCCCCGCGGCCATCGGCTACCGCCGCGCCAGCAGGCGATGAGCTTTTCGCTTCGCGGGTTGTCCGGCCGCGAGCTGCCCGCCCGGCGCCCGGATCGCCGGCACGTCGATGGTGATCGGCAGCCGCGCCCAGGCACGGACCGATGTGGGCCCCGGCGGGGGCGTGCCGCACAATAGGGAGCCGCGCGCGGCGCGTCCCGGCACTCTTGCACCCGGACATCTGCCGCGGCGGCACAAGGTGTTGTGCTACGCGGACTTGTCACCCCCAAGGAGTAGTGTTCCAGGGAGAAGACATTCCGTGCCGACAGCGAGCTGGACGAAAGGCGTGAAGGCAGTATGAAACTGATCGATCGGGCGTCGTTACTCATATAAGTTGTACACCATGGAGCAAGGGTTACGGGTGGTCGGCAGAATCCGCATCAGCCAGCAAACAGAGGAGTCGACCTCTGTAGAGCGTCAGCAAGAGATGATCCGCAAGTGGTGTGACATGCACGGTCACACTCTCGTGGGATGGGCCGAGGACATCTCGGTATCGGGATCTCTCTCCCCCTTCGAGACGAAGGGTTTGGGACCGTGGCTCACGGTCGAGCGCGTGGACGATTATGACGCTCTGGTCGCGTGGAAGCTCGACCGCTTCGGCCGTCGAGCCATCCCACTTAACGCGCTGTTTGGGTTCTGCATGGACCACAAAAAGACGTTGGTCTGCATCTCCGACAACATCGACTTGTCGACGTGGGTCGGTCGACTTGTCGCGAACGTCCTCGCGGGTGTCGCGGAAGGTGAACTTGAAGCGATCCAAGAGCGAGTGAAATCCAGCCGGGAGAAGCTTCTCCGTGACGGACGCTTCGCTGGGGGCGCGATCCCGTACGGATTCGAGAAGTACAAAGCGGATGTCGGATGGAAACTCCGACCACATCCTGAGCAGTCCAAGACCATCTTGAAGATGGTTTCTCTGGTACTGAGCGGGATGTCTGTCTCCGAAGTGGCCCACACCCTCACCGAGGAATCCGTACCGACCTCTAAGGGCAAGTCGAAGCGATGGGACTCGGTAACGGTATGGCAGATCCTCACCAAGCGTTTGCTACTCGGCCACGCCACCAAAGATAACCAGACCTGCCGAGACGAGGATGGGGAGCCGATCTACCTCTCTGACCCAATTCTGAGCATCGAGACCTGGGACCAACTACAGACCGCACTAGACGCGCGGCGTCTTCCCCAGGCCACCCAAACTCGCAAGCCGTCGCGGCTGCTCGATGTGGCGAAGTGTATGGATTGCGGAAACAACTACTCCATCCGCCAGCACACCAAGAATGATCACGTGTACCGATACTACTGGTGTCGGGGCGACCACCCAAAGGCGCATATCAAAGCAGATGTCCTAGAAAACTTGCTCGAAGAGACTTTTCTGAGCGAATGGGGGCACCTGCCTGTCAAAGAGAAGGTCTACATACCGGCAACCAATAATGGAATGGAACTGAGCGCCGCCAAGAGCGCCATCGAAGACCTGTCCGGGATGCTCGTCGGACTCAACTCCACCGCCGCCCGCGAACCGGTAATGCGCCAGATTGCCACCCTGGATGAAAAGATCACCCGACTAGAAAAGACGCCATCGCGCCCCGCATCCTTCGAATGGCGGCCGACGGGCAAGACCTACAGTCAAGTATGGGTAGCGTCCGAGTGGCCCGAGCGTCGTCAGCTGCTGCTTAAGTCGGACATTACCGTCCACGCGCGCAATATCAACGCCCTCGAATTCCATCTTTATGTACCTGCTGAGATCACAATGTCAAACAACGTAAAGACCCCTCCTATGGTGTGACTATATTACCGACTTTCGAACGGCAAGCTGCGCGCCCGCAAGGCGGGCCTACCGGCCGATGACATCACCACCGAGCAGGTTCTTAGCCGACTGGGAGCGCCGAGGCATCGCCTCGGACCGGTGCGCCTACTGCGGTGGCGCGTTCGATCACATCGAGCATATGCACCCGTTGAGTCGGGACGGCTCCCCTGGTCACGTCCTGGGGAACCTTGCCCCCTCGTGCGCCGGATGCAACAGCCGAAAAAGTCGATCACACTGGATCGAGTACATAGCAGACCGCGCCCGAGCGGCTGGTCGTCAATGAGCGACACGACGACCAGCCTCTCAGGAATTGATTATGCTGTCGCTCGAATAGTCAGGGGCACAACCGTTCCCGACTCACCCACTTCCACTACGAACGAGTGCCGCCCGCCGCCTACGAAGACAACCGGGATGGGAAGCCAATAGAAACTGTTCTCCCCGTTCGAAAAGTCCGCCGGAAGCTCGAAGTTGAGACCGCTTGCGATCTCGCCGGTTGGGGTTGCGACCTCTCGAATCCGACCAGCTTCGTCCGTGACGACGACGTTCACAGGAGTCGGCTGCCCCTCGTCGTCCGGCCCGCATTGAAGCAGCATCACCAAATTGATCATCACGGGCTGCCGCAGGGGCGCCACGAGGCCGTCAAAGACCCCGCCAAGAACATCTAGTTTGCCTTCCGCAACACGGACATGCTCGGCGAAGAAGGCTCCAGTAACTATCATGGTCCACCTCTCGAACGAAAGTGTGTCGGACCCTAACCTGGGCCATGCAGGCATGGCCCCAGGAGGCCCGGCCTACTTGAACTTCGTGGTCTTCGTGACAGTCGTGACCTTCACGGGAACACTGGTCGTCCGGGTGGAACTGCCGGTCTTGATCCGCACCGGCACGCGGACCGTGCGGGTGGACCGACTGGTGGAAGTGATACGAGTTGCCATGACGACAACCTCTCTAGCGCACGATCGCTATGACCTTTCCACCACTTCGGCACCTATCTGAGGCAAGCCGAAGCCACCATGGGTAACGTGGCGTGTGCATTGTAGGAGATGCACCACGTCAGCCCTCGATCGGCGGAAGACCTTCCCCCGGTTGAGGGCTGCGTCGTTCACCGAGACAGACACTACCCCTAGTGGGTGACAGACTCGAACACCACGACATGTTGCGAGTCACCTCAATGAAATTTCGTCACTGTAAGTCTTCCTAGGTCCAGACGGGTTAGAGCTTGACAGATTTGCTGACCCGCGAGGTGTGGCCGCCCGATCCGCCAGGAACCTGAAACGACCTGGGGTTAGGCTCAAGCTATGACAGTGGACGAGACGCGTACAACTAGGGTGATTGACCGGGTGTCGGCCATCAACTGGAATCGGGTGCCCGACGAAAAGGATGCCGAGGTCTGGGACCGGCTGACCGGCAACTTCTGGCTGCCGGAGAAGGTCCCGGTCTCCAACGACATTCCGTCCTGGAACACCCTGACCGCCGAAGAGAAGCAGCTGACCATGCGGGTCTTTACCGGGCTCACCCTGCTGGACACCATCCAGGGCACGGTCGGCGCGGTGAGCCTGATCCCCGACGCGCTGACCCCGCACGAGGAGGCGGTGCTGACCAACATCGCGTTCATGGAGTCGGTGCACGCCAAGAGCTACAGCTCGATCTTCTCCACGCTGTGTTCCACCCGCGAGATCGACGAGGCATTCCGCTGGTCGGAGGAGAACCGCAACCTCCAGCGCAAGGCCGAGATCGTGCTGGGGTACTACAACGGCGACGATCCGCTCCGGCGCAAGGTCGCCTCCACGCTGCTGGAGAGCTTCCTGTTCTACTCCGGTTTCTACCTGCCGATGCACTGGTCGTCGCGGGCCAAGCTCACCAACACCGCCGACGTGATCCGGCTGATCATCCGAGACGAAGCGGTGCACGGCTACTACATCGGCTACAAGTACCAGAAGGGCTTGGAGCTGGTCTCCCAGGCCGAGCGCGACGAGCTGAAGAACTACACATTCGAACTGCTGTTCGAGCTGTACGACAACGAGGTCGAATACACCCAGGACCTCTACGACGAGGTGGGCCTCACCGAGGACGTCAAGAAGTTCCTGCGCTACAACGCGAACAAGGCGCTGATGAACCTCGGCTACGAAGGTCTGTTCCCGAAGGACGAAACCGAGGTGAACCCGGCCATCCTCTCGGCCCTGTCCCCCAACGCCGACGAAAACCACGACTTCTTCTCCGGTTCCGGCTCGAGCTATGTCATCGGCAAAGCCGTGAACACCGAGGACGAAGACTGGGAGTTCTGAGACTTCCTCGATCTCACGCTGCCGGGCGACGGAGCAACCCGCCGCCCGCCGCAGGTCTAAAGACTTGGCAAGAACTCTGAAAAAGTTCAGAATAGTGGCATGGTTACCGAAGTGCAGTGGAGCGAGCTACAGCGCGACCCCAAAGAGGTCGCCAAGCTGGCGGATCAAGGCGCCGTCCGGGTACGGCGTCGCGACGGCGCGCCGCTGCTTCTGGTTCGCGAGGACAACGCGCAGGCAATGTCCGAAGGATCCGTCGCCGCAGCCCGCGCCCTGCGCAATATCTTTGTCCATCTTCCCCCCGATGTCGCTGCGGAATCCCTGCTGGATGAGTTTCCCTGGGTGGATGTGTTGCCGCTAAGCGCTCGAGCACGCTTCGTCACGGACTTCATCCGAGCCTTCACAGCCTCCGCGGAGCTCGGCCGCTGGTCGGTCCTAGCGCAGACCATCCAGGAATGGCGCAGCACAGCGGCGATCTACGCCGATCCTATTCTTGCCCAACAACTTTCCGAACCGATCGACGACGATTTCGGTCCGGTTCCCGAACCAGTGGGGGAATGACGAATGCCAGCCAAGCGGGGTGATCGAGTCGCGCGACCGTGACCAGGTCGAACACTTGATGGCCGAACTGATTCAGACCCAGGGAAACGTGACGACATGGCCGAAGACGAAATCGTAGATGTCTCCATCACCGCCGATGACCCGGTGTGGTTGGCCGAATTCACGCGCAGGCTCATCGCTGACGAACTGGCGGCGTGCGGCAACATCATTCCGGCCATCCGGTCGATCTACCGCTGGGAAGGGCGGATTCACGACGACGCGCAGGCGCTCGTCATCTTGCACACGCGCGCCGGCCTGGTGCCCGCGATCATCGAACGGGCCGACGCCGAGCACCCCGACGAAACTCCCCAAGTCCTCGCGGTTCCCGTAGCCAACGGCCACCCCGGCTACCGGCAGTGGGTGCTGGACTCCACGCGAGGCTGAATCCTAAAAACCCACGGCGGCAACTACGGTCGACGGCTGTGCCGGTCGCTGCTGAACCGGACGCAGCCGTCGCCCGGACGAGCGATCGGACATCGGGAGCGCGCCCGTCCGCTCAGATGCCGAGAACCAGTTTGGCCGTGGTGAAGTAGATGATCAGCCCGGTGGCGTCGACCAGAGTGGTGACCATCGGGGCCGAGACAACCGCGGGATCGATGCGCAGCTTCTTCGCCAGCAGCGGCATGGCGCCCCCGATGGTGGCGGCCCAGCCGCAGATCAGCACCAGCGTGATGCCGACGACCGAGGCGATGCGGGTGCCGACGAACACGGTGCCGATCCCCACGCCGACGGCGGCCAGCAGACAACCCAATACCAGGCCGACCCGGCATTCCCGCCAGATCACCCGGAACAGGTCCGACACCCGGACCTCGCCGACCGCCAGCGCCCGCACGCAGGCGGTGGCGGCCTGCGCGCCCGCGTTGCCGCCCGCACCGATCAGCAACGGGATGAACAGCGCCAGGTGCGCGGCCTGCTGCAAGGTGCTCTCGAAGAAGTCGGTGACGCTCACGGTCAGGGTCGCCGCGAACAGCAACAGCAGCAGCCACAGCGCGCGATAGCGGGCCAGCTGGAACACCCGGGCGGCCATGTAGTGGCCCTCCCACGGCGCGGAACCCGCTTGACGTGCGACATCCTCGCTGTCGGCGGCTTCGATCACCTCGACCGCGTCATCGATCGTGAGTAGCCCGACGAGCCGGTCCTCGCTGTCCACGACCGGGAGGTTGATGTCGTTGGTCTCGCGCATCAACCGGGCGGCCTTCTCCGCGGAATCGGTCGCGCGCGCGAAGGCGGGTTCGGTGACGACCAGCTCCGACACCATCGTGCCCGGCTCGCTGAGTACCAGCTCCCGCAGTTCGACGATGCCGGTCAAGCGCCTGCCCGCGTCGACGACGGGCAACGTGTATACCGTCTCGGCGTTGCCGCCCTTGGCCCGCACCATGCTCAGCGCCTCCGCGACGGTCAGATCGCGCGGAAGCGCCACCACCTCGGGGGTCATGTACTGCCCCGCGGACCCCTCGGGGTAGCCGAGCAGGCTCGCGGTCATCCGGCGCTCGCGTGCGCTCAGCCCGGCCAGTACCTTCTTGGCGACCTTGGCCGGCGCTTCGCGCAGCATGCGGGCCCGGTCGTCGGGTGCCATGCCCTCGACCAGCTCACGGAAACTCTGATCACGCAGACCCTGCAGAATCTGCTGCTGATCCACCGGCTCGAGCTCCTCGAAGACGGCCAAGGCCAGATCTTTGTCGAGCAGGCGGAACGCCATTCCGGCCCGCACCGCGTCCATGCGGGCGAGCTGGTCGGCGATGACGTGCGGCGGGTGGTTGCCGAGCCAGTCGAGCGCGGCGTCCACAGAACGGGTTTCGACGGCATCCTGCAGGGATTCGGACAGTGTCGTCGGACGTACTTCGATGATGTCGGTCTGCGACATGGGAGGACCTCAGCACATGCGGGAGTGAACAGGGAGCGCGAAATGCACACCGCGGGCGCGGCCCCCTGCCGTCGCAGATCAGCTAGGCATGCGAAGGGGCGGCGCCGCGCGGCATTCGACTGGGAGGTTCGCTGCGCATCGCAACCCCACCTCCTTCTCGTCGTCGCCGCGGACTCGGGTATCCGCACCATTCGAATCAACATCCGTGGGCGTCGAAAACGTCCTTGCGCAGCTTACATCGCTACGGAGGCAACGATCACCTCATAGAGGCAACGATCACCTCATAGAGGCAACGATCACCTCATAGTGAGCGCGATAACCGAATCGGTTTTCGCGCACCGTCGCCGGACGATGACTCATCTCCGTCGGAAGCGCAAGGTTTCACGCACCCGGCGTAGAACTGTTGCTCCCACGCCTGGGAACAGGGGACAGTGTGTGCCAAGCGGGCCCTCGAGTCGTAGCTCATGGGTCCTCGCCTACGCCCCAACACAGCTCACGGAGTCTCGAAGTGTCGACAGCCACAGCACTGATCCGCCGTCGCGCGATCGACCTCATGCGCATTCCGCACGGGATCTGTTGCCGCTGATGTAACGCGGCCCGGTTTCCACCGAGTCGCCGCGCCATCCCGACGCCGCCCTTCGCACCACCGTGTCCGGTGGTGTCGCCGCCGCACACCGAGTCCTCGAACTGCACGGCGCCTTCTCGTCTTCGAAAGATCGCAACATGGCCCACCCCTTATCCCCTCGGCGCGTCGCCCGCGTGCTCGCCGCCACCGTCGCCCTGTTCACCGGCCTGTCGGTGCTGACCGGTTGCGGCCAATCCGCGCCCGCCAAGACCGCCGACGGCAAGTCCGTGCTCCGCTATCAAGGCACCACGGGTCAGGTCAGCGCCTTCGAGCTGGCCGAAGATCTCGGCTACTTCTCGAAGATCAGTTTGCATTGGGAAGGTGATACCACCAGCGGCCCCGCCAATATCCAGGCCGCGGCGACGAATCAGGTCGAATTCGGCAGTGCGTTCAACGGCGCTGTGGTGAAACTGATCGCGGGCGGGGCGAAGGTCACCTCGGTGCTCAGTTCCTATGGCGCGGACGAGCAATCGTTCACCGGCTACTACGTGCGTGAGGACTCCGGCATCACCTCGGCACGCGATCTCATCGGCAAGAAGGTCGCCGTCAACACCCTCGGCGCGCACCACGAGTTCATCACCAGGGAGTGGCTGCATCAGCAGGGCCTCTCCGACGAGGAGATCAAGCAGGTGCAGCTCATCGTCGTGCCTCCGGTCAACACCGAGGACGCGATACGTAAAGGGCAGGTCGACGTCGGCGCCCTTGGCAGCGTTCTGCGCGACACCGCCCTCGGACGCGGTGGTCTTCGCGCCCTGTACACCGACAAGGCCATCTTCGGCACAGCCAGCTACGGCACCTATGTCTTCCGCGACGACTACATCGCCAAGAACCCCGAAGCGGTGCAGGACTTCGTGCAGGGCACCGCGCGAGCGACCCGCTGGCTCCAGGTGACGCCCCGCGATCAGGTGCGGGCACGCTTCAACGACATCATCGCCAAGCGCGGCCGCGCCGAGAACGCCAACCTGGTGCCGTACTGGCTGAGTTCCGGAATCCCGGCGCCCGGCGCGGTAGTCGCGGAAAAGGAACTCCAGATCTGGATCGACTGGCTGGTGCGCAACGGCGAACTGCCGAACGGCAAGCTGAAAGCCACGGATCTGTTCACCAACAAGTTCAACCCGTACGCGAACGGCACCTACCAGCCGCAGAGCGGGCCGACCGGCGAGGCGGTGGCGGCGAAATGACCACGACGGCACCGAAACTGTCCCTCACCGGCGTAAACAAGCAATTCGCGGTGCGCGACTCCCAGGAGGAATTCACCGCCCTCCAGGACATCTCGCTGCAACTGCGCGAGGGCGAGTTCCTGGTCCTGGTCGGACCGAGTGGCTCGGGCAAGTCGACCCTGCTCGACCTGCTCGGCGGTCTGAGCAAGCCGACCTCCGGTGAGATCCTGCTGGACGGCAAGCCGATCACCGGGCCCGGCCTGGACCGCGGCGTCGTCTTCCAGCAGTACGCGCTGCTGCCCTGGCGGACGGCACGGGCCAATATCGAGTTCGGGTTGGAGGCCAAGGGGTTACGCCGCAAGGCGCGGCGGGAGATCGCCGAGCACTACCTGGAGCTCGTGGGGCTCTCCGGTTTCGGCGAGCGCTATCCGCATGAACTGTCCGGCGGCATGAAGCAGCGCGTCGCGATCGCGCGCAGCCTCGCGTTCGACCCGGAGGTGCTGCTGATGGACGAGCCGTTCGCCGCGCTCGACGCGCAGACCCGAGAATCCTTGCAGGACGAGCTGTTACGTATCTGGCGGGCCACCGGCAAAACCGTCCTGTTCATCACCCACGGCATCGACGAGGCGGTCTACCTCGGCCAGCGGGTAGCTGTACTGACCTCACGGCCCGGCCGGATCAAAGCCATCGTCGATGTCGAGATCGATCGCGACGCCGGTGGTGACATCCGCTCCTCCGAACGCTTCCGGGACTACCGCCACGAGATCTGGACGCTGCTGCACAGCGAGGTCGAGCGGGCGGCCACCCTGGAACGGGAATCACTGTCGGATCACCCGGCCCATGTCGAATCCACCACCGAGAGGGCGGCCCATGTCTAGTGCAGTTCAGCTCACCGAGCGCCCGATTCAGCAGAGCGCGGCCGAACCGTCCCGTCCGGCCTCGGTGCGCCCGGCGCTCAGCGCGCCAACGTTCCTCGCGACGGCGGTGCGCGCGGTCGGCCGGTTCGCCTGGCTGCTGTTCAAACCGACGATCGTGATCGCGCTTTTCCTGCTGTTGTGGCAGCTCGCACCGACCTTGGGACTGGTGGACGAGGTGTTCCTGCCACCCTTCTCGGTGGTGGCGCAGGCATTCGCCGACCTCGTGGCGAGCGGGGAAATGTGGACGCACCTCTCCACGAGCCTGAATCGTTCGCTGGTCGGATACTCGATCGCGGTGGCTGCCGCTGTTCCGGTGGGTGTCTCGATCGCCTGGTACCGGCCGGTGGCGGACTTCCTCAACCCGATCCTGGAGCTGTTCCGCAACACCGCGGCGCTGGCCTTGCTGCCGGTCTTTATTCTGGTGCTGGGCATCGGCGAGACCTCGAAGGTGGCGATCGTGGTGTACGCGAGCTTCTTCCCGATCCTGCTGAACACCATCACCGGCGTGCGCACCGTCGACCCGCTGCTCATCAAATCGGCCGCATCGCTGGGGTTCTCGCCGCTGCGGCTGTTCCAGAAGGTGGTCCTGCCCGCGGCGCTGCCGGCCATCTTCACCGGCCTGCGGATGGCGGCCGCAAGCTCGATCCTGGTGCTGCTGGCCGCCGAGATGTTCGGGGCGAAAGCCGGACTCGGCTATCTGATCACCGCCGCGCAGCAGAACTTCGCGATCCCGAACATGTACGCGGGAATCGTGGCCATCTCGCTGCTCGGTCTCGGGTTCAACGGGCTGCTGGTCACCCTCGAACGCCGTCTGTCGCGCTGGCGCGTCCCGGCGAACGGGTAACCATGGCCGAACGTTTCGGTGTCCGCGCGCTCGGGACGCGGTCGCCATGACGCCGCTCACCAAGCGACGCGTCGTCGACTACATGCGGTTATACCGCAGCTCTTGTCGCCATGGCCGAATCCCACCGACTTCTTCGGTCCCCGCACCGATCTGATCCTCTATTCCGAAGCGAGTTCCAGCGATGACCGCCGTACACGAAAACCCCACCACCACCGACACCGTGCAGATCGTCCCGGTCGCCGGGTACATCGGCGCCGACATCTCCGGCGTCGATCTGCGCGAGCCACTGACCGCCCAGCAGGTCGAAGCGATCACCAACGCGCTGCACACCTACAAGGTGCTGTTCTTCCGCGATCAACACATCGATCACGCGCAGCAGATCGCCTTCTCCCGGCGGTTCGGCGCGGTCACCCCGTCGCACCCCTACGACGACGACGCGCCGACCGAGCACCCGGAGATCCTCGCGGTCGACAGTCGCCTGTATGAAAAGCGATTCGGCGTCCGGAAATTCAGCTACAACAATTACTGGCACACCGATGTCTCCGCGCTGGTCAACCCGCCCGCGGCCTCGATCCTGCGCGCCGAGATCGCGCCGGAGCGTGGCGGCGACACCGGCTGGACGAACCTCGTGGCCGCCTACGAAAACCTGCCGGAGTCGCTCAAGCGGTTCGCCGAAGGACTGCGCGCCGAGCACCGATTCGGCGGCAACCGGCCCGCCTGGGACTCCGATAGCGACTATGCGAAGAAGGTCGCTGCCGCACCGTTGGTGACCGAGCATCCGGTGGTCCGGGTGCACCCGGTGACCGGGGAGCGGGCGCTGTTCGTCAATCCGGGCTTCACCACACGGATCGTCGGGCTGTCCCCGAGCCAGAGCGACGCGGTACTGAAGCTGCTGTTCGACGAGGTGACCAATCCGGCCTACACGGTCCGGTTCCGCTGGGCGAAGGGCAGCCTCGCGTTCTGGGACAATCGCGCGACCGCGCACCTGGCGCCGAGCGACCTGAACCACCTCGACGTCACCCGGGTGCTGTATCGCACGACACTCGAGGGTGACATCCCGGTGGGTGTCGACGGCGAGCCGTCGAAGTCCATCGCCGGGGAGAAGTTCACCGGCGCGTAGGAAGCGGACCCGGGACCGGCCGAGCGGACGTGACGCGCTCGGCCGGTCTCGTTTCCCGCGGCTGTCATCCACACGCCGGAGTTGGAACCGGGAACAGTCCAACGATGCTCCAGTGGGCAAGCTGGGAACAGTTGGATTGGGAGCCGGGTTGTGCAATACGGCTCGACAAGGCATACACGCGAAGGAGATATCGTGCGCTTCGGCATTTTCATCCCACAGGGTTGGCGGCTCGATCTGGTCGACATCGACCCCGCGGATCAGTGGGGGGTGATACGTGATCTCGCCCAGCGCGCCGACGCGAGCGAAGCATGGGAATCGTTGTGGGTCTACGACCACTTCCACACCGTCCCCATCCCCACCGAGGAAGCCACGCATGAGGCGTGGACGCTGATGTCGGCGTTCGCGGCGTCGACGTCGCGCATCCGGCTCGGCCAGATGTGTACCGCGATCAGCTACCGCAACCCCGCGTACCTGGCGAAAGTCGCGGCGACCGTCGACCTGGTCTCGGGCGGCCGGGTCGAGATGGGCATCGGCGGCGGCTGGTACGAACACGAGTGGCGCGCCTACGGCTACGGTTTCCCGTCGGCCGGCGAACGGCTGGGCCGGCTCGACGAAGGCGTGCAGATCTTCCGGCAGGCCTGGACCACCGGATCGGCCACCCTCGACGGCAAGCATTACCAGGTGGACGGTGCCCTGGTGCGGCCGCTTCCGTTGCAGGAGGGCGGTATTCCGCTCTGGATCGCGGGCGGCGGCGAAAAGAAGACGCTGCGCATCGCGGCAAAATACGCGCAGTACACCAACTTCAGCGGCAAGCCCGAGGAGTTCACCCACAAGTCCGAGATCCTGCGGGCGCACTGCGCCGAGGTCGGCACCGATTTCGACGCGATCGTGCGGTCGTCGAACTTCAACGTCGCGATCGGCGCGACCGAAGCCGAAGCCGAAGAGCGCCTCGCGACCCTGGCCGCCCGCCTGACCCCCTTCATCGGCGCCGACCAGGCCAAGTCCCACATCGATGACCTCTACCGCGGCACCGCCACCGTCGGCACGCCCGAGCAGATCATCGAAAACCTCACCCGAGTCCGCGACCTGGGCCTGGGCTACGCCATCCTGAACTTCCCGGAGTCCGCCTACGACACCTCCGGCATCGAACTGTTCGAACGCGAAGTGATCCCCGCCCTGTCGACGCGGTAAGCGGAATCACCCCACTGAAGCGGGTGGCCTCCTGCCGGACGCCGCCCGCTTAACGGTTTGCTCCACCACCGCGATCGGGCCCACGTCGTCCGCCCGTTTGGATCAGCTGTGGCACTTTGTAGCACCAGATAGCACCCCGCTGATACGATGCGTTCATGAGTGCACAGCCTGAGATCACCCAGCGCGACCTGCGCAATCGGTCGAAGGAGATCATGGATGCCGTCCAGCAGGGTCAGGCCTTCACCGTCACCCGAGACGGACATCACATCGGTGAACTGATTCCGCTGCGCCGACGCCGGCGCTTCGTTTCCCGTGCCGAGTTCGCGGCTATGTCGCGCAGCGCGCCGGACATCTCGATCGACGCCTTCCGAGCAGACCAGGCTGCCACGGGCATTCAGGAGGCGGACGATCCGTATGCCCACTGAGTGGGAGCAGGGGCTGCTCGACACCAACATAATGATCCTGCGCCGATGGATCGATCCGGAGAAACTGCCCGAAGCGATGGCGATCAGCGCGATCACCCTGGCGGAACTGTCGGCCGGACCGCATGAGGTGCGTCGCAATGACGAACAAGACTCTTATGACGAGCACATCGAGCGCGCCCGCCGCCTGGATGTACTCCAGCGCGCCGAGAACGAGTTCGACCCGATTCCCTTCGGCGCGGAAGCCGCGCGCATCTACGGCAGAGTCTGCGCCGGCGTCGTCAGCGTCGGACGCAAACCGCGCCGCCGAGTCGCCGATCTGATGATCGCCGCGGTAGCCATCGCCGAAGAGCTGCCGCTGTTCACAACGAATCCGGATGATTTCCGAGGATTGGACGACCTACTGACCGTGGTCGCGGTGAAACGCCCCGAGGTGTCAACCGACCGCGTACTCCACCAGTGAAAGTGCGTTGACCGAGGCCGCCACCCGGGTGGTGGGCGCGACCATCGACGCCATCCGCAGAGGCCACCGACTTCCAGCGCGAAGACGGTGGCCTCCCACATAGCGGGAAGCCACCCCCTTCGAGAGCGGCACTACAGCATGCAGGACACGCAACCCTCGACTTCGGTTCCCTCCAAAGCCATTTGGCGCAGGCGGATGTAGTAGAGGGTCTTGATGCCCTTGCGCCAGGCGTAGATCTGGGCCCGGTTGAGGTCGCGGGTGGTGGCGGAATCCTTGAAGAACAGCGTCAGCGACAAACCCTGGTCCACGTGCTGGGTGGCCGCGGCGTAGGTGTCGATGATCTTCTCGTAGCCGATCTCGTAGGCGTCCTGGTAGTACTCGAGGTTGTCGTTGGTCATGTAGGGCGCCGGGTAGTAGACGCGCCCGATCTTGCCTTCCTTGCGGATCTCGATCTTCGACGCCACCGGGTGGATGGAGCTGGTGGAGTGATTGATGTAGGAGATCGAGCCGGTCGGCGGCACCGCTTGCAGGTTCTGGTTGTAGATGCCGTGCGCCATGACCGAGGTCTTCAGCTCACGCCAGTCGTCCTGGGTCGGGATGCGCACGCCCGCGTCGGCGAACAGCTGCCGCACCCGATCCGTCTTCGGCTCCCACACCTGATCGGTGTACTTGTCGAAGTACTCACCGCTGGCGTACTTCGACTCCGGGAACCCACCGAAGTAGCTGCCCCGCTCGATCGCGATCCGGTTCGACGCCCGGATCGCGTGATAGACCACGGTGTAGAAGTAGATGTCGGTGAAGTCGATGCCTTCGTCGGATCCGTAATGGATCCGCTCGCGTGCCAGGTACCCGTGCAGGTTCATCTGGCCGAGGCCGATGGCGTGCGAGCTGTTGTTGCCCTGCTCGATGGACGGCACCGAGTAGATGTGGGTCTGATCCGACACCGCGGTCAGCGCCCGAATGGCCACCTCGATGGTCTGGGCGAGGTCCGGTGAGTCCATCGTCTTGGCGATGTTCAGCGAGCCGAGATTACAGGAGATGTCCTTGCCCACCCTCGCGTAGGACAGGTCGTCGTTGAACTCCGACGGCGTGGACACCTGCAGGATCTCCGAGCACAGGTTGGAATGGGTGATCTTGCCCGCGATCGGGTTGGCCCGGTTCACCGTGTCCTCGAACATGATGTACGGGTAGCCCGACTCGAACTGCAGCTCGGCGATGGTCTGGAAGAACTCGCGCGCCTTGATCTTCGACTTGCGGATGCGCTTGTCGTCGACCATTTCGTAGTACTTCTCGGTCACGTCGATATCGGCGAACGGCTTGCCGTAGATGCGTTCCACGTCGTACGGCGAGAACAGGTACATGTCCTCGTTCTTCTTGGCCAGCTCGAAAGTGATGTCCGGGATGACCACGCCCAGCGAGAGGGTCTTGATGCGGATCTTCTCGTCCGCGTTCTCCCGCTTGGTGTCCAGGAACCGATAGATATCGGGATGGTGCGCGTGCAGGTAGACCGCACCCGCGCCCTGACGCGCGCCGAGCTGGTTGGCGTAGGAGAACGAGTCCTCCAGCAGCTTCATGATCGGGATGACGCCCGAGCTCTGGTTCTCGATCTTCTTGATCGGCGCGCCATGCTCACGAATGTTGCTCAGCAGCAACGCGACACCGCCACCGCGCTTGGACAGCTGCAGGGCGGAGTTGATCGAGCGCCCGATGGACTCCATGTTGTCCTCGATGCGCAGCAGGAAGCAATTGTGGACGACCGTACCGCGGATCGAGTAGGTGTGGGTTTCCTCGACGTGGAGGTTGTACACCTTCTCCGGAACCTCGGTGGTGTGCTCGACGGCGCGCACACCGTATACCTGGCGGCCGTGCACGACCTGGTACGTCGTGCGCTTCGCACCCTTGCGCCCGACGTAGTTGTACAGGTTCTTGCCGATGTCGAAGATGAAGTCCTCGTTGTTTCCCGGCAGGCCGGGCACGAACACCTGGCCGGTCACATTGCCTGCCTGGTTGACGTAGCTACGGACGACCGACACGATGCCGAGGCGGCGCAGGATCAGCTGCACCTGGTCGATGAGCCCGGGGTCGACCAGATCGAGCATCATGCCGCCCGAGGTGCTGCAACCATCGCCGCGGAACAGCCCAGCCAGCAGGCCGCGTTGGAAGTCCTCGTCGGCGGTGAGCACCTCACCGCTCAATTGTTTGGTGCCATAACCGGTCCCGGCCAACGACAACAGCAGTGATGCGACGACCTTACTGTTGCACACCATCCGCGTGGAGTGATCGAAGTGGTTGGTGTGCAAAGACAGGTCGACCCCGAACACCTGCTTGAATGCCATGCCGAGTTCGACGTGGTATTCGACGTCGCCCGCGCCGAGGGTGAAATGTACGCCGTTGGGCACGCTCACGTCGGTCGACCGCTTGGACACGTGGCCTTCGGCCACATACCACCCGAGAATCAGACCGAGTTCGTAGGACTCCTCGACAAAGCGGTTGACCGCGACGAAACGCTGGTTGTGGCGATGCTTCGCGTCGGTGTTCACCTTCCGGATCAGCCCGTCGACCTCTTCGTACACACCTTCGCCGGTGTGATCCATGAGGTCGAACCCGCGCCGGTCCCGCTCGTCCAATGGCGCGGTGGTCACGATGAAGTCGGTCGGGTGCACGTCCCGCGCGGCCAGCCACACGAAACCGTTGAACGGGTCGGCGCCGTCCGCGTCGATGAGCGTGTCGACCTCACGGGTGGTCCACACCAGGATCGGATGCTCAGGGGTGCATCGGATCGGTTCCTTGTGGCCGAAGTGCGAAATCTCGACCAGCGCTTGATCGTTGGGATTCTCGATCAGCGCTTCGACCGCATGATAGGAACCGTCGTGGGACAAGACCCGGTCACCTGGCTGCAGCGTCTCGATGGCGCGGGGACCGTCGATCGTGTCCACCGGCGTACCCGCCGGGAAGCAGGACACCGGCTCGCCGCGCTGCTTCTTCCCGGAGTTGAGGAAGGTCGGCGTGGCCGGCTGGAAACGCCCGTCGATGATCTCGTCCACCAACTGGGCGGCCAGCACCTCGTCACCGGCGGCGAGGGCGAGCGCGACCATGCAGACCCGGTCCTCGAACCGCTCCAAGTAGCGCTTGCCGTCGAAAGTCTTCAGCGTGTAGGAGGTGTAGTACTTGAACGCGCCGAGGAAGGTGGGGAACCGGAACTTCTTGGCGTACGCCTGCTTGAACAGTTTCTTGATGAACCCGCGGCTGTACTGCTCGAGAACCTCTGCCTCGTAGTAGTTCTCCTCGATCAAGTAGTCCAGCTTCTCGTCCAGGTTGTGGAAGAAAACCGTGTTCTGATTGACGTGCTGCAGGAAGTACTGGTGCGCGGCCTCGCGGTCCTTGTCGAACTGGATCGTGCCGTCCGGGCCGTACAGGTTCAGCATCGCGTTGAGGGCGTGGTAGTCCAGGACCTCGCCCGCTTCGGCGCCGCGGACCGGGGGCTGCTCTAAGCGAGCTGTTTTTCCGGTCGGTGCAGTCGTTGCTGTTGCCAAAACAATCCCAATCCCTCTCGGACGCGCTCGACGTCCTCAGCGGTTCCCATGAGTTCGAAGCGATACAGGTACGGCACCCCGCATTTCCGCGAGATCAGCTCGCCCGCATAGCAATAGGTCTCGCCGAAGTTCGTGTTGCCCGCCGCGATGACGCCGCGCAGCAGCGACCGGTTGTGCGGATCGTTCAGGAACTTGGCGACCTGCCGCGGTACGAAATCCTTCTCGGGACGGTTGCCCCCCAGGACGTGCCGACCGCCCCCGTAGGTGGGGACGATCAGCACGTACGGTTCGTCTACGCGCAGCGCGTCGGCGGTGTGCAGTGGAATGCGAGTCGCCGGGAGGCCCAGCTTCTCGACGAAACGATGTGTGTTCTCCGAGGCGCTGGAGAAGTAGACCAGCGCCGTCGTCTCCGACATGGTCGACTTCCTCCTCTCCGCCAGTGCCCGGCTGCGCCCCTCGGATGAACCGGAAACGGTGGACGCGCTCAGGCCGCCACGGTCGCGAGCGACTTGATGCGGTCGGGCCGGAAACCCGACCAGTGATCATCCCCGGCCACCACGACCGGCGCCTGCAGATATCCGAGGGCCATGACATAGTCACGCGCCTCGTCGTTCTCCGAGATATCGATGACCTCGTAGTCCACGCCGGCCTTGTCGAGGGCCTTGTAGGTGGCGTTGCACTGGACGCAAGCGGGCTTGGTGTACACGGTGACGGTCATTGATGTCCCTCTCTCCTTGTGCCTGATCCACAGCCTGTGATCCGTATGCAGTGCACGATCCGACATAGTGCGCAAACTCCTGGATCCGGACGCCGAGCCCCTGATCGAACCACTCGGGCGAAGCGAGGTCTCGTACCGTCTTCCAGTACCGGAGACACTACACCTAGTGGCCGACACATTCATACAACACGACATGTAGCGAGTCACAGTGATGAAATTCCACGGCGAGAAGTACCTGGATGCTCGATTCCGGCCCGAGCGTAAGAGTGATGCAGATCACATTTCAAAGAAGATGGCTAATCAATAGCAAACTCCAGAAAAGCGGCGAGGGCCGTCGCTACCGCAGTAACGACGGCCCTCGCCGAAGACCGGAAGTGGAGCTTACACGGCCGCCAGCTCGCCGCGCGCAGCCTCGGCCAGCGTGCGCACCGTAGCCGCCAGCTGGGTCAGCGCCTCCGCGTCGTCGCGCGGATGCGAGGAGCCGAAGCGCTCGCCGATGACGCCGAACTGCAGGTGCGCGGCCTCGACAACCTTCGCGCCGGCCACGCCCAGCGACTTGGCCGTGTCCCCGTTCGCCCACTGCCCCCCGTTGGGGCTGACCGACGCGCTGACCACGGCGGCGGGCTTGTCCTTGATGGACCCGGCGCCGTACGGGCGGGAAGCCCAGTCGATCACGTTCTTCAACAGCGCCGACACCGTGCCGTTGTATTCCGGCGTCACGAGCAGCAGACCGTCCGCCGCGGCGACCGCGTCCCGCAGCGCTTGGGCGGCGGCGGGTACGGAATCGGGACCGTCGATGTCCTCGTTGTAGAACGGGATGTCGGCGAGTCCGTCGAACAGGACGACCTCGGCACCCTCCGGGGCGGCCTGCACGGCGGCCTCGGCGATCTGACGGTTGATCGAGGCGGCGCGGAGGCTGCCGACAAGTGCGAGGATGCGGGTCTGGCTCATGACAACTCCTGATGTACTGAGTGTGGGTGCCTGTAGTATCACCCAGGTCAACCGGACTGCGGTCCGATTACTTCCCGCGGAGTGTGCGTGAGTGCTGTGAACTATCCCACACCGGACGCGCCCCTGCCGGGCCGGGGCCTGCTGCGGGTCGGCACGCCCCTGCCCGGCATATCAGAGCCTGCCGAACGTGCCGACGCGGCGCGCAACCGGCAGCTCCTGCTGGACGCGGCCCACGAGCTGCTGCGTGAACAAGGGGTCGACAGCCTCACGATGGACATGCTGGCCAAGCGCGCCGGGGTCGGCAAGGGCACGGTGTTCCGCCGGTTCGGCAACCGGTCGGGCCTGATGCTCGCGCTGCTGGATCACTCCGAGCGGAAGTTCCAGGAGGCCTTCATCTCCGGGCCGCCGCCGCTCGGCCCCGGCGCTGCTCCAGCGGATCGGCTCGTCGCATTCGGGCGGGCCCGGCTGCAGGACATCGAACTGGAGGGTGATCTGCACCGCGCTGCCGAAATCGGCGGGGCCGCAGAATGGTATTCCAGCCCACCCTACGGACTGCTGCGAGCCCACGTCACGATGCTACTGCGGCAGGCCGAGGCCGCCGGGGAGATCCCGCTGCTCGCCGACGCGCTCCTGGGGACACTCGCGGCGGCACTCGTGCTGCACCAGATGCACGTCCAGGGCTACACCCGCGCACAGATCGGCGACAACTGGGAGCGCCTGATCCGCCACGTTGTCACCCGTTGAGCCGCCAGTAGACTCGGGCGCCATGCGGAATGTGCGCGAACAGATCATCAGCGAATTGGGCGTCCAGCCCACGATCGAACCGAAGGCCGAAGTCCGGCGCCGGATCGATTTCCTCAAGGATTATCTGAACGCCACTCCCGCACGGGGTTTCGTCCTCGGTGTCAGCGGTGGGCAGGACAGCGCCCTCACCGGCCGGCTCTGCCAACTCGCAGCCGAAGAGCTGCGCGCCGAGGGCGCGGACGCGACGTTTCTCGCCGTCCGGCTGCCCTACGGGGTGCAGGCCGACGAAGCCGACGCGCGGATCGCGCTGAGCTTCATCCAGCCGGACCGCCAGGTCGCGGTGAACGTCCGTCCCAGCGCGAACGCGGCGGCCGCCGAGGCGGCCGCCGCGCTGGGTGTGCCCGAGCTGCGCGACTTCGTCCGCGGCAACATCAAGGCGCGCGAACGCATGGTGGTCCAGTACGCCTTGGCCGCGCAGGAAAATCTGCTGGTGGTCGGCACCGACCACGCGGCGGAGGCGGTCACCGGCTTCTTCACCAAGTACGGCGACGGCGGCGTCGACCTGACCCCGCTCACCGGCCTCACCAAACGCCAGGGCGCGGCGCTGCTGCAAGAACTGGGTGCGCCACCCAGCATCTGGTCCAAGGTACCCACCGCCGACCTGGAGGACGACCGTCCCGCGCTGCCCGACGAAGAGGCACTCGGCCTGCTCTACAGCGAGATCGACGACTACCTCGAGGGCAACGAGGTCACCGCGGAAGTCGCCGGCAAGGTCGAAGCCATCTATCTGAACACCCGCCACAAGCGGACCGTCCCGGTCACACCCCTGGACACCTGGTGGCGCCCGTAGTCGGCACACTCGCCGAGGTGGCCCCGGACGAGCCGGCCACTCACCCGCTGCGCCCCCAAAGCAACCACAGCTCAGCCGGCTTTCCGAGCGAGCAAGACCGAGCATCCCCTTGTTCGCGGCTCGGCTCGCGTCCGCGCGAACCCACCACGCCCGTGACGAAACCGGGGCCCGGGTCACCGCCCGCTACTGACCCCCGTACAGGCGAACTCTGGTCCCACGATCACGGCACAGCGCACTCGCGTCGGCCCAACTCCGACTTTCGAGCGAAGCGAGACCGCGCATTCCCCGTTCGCGGCCCGGTCGCTCGGACGCGAGCCATAAGGGGGGGCCGCGAACCCGCAGCGCCGCAGGCGCTGCAATAAAATCAGCCGCCCGCGAACGGCGGGAGTACGTCGACCCGGGCGCTGAGCACGGCTGAGGGGTCGCGGGTGAGTTCGTCGCCGATCAGGTAGGCGCACACCGCCAGCATCTTGTCCAGATCCGGGCCGTAGGTGGCCGCAAGGGTGGCGCGCAGGTCGGCCACCGTGGCGCCGGCCGGAAAGTCCATGGTCTCGATGTCCTTGCCGACCGCGTCGGCGATCGCGGCGAAGTAGCGGATCTCAACCACCGATGGCTCCCATCGTCCGCTCCGGCGGGACGAAGCCCTCCCCGTCGATGCCGTGCCCCGCCCACTTGTTCCACATCGCGCCGCGCCAGAGCGTCGCCAGTTCCTCGTCGTCGGCGCCGGAACGCAGCACCTGGCGCAGGTCGAACTCCTGATCGCTGAACAGGCAGGACCGCAGCATGCCGTCCGCGGTGAGCCGGGTGCGGTCGCAGGTGTCACAGAACTTGCGGGTGACCGTCGCGATGATGCCCACGGTGCCGGGCCCACCGTCGACCAGCCATTTCTCCGCCGGGGCCGCCGGATCGACACGTCCGGACGCGGTGAGCTCGAATCGCGCGCCGAGCACCTCGAGCAACTCGGCCGCCGTGACCATGTTGGTCCGGGCCCACTCGTGGTCGGCGTCGAGCGGCATCTCCTCGATGAACCGTAGCTCGCAGCCCTCGTCCAGGCACCAGCGCAGCAGATCCGGCGCGCCGGAGAGCGTCGCGCGCATCAGCACCGCGTTGACCTTGACCGGGGCCAGTCCGGCGTCCCGGGCGGCGCGGATACCGGCGAACACGGATTCGAGCCGGTCCCGCCGGGTCAGCTGCGCGAATCCGGCCCGGTCGACGGTGTCCAGCGACACGTTCACCCGGTGCAGGCCGGCCGCGGCGAGTCGGTGGGCGCGGTGCTCGAGCCCGATACCGTTGGTCGTGATGGCCAGCGGGATGTGCGGGACCTCCGCGTGGCACCCCGCGATGATCTGCTCCAGTTCGCGCCGCATCAGCGGCTCGCCCCCGGTGAAGCGGACCTCGCGCACCCCCAGATCGCGCACCGCGAGCCGCACCAACCGCACGATCTCGTCCACGGTGAGCAGTTCGTGCCGGGGAATCTCCGGCAGCCCCTCCTCCGGCATGCAGTAGGTGCAGCGCAGCGAGCACTTCTCGGTGATGGAGATGCGCAGGTCTCGGGCGACACGTCCGAAACGATCCAGCAAATAGGGGGTCTCGGGGCGGCCGTCGAGCGAGGGACGCCCGGAACGCACGGCGGGAATCCCGATCTCGACCAGAGTCACACGTCCATTATGACCGCCCCTTCCGATTTGTCGGCGAGCGGAATGGCCTCCGAGCGCTCACCGGGGTCCGCGCCGCCGGTAAACCGCACCCATCGACGACCGCGGCACAGCATCACTTCGGTCACCGGATCGGGCCGGCAGCGGAAGCTGGAAACGCGGAACGCCGGGCGGCTACCCCGCCTGCGCCCGGCCGACGCGATCCGGGCACGGACCCGCGGCTGTCTCTCTTCCGCTACCGCCTCCGCTCTCGTCCGCCGCGCCAGCTACGCCCCGGCCGCCATCCGTTCTATGGCCGTCACCTCCATACCCGACCCGGCGCAATCCAGGACGGCCCCCCGAGGGCGCCCGTGCCACGGCCACTACTGGCTCCCCGGCGCCCAGCGCGGCCGCCGGGCGGAGCGCGTCCGGGCACGCGGATTAGGCTGACTCGCATGAAACCCCGGCCCGCGAGCGTTTCGGCCAGGCCCGTCGACGACTACCGCGACCGCATCGAACAGCTGTTGCGGCCGCTGGCCGCGCGTGCGGTCGAGTCCGTCGCGGTGTCGCGGGCGCTGGGCAGGCAGCTGGCCGAGGACGTCCGTTCGCCGATCGACCTGCCGGTATTCCGCAATTCCGCGATGGACGGATACGCCGTGCGGGCGGAATCGGTCCTGGTCACACCGGTCACGCTGCCGCGGGCGGGCGTGGTCGCCGCCGGCGCGCCCGGCCGCACGCCGCTGCCGCACGGCGCGGCGGTCAAGGTGATGACCGGCGCACCGCTTCCACCGGGGGCGGACTGCGTGGTTCCGGTCGAGGACACCCATGCCGACGACGCCATGGTGACCATCGAACGTGGCCGCAGCACAGGCGAATTCGTGCGTGAGCCCGGTACCGACGTGCGCGCCGGCGACTTGCTCGCCCGCGCGGGAACCCTGCTGGCGCCCCGGCATGTCGCGGCGCTGGCCGCGGTCGGCCTGCCGACGGTGGCGGTGTTCGGTGCGGTGCGCGGCGCGGTGATCACCACCGGCGACGAGTTGGTAGCGGCGGGAACCGCGTTACGTCCAGGACAGATCTACAACTCCAACGGCACCGCCCTGGCCGCCGCGCTCACGGCGAACGGGGTCGAGGTCGTCTCGGTGGCGCACAGCCCCGATGATCCGGCGCGATTTCGCGCGTTGCTGTCCGCCGCGACCAAGGCTGCCGACGTGGTGTTCACCTCCGGTGGCGTGTCCAAGGGCGACTTCGAGGTGGTCAAGGACGTGCTCGAGCCGCTGGGCGGGCAGTTCGGCTCGGTCGCGATGCAGCCGGGCGGTCCGCAGGGGCTCAGTGTCATCGACGGGGTGCCGGTGCTCAGTTTCCCCGGCAACCCGGTCAGCACGATGGTGTCGTTCGAGGTGTTCGCCCGCCCCATCCTGCGCCACCTCGCCGGACTGCCCGAAGTGGACTGTTTCGAGCTTCCGCTGCTCGCCGCGGTGCCGCGCTCCCCGGAGGGCAAGCGGCAATTCCTGCGGGGCAAGTTGGTCCACGTCCAGTCGGAGCAATCCCCGCTGCCTCGGTACCCGAATGCGGTCGAGGCGGTATCGGGACCCGGCTCGCATCTGGTGGCGGGCATGGCCTGGGCCGACGTGCTGATCGACGTGCCCGCCGAGGTCACCGCATTGCCCGCGGGCGCACTTGTGCGAGTGTGGTCACTATGAGCGAGCGAACAAGGGACACCACTGGGCGCTCGCTCGTTCCGGAGCCGAACACAAGCGAGGCGCAGGGATGAGCGAGCGCAGCGACCGAACAAGGGAGACAGCCGGACTGTCCCACGTCGACAACGAAGGTCGCGCCCGCATGGTCGATGTGAGCGAGAAGAGCGACACCGCCCGGACCGCTGTCGCGGCGGGCGAGTTGCGCACCACGGCCGAAGTGGTCGCGCTGGTGCGGGCCGATGACCTGCCGAAGGCGGACGTGCTGTCCACCGCGCGCATCGCGGGCATCGCGGGGGCCAAGAAGACCTCGGAGCTGATCCCGCTGTGTCATCAGCTGGCGCTCTCGTCGGTGCGGGTCGAGTTCGAATTCACCAACACCGCCATCACGATCGAGGCCACCGCGAAGACCACGGGCCCCACCGGCGTCGAGATGGAGGCGCTCACCGCGGTCGCGGTCGCCGGCCTGACGTTGCACGACATGGTGAAAGCGGTCGATCCCGCGGCGATCCTCACCGATGTGCGGCTGCTCACCAAAGACGGTGGCAAGCGGGGACATTGGGAGCGTCCGGCCGCCGCGGAGCGGGTCGAGGCGCAGATTCGGCAGCCGGCTGACGAGATCACCTGGACCAGCAACGACGTTGCCGCCGAGGAAGACGCGGACTCCCCCGAGCGGGAACCCGAGGAGGCCGAACGCTCCGCGGTGGTGCTGGTCTCCTCCACGGGCGTCGCGGCGGGCACTCGCGTCGACACGACCGGCCCGGTCCTCGCGCAATGGCTTTCCGGTCTCGGCTTCTCGGTGCGTGGCCCACTGGTGTACGCCGACGCGGAGATCGAGTTCGGTCTGGCCGACGCACTGCGCTTCGAACCCGCGCTCGTGATCAGCACCGGCGGAACCGGCGCCTCCCCCACCGACGCGACTCCCGAGGCCACCCTCGCGTTGCTCGACCGTGAACTGCCCGGTGTGGCCGAGGCGATCCGGCAGCGCGGCACCGCGAAATTCCCGCTCGCCGCCCTCAGCCGCGGGGTAGCCGGCCTCGCGGGCCGCGCGGTGATCGTGAATCTGCCCGGATCGCCCGGCGGCGTCGAAGACGGTATCGCGGTGCTGGAACCGCTGCTGGATCATCTGCTCGCACAAGTAGCCGGAGGTGGTAGTCATGACAACGGCTGAGGCCACGGTCCGGCTCGCTCGGATCAGCGACCAGCCACTCGACCCCGCGGAGGTCGAGGCGGCGGTGACCGGACCGCACTACGGCGCGGTCGTGGTGTTCACCGGGAAGGTCCGCGATCACGATGGCGGACAGGCCGTTTCGGCCCTGGAATACTCCGCGCACCCACAGGCGCAGCGCTTTCTGCACACCGTCTGCACCGAACTCGCCGCCGCGCATGGCTTGCCGGTCGCCGCAGCACACCGCGTCGGCCCACTCACCATCGGTGATCGCGCGATCGTCGTCGCGGTGGCGGCGGCGCATCGCGGCGAGGCGTTCGCCGCGTGCGAGGAGCTGGTCGATCGGATCAAACACGAAGTCCCGATCTGGAAGCGGCAATTGTTCGCCGACGGCCTGTCCGAATGGGTGAACGCCTGCGGGTGATACCAGCACGGAGCGGGTCGCCGGCACTCGCGCCCCATCGACTCGCCTCCCTGCGCACCGGAACAGCGCGGTTCGTCATTTGCGCCACTGAGCGAATTTGGTGCGCTCAGTGGGGCGTGTATCGCCACACGCCGAGCATGCTCTGCGGGTCGAGCGGATCGGCGGCGTCGTGCACGGTCTCGTGCAGCCGGGCCAGAACTTGCTCCGTGTGCAGTCCTGCCCCGATGAGCACCAGCCGCGCCCCACGGGATTCACCCCGCGACCAGCTGCCCGGCTCGAACACGATGTGGCGGCCGACCATGTGCACGACGAATTTCCTGCGCTCGTCGGCGACGCCGAACGCGGCGAAGCCCTTGGCCCGGAACAGCCCGGGTGGCGGGTTCTCCAGAAAGCCGATCAACTTCCGTGGGTCCAGCTCTCGTCCACTGGCGAAGCAGACGCTGTTGTAGTCGTCGTGCAGATGGCGGTGCGCACCGAGATCGTCGTGGTCGTGGTCGGCGAGCAGTTCGTCGAAGCTCAGTTGTTCGGCCACCCGAGCCGTCTCCCGCGGTGGTTCGTCGAACAGCAGCCCCGGATCGATCCGGCCGTGCGTTGTCGTGTACACCGGCGCCGGACCGACGAGCGTCGCGACTTCCGCGCGCAGCCGAGCCAGCTGCTGTGCCGCCACCCGGTCGGCCTTGTTCACCACCACCAGGTCGGCCAGCCGCAGGTGCGCGATCAGCTCGGGATGGCGAGCACTGATCGCCGGGAACTGCTCGGCGTCGATCACTTCCACCAGGCCCCCGTAGCGGATGCGCGGGTTATCGCTTCCGATGACCATCCGGATCAGATTCCGCGGTTCCGCCAGGCCGCTGGCTTCCACCACGATCACGTCGATCTCGGCGCGCGGCTGCGCGAGGCGGGTGAACATCGCGTCCAGCTCGGTGACGTCGACTGCGCAGCATACGCAGCCGTTGCCCAGTGCAATCATCGCGTCGACCTGGCCCGCGACCAGCATGGCGTCGATGTTGATCGCGCCGAAGTCGTTGACCACGACGCCGATCCGGGTTCCCCGATTGTTCCGCAGCAGATAGTTGAGCAGCGTGGTCTTTCCGGAACCGAGAAAACCCGCGACGAGCAGAACAGGAATCCGGTCAGCCATTCCGCTCACCCTACTGCGCGGCGTGAACAGCTGAAAAAGCCGGACGCCATCCTCGATGTGGTGAGGATGGCGTCCGGTGGGTTCGGTGTGCGGACTATTTCGCGGGGCCCAGCAGCATTCCCGCCAGTGTGTAGGCCAGGTTGATCAACTCCGTGCTCACGGCGTCGTCGCCCATGCCGAGTGATTTCGCCAGCGGCAACAGCAACTGCATGATCGAACCCGGAGTGACGGTGAATCCGGGTACTTGCTCAGCGTTCGGTGCGTTCGGCGACTGACCGGTCCCCGGCACCTTCGGTGTCGCCGATGTCCCCGGCGCCGGCTGCGATTGCGTTGTGCCCGGGACCGACTGACCTGGCAAGCCCGGGTTGCCCTGGCTCTGCGGGTACCCCGGATTCACCTGGCTCTGCGGCTGCCCCGGACTCACCTGACGCTGCGGCTGCCCGGGGATCGTCGGGTTCTGCGACGTACCCGGAGCCGGCTGTCCCTGCGGAGTTTTCTGCTCCCCGGCTGGGTGGTCGGATGGCGTGCCCGGTTGCGGAATGTTCTGCACCGCCGACTGATCCGACGGCGCACCCGCGTACGGCGTGCCGAGCAGGTAGCCGACCAGTCCGGTCGTCAGAGCGATTGCGTGCTTCAGCTGGCCTTGCGGCGTCTCCAGCAGCCCGGCGTCCTCGGGATTGCCCCCGTTACCCATCTCCAGGAAAACGAGGGGCACCGCGGTCAACGCGGGCCCGGCGACATCCTTGCGGGTCTGCAGGCCGTCCACCACGCCGCCGTAGTTCGCCGAGACGAAGCCCGCCTGCCGGTACGCGTCGCGCACCGCCTGCGACGCGGCGAGACCCGCTCCGGATTGCACCTGATTGACGATCGCGTTCGGAACGGGCAGTTCGGGGACGATCAAGTGGAAGCCGTGATACTCCGCGGGCGCGCTGTCGGCATGAATGCTCACCGCCACGGCGGCCCCGGACTGGGTCGCCGCGTTCGCCCGATCATCGATGCAGCCGCCCCAGCCCGTGTCGTCCTGGCGGCTCAGGACCACGCGGGCGCCGAGTCCCTCCAGCGCGGCCTTGACGATCTGGCCGACGTTCCAGTTGATGGTGTGTTCCGGAACGCCATTGATCGTGGCCATGCCGGTTGTCTGGCAATCCTTCGTACCGCCACGACCATCGCTGACCGGTCTGGCAAGGTTTTCGGAGTGCTCCGACCCCTGATGTCCGGGGTCGAGAAATACGGTTCTGCCTGCGAGTTTGTTCGCCATATCCGGCGCGGCCGGTGCCGCCTGCGCGGTGCAAGGCAGCAATCCGGACAACGTCATCGTTACCGCGGCCGTGACGGCGGTACAGATTCCGGCCTTGATGATGCTTGGCTTCATAGTGCGGTCGGCGCCCCGGGACGGGGCACCCCTCCCTTCCCACTTGTAACACCAAACCCATGATTCACTCTGGCAACGCCTGTCTCAGCAAGGCAAGGCGCGTTATCGAAGTGTTACAGCCTGCGCGGCGCACATCCGTCAGGCGCGCTGCGGAAGTTTGCGCAGAGATCGCAGAGCGTAGTGGACCCGGGTCTTCACCGTGCCGACCGGCACGCCGAATTCGTCGGCAACCTCCTGGTAGGCGCGGTCGCGCAGGATCACTTCGGTCACCGCGGCCCGCTGCGACGCGGGCAGCCGCGCCAGTAGCTGGACCACCAGCACAGTGTCAAGCAGACCGTCGGTGAAGTCGGGGCGCGCGTCGTAGGCGGCGCCGAGTTCGCCGAGCTCCTCCCAGCCGCAATCACCCGGTCGTGCGGCGCGGGCGCGGTGCATGTCGACGACGACGTTGCGCTGAATCGCCAGCAGCCAAGTCCGGACCGCGCCCTTGGCCTCGTCGAACCGGGCGCACGAGCGCCAGGCCCGCAACAGCGTTTCCTGCACCGCGTGTTCGGCCAGGCCGCGGTCACCGAGCGCTTGCACGGCTCGCCAATGCAACAGCGCGCGGTCGGCGGCGAGCACGGCGGCGAGCCCGTCGTCGGTGCACAGACGCGCACATCGCGTACCGCATAACACCGACCGGCCGCGGCCGTCGGCAGGCCGAGCATCCTTCATATAGTGGATATCGCGGGGGCTCGGTCCGATGACAACATCGCGCGCGATTCGGTGCGGACGGTGGTTCGACGCTTTCCGGCCGGCGCTCGAGCCGACGGATGTCGCGTTCGGAACCGAGAACCGCGGCCCGTGCCAGTTGCCGCACACCGGATCGTCGGCGGCACAACCGCGCCGCGTACTGCGACGGCTACCGGCACGCGCCCTCCTTCACCAACGTGAACTGCATGACGTCGATATGCCCGCTACGGAAATTCGCCGCACTGCCGGTGAGATATTTCAGGTAGCGCTCATAGACCGCCTCGGACGCGATCGCGATCGCCTCGGCGCGATGCGCACGCAGCGCCTGCGCCCAGCAGTCGAGAGTCCGCGCGTAATGCAGTCGCAGTTCCTGGATCTTCTCCGTCCCGAATCCGGCGCGACCGGCGCAGCGCGTCACCTCGGCGGGCTGCGGCAGTTGGCCTCCCGGAAAGATCTCCCGCTTGATGAAGATATGGAAGAGCGCGTGTTCCCTGGTCACCGGGATATTCCGGCGCCGAAGTTCGTCGAGGGTGTAACCGACGATGGTGTGCAGGAGCATTCGGCCGCCCGGCGGCAGCATCCGATGACAGCGTTCGAAGAAGGTCGGGTAGCGCTCGCGCCGGAAATGCTCGAAGGCGCCGATGCTGACGATGCGGTCGACGTCGTCGTCGTATTCCTCCCAGCCCTGCAACCGAACCTCTACGTCCGCGAGGCGTTTTCGGTCGATCATGGTCCGGACGTGGTCGTACTGGTTGCGGCTGAGCGTCAGACCGACAACTCGGGCGCCGTACTCGGTGGCGGCGCGCACCATCGTTGCGCCCCACCCGCAGCCGACGTCGAGCAGCCGCATTCCCGGACGCAGATCGAGCTTTCGCAGCGCGAGATCGATCTTTGCGTACTGCGCTTGCTCGAGCGTCATATCGGGACGCTCGAAATAGGCGCAACTGTAGGTCATCGAGGGGTCGAGGAAAAGCGCGTAGAACGCGTCGGAGACGTCGTAGTGCGTCTGCACTTGCCGATAGAACGGCCGGAGTTCGGACATCGCGTTGCTCCTGTTCATCGGGTTCATGTCCTGATACCCGCGGACACGGCGAAGCGTTTCGGCCGAGGAATACCGATATCGAACCGACGCCGAGGTCTCCGTTGCGCAACGTCGCATCAGGGTGCCCACATCGTCCGCCGGTCGACGAGGGTGATCTCGTCCGAATCCCTCGCCCATCGGGCGTTGTCGTTGAAACCGGCGTCGCTGAAGCACAAGAGTCGCGTCCGGCCGGTGTCGTACCGGCCGGACTCAGTACGCGGGTTGGGCGGGCCGGGGTGGAACTGTCGGCTCGCCCGCATCGGGGACCTCGGTGCCGCGCAGGGAGGTTCCTGCGGTTTCCCGGAGGAAGGCCCAGGCGACCAGGCCGATGAGCGAGGCGCCCACCATGTAGAGGGCGGGGAACAGGGACCAGCCGGTTGCCTCGAGCACCGCTTCGTTGATCAGCGGGGCGGTGCCGCCGAAGGCCGCGGTGGAGACGTTGTAGGCCAGGGCGAAGCCCGCGTAGCGGACGTGAGTCGGGAAGATGGCCGGGAAAGTGGAACTGATGGTGGACAGCTGCGGCACGTAGAGCAGCCCCAGCACGATGAACCCCGTGATGGCCCACCCGGCGCCCTGCCCCATCAGCCAGTACATCGGCACCGCGAGCACCGCCAGACCCACCAATGAGAACAGCCACATGGGGCGTCGGCCGACGGCGTCGGACAAACGCCCGAAGAATGGCAGCACCAGCATCATCACGAGCTGCCCGACCAGCATCATCGCGGTGGTCGCCGACTCGCCCATGCCGATCGTGTTCTGCAGGTAGGTGGGCTGGTAGGTGAGCAGCGTGTAATTGACGACGTTGAGCGCGACGACAAGTCCGGCCAGCGTGAGGGTCTCGCGCCGATAAGTGGTCAGCACTTCGCGCAACCCGCCCGGCGGATGCTTGTGCTCGGCAACCTCGCTGAACACCGGGCTCTCGGTCAGCCTGGCCCGCAGGTACCAGCCGGTCAGCCCCAGCGGGATCGCGATCAGGAACGGGATGCGCCAACCCCAGTCGTGCATGGCGTCCGAGCCGAACGCGAGCTGGCAGGCCAGGACCGTCGCGGAGCCGCCGACGAAACCGGCGAGCGTGCCGAACTCCAAGAAGCTGCCCAGGAACCCGCGCCTGCGGTCGGTCGCGCACTCGGCCAGATACGTTGCGGCGCCACCATATTCACCGCCGGTCGAAAATCCTTGCACCACACGCAGGGTGATCAGCAGCAGCGGCGCCAGCACACCCACGGCCGCATGGGTGGGTAGCAGGCCGATGGCGCCGGTCGCGGCGGCCATGAGCAGAATCGTAGTGGCCAGCACGGCTTTTCGACCGATCCGGTCACCGAGCGGACCCCACACCATGCCGCCGAGCGGGCGGAGCACGAAAGAAATCGCGAAGCCGAGCATGGTGCCCAGCGTCCCCAGCTCGCCCGGGAAGAAGGCGTCGGTGAGGTAGGTCGCGGTGGCGGCGTAGACACCGTAGTCGAACCATTCGGTGGCGTTGCCCATAGCCGAAGCCGCCACCGAACGCCGCAGCGGGAAACTCGCCGATGCCTGATCGGTCACCGTGCACGTCCTCTCCAGCCCGTACACGGACCTCGAATCGTTCCCACCTCCGGCTCCTGACTTCCGGAGGTTCGGCACGAAATAGGGCGATACCCGCGTTTCTCATCAGGCAAACAGCGACGCCCCGGCATGACCTCGCCGACGGCGGTCCTGAACTGCCGATACCCAAAGAATGTGATGTCAGTCACAATTGATCCATCGGTGGTGCACAGCAGCAGCGCCGTTTCAGGGCCGACGACACCGTCGACAAGTTCCACATATCGGTCGCAGAATTCCGGGCCGTGCGCCGCGACGGACGGGATCGGGCCGCGAGTGGACGGCAGCGCGCGAGGGCGACCGCCGCGGTAGGGGCGCCCGAGAAGGCCGGTCCGGCGGGGGCTTGGACGCCGGCCCTACAGCGGCGTCACATACGCCCCCGCAATGCCGCCGTCGACCATGAACTGCGAAGCGGTGATGAACGAGGAATCGTCGCTGGCGAGGAACGCGACGGCCGCGGCGATCTCCTCCGGTTCCGCGAACCGCCCGAGTGGCACGTGCACCAGACGGCGGGCGGCGCGCTCGGGGTCCTTGGCGAACAATTCGCGCAGCAGCGGCGTATTCACCGGGCCGGGACACAGCGCGTTGACCCGAATGCCGTCGCGGGCGAACTGGACTCCGAGTTCACGGCTCATGGCCAGCACGCCTCCTTTGGAGGCCGTGTAGGAGATCTGCGAGGTCGCCGCGCCCAGCACCGCGACGAACGATGCGGTGTTGATCACCGATCCTTTCCCCCGCTCGAGCATGTGCCCGATCGCATACTTGCTGCACAGGTAGACCGAGGTCAGATTGACCTCTTGCACGCGGCGCCAGGCGTCGATGCCGGTGGTCAAGATCGAATCGTCCTCCGGCGGCGAGATACCCGCGTTGTTGAACGCGATGTCCAACCCGCCGTAGGTGTCGACCGCGGCCTGAAACAGCGCCTCGACCTGGGCTTCGTCCGTGACATCCACCTCGACGTACCGCCCCCCGACCTGCTCGGCGGCCGCTTCACCGCTCGCGGCGTCGATATCGGCGACGACCACTTTCGCCCCCTCCGCCGCGAAACGACGGACCGTGGCCAGTCCGATACCGCTGCCGCCGCCGGTGACGACGGCGACTCGATCCTGTAAGCGCTGCACCGTATCTCCTGTCGGATGTGCTGGGTCACCGCGTGGCGAGGAAGACGTTCTTGACCTCGGTGAACGCCAGCGCGGCGTCCGGCCCGAGCTCACGCCCCAACCCGGACTGTTTGAAGCCGCCGAAAGGCGTCCAATACCGCACGGACGAATGCGAATTCACCGACAGGTTGCCCGCCGCCACACCGCGCGCCACCCGCAGCGCCCGGCCCACGTCGCGGGTCCAGATCGATCCGGACAGGCCGTAGTCGGTGTCATTCGCGATCCGCAGCGCGTCGGCCTCGTCCTCGAACGGGAGCACCGCGACCACCGGACCGAAGACCTCCTCGGTGAGGACCCGGTCGGTGGGCGCGCCGGGCAGCACCACCGTCGGCGGGTACCAGAATCCGGGGCCACCGGGCGCGTTTCCGGTGAACGCCACCGTGGCCGACGGCGGCACGAACGCGGCGACGCGCTCCCGGTGCGCGGCCGAGATCAGCGGGCCCATCTCGGTGGACTCGTCGGACGGATCACCGACCCGAACGCCACGTACCGCCGGTTCCAGCAACTCGAGGAAACGGTCGAACACGCTGTGCTGCACCAGGATTCGGGACCGGGCGCAGCAGTCCTGCCCGGCGTTGTCGAAGACCCCGTACGGCGCGGTGGCCGCCGCCTGCTCCAGGTCGGCATCGGCGAACACGATGTTCGCGCTCTTGCCGCCGAGTTCCAGCGTCACCCGCTTCACTTGCCGCGCACAGCCGGCCATGATCTGCTTGCCCACCTCGGTCGAGCCGGTGAACACCACCTTGCGGACCGCGGGATGGGTGACGAACCGTTGCCCCACAACCGAGCCCTTGCCGGGCAGCACCTGAAAGACACCCTCGGGCAGCCCCGCTTCCAGCGCGAGTTCCCCGAGCCGCAGAGCGGTCAGCGGCGTGAGCTCGGCGGGCTTCAGCACCACCGTGTTGCCCGCCGCGAGCGCGGGCGCGAACCCCCACGCGGCGATCGGCATCGGGAAGTTCCACGGCACGATCACCCCGACCACACCGAGCGGTTCGTGGAAGGTGACGTTCACCCCGCCCGCGACCGGGATCTGATGGCCCAGCAGTCGTTGCGGCATCCCGGCGGCGTAGTGCAGCACGTCACGGACGTTGCCCGCCTCCCAGCGCGCGTTGCCGATGGTGTGCCCGGCGTTCGACACCTCGAGCCGCGCGAGGTGCTCCAGATCCGCGTCGACCGCTTCGGCGAACCGCCGCAGCAGCCGGGACCGGTCGTCCGGCGCCACCTCGCGCCACGCGTCCGAAGCGCGCTGGGCCGCGGCGACGGCAACATCGGTCTCCGCTGCGCCGACCAGCTCGACGGACGCGACGACTCGCTCCGTCGCCGGGTCGATCACTTGCGCTGTCGTCACTCGCGGCGCTCCCTTCGGTAGGCGCCCGCCGCTTCGACCAGGGCCCGGACCAGCCGGTGGCGGGTTTCCACATAGGTCGGCAAGCCGATCACGGGACGGGCTCCCGTGACTTCAGAGTCGTTCGAAACCACGGATACGCTCCCAGTCGGTGACCGCCGCGTCATAGGCGTCCAGCTCCACCCGGGCCGCGTTGCGGTAGTGCTGTACGACGTCATCACCGAACGCCGCACGCGCCACCGCGCTGTCCCCGAACAGCTGGGCCGCCTCCCGCAGCGTGCGTGGTATGCACGGCCGCTGCGAGCGGTAGGCATTGCCGTGGAATTCCGGCTCCAGCGGGAGCCGCCGATCGATGCCGTGCAGTCCCGCCGCGATCAGCGCGGCCACGGCCAGATACGGGTTCACATCCGCGCCCGGCACACGGTTCTCCAGCCGCAGCGACTGCTGCTGGCCCACCACGCGAATCGCGCAGGTCCGGTTGTCCCGGCCCCACGCGATGGCGGTCGGGGCGAAGCTGCCCGCGACGAATCGCTTATAGGAATTGATATTCGGAGCCAGCAGGTAGGTGAATTCGCGCAGGCAGTCCAGCTGGCCGGCGACGAAATGCCGCATCAGCGCGGACATTCCGTCGGCCCCGTCGCCCGCGAACACCGGCTCACCCGCCTCGCTACGCAAACTCAGATGGATGTGGCACGAATTTCCTTCTCGTTCATTGTATTTCGCCATGAACGTGAGGCTGCGCTCGTCCTGGGCGGCGATCTCCTTCGCACCGGTCTTGTAGATGCTGTGATTGTCACAGGTGACCAGGGCTTCGTCGTACCGGAACGCGATCTCGTGCTGGCCGGGATTGCATTCGCCCTTGGCCGACTCGACGTACATCCCGGCGCCGTCCATCTGTTGACGGATGCGCCGCAGCAGCGGCTCGATCCGCCCGGTACCGAGCAGGGAGTAGTCGACGTTGTACTGGTTGGCGGGTGTCAGCCCGCGATATCCGGCGTGCCAGGCCGCCGCGTAGCTGTCGTCGAACACCAAGAATTCGAGTTCGGTCCCGACGAACGCGCGCAGCCCACGCTCGGCCAGCCGGTCGAGCTGCCGGCGCAGCACCTGGCGCGGCGATGCGGCGACCGGCCGCCCCTGCGGCACCACCTGCTCCACATCGCACAACACCAGCGCCGTGGCGGGCCACCACGGCGCCATCCGCAACGTGCGCGGGTCCGGCCGAAGCACGACGTCGCCGTACCCGGTCTCCCAGGACGAGAGGGCGTAGCCGCCGACCGTCGCCATATCCACGTCGACCGCGAGCAAGTAGCCGCACGCCTCGGTCGCGTGCTCGAGCACCTCGTCCAGAAAATAGCGTGCCGCGCAACGCTTCCCCTGCAATCGGCCTTGCATGTCGGTCATCGCGACCAGCACCGTGTCGATCTCCCCCGCGTCGACCCGGTCGCGCAACTGCGCCGCACTCAGCATCCCGCTACGCATCCACGACCCCTCTCGGCACCAACCGTGCTCACGCTAGAGCAAAGCGGGCACCTTTGTGACGGGACACACAAATGCACTTGTGCCGAGCAGCCGATCGCACCCGAAACATTCGCATAGCGGACGGGCGCATCACGACCCCCACCGCTTGAATTCCGCAGATACGGAAACGAGCTGCCATCCATGTCGAATTCGCGGATCAGCGAAGCGGCCACGCTGCTCGGGGTCAGCGAGGTCCGCGCCACTGGCTCTGCGGTCACGCAGTGGTGTCGACACCGTCATCTCCCGCCCCCGACCGTGCGCGACGGGCCGGAGCGTCGTTGCCGGGCCGCGATCCAACCGGGAGGTTCGGTCTCGATGGCGAATACCGATCCTTGCGCGATATATCCGGATTCGGCTGGCGATAATTCGATTTCGAATTGCGGACGCCGTGCGGATACCGCGATCAAAACTTTCGCTATGAAATAGCTCGGCGCCTACCGCGTTACGCGGTAGGCGCCGGCTGACGCATCAGAGGTACGCGCCTCAGAGGTACGCGCCGCACACGGGCCAGGCGCCCGGGCCCTGGGTGGCGAGCACGTTCTCCGCTACGCGGATCTGCTCAGCCTTGCTCGCGCCGGATGGGCGGCCGCTGCCGCCATTGGCCTCCCAGGTGCTCTGGGTGAACTGCAGGCCACCGGAGAAACCGTTACCGGTCTCGGTGTTCCAGTTGCCACTGCTCTCGCACTGCGCGACAGCATCCCAGTTATGGGCCGACGCGGTGGCGGTGGACAGGCCGAACGGAACGGCGACGAGGGCGCCGAAAGCCGCGGTGAAGCCGAGGACACGAGTGGTGATTTTACGGTGTTGCGACATGTGGATTCCCGCCTGCGCCCACCGACTCGGCGAAGTTCGCCGCGTCCCTGCCCCCAGGTGATCTCGGGGATACTCGAACCACGGGACAGGGTTTCCGGCGTTCAGCGATTCGAGCTCGATCTCGGTGTTTATCCGAGCCGAGAACGACGTTAGCGGAAAATTCGCGACAGATCACGCACAGATAACATCCAATAGTGTTGACCACTGGTTGAGATCGAACGCCATTTCCGCTGGTCGATTGCGGGAAAAGTAGGCCACGGGAACACCCTGTTATGTACCCGTTATGTGTTGGAGATCACTCCGAAATGCTGAAACAGATTGCATTTGCCCTGGTCCGAGAGCTGCGCGTGCAGACCGATCCGCGCTCGTTCGCACACACTCACGGCGAAGCTTGCACCTGCGAGGTTCGATTCGTTATCTACGCTACCGATTCGGGGATAGTCCCGTGACCCTCTGCACCGGAGCCCGCGCCACGTGGGGACGGCTTCCTCGATCGCACCGCTGACCTGCCGCAACGAGCCCAACCCCGCGCATTTTCACACAGATCACGGCCCTGTTACGCAACGCGTTCATTCGCTTCGGCGAGCATCCCCGGGTCGCCGGACACCGAGCGCGCATCAGCGCGGAGGGCTCGCGCCCCAAGATCTCCGCGACGGTGGACAGGACGCGATTCATCGCCCCGCCTGTTCGGCGCCGTCGCCTCAGCGCGAGGCGGGAACAAGTTCCCGCGCGATGGCGGCGACGAAGTCCGGTAGGTCGCCCGGGTTGCGCGAGGTGAGCAATGTCCAGCCGCCCTCGGCGGAGCGGACCGCCGGTTCGTCGACCCACGCACCACCGGCGTTCACCAGGTCGGCGCGCAAGGAGAAGTACGAGGTCAGCGTCTTACCAGGGATCAGCTCGGCATTCACGAGCAGCCAGGGACCGTGGCAGATCGCGGCGATCGGCTTGCCCGCGCCCGCGAACTCCTCGGCCAGCTCGACGGCCCGGTCGGTGACCCGCAGTTTGTCCGCGTTCACCGTGCCACCGGGCACTACGAGCACGTCGAAGTCCTCGACGGAGACCTCGTGCAGCGACGAATCCGGTTGCACGACAGTATCTTTGTCGACATCGTGCCGGAACGTCTGCACTTGTTCGCGCTTCGGCGCGGCGTGGGTGACCCGCGCGCCGCGCTTACCCAGCTCATCGCGCGGCACCAGCAGTTCGTCCCGCTCCACCCCGGTGTTCGAGGTGATGATCAAAACCCTCGTGCCGTCCAGCTGACCGGCCATGAGCAATTCCTTCCCTTCGGAACGTTCCTCCTTCGGGCATGCCGCGCAACGCGGCGGCTAAACCTCGCCAGTTGCGCGTGCTGCGCCGTCACGCGGCGGCAACAACGTGCTGGACAGATGTTCCTGAGCCAAGCGGCGCAGCGCCGACAGCAGGGTGTCGCCGAGGATGGTTCCGACGATCGCGGTTTCGGTCATCCGCTCGAGGCCGGTCTCGCTGCCGACCAAGGCCAGGTCGGTAGCGGCGATGGCTTCGCTGGCGCCGGCGTAGTCGTCCATCGCCGCGACCACATCGGCGTGGCCCAGTTGTAGTAACGCGGCGCAAACGTCGATCAGAGCGCCCCGGGCAGGGCTGTCTTCATGGATACGCCAGGCGCGCCGCTCGAGCAGTGCCGCGACGTCTCGGGCGGCTGTCTCCCGCTGCTCGTCACCGACCGGCGACCGGCGCCCGCCGAGGGCGTACTGCATATGGCCGAGGGCCTCACGCGCGGACAGGCTGCCGCTATCGAGCAGTGTGAGCAATTCCTTGGCCGCCTCGATGGACACTCCACCGATATCGACCAGCGCCCGGATCAACCGGAGGCGGCTGACATGGTCGTCACTGTATTCCGCCTGGTTTCGGTGGGTTCGCACACCCGAAGGCAGCAGCCCCTCGCGTACGTAGTACTTGATCGTCGCGGGAGAAACGCCGCTGACGCGGCTGAGTTCGGCGATCCGCATCGGACTCCTCGGTGTCGGTCTCTTGACAGTGGAAAGTACAGCTATCCATAATGCATGCCGATAGCACAACTATCGATAGTTTAACTCTCACAAAGGCGGAACTCGTGACCTCCCTGCTCGAGCGCTATCCCGCGCTGTCCTGGCATCGCCCGTTGATGCTGCTCGCCGTCGCGATGACGGCGCTCGCCGGCTGGTCGCTGGCAGGCCTGGTGGTCGACGATCGCACCCTCACCGGGCTGCCGATCTGGGCCAAATCCGGCAAATTCGCCGTTTCCGTGGTGATCTACGCCGTGACCTGGGCGTGGTTGATCGCCCAGCTCACCCGCTGGCGACGGATCGCCTGGTGGGCGGGCACGATCGCGGCGCTCGGCCTCGCGCTGGAGTTGGTCATCATCGTCACTCAGATCGTGCGGGGCACGACCAGCCACTTCAATATCTCGACGCCGCTCAACGCGGCGCTGTGGACGACAATGGGCTCGACGATCATGGTGGTCTGGCTCGCCACCCTGGTCGTGTCGGCGGCGCTGTTCGTCAATCCGACGGCCGACCACGCCCGCAACGCGGCGATCCGATGGGGCACGGTGCTGGCGCTCGTAGGCGCCGCGCTGGGGTTGTCGATGACGCGGGAAACACCGCAGCAGCGGGCCTCGGGTGGCTCGATCAGTGGTGCCCACACCGTCGGGCTCTCCGACGGCGGACCAGGGTTGCCACTGCTCGGCTGGAGTACCGCCGGAGGCGATCTGCGGGTTCCGCATTTCATCGGAATGCATGCGTTACAGGTGATTCCCCTGGTTCTGATCGCGCTGGAGCTGGCGGCGCGACGCATTCCGGTGCTGCGATCGATGCAGGCCAGACGAACCCTCGTCGTCATCGCCGCGGCGACCTATGGCGCCGTGCTCGCGGTACTCACCTGGCAAGCGCTGCGCGGGCAATCGGTGGTGCGGCCCGACGCCGTGACACTGCTCGCCTTCGGCGCCATCGCAGTTGCCGCCATCGGCGTCCTGCTCTACCTGCTCATCCGAGCAACGAAAGCGCCGGTGCCCAACCGGTCCGTCCCCATGGAGGCATGATGGAAGCCCTGCTCGTTCTGCTGACCACGCTGCTCGTGTTGCGCGCGGCCGGCGCCCTCGGCGCTCGCCGGTTCGCCGATTGGCCCACCTGTGCGGCGTACGCCCTCGGCGTGATGCTGATCATGACCGGCACCACGCACTTCCTTCCCGAGTCATTCGCGGACACTCCCGTGCCGACACACGCGGACCTCATCCCCATGGTGCCGCCGTTCGTGCCGTTCCCGAGCCTGATGGTCTATCTGACCGGAGTTTTCGAACTGCTCGGCGCGCTGGGCCTTTTCCTCGGCAAAACCCGTCGACCGGCCGGGCTCGCACTCGCCGTGCTGTTCGTCGTGATGCTGCCCGCCAACATCTACATCGCCGTCGCCGACGTGCCGTTCCATGGCGCACCCGCGACACCGCTGTGGGCGCGAATCCCCGAGCAGGTGTTGTACATCGGCATCGCGCTGTGGGCGGCCGGAGCGCCGCGGTTCGTGCGACGAAGCGGCAACCGAACCGTCCACGCAGCCAACCACGGAATTGCCTGACGCCGTCGGCCCTTGCCTGTACCCGGCTGCCAGCGGGGACGCCACACTTCGCCGTGGTCGAATGCGCAGGCGCAGCCGAAGGGACCGGCCCGGGAATCGAGTCGGTCCCTTCGGTGATCGCCGATAACTCCCGCTCAGACCGAAGCCCGCGCGGGCGCTGCCATCAGCTGTAGGTGTAGGAGACCCCCGTGCCGATACCACCCGGGGTGGCGACCGTGACGGGTACCGTACCGAGTCCCACCGGAGTGACCGCGGTGATCTGCGTCGCCGAGTTGACCGTGAACGACGTCGCCGGAAGGATGCCGAAGAACACGGCGGTAGCACCCGCAAGGCCCGTACCGGTCAGCGTGACCGTGGTCCCCCCGGTCACCGAACCAGAAGCCGGAGCGATCGACGTCAATGTGGGAGCGGGCACGTACGTGAACGAAACGCCCGCACTCGTACCCACCGCCGTCGTCACCGTAACCGGCACCGTCCCCGCTCCCGCAGGAGCGATCACGACGATCGACGTATCGGACAACACGATGTAGAACGCCGCCGCGGTGGCACCGAAATGCACAGCGGTAGCACCCGTGAACCCCGTACCGGTCAAGGTCACCACAACACCGCCGGTCACCGGACCCGCGCTGGGGCTGATCGAAACAATTGTGGGAACGCCGACATAAGTGAACGGCAACCCATTGCTCGGACCCGACGCCGTAGTGACGGTCACCTGCACCGTGCCCGTCCCGGGCGGAGCGACTGCGGTGACCTGCGTATCCGACACCACCGTGAACGAAGTCGCCGGCGTAGCACCGAAATTGACCCCGGTGGTGCCGGCCAGACCCACACCGGTGAGAGTCACCACGGTGCCCCCGGCTTGTGATCCCACCAGCGGACTCGCGAAAAACAGGATCGGCGGCAGCACGTACGTGTAGGAGACCCCGTTACTCGTACCACCTGGGGTTGTGACGGTGACGGGCACCGTACCGAGCCCCACCGGAGAGACCGCCGTGATCTGCGTCGCCGAGTTGACCGTGAACGACGTCGCCGGAAGGATGCCGAAGAACACGGCGGTAGCACCCGTGAACCCCGTACCGGTCAGCGTGACCGTGGTCCCCCCGGTCACCGAACCAGAAGCCGGAGCGATCGACGTCAACGTCGGAGCGGGCACATACGTGAACGAAACGCCCGCGCTCGTACCCACCGCCGTCGTCACCGTAACCGGCACCGTCCCCGCTCCCGCAGGAGCGATCGCGACGATCGACGTATCGGACAACACCGCGAAGAACGTGGCCGCGGTGGCACCGAAATGCACAGCGGTAGCACCCGTGAACCCCGTACCGGTCAAGGTCACCACAACACCGCCGGTCACCGGACCCGAACTCGGACTGATCGAAACCACCGTGGGCACCCCCTGATACGTGAACGACAACCCATTACTCGAACCCGACGCGGATGCGACCGTTACCTGCACCGTGCCTGTTCCGGCCGGGGCAACCGCTGTTACCTGGGTATTCGAGACCACCGAAAACGAAGTCGCCGGTGTAGCACCGAAACTCACCCCGGTCACGCCGGACAGACCGGTGCCGGTAAGTGTCACCACAGTCCCGCCCGCGGTCGGGCCTCCAGTGGGACTGAGCGAGGTCAGGGCAGGAACCTGAACATAGGTATAGGGCACCCCGTTACTCGTTCCACCCGCGTTGGAGACGGTGACCTGCACCGTTCCCGAACCCGGCGGAGCGATCGCCGTTATCTGCGTCGAGGAATTCAGCGTGAAAGTGGTCGCGGTCGTGCCGAACCGGACGGTGGTCGGACCGGTGAACCCGGTACCGGTGATAGTTACGCTGTTACCTCCGGACGTCGGTCCCGAGATCGGCGAGAGAGAAGTGATAGTAGGCATGACGCTGCTGCCTCCTTGTTGCTGGTTTCTCTGCACCGGGGGGTGCGCAACCTTTTTGGTGGCCCGGCTCTACACCATTAACGGCTTTGACCAGCAGTCGGGGCAATGCGTGCGCTGCTCCGTTTTCGTCCGTTTTCGGATTTGCTGTGGGCATTGACGATACCGGAGCGGACGAGACGGACGTCCGATTCGCCCACCTAATCCGTTGCGGGACAACATTTTTGATGATCGACTCGACCAGATCGGACTGATCGCATTTGCGATGAAATGCGCTCCCAGCAGGCGCCACAGGTATGCCTGAACCCCGTTCCCCAGTGCATCTTTCGATGCGTGGGCGAACGGCTGCCGGCACGGTGGGCGGGCGCCGCCTGGTTCAAAGACCCTCGTCGAACGGGTATCGCGCACCGAGCGCGGACCGGTCGCCGAGGCCGAAGTTCATTACGAGGTCGTCGGCGACTTGGACCAGCACATCACGGCCCTCGACCACACTTGCCCACTCCATCGGCAGCGCGTAGACGCCATGGACCGCGCCGATCAGGTTGCCGGCAACCGCACCGGTGGAGTCGGAGTCACCGGAGTGATTGACCGACAGCAGCAACGCCCCGCGCACATCGCCGGTCCTCGCGGCGTAGAGGGCGCAGTACACCGCGATGGCCAGGCACTCCTCGGCGATCCATCCCGCGCCGACCTGCTCGACCTGTTCCGGGGCAGCCGGCTGCTCGGACAGCTCGACGGCTCGGCTCAGTGCGGCCACGGTTTCCGCACTCGCGGGAAAGGCGGCGAGCTGAGCGACCGTCTCCTGCACCGCGATCGGCAGCTCGTCCCCGCTCACCACGCGATCGATCAACGCAGCGAGCGCACCGGCGGCGAGATATCCGGTCGGATGCCCGTGGGTCAGCTGCGCGGCCCGTGCGGCCGCCGTGAACGCATGATCAGGTCCCACCCCGGCAAGTCCGAACGGTGCGGACCGCATCACCGTGCCGCATCCCTTCGAGTGCGGATTCACCGGGCCGGCAGCCCCGATAACATCCGGTGCCAGATATCCGTACGCCTGCCGGCCGAGCCCCGACATGCATGTGTCGCCCGGCGCGCGCACCGCGTACAGAAATGGCAGGCTCGCCAGCCAGCCATCCGCCTGTGCCGCGGGCTCCTCTTGAAGCTGGGTCTGCAACCAACGCAAATACGCTCGGCGCAGCGCCGGCACCGGGTCTGCGCCCGGTACCGACCGCAACAGCCCCTCCGCGGTGAACAACGTCATCTGGGTGTCATCGGTAATCTGCTGCGGCGCATCCTCGGCATGCTGCGGGAGAAAACCTGTCACTCCCTGCGCGCCATACCGTTCGCGAATCTTGTTCCAGCCGCAGGAATTCGATCGGCCACCCGAGCGCGTCACCGATCGCCCCACCCAGTAGAGAACCCCTGACCCGATCGAAAACCGCCGTGTAATCCACCACAAGACACCATCATCGCATCCAGCCGCAGGAGGAGATCAGCAGCCGTGCACGCCTCCGGCATCCTGGTTTCGGCATTGATACCCTGCCTCGGTCTCGGACAGGATCGCTTACATGACAACGCACAAGGACCGCATGTTGCGCGGAGAACTCTATCGTGACAACGATCCGGACCTGATCGCCGAGCGCCGGAGCTGCCAGGAACTTCTGGATCAGTTCAACGCGACGCGCGCGGGAGAGGATCAGCAACGCCGCGAGATCCTCGAGAAGCTACTCGGCGCCATCGGTGCGGGCTCCTGGATCATGCCGCGCTTCCAGTGCGACTATGGCCATCTGATCCGCCTGGGCCGCAACAGCTTTCTGAACTATGACGCGATCGTGATGGACTGCGCCCCTGTCATCATCGGCGATGACGTGTCCATCGGTCCCCGCGTCCAGTTACTGACGGCCCTGCATCCTATGCACGACCACGAACTGCGCCGCCAACGCTGGGAGTCCGCCGCTCCGATTGCCATCGGCGACAACGTGTGGCTCGGTGGCGGCGTTATCGTCTGCCCCGGCGTGACGATCGGCGCGAATACCGTCGTCGGTGCGGGAAGCGTCGTCACCAGGGATCTACCGGAGCATGTTTTCGCCGCGGGTAATCCGTGCCGGGTTATCCGGCAGCTGTAGGTTTCCGGCTGGGGGTGCACGGCGATGGAGAGGGCGAGTGCCGAGCAGTACCTCAGTCGCCGGCGGGCGCCAAAGCAGAACTCCTTTGCCGACGTGCCGCTGAAAGGCGCCGCCCGATCACACCCTGGCGGGGCGCGAACAAATACACCGCCGTGAAGGCGAGGCCCTGGACCACGACGACCATGCCGCCCGGCGCGGTGTCGAGGTGGTAGCTCACGTACAGGCCGGTCACGGCGCAGACTACCGAGACCGTCGGGGCGATGATCAGCATCCGGCCGAAACGATCGGTGAGCAGGTAGGCGGTCGCACCGGGGATGATGAGCATGGCCACCACGAGAACGACGCCGACCGCCTGGAGGGCCACCACGGCCGTCAAGGCCAGGAGGCCGAGCAGAGCGGTGCCGAGCAGCCGGGGACTGATACCGATGGCGTGCGCATGGGTGGGATCGAAGGCGTACAGCGTGAAGTCGCGGCGTTTGAGGATCAACGCGGCGAGAGTGATCGCGGCCAGGAGCACGACCTGCACCAGCTCGGCGCGGCTGACGCCGAGCAGGTTGCCGAACACGATGTGGTTGAGGTCGGTCTGGCTGGGCGTCACCGACACGAGCACCAATCCGAAGGCGAACAGCGTGGTGAAGACGATGCCGATGGCGGCATCCTCTTTGATCCGGCTGGTGTCCCGCACCACGCCGATCAGCGCTACCGCCAAAAAGCCGAAGACGATCGCGCCCACCGCGAACGGCAGCCCGAGGATATAGGCCAGCACCACGCCGGGCAGGACGGCATGGGAAACCGCGTCCCCCATCAACGACCATCCGATGAGCACCAGCCAGCACGACAGCACCGCGCACACCACCGCTGCCGTCACGGTGGTCGCCAGCGCGCGCACCATGAATTCGTAGCGCAGCGGGTCGACGAAAAATTCGGTGAGGTTCATTGTCCAGTCTCGCATTCCGCCGGATTCACACCCGGTCCATCACATCCAGGCCGAACGCCCTGGCCAGATTCTCCGGTTTCAGTACCGAATCGGGATCGCCGTGCGCGAGCACCGAGCGCATCAGCAGGACCGCCTCGTCCGCGAGGCCGGGAAGGGCGTGCAGGTCGTGCGTCGACACCAGGATCGTCGCGCCGTCGGCGGCGAGCTCACGCAACAGCGTGGTGATCGTGGCCTCCGAGCGTTTGTCGACGCCGGCGAACGGCTCGTCGAGCAGCAGCACCGTCGCGCCTTGGGCCAAGCCGCGTGCCACAAACGCGCGCTTCTTCTGCCCGCCGGAGAGCTGGCCGATCTGCCGGTCGGCGAGGTCGGTCAACTCCACGCGCTCCAGCGCGTGTGCGACGGCCTCGCGATCGGCCTTGCGCGCGCGGCGGGTGAACCCGAGGCGGCCATAACGACCGGTCATCACCACGTCGCGCACCGAGAGCGGGAAGCTCCAGTCGACGTCCTCGCTTTGCGGCACATAACCGAGGATGCCGGCCCGCCGCGCCGCCACCGGCGGACCGCCGTTGATCCGCACGCTCCCGCCGTCGGGCTGGACCAGACCCATGATGGTCTTGAACAATGTCGACTTGCCCGAGCCGTTCATGCCGATCAGACCGCAGACGCGGCCGGAATCCAGGGTGAGGTCGACCCCGTCCAGCGCCAGCACGTCGCCGTAGCGGACGGTGACGCCCTGCGCCTCGATCGCCGGCGTGCTCATGGCCTGCGTCCCGTCAGCGCGGAACCGATCGTCTGTGCGTCGTGACGCAGCAGCGCCAGATACGTCGGCACAGGGCCGTCGGCTTCCGACAGCGAATCGACGTAGAGCACGCCGCCGAACGCGGCCCCGGTGGCCTCGACCACCCGCCGCATCGGCGCGTCCGACACGGTGGACTCGCAGAACACGGCGGGCACCTGGTGCTGCCGGACGAAGTCGATCGCCGAGGCGATCTGCTGAGGCGTGGCCTGCTGCTCGGCGTTGACGGCCCAGATGTACTTCTCGGTGAGACCGGCATCGCGAGCCAGATAGGAGAACGCGCCCTCACAGCTCACCAACGCGCGTTCGTTCGGGGGCAGCGCGCTCAGGGTGCTGACGAGTTCATCGCGCACCTTGCCCAGCTCGGTCTTGTACCGCTCGCCGTTGGCGCGGAAATCGGCCGCGTGCTCGGGTACGAGTGCGCCGAAGGCACGCACCATGTTGTCGACGTAGATCTGCGCGTTCTGCGGCGACATCCACGCGTGCGGGTTCGGTTTGCCCTGGTAGGCGTCCTCGCGGATGCCGATCGGCGCGACGCCCTCGCTGACCACGACGTGCGGCACGCGCGCATCCGAGACGAACTGGGCGAACCAAGCCTCCAGGTTCAAGCCGTTGTCGAGGATCAGATCGGCCTTCGCCGCCTTCTTGATATCGCCGGGAGTCGGCTCATAACCGTGGATCTCCGCGCCCGCCTTGGTGATCGACTCGACGGTCAGGTGGTCGCCGGCCACGTTCCGCGCGATATCGGCGAGCACAGTGAACGTGGTGAGCACCACGGGGCGATCGTTACGCTCGGCCTCACCTACCCCGCAGGCGGTGAGGGCCAATGACAGAGCGCCCACGGCGGCCGCCGCGACCAACCGGCGCGGGGGCGGAGCAAGCAAACGGAACAGCCGAACCTTCATGCACCCAGATCATAATGTTCGCCTCGCCGAACTTTCAAGTTCGAAAGGTTGAAACCCGCAGCTTCCCCATCGGAGAGTGGCGGGGACCGCGGAAGGGCGACCCGGCCGAGCAGTCAGCGATCGGCGAACCATGCGTTGCATGGGCGGATCGGCTGCGCCCTCGAGGACGAAAACCGGGGACGGAAACGTCGCCATCCGAATTCCGAGCTTTCGGACAAGAACCCCTCTGAGGCTATACAGATTCCAGGACCTGCGTATCGCAAACGGCTCGAAGAAAGGGAACTCGTCGACGCCTACGCCGACCCACGGAATCCGGGCTTGCCGAGCCGAACCCGTCTCGCCACCATACCGCGTCCGGGCGCGCGGATTTGCTATAGAATTGCCAGATATTCGACTCGAATGCCTGATCGAAGGCTGATCGCACCCATTGCCGGGGGGATGGCGCCGAGGGGATGGCGCCGGGGGTGCGGCGCTTGGTGCGCGACCTGCGCGACCCACGGACGGCACCGCGCAGAACTCCAACACGAGGACGGCTTGCCATGACGGACGTCGACTATTGCGTGATCGGCGCGGGATTCGCGGGTTTGACCGCCGCACTGCGGCTGAAACAGGCAGGTCGATCGGTGGCTGTGCTGGAAGCGCGCGACCGGCTCGGCGGGCGGACGTTCACCGAAGTCCGTCCGGACGGGTCCTGGATCGATCGCGGCGGCGCCTGGATCGGGCCGGGGCAGGACCGGATCCAGGCCCTGATGACCGAGTTCGGAGTACCGAGCTACCAGCAGTACGCCGACGGTGCGGCCATGATGGTGGTCGACGGCAAGCAGCACCGCTACACCGGGACCATCCCCTGGACGATGAGCCCCTGGGCGGCGATGAATCTCGGCGCGGTGCTGCTCGAGCTGGGACATCTGTGCAAATCGGTTCCGCTCGAAGCTCCGTGGACGGCGAAGAAGGCCGACAAGTGGGATCAGGTCAGCCTGGCGCAGTGGCTGGATGGCAACGTCCTGTCCAAGCCCGCCCACGACCTTTTGGAGACCGCCATCTCCGGCTGCTATACCTCGGCCGCCTCGGAGGTCTCGTTGCTGTTCGTGCTCTATCAGATGGCCTCGGGCGGCGGCCCCGGCTTCGTCCTCGGCATCCGGGACGGCGCGCAGGATGCCCGCCCGGTCGGGGGCATGGGAGCCATCTACCGGCCGATGGCCGCTGCGATCGGCGACTCGATCCGCCTCTCGCAGCCCGTCCGGCGCATCGAGCAGGACCCTGACGGAGTCACCGTTCGGACCGATCAGTTGAGCGTGCGCGCACGTCGAGCGATCGTGGCCGTCCCCATGGCAGTCGCGAGCCAGATTCTCTACGAGCCGATGTTGCCGGTCGATCGATCGTTCCTGCACCAGCGCATGCCGAGCGGTTCGATCATCAAAATCGCCGTGGTGTACGACGAACCCTTCTGGCGCCGGGACGGGCTGTCGGGTCAGTCGGCCGCGCCGGGATCACCCGCGACCATCACCATCGACGCCTGCACGAATACCGGGCGCCCCGGAGTCCTGTGCGTCATCGTGGAGGGACCCATCGCGCGGCAGATCGGAAAGCTCGACGAGTCCGAACGAAGGACGGCGATTCTCAGCGAATTGGGCGACCGGTTCGGCGATCGGGCTCGCTCCCCCATCGACTACATCGAGCAAGACTGGAGCATCGAGCGTTACTCCGGCGGCGGGATGCTCAGCCACGCACCCACCGGCGTGCTCACCCAATTCGGCCATGCCCTCCGCGAACCGTGCGGCCGTATCCATTGGGCCGGAACGGAGAGTTCCGCCGTGATGTGCGGTTGGGTCGACGGCGCCGTCCGTTCGGGCGAGCGGGCGGCGAGCGAGGTGCTGGAACACGAATGGGCGGCGGTGGGCTGAGTGCTGTCAGTTCGAACCGTAGCTGTTGCTCCCGTATAGCAATCGGAAAGAATATGGCCGCTCTGGGCGTTTGCCTTTATTGAGAAGAAGTTTCGTAGCGAACGTGAGCGACCGGCGGTGTTCGGGTTCTACGACTCCGGTTATGTGCTGGCTCGGCTGGTCTTCGAGCGGCTGCTGGGTCTGGTGTACCTCATCGCGTTCATCTCGACCGTGGCCCAATTCCCGACGCTGTGCGGTGATCGAGGGTTGCTGCCCGCGCCGCGATATCTGCGGGCCGCGGGGTTCCGGCGCTCGCCCAGCCTCTTGCATCTGCATTACTCCGACCGGCTGGCCGCCGCTCTGGCCGCGCTGGGTGTGGTGCTGTCCGGCGCGGTCGTGCTCGGTCTGCTCGACAGGACGCCGCTGCCGGTGGCCATGGCCGCGTGGGCGGTGCTGTGGGTGCTGTACCTGTCGTTCGTCAATGCCGGGCAGGCGTTCTACGGCTTCGTCTGGGAAATGCTGCTTTTGGAGGCCGGCTTCCTGGCGATCTTCCTGGGAAACGCGGCCACGGCCCCACCGATCGCCGTCGTGTTGCTGCTGCGCTGGCTTCTGGTGCGGCTCGAGGTGGGAGCGGGCCTGATCAAGGTCCGCAACGATCCGGCGTGGCGCGACCTCACCGCGCTCTGCTACCACCACGAAACCCAGCCGATCCCGAACCGGTTCAGCTGGTACTTCCACCATCTGCCCAAGCCGATCCATCGCCTGGAAGCGGTGGGCAACCATGCCGTGCAGCTGATCGTGCCGTTCGGGCTGCTGTGTCCCCAGCCGGTCGCCTCGGTAGCCGCCGGGATCATCATCGTGACGCAGCTGTGGCTGATCATCAGCGGGAACTTCGCGTGGCTGAATCTGCTCACGATCGCACTCGCCACGCTGGCACTCGACGGGCGGTTCCTCGCGGCACTGCTCCCCATCGAGCCGACCCCGTCGCCGGACGGGCCGATGTGGTTCACGATCCTGGCGACGATCCTGACGCTCGCCATGATCGCGCTCAGCTGGGCGCCGGTCCGCAACATGGCATCGCGGCACCAGGTGATGAACGCCGCCTTCAACCGGCTGTATCTGGGCAACACCTACGGCTTGTTCGGACATGTCACCCGCACGCGGCTCGAGCTGGTCATCGAGGGCACCGACGAGCAGCCGGGGCCGGACGCGACGTGGCAGGCATACGAATTCAAAGCCAAACCCGGAACCCTCACCCGGCGCCCGCGGCAGGTGGCGCCGTATCACCTACGCCTGGACTGGCTGATCTGGTTCGCGGCGATGTCACCGATGTACGCGGAAGCCTGGCTGCTGTCGATGGTGGTCAAAGTGCTGGAAGGCGACCGGGCCACCCTGCGTCTGCTGGCGGCGAACCCGTTCCCTCGGCAACCGCCGAAGTACTTGCGGATCCTGCTGTACGTCTACCGTTTCACCACCCGCGAGGAACGCCGTCGCACCGGGGCCTGGTGGACCCGCCGCTTGGTCGGCGAGTACCTGCCGCCGGCCACACTGCGCGCTCCCCCCGATCCGTCCCGGTCCGCGCAGACACCGGGCTACGCCGGGCCCGAGGGTCCGGGTCCGCCCGATCGCCCCGCCCCGGAAGCCGGATGAGAATGTGGGAAGCCGGCGCCGATCGACCGGGACAAGGTGCGGCAAGCCACCGAGCCGATGCCCAATTTCGTTAATGATGGTTTACCGAAGACAGGACAAGCCGGTCGCTGCGGTCGACCAGCCCCTACCTGACTGGGTCACGGCCGCCTGATTATCATTTCCTTCGGCAAAGACTTCATAATTAGTCAACGACGACTAACATGATGACAACTGCCGTCGACAGGATCGGAGAGGTAGACCATCATCGAGCAGACGATCGGCGAGGTTGGGCCACCGCCCCGGGTCCGCGACCCCGCACGCAAGGACCGAATCCTGACCGCCGCCGCCGACCTGGTCGCGCGCAAGGGGTTTCACGCGGTGTCGATGTCGGACATCGGCCAAGCGGCGGGCATCACCGGGTCGGGCATCTACCGCCACTTCGACGGCAAGTCCGCCGTGCTGGTCGCCCTCTTCGACCGCGCGATCGATAACCTGCTGCGCGACGAACACCGCATCGTGGAGACGGTCGACGACCTGCCGCAGGCGCTCGACCGGCTCATCGAGGGCCAGGTCGACTTCGTTGTGTCCGATCGCGAACTGGCGCAGGTCTATCACAACGAGATCAACAACCTGCCCGACGAGGACAGCCGCCGTCTGCGGCGCAAGCAGCGGATGTACCTCGAGGAGTGGGTGCATCTGCTCGACGAATTGCGCGCGGATCTCTCGGACGCCGACGCCCGAGCCCTCGTCCACGCCGCGATCGGCGCGATACAGTCAACACTGTTCCACAACACCGGTCTACCCGAGGACCGCCTGCGCCAACTGCTGGCCGCGGCCGCACGGGCCGTGCTGGCCGTATGACCGTTCACAATAAGCTGCTGGAATGCTTTGGGTACGCATGCCACCGGCACGCAGCATCGGCGAGCAACTGCCCTATCAGAGGAACTCAACGACTGATCGGATCGAGTAACCGATAACCCCTTGGCCGGCCGGCTGGGTTCCGGTGCTGCGACACCTTCCGTCGAATCAGCGACTGCTCCGTTGTGCGGCAGCCGGAGCGGGAGGTCGGTCACCCGAAAGAGCCGAATCATACGGCGCCCGTTCGCCGGCGAACGACCACGCGATCGCCTGGGCACGGTTGGCCGCGCCGAATTTCCGAAGAATGTGTTTGACGTGCGATTTCACCGTTCCCTCTGTGATGACCAGATGATCGGCAATGGCGCGATTGGTGGCCCCGGCGACCATCAGCTGGAATACCGCCGCCTCCCGCTCGGTGAGATCCGCTACGTTTCCATACCCGGCCGGATACAGAATCGGCTCGGGTTCATGGCCGTCGGATCGGCGCTGGCGCGCAACGTCCATTCCCGACTCACACAGCACATCCATGCGGTCCACGGCGGCCGCGATGACATCGCGGACCCGATCACGATGATCATGCAGCCGTTCCAGCAGTACTGCTCGTTCGTAGATGTGACTGAAGCCTTCGGTGAAGGCCCACAGCACATCCCGGTCGCTCTCGTCGGTACGGCGCGTCAGTGGGTAGTGATCGGCGTGGATGAATCCGAGGACGTCGTCACCGTGCAGGATGGGGGCCGCGACATACGATCGCGACTGCCCGGCGTCCATAATCGGCCGATATACCGGGGCCTCGGCGGTGTCGTACACCAGCGACGGACGACGCTCGGTCAGCAACTGTGCCTCGGGAGCCCGCGAATCGAGCGGAATCCTCTGGTTCACCCAGTCCACGAACCAGGAATTCGCCGCGCGGTCCAGGCCGAAGTGCGCCATCGACGGTCGCCACGACCGGCCCTCGACGCGGGAGAGCACGGCCCGGTGGAACCCGCAGCGAAGCACGATCTCCGCGCAGGCCACATCCAGCAGCGCTGTCGTGTCGGGGATGGTCCGCAACCGGCTCAGCCCCGCGGCGCAGTCGGCGAGGCGCTGACTGCGCTGACCGGTGTCGTGCAGGTAAAGGTCCATCGCAAGCTGCTGGAGCTGGAGAATCAACCCGCACAGCTGCTCGGCGACGAGGGTATCGGCGCTGCGGACGTCGCGTAGCCGCGCGATACAGAAATGGATCAGGTTCGCGACGGCCTCAGCCGAGCGCCACGCGCCGTCCGAATCCTCCAGCGGCAAGGCAGCCGCCGCGCCTGCCGCCTCGAAAACCTCGTCCCGCAGCAGGGCCAGCCGGGCGAGAAGTTCCCCCTCCCGCCGCCGCCAAACCTGCCGAATGCCGCCGACCGAACTGGTGCCGGCCACATCGCTCGCCATCACAATCGCCATTCGTCAGCTCCGCCACTCGTTTTTCCTGGCGCGCATATACCGCGCGATGGCGCTGGCACGATTCGGCGCGCCGAGTTTGTGCAGAATATGTTTCACGTGGGATTTCACAGTGCTCTCGGCCAGGGTGAGCCGGTCCGCCACCTGAGCGTTCGTCGCGCCGCCGGCCAACAGTGCGAGCACCTCCCGTTCGCGCGCGGTGAGCTGGGACAGGCCGACGGGTTCCGGCCGGGCGGAGATCTCGGGCGCTGTGCATTTGTCGGGTGCTACCGCGGCAGCGCCGGGCAACACGGGACCGGACAGCCGAACCGGCTGATCGGCTGCCGTGTCGACGATCTGCTCGACCTCCCGGAACACCTGCGCCAGATGTTCGCGCTGGCGGGCCAGGCGACGCTCGAGAACCGCCCGCTCGTAGATCACGCCCACACCCTCGGCGAAGGTCCGCAGACAGTCTCGGTCGACCGTGGTGAGCGGTCGGCGCGAGAGATAGGTATCCACATGCAACAGCCCCAGCACCGCACCCTCGCCCACGATTGGCGCCACCGCGTATTCGCGCGTTCGTGACGCCTCCATCAGAGGACGGAAGGTCCGTATCTCATGCTGTGCGTCGAGGACCAGAGCGGGCAGGCGACGGCGCACGACCTCCGCTTCCACCATCGGCGAGGACAAGGGGATCTCCAGATCGGCAATGTAGTCACTGAGCTCGCGATTGACGCGGCTATCGTGGCCTTCGGCCAGGAAAATCATTCGGGGTGCCCAGATCGAACCGCGGATACCCGAGATCATCGCGCGATCGAAGCCGGCGGTCGCGCAGAGTTCGGCGGGCGCGGCGTCGAGCACCTCCTCGGCGGTGGCCTTTCGCCGGAGGCGTGCGAATGCTTCGAAGATGCGCGCGGGTGTGTAACCCGGCTGTGTCAAGGTGTGCTTTCGCAATGTCGACTGCGCCGCGCTGACATCGGTGAGCAGTTCGCACAGATCGTTCGTATCGAGCGACCCGGCACGGACTACGGCAAGGCGGCGGGCCACACGCTCCAGAGTCTCCCCGAGCAGCTGCGTATCCGGGCCGTCGGCGTACCCCTTCGTCGCCTGCGTGGCCAGCTCGCTCACCCGCGCGTTCAGCTCCGAGATCCGGTGCACCAGCGTGGCGAACTGCGGGCTCGATACTTCCGGCGCCCGCGTTGTTTCTCCAGATCGCTGAGCTTCTCGAGATCGCTGACCGCCGACCCGGATTCCCGCTCGACGTCCGGTTTCGTGTAGAGCCACTCCTGATACCTTGTTCTCTTCCCGCGCTGTGTTAAATATGTGTTGCGCGATTTACTACCGCCCCATGATCAGTGATACACATCACGGTGTCAAGTCAATGCTATGGGGACCTGGGCGATAGGAGATCGCAGCCGCGTGGGAGGCCCGCCCAGAGCACGATGCCGCCATACGGCGAGGCATGCTCCAATGTGATTGGTGATTTACTTTCCTCATGGCGCTTCCCCGTATCCTCTCCGAGCGACTGACCATCCCCGCCATCGCCGCCCCCATGACCACTGTGTCCGGGCCCGAATTGGTGATCGCGGCGTGCCGCAGCGGGGTCGTCGGCTCGTTTCCGACCCACAACGCCGCCAGCACCGACCAACTGGACCACTGGCTGTACCAGATCCACGCCGCCCTCGACGGCAGCGGCCGCCGCGCCGCCCCGGTAGCACCGAACCTGGTGGTGCATCGGACGAACGAACGCCTGCGCGCGGATCTCGACTGCCTGGTGCGACACCGCGTCGAATTGGTGATCACGAGCGTCGGGTCGCCGAAGCCGGTCATCGCACCGCTGCACGACATCGGCTGCCTCGTCTTCGCCGACGTCGCCGGCGTGACGCACGCGCAGCGTGCGCTGGAGGCAGGCGTGGACGGGCTCGTCCTGCTCACTGCCGGAGCGGGCGGACAGACCGGATGGGCGAACCCCTTCGCTTTCGTGCGCGCGGTACGGCGCTACTTCGACGGACCGATCGTGCTCGCCGGGGGGATCAGCGACGGCACCTCGATCCTCGCCGCACAAGTCCTGGGCGCCGACCTGGCGTACCTGGGAACACGGTTCATCGCGACGTCGGAGAGCAATGCCGGCGACGACTACAAAGCCGCCCTGATCGGGTCGACTCTCGATGATGTGCGGCTGTCCACCCGCGTCGGCGGCATTCCCGCCAGCCTGCTGGCCAGCTGGCTGGCACTCGACGACGCAGCAAAACCCGACGCAGCAGAATCCGGCGCAGCCGAAACCGGCGCGGACGACTCGGCCGGCTTCGCGCAGGAACGGTTGCTGCGCAACCGCACAGCCTGGAGCGCCGGGCACAGTGTGGCGGGCGTCGATGCCATCACCTCGGTCGCCGACCTGGTCGACACCATCGCCCAGCAGTACGCACAAGCGCGACACGGGCTGTTCGGCCGACTCGTCGACGGTGGCCCCAGTGCGGGTCCGCAGGTCCTGCCGATGGCCAAGCACTAGTTGCTCATAAATCACTACATCATCCAGCGCGCGGGACATGGCGCGAGAACCAGGAGATTTTCCGCAGCGAATGGCGTCTTCCTCCGAGTTGGCGCATGAGTTAGTATATGACCATTCACTAACTCGGCGGTTGGCCGATCCTCGCAGGGGGAGTGATCGCGACACTGGAATCGAAAGGCATACGGATGCCCGTACTCAAATCCGAGGTCGACACCGCATCGTCGACGTATCTGGAAAACCATCGCGTGCAGGCGGATGCCGTGGCGGCCCTGCAGGAGCAGCTGGGATCGGCTGCCGCCGGCGGCGGCGAGCGGTACGCCAAGCGTCACCGCGATCGAGGCAAGATGCTCGTCCGGGAGCGGATCGAGCTGCTGATCGACCGGGACGCTCCGTTCCTGGAGCTGTCGGCTCTTGCCGCCTGGGGCACCGAGTTCAACGTCGGCGCGGCGATCGTCACCGGTGTCGGCGTGGTCTCCGGCGTCGAATGCATGATCATCGCGCACGATCCGACCGTCCGCGGCGGCACGATGAATCCCTACACGTTGCGAAAAAACCTGCGCGCGTTGGAAATCGCCCGCACCAATCGGCTGCCGGTGGTCTATCTCGTCGAATCGGGTGGTGCCGACCTGCCGACACAAGCAGAGCTTTTCGTGCACGCCGGGCGGATCTTCCACGAACTGACCAAGATGTCATCGATGGGCATACCGACCATCGCGCTGGTGTTCGGCAACTCGACCGCCGGCGGCGCCTACGTACCCGGCATGTGCGACTACTCGGTACTGGTCGACAAGGGCGCGAAAGTCTTCCTCGGCGGCCCGCCACTGGTCAAGATGGCCACTGGTGAGGACGCCGACGACGAGCAGCTCGGCGGCGCGGAAATGCACTCGCGGGTGTCTGGACTGGCCGACTACTTCGCCGTCGACGAGACCGACGCCATCCGCATCGGCCGTGACATCGTGGCCCGCCTCAACTGGCGCAAGCTCGGCCCCGGCCCGTCGGTTTCGGCCGACGATCCGCTCTACAGTGCCGAGGAATTGCTGGGCATCGCGTCCGGCGACCCGCGCATCCCATTCGACCCACGCGAGGTCATCGCCCGTATCGTCGACGGCTCGCGTTTCTCCGAGTACAAGCCGCACTGGGGCACCAGTATCGCGACCGGCTGGGCTTCGATTTACGGCTTCCCGGTCGGCATCCTCGCCAACACCCGCGGCGTGCTGTTCAGCGAAGAAGCGAAGAAGGCAACAGAATTCATCCTGCTCGCCAACCAGGCCGACACCCCCCTGATCTTCCTGCACAACGTCACGGGCTTCATGGTCGGCACCGAATACGAGCAGGGCGGGATCATCAAAGACGGCGCCAAGATGATCAACGCCGTAACCAACAGCGACGTCCCGCACATCAGCGTGAACATCGGCGGCTCGTTCGGCGCCGGGAACTACGGAATGTCCGGCCGCGCCTACGATCCCCGCTTCATGTTCACCTGGGCCAACGCGCGCCTGGCCGTGATGGGCGCCCAGCAGCTCGCGGGCGTGCTGTCCATCGTCGGCAAGGCCGCCGCGGCCGCCGCGGGCCGAGAGTTCGATGTCGAGGCCGATGCGCAGCGCACCGCCGCCATCGAGCGGCAGATCGAGGCCGAGTCGCACCCGTTCTACGTCTCCGCGCGCATCTATGACGACGGCGTGATCGATCCGCGCGACACCCGGTCCGTGCTCGGCATGGCCCTGTCCGCAGCCCATTCCGCCGAGGTCGCCGGTCGCCGCGGCTTCGGCGTCTTCAGGATGTGAGTACACGTATGTCTTCGACCCTCCAGCGGCGTTCGATCACCAAACTGCTGATCGCCAACCGCGGCGAGATCGCCGCCCGGATCATCCGCACTGCGCGGCACATGGACATCGCCACGGTGGCGCTGTACTCCGATGCCGACCACGACGCACCCTATGTATTGCAGGCCGACGAATCGATCCATCTGCCCGGCACCGCCCCCGCCGACACGTACCTGCGGGCCGATCTCGTCCTCGCCGCCGCCCGCCGAGCCGGGGCGGACGCCATCCATCCCGGCTACGGATTCCTTTCCGAGAATGCGCAATTCGCGCGCGACTGCGCCGCAGCCGGGGTGATATTCGTCGGTCCGAGCCCAGCGGCCATCGCCGCGATGGGCTCGAAGATCGAAGCCAAACGCGTGATGGCGGCCGCGGGTGTCCTGGTCCTGCCCGGCACGACAGTGGCGACCGAGTCGGACGAAGATCCGGAACGCTTGCGTGCCGCGGCCCAGGAGATCGGGTTTCCCATCCTGGTGAAAGCAGCCTTCGGCGGCGGCGGTCGCGGGATGCGTATCGTGTCCGCCGAAGCCGGACTCGTCGAGGCGGTGCGCGATGCCCGGCGCGAAGCGGCCTCCGCCTTCGGCGACGGCACGGTCTTCCTGGAAAAGTTCATCGAGTCGCCACGGCACATCGAGGTACAGATTTTCGGTGACAGCTATGGCAACGTGGTGCACCTCGGTGAGCGGGAATGTTCGATCCAGCGGCGATACCAGAAGATCATCGAGGAGTCCCCGTCGACCGCGGTCGACGACGCGCTGCGGGACGAGTTGGGCCGCGCCGCGGTCGCCGCGGGCAAGTCGCTGGCCTACGAGGGCGCGGGCACCGTGGAGTTCGTCCTGGCACCGGACGGTCGCTTCTACTTTCTGGAGGTCAACACCCGTCTGCAAGTCGAGCATCCGGTCACCGAACTCGTCACCGGCATCGATCTGGTACGCGGCCAACTGCTCGTCGCCGCAGGTGAGCCGCTCCCCGAGGAAATGCTCGACGTATCACCGACCGGGCACGCGGTAGAGGTCCGGCTGTACGCCGAAGATGTCGCGGCGGGCTTCATTCCCACCTCGGGGACGCTGACCACGATGGAATTCCCCGACTTGGCGGGCGTCCGGATCGACGCGGGATTCGCCTCCGGTTCGCAGCTGAGCACCTACTACGATCCCATGCTCGCCAAGGTGATCGGCTACGGCGCCGACCGCACCACCGCCTGTGATCTGGTGGCCCGGGCGCTGCAGGAGACCCGTCTGCACGGCGTGACCACGAACCGGGACCTGCTCATCGGCATTCTCCGCGAACCGGAATTCCGTGCCGGCGCGATCGACACCGGCTATCTCGACCGGCACGACCCGGCGCAGCTGATGGTGCGCCGTGGCGTCACCGCACCCGTCGCCAGGGTCCACGCCCTGGTTGCCGCGCTCGCCGCGCAGGCTGATCGGCGTGCCGGGTCGCCGATTCTGCCCGGTCTTCCTTCCGGCTTCCGAACGCTGCACAGTGCCCCGCAATCGGTGTCGTTCCACTGCGGCGACGAACAGATCGACGTCGAGTACCGCTTCGACCGCACCGGACTCACGGCCCGCTGCGGTGATTGGGCACCGCACACCCTGGTTCTCAACGAAACGACCGCCGAACTCGTCGACGCCGTCATCGACGGTGTCCGTCGGCGGTATCGCGTCGCGACCACCGGCACAGCGTATTTCGTCGACAGCGCCCTTGGTGGCACCGAACTGCGTGAGGTGGAACGCTTCCCCGACCCGAGCCGAGCGCAGCAGGCCGGATCACTGCTCGCGCCGATGCCGGGAACGGTGGTCCGGATCGAAGTGACCGAGGGACAGACCGTTTCGGCCGGTGCCCCGGTCATGGTGCTGGAGGCGATGAAGATGCAGCATGTCATTCGCTCGCCCGCGGATGGCGTCGTCGTGGAATTGCCGGTGGACGTAGGCACGCAAGTCGAGTCCGGGCAGGTGCTCGCCATCGTCCAGGACGGAGCCGAGTGATGAACGACGAGGTTCGCTACGAGGTTCGCGACTCCATCGCCTGGCTGACGATCAATCGGCCCCAGGCGCGCAACAGTCTCAACCAAGCCGTCCGGGAAGGGCTCTTCGAGGGCGTACGCCAGTTCAACCACGACGACCAGGCCAAGGTCCTCGTACTCACCGGCGCCGGCGAGAAAGCCTTCTGCGCCGGCGGTGATCTCAGGGAGATGTCCGAGGCGAAACTGACGATCCCGCCGGTCGATTTCGTGCCACAGTTCGGACGCAACATCGAGGTCGGGAAACCGACGATCGCGGCGGTCAACGGCGCGGCCTTCGCCGGCGGCTTCCTGCTCGCGCAGACCTGCGACCTGTGTGTCGCCTCGACCACCGCGACATTCGCGATCTCCGAGGTGAAGGTCGGCCGCGGATCGCCGTGGGCCGCACCACTTCCGCTGATGATCCCGCGGCGGGTGGCGATGGAGATCGTGCTGACCGGTGCGCCGATGACCGCGCAGCGCGCCTACGAGATCGGCTTCGTCAATCAACTCGCCGAACCCGATGAATTGCACGAGCGTACCCAGGCGCTCGCGCTGCAGATCGCCGCCAACGCGCCGCTGTCGGTTCTGGCGGGCAAACGGACGATGGCGCTCACCGCGGAACATCCATTGCAAGACGCTTTCGAACGCGCCGAAACAATTTGGGCGCCCGTCTATTCCAGCGCTGATGCCCAAGAAGGGATGGCGGCCTTCGTCCAGAAGCGCACTCCGAAATGGCAGGGAGAATAATGGCCCTCGACTACACCGCACTACTGCACGACCTCGAGCGCGAGGGAGACTTGCTCATCAACTGCCTGTTCTCCTCGCCCCCACAGGTCTGGGAGACAGCGACGCCCGCCGTCGGCTGGGCTATCCGAGATCAGGTATCGCATCTGGCCTTCTTCGATGACTTCGCCCTGCTTGCCCTGACCGATGCCGACCGGTTCCGGTCCGAAGCCGCCCGCCTGACCGGCCGCGGATCGGATTTCCCCGACCGCGTCGCGGAGGACTACCGGCAGATGGCGCCGGCCGATCTGTTCAACTGGTTCATAGATTCCCGTTCGCGGCTCATCACGGCATTCGCCGGAGAGGACCCGCGTCGGCGACTGCCCTGGTTCGGCCCCGATATGAGTGTGGCATCCTCGGCCACCGCTCGGCTGATGGAGACGTGGGCGCACGGCCAGGACGTGTACGACGCCGTGGGTGTCGATCACCCGGTCGGCCCGGGAATACGCAGTATCGCTCATCTCGGCGTGAGCACCTTCGCTTTCGCCTATCGCCTCAACGGCCGCCCTGTTCCCGACGACCCGGTGCGGGTCGAGCTGAACGCACCGGACCGCGACGAGGTCTGGACCTGGGGACCCGACGATGCGGCAAACCGGATCACCGGACCCGCGCGAGATTTCGTTCTCGTGGTCACTCAGCGACGGCATGCCCAGGACACCGAACTGATCATCCACGGCGAGGTCGCCTCGTCCTGGATGGATATCGCGCAGGCCTTCGCCGGTGCGCCGGGCCGCAAACGTGCCCGTCCCGCCGTCACTCCCGGAAAGAAGATCTGGACATGACCGACACGACGACACCGCGGCGACCGGTTCGCATCGGCAACGCTTCCGCGTTCTACGGCGATCGGATCGCGTCGTTGCGCGCGATGGTCGAGGGTGGACCGGTCGATGTGGTGACCGGCGATTACCTGGCGGAGCTCACCATGCTCATTCTCTGGAAGGCGAAACAGAAGGATTCCGAACTCGGTTACGCGAGAACCTTTCTCACGCAATTCGCCGAAGTCGCCCGCACGTGCGCCGAGCGCGGTATCAAGATCGTGGTCAACGCCGGCGGATTGAACCCGGCTGGACTGGCCGCCCGGGTACGCGAGATCGCGCACATGGCGGGTGTGCAGCTGTCGGTGGCGCACCTCGAAGGCGATGACGTCACCGATCGCCTCCCGGCGCTGCAGGCAGCCGGTCACCCGTTGCGCCATCTCGACAAAGGGATCACCCTCGCCGAAGCGGGCGCGAAACCGGTCTCGGCGAATGCGTATCTGGGCGGTTGGGGAATCACCGCTGCCCTGTCCCGCGGCGCCGACATCGTCATCACACCGCGGGTAACCGATGCGGCGCTGGTATCGGGAGTCGGCGCCTGGTGGCACAGCTGGTCTCGAACCGACTTCGACGCCCTCGCCGGGGCGATCGCCGCCGGGCACATCATCGAATGCGGACCACAAGCGACCGGTGGAAACTACTCCCAGATTCACGAGATCACCGACCGCCGCTACCCGGGTTCGCCGATCGCCGAGCTGGCGCACGACGGCAGCTTCGTCATCACCAAACACGACGGCACCGGCGGATTGGTGTCGCCCGGCACGATCACCGCCCAGTTGCTGTATGAAGTCGATTCACCGGTCTACCTGAACCCGGATGTCGTCGCCCATTTCGACAGCCTCCACGTGAGCCAGGACGGAAAGAACCGTGTCCGGGTCACCGGCGTCGTAGGCACTGCTCCGCCGTCGACCCTCAAGGTCGCCATGAACTACATCGGCGGCTACCGCAACACGATGACCCTTGTGCTCACCGGGCTCGACATCGAGGAGAAGGCGCGCTGGGCGGTCGATGAGCTGTTCGACATCCTCGGCGGGCGCGACCGCTTCGACGAGGTCGCCGTGCAGCTGCTGCGCTACGACGTCCCCGAGCCGGTCCGGTTCAGCCAGGCGACGGCACATCTGCGGGTCACCGTCAAGGATCGCGACCGCACCAAGGTCGACCGCGCGTTTTCCAACGCCGTGCTCGAATTGGCGGTCGGCGGCTACGCCGGCTTCCACACCACCACCCCGCCCACCTCCGCGAGCGAATTCGGGGTGTACTGGCCAACTGTGCTGCCCGCGACCGAGATCGACCATGTCGTCGTTCACGCTGACGGCACCCGTGAAACCATCCCACACTGCCCGCAGACCGACGACAAATACTGCGGCATCCCCGAAATTTCCGAATTGCCCACTACCACAGAGGATTTCGGACACTGCACACGCAGACCTCTGGGTTCCGTCGTCGCCGCTCGCTCCGGGGACAAGGGCGGCAAGGCGAACGTCGGAGTCTGGACCGACACCGAGCAGCGGTGGCACTGGTTGCGTTCCCATCTCACCACCGAGAAGTTCACCGAATTGGTCGCCGATGCACAAGGATTCGAGGTCCGTCGCTACGAGTTCCCGAATCTGCGCGCACTCAATTTCGTCATAGTCGGCTTCCTCGGCGACGGTGTCGCGTCCTCGACCCGCACCGACCCGCAGGCGAAGGGTCTCGGCGAGTTCCTGCGCGCCACCTACACCGACGTCCCCGACAGGCTCGTCGGTTCATGATACCCACCTGAACGGAGATTTCCGCTCCGATCGGAATCGCCATCAGTAGATTCTCGCCCGATCGAAATTGTTCCGGGCGAGATTCTATTTCCGTTTCGGCAACAAGGACGATACTTTCATAACTTTTCCAGTCCGTTGCGGATGGAATTGTGCGCGGATTCATCGGCCTTGCCGCCGCCGACCGCACCCGCGGCATCATTCGACCTGGCCCGAGCTCGATCCCGCCGATCTCGGGCCGCTGTGCCACGCGGTCCACGCCATGCGCATACTTCGCGCGGCCGTCGGCGACCGCGGCCGGCGTCATCATCGCTCGCAAAAGTGGCGCAGGGTGACCGATACCAATGGCATCTTGCACACGACGAAATCGGGCCACATGGTGGCAGCCGCACCGCGCTCTCGTCGGCGCTTCTCGGCCCGCCGGCCGAGTCGATGGGCGCCGCCAAGGCCTGGAGGCGCCGGATTCGATTCTGCCAACCCTGTGGCAGGATCCCTGTCCATGGCTCTCTCGACGTCTATCACGATCAGCGGCAATGCGGTTCAGATCAGTGATGAGCAGATCTTCCTCGCCACCCGTGACCAGACACCGGGGAAGCCGCGGCTGTATGCAGTACTTGTCAACAACGTCCTTTGGCCGCCGAAACAACTCATCGGATTGGCCACGGGAGTGCCGGGAAGCTCCGGTGCGACCACGAACTACAACTCGCACGCCGCACTGAAAGCTTTGAACGAGCTGGGCTTCGTCACGTTCGAGCGGGTGGAATACGACGCGCGGGGAGCCGTAGTGGTGCGCGAAAGCCGCAAGCGCACCTAGTTCTGGACTGGCACCGCTGTTAAATTATCCATACCCGCTGGTAGCGGGCCATTTGTGGGGCGGGCGGGGCTCGAACCCGCGACCAATGGATTATGAGTCCACGGCTCTAACCGACTGAGCTACCGCCCCGTGCCGCGAAGATTTCGCGAGCGTTGGGCATGCTACCGGGTCGAGTGGGGTTGAGACCAGTCCGAGGGCCGGTGGGCTAAGGTTGGCGGCGGAAACTTACTGGAGGGTCAGGTATGGCTGATCTGTTTACGCAGGTGCTGAAGGCGCATCAGTGGGTGTACGAGAACTCCGGTGGGTTTGTGGGGCATCGGCTGTTGCTGGGAAATCCGACGCTGCTGTTGCGGACCGTGGGACGCAAGAGCGGCAAAGAGCGGATCTCGGCGTTGACATACGCGCGGGACGGCGAACAGTACCTGGTGACGGCGTCCAATGGTGGCTCGCCGCGACCGCCGGGGTGGTTGGCGAATCTGAAGGCGCGACCGGAGTGTGAGATCCAGGTCGGGCGGCGGAAACTGGCGGTGCGGGCGCGATCTACGCTGCCGGACGATCCCGATTACGCCCGGCGCTGGGCGATCGTCGACAAGGTGAATCGGGGTCGCTACAGCGCCTATCAACAGCGCACCAAGCGGCCCATCGCTGTGGTGGTGCTGACCCCGAGCGAGCGGGGTCAGCGGTCGCGGTAATCCTCGTCCCAGTCGGCCTCGTAGTCCTCGGCGTCGTCGCGATCCCATGACTCGGCGTCCTTGGGCGGCCGACTGCCGAAGTGCACAACTGCGACGACGAGGCCGAGGACCGCGATGACGATAACGACGACGAGCAGAGTTTCCACCCCGGCACCCTAGCGCCGACGCCCGACCGGGCGCACTACGTCGATTGTCCGGATCGGGACGATGTGCACACCGCTGACGGTCTGCCCACAGCAGCCTCGACTCGATGGCGGCATGCGCCCGATCGGCTCGGCCGCGGGAGAACGGCTAGCCGCCGCCGACCTCCAGGCATCCGGCGGCAACTCGACCTGAGCAGGAATCTGGCATCGTCGAGCCGGGCCTGGGTGCCGTAGGCGGGTTCGCCGTTCACGTCCAGCAATAGTGGATAGACGCCCGGCTCAGTGCGGTCGAATCGCGAGTCAGGACCCGCCGCCGCAACTGCTGCCACCGCCACAACTGGAGCTACTGCCTCCGCCACAACTGGAGCTGCTACCTCCGCCGCAGCTGGAGCTACTCCCGCCGCCGCAACCACTGCTACTTCCCCCGCTACAACTACTGCCGTGGTGGTGATGATGATGCCCGCCCCCGCCACAGCCCGTCGGCTGACCCGGATCATTCCCGCCGATCAGCCCGGCACCGCCCGCGGCCCAGAACGGGTCACTGGATCCGCTGTTGTCGTAACTCCCTCCGGCCCAGGATCCGCGCCATGGTCCATTCGGCGGCGGCAGATACCGGTTGCTTTGCGAGCGAACGACAGCGAACACCACGATGATCGGAGCCGCGACGAGAAGCAGCACCATCAGCACAAGGAGAACAACGATGAGTGCGGCCATACCCAAACCGTAGCGGCACACCTGCACGCACGTACAGTGAACTGTGGCGTTATTCAGCTTCCGCCGGTCGCGCGAGATCGACTTGGCGGCTGTCCGCTTCGCCGTCGACGCGCTGGTACTGCCCGACGCCGTGTACAAGACCTGCCCCTGGCAGCCACGGGAACTGGTGGACAAGGGATTACGGCAGTGGCTGCTCTGCTGCGGCGCGGCCCTGCGCGACGACCAGGTCATCGGCATGCCCTCGCATGCGGTCGACGAAGCGTGGCACGGCTTCATCCTGTGTACGAAGCGCTACTCCGACTTTTGCGCGGGGGCCTACGGCCGTTTCCTGCACCACTTCCCCGAAGGTGCCGGGCCGCCGGACAGTACGCACGGAACCATGGCCGAGCAACTCGGCCGCACTGTGGTGGCCTGGTCTCTCGTAGCGGCCCCGAACGAGCAATGCGTGCTGTGGGATCTCGATCGCCGGGTCGGTGTCGAGCACCCGTGGGGCGTCTCGACCGAGCGAGTCGAGGCCGTCGAAGCCGAGCTCGCCCGAACGGCTGTCCGCTGACCACAAACGAGAACGCATTCTCGCTTATTCTCGTGCAATTACTGTCGCCAGATACGCCCCTGTAGATTCCCCTCGGCCGCGCCGCCGAGCCGGCCGAGGTCTCCGCGCTGGTGGCGTTCCTGGCCGGCGACGAGTCCCCGCCTACTCGATGAGAGCGGAGTTCGTCATCGGATGGTGGCCTGACCGTGGACATTCCGCACAAGAGCTTCGACAGCTGAGCTCGGCCGTCGGTGGTGAGCTGCGAGAACGACACCACCGCGCGGCAACCGCGGCTTTTTCCGCTCGTCCCCTACAGTGACCAGGTCCGGGCACCGGTCGCAGCGATCGGTATTCGGAGCATTCGACTTCAGCAACGTCCCGCAGAGCACGTACTGATGAAGGGGTCGACGAAAAGCCATGCTTCGATTAGGTCTTGCCACCGCCGCAGCCGTGCTTCTCGCGGTTGCCCCGTCGGCTGCCGCACAACCGATCTATCCGACCCCAGATCCTGATCCGTTCTACGCCGCACCGGCGGACCTGGATCGCGCCGCGCCGGGCGAGGTCCTCGCCGTCCGGAAGATGCCAGGACTACTCACCTTTCCGGGCGCGACGATCACAATGATCAAGTTCCGCTCCAGCAATTCCGCGGGCAGGCCGATCGCGGCCACCACCACCGTCCTGACTCCGGCGAATCGCACCAACGGCGCGCCGCTGTTGTCCTATCAGCACATCATCAATGGCCTCGGCACCCAGTGCGCGGTGTCGCGTGTGCTCTACACCAACGACCCCAATCTGACTGTGCGCGAAGCACCCGCGCTGAACGCCGTATTGCTGCGCGGCTGGTCGGTGGCCCTGCCCGACCACCTCGGCCCGACCAGCGCCTATGGTGCGGCGAAGCTCGGCGGCATGATTACCCTCGACGGCATTCGCGCCGCACGACAAGTCGCCGAACTGGGGCTTGCCGACAGTCCGGTCGCTATGCTCGGATACTCCGGCGGCGGCATGGCGACCGCCTGGGCCGCCGCGCTCGCGCCGACCTACGCGCCGGAACTGCCGCTCGTCGGCGCCGCCGCTGGTGGGGTGCCGATGAACCTCATCAAGATGATCGAAGGTCTTGGTTACACCCGGCACGCGGCATTCGGCCTCGCCTTCGCGGCCGCGATCGGCCTGGAACGGGAGTACCCGGCACAATTGCCGATCAGCGATTACCTGAACTCGTTCGGCTTGGCGTTCCGCGACCGGATCGCCAACGGTTGCACCAACGACATCCTGCTGGCGGGTGCGGGGCGCAGCGTCATGGACTTCGCTACCTCGGTTTCGCTTCTCGACGACGAACGCGCACTCGCGGTGCTCGAGGAGAACAGCCTGGAACTCTACGGCGGCATCCCCACCACGCCGATCTTCCAGTGGCGCGCAGTGGACGACGGACTGGTCCCGGTGGCATCGGTCGACAGCACTATCCGGCGGTATTGCGCGGCGGGAGTCCGGCTCCAATACGAGATGGTCCCCATTCCGGACCATCTGTCGACCGCGGTATTGGGTGTGCCGTCGGCGCTCGGATGGCTCGAGGCGCGCTTCCGCGGCCTGCCCGCGCCGAGCAATTGTTGATCGGCGAATTGCCGATCGGCGATTACTGATCGCTGCGTGTCTCGCGAATATGGCGACCCAGTAGCGACACAATGCCAACCGCAGCACGACATTCATGACCTGGAACCTGCATTTGGCCCGAATGCTCAAGAGCGACAATGAATCCCAGCACATGGCAACCGACGTTCTGAATGAGACACCGGCTGCCGCTTCGATTTCGAGAATCCCGCCTACCGGTAGCTGCCGGACAAGGCCGACCGCTCCTTCCCTCTTCATCGTATAGCGCAACCGGGGGCTTGCGGCAAGACCCGGGTCGTACTGCAGAATCGCTGGCCAAAGCCAGAACCTGCGCCGTGGCCGCGACGCCGCCGCTCGACGCTCAGTCGAGAGTGGGTGTCCGAGGGAACCACGGGGAACCAGATGGGATCGCGGGCCAGGAGAAGGAGGGGCAACGTGTCGACGCAGCAGTACGAAGACGAATTGCGGTCCGAGCAGAGCTACGTGGCCGGGCTCTACGCGCGGCTCGACGCCGAGCGCGTGCGAGTCAAGACCAAGTACACCGCAGCGTTGCGCGAAAACGGCAAAGCACTCGTGGAACGGGATGCCGAGGTGCGTGCCCTGGCCAAGGAGGCGAGACGGCTGGACGTTGCGGACAATGGGCTGTGCTTCGGCCGGTTGGACACCGTCTCGGACGAACAGTGCTACATCGGCCGGATCGGCATTTTCGACGAGGAGAACGAGTACGAACCGCTGTTGCTCGATTGGCGCGCGCCGGCGTCGCGCGCGTTCTACATCGCCACCGCCGCGAACCCGGAGAACATGCATCGACGCCGCCAGTTCCACACCCGCGGGCGTCAGGTGGTGGATTTCACCGACGAAGTCCTCGGCCGCCCCGGTGGCGCCGAGCGCGGAGACGCAGCCCTGCTCGCGGCGGTCAACGCGCCGCGCGGTGCCGGGATGCGCGACATCGTAGCCACGATCCAGGCCGAACAGGACCAGATCATCCGGCTCGATCACCCAGGGGTGCTCGTGATCGAGGGTGGTCCGGGCACCGGGAAGACCGTGGTGGCGCTGCACCGCGTCGCGTATCTGCTCTACATCCAGCGGGAGCAGATGGAGCGCAATGGTGTGCTCGTGGTCGGGCCGAATCCGGCTTTCCTGAACCATATCGGCCGCGTTCTGCCGTCGCTGGGCGAGACCAACGTGGTGTTCATGACCACGGGCGACTTCGTGCCCGGATTGCGCGTCACCGCCGAGGACACCGCGCAAGCCGCGCGGCTCAAGGGCTCACTGAAGATCCTGGACGTGCTCGCGGCGGCGATCGCCGATCGGCAACGGCTGCCGGAGGATCCGGTGCTGATCGAACTGGCGGACGTCACGGTGCGGATCGACGCCGAGACCGCGGAGTGGGCCCGGGAGGAGGCGCGCGCGAGCGGGCTGCCGCACAATGAGGCCCGCGCCGTCTTCACTGAGATCGTCACGTGGGTGCTCACCGAACGGGCGATCACCCGCATCGGCCGGGGTTGGCTGACCAGGGCGGACCGCGAAGCATGGGAGGATCTGCGGGCGGACCTGCGTAAAGAACTCGCCGACCACGACGCGTTCACCGCCGCGCTCGACGAACTGTGGCCGATACTGACGCCGGAAACCCTGTTGGCGCAGCTGTACACGTCTTTCGAACGACTGCGAGCGGCGGGCGCCGACCACTCGCTTTTGCGCACCGATGGCGACGCTTGGACGGTGTCGGACGTGCCGCTGCTCGACGAACTGGTCGATTTGCTGGGCCGGGACAACGCGACCGATCGGGCCGCCGAGCGCGAACGGACGCAGCAAGCCGAGTACGCCGCGGGCGTGCTCGACCTTATGATCCGCCGCGAAGATTTGATGGACGACGAAGACCACCTGATCGCCCAGGACCTGCTCTATGCCGAGGATCTGGCCGATCGCTTCCTCGAGCGCGACAGCCGGGAACTCGTCGAACGCGCTGCCGCGGACCGGGACTGGACCTACCGGCACGTCGTGGTCGATGAGGCGCAAGAACTGTCCGAAATGGACTGGCGCGTACTGATGCGGCGCTGCCCGGGCCGATCCTTCACGGTGGTCGGCGATCTCGCCCAACGCCGGTCGGTCGCGGGAGCCACCTCGTGGTACACGATGCTGGAGCCGTACGTGCCCGGCCGCTGGGTCTACCGGTCGCTGTCGGTGAATTACCGCACGCCGGCGGAGATCATGACTGTCGCCGCCGCGCTCCTCACGGAGTTCGCACCCGGCATCCGGCCGCCGGAGTCGGTCCGCGCGTGCGGCGTGCGGCCCTGGTCCAGACGGGTGACGCAGGACGAGCTCTCCTGTGCCATCCAGGAATTTGTGCGCGACGAAGCCTGCCGCGAAGGTACCAGCGTCGTGATCGGTCCACCGGGCGTCCCGGGCGCGGTGGCTGCCTCGCAGACGAAGGGCCTGGAGTACGACGCCGTCCTGGTCGTGGAACCAGAACGGATCCTCGCCGACGGCCCACGCGGCGCCGCCGAACTCTACGTCGCCCTCACCCGCGCGACTCAGCGCCTCGGCGTCCTGCACCTGGGCCCATTGCCGCAGGCCCTGACCGGACTCGCCGAAACAACCGACGGCGTCCGAACTCCGCCGACTACCGTCGGTCACGCTCGGTGAGCAGAGCCGCCTCAGCTGCGGCGAGCTGGTCCCACCCTTGCCGGCGGCAGGTCACGATCATCAGGAGGGCAGCAAGCGGGCCCGTGATGACCGGCCCGTCGCCGATTCGGCCACGCGCTGGCCGTGAAGGCCGTGCGACGAAGTCCCCGGCGCCCAAGCAACGCGGCCGGGGCTTCGTTGCAGCGAATCCGGTTCAGCTCTTGGCAAATTCGGGGATTGTCTCGGTCTCCTCGAATTGTTCCCGGGCAACGGCCCGACTCGGCAGCAACACCGCCATGATGACCACGATCAGCGCCAAGGCCGCAGAGACGAGGAACGCCAGGCGCATACCGTCGAGGTGGGCCGTGACGGCGTCGGCGCCCGACTCGACGAGCGTCGTGCTGCGGGCCGACATCACTGTTACCACCAGCGCGGTGCCGAACGCTGCGGCGACCTGCTGCAGAGTGCCGAGCATGGAGCTGCCGTGCGAGTACAGATGCTGCGGCAGCGCGCCCAGACCGAGAGTGAAGACGGGGGTGAAAGCCGCGGCCAGCGACAGCATCAGCAGCACGTGCAGGCCCAGCAGCTGCCAGTACGGCATCGTCATCGAGATCTGGGTGAACCCGGCCAGCGACGCCGCGATCCCGATCGATCCGGGGATCACCAGCAGGCGTCCACCGAACCGGTCGAACAGGCGACCGACGGTCGGTCCCAGCAGACCCATCGCCATTCCGCCCGGCATCACCAGCAAACCGGTCGCCAACGGGCTCAGCCCCCGCAGGTTCTGCAGGTACAACGGCAACAGGATCATCGACCCGAGCATCGCCATGAACGCGACCGACATCAGGACCAGCGCTTTGGTATACGTGCCCGACAGCAGCACCCGCAGATCCAGCAGCGGAGTGCCGCTGCGCTGCAGACTCAACTGACGCAGCACGAACCCAGCGATCAGCGCCGAGCCCGCGGCGACGATCAGCGCCGGACTGGTGAAATTGCCGCTTTCGAACCGGCTGAGCCCGAACACCAGTCCCCCGAACCCGAGCGCGGCCAATGCCACGCTGACCGAGTCGATCTGCCCGGCGCGCGGTTCACCGACGTTCTCCAGCTGGCGCAGTCCCAGCCAAGTGATCACCCCCGCGATCGGCAGCACCAGCACGAAAAGCCAACGCCACGAACCGATCTGCAGTACCGCTCCGGAAATCACCGGCCCCATCGCCGGTGCCACCGAAATGGCCAGGGTGACATTGCCCATCACCCGGCCGCGGTCGTGCTCGTGCACCACCGTCATCAGCGTGGTCATCAGCAACGGCATCATCACCGCGGTCCCGCCGGCCTGGATGATCCGTCCGAGTAGCAGCACCGCGAACGACGGCGCGGCGGCCGACAGCGCAGTACCGGCCAGGAAGACCCCCATCGCCACCGCGTACGCCTGCCGCGTCGACACTCGCTGCAGGAACCAGCCGGTAGTCGGAATGATCGCCGCCATCGTCAGCATGAATGCGGTGGACACCCATTGCGCGGCCCGATCGCTGATCGCGAGGTCCACCATGAGCCGCGGGATCGCGTTGATCATGATGGTCTCGTTCAGGATCACTACGAACGTCGCGAGCACCAGCACCCGGATGACGGTCGGTGTCCGGCCTCCCGAGACGGGAGCGGATGGTTCGGCGAACATCGGATACCTCCGGAGTAGGGGCAGAAGTAGGTGGCCCGTCACCGAGTCACGCGGATCGCGTCCCGGCGCCACAGTGGTTGAGACGGAATCGACTACTCGAACTCATCGGGCGCGGGCCAGTATTCCGGTAGGCACCGACACAAACCACCCAATTTCCCGCCCTATACGAAGAAATCGCTGGTCAGGGGCATTTTATTCGATCTGCCGGTACCGGATCCGAGCCTGGTCACCTGACCGCGTCGCCACCGACCCACGACATCTCAGGCGGTGCCCGGTCTCCGACACCCATCGCCGCCTCGGCAACAGCACCAACGGCGGTCACTCTCCGACGCTGCACCTCAGCGTGCGTCGGACGACGACGATCGTCACCATACGATCACTCGAGCGAACACGTGCCAGCCGCTCTGGAGACGAATCAGGGATGGACACGGCAGTGCGTCCATCATGCGTCCCGATCGGTGACCACCGGCAGCTCGAGCGTCGTCTCGGAGGCCATCTCGAAGTGCGCAACGCTGTGCCGCCGAGGCAGGCGGGGTGTCGAGCGACGACGGCCGAGCATGAAGCCGAGTACGAACGACACGACCACGGCGAGGGCGTAGACCGTCACGACTCCCGACCCCAGAAACGGACAAACCAGGGTCGAATTGACGCGTTCGCCCTGGTCACAGCTCCCCCATCTGGACTCGAACCAGAAACCTGCCGATTAACAGTCGGCTGCTCTGCCAATTGAGCTATAGGGGATTGTCCTCGGCTCGTCCGGTGGCTACCGGGCGGACCGAGGTGAAACTTTAGCGTATCGCTGGGCAGGAGCCCAAATCGCGTCGCTACCTGCTGACTTGTCCCCGGCTGCGGGGGCGCTGACAGCGGGGATCCGGATCGACATGCGCGGGGGGCGTCGGGCAGGATGGTGGCGGCGAACTGGCAACTGGGAGGAGCACATCGAGATGCTGCGGTTGATCATCGGCGTGGCGGCCGGGTACGTACTCGGCAGCAAAGCCGGGCGGGCTCGCTACGAACAGATCAGCGCCGCGACGCGTGCGCTGACCGAGAGCCCGGTGACCCGCAAGCTCGTGCTGGTCGGCAGGCAGAAACTGGCGGATAAGCTCAGCACCCGCCCCCGCCTGGAGCCGATGGAGCCGCTGGACGAGCGGACCACCGTCCTGGTGCCGCACGACCAGCTGCGGCGCTGACCAGGCGCTATCCGAGCTCAGCACGCGGCTCGCGCCCGGTCGAACGAGGTGTGCGGAATCACTCCGCCGCGTAGCCCCTACGCTCCGGTGGCGAAGTCGCTGTGGTTGCCCATGGCCTGGGTGAGCAGGCTCTTACGGTACTGCTCCAGTGCGACGAGGTCACCGAACAGGGCGAAGTAGGCCTCTGGCTGCTCGGTCGATGACACCCGCTGCAACTTGGACTTGAGTTCGGCGATCTGCCTGCCGACCCAGGCCTCCTGGGTGCGTGCCAGCACACCGGCGACGAAGCGGGGGATGTCCGCCTCCGACTTCACCGGTAACGGCTCGGTGGCCAGCTCCGAGAGCAGCGCGCGCACGGTCAGGTCGTCGGTGCGGTCGGCGACGGCGTTGACCCACTCGGCGCCGCCGAGCCCGGCCGCCGTACCGCCTGCCTCGCCGATCAGCGTGCGAATGACCGTGTACGCGGGATGGGTGAAGGCATCGGACTCGAGCGCGTCGAAACCCGCTCCCGCCATAGCCGGGTACTGCAGCGCGGCGGCGAGCACCTGTCGTTGCGGCAGGAGGGTGGGATCGTTCGGGTTGGGCCGTGCCGCAGGATGTTCGGCGACCACCTGGCGCGGCGCGGGCGCTCGCGCCCCGGGACGTCCACCGCCGCCGCCGTTGCGATGCCGCTTGGCCTCCTCGCCGACGCGACGCACGACGGTCTGGATATCGTCCCAGCCGACCCAGCCGGCCAGTTTGGTCGCATACGCCTTGCGCAGCGCGTTGTCCTTGATCTGGGCAACCACCGGCACCGCGCGGCGCAGCGCCTCCACCTGACCCTCAGCGGTATCCAGGTTGTGGTCGGCGAGCAGCCCGCGAATCACGAACTCGTACAGCGGTGTTCGGCGGGCAACCAGGTCGCGCACGGCGTTGTCGCCGGAGTGCTGACGCAGGTCGCACGGGTCTTGCCCATCCGGCGCGATGGCGATGTAGGTCTGGCCCGCCAGTTTCTGGTCGCCGGAAAAGGCTTTCAGCGCCGCGGCCTGGCCGGCCGCGTCGCCGTCGAAGGTGTAGATGATCTCGCCGCGCCAGAAATTGTCGTCCATCAGCAGGCGGCGCAGTAGCGCGAGGTGCTCGTCGCCGAAGGCGGTGCCGCAGGACGCGACGGCGGTTTTCACACCGGCCAGATGCATCGCCATGACATCGGTGTAGCCCTCGACCACGACCGCCTGGTGGCCCTTGGCGATCTCGCGCTTGGCGTGGTCGAGACCGAACAGCACCTGAGACTTCTTGTACAGCAAGGTCTCCGGCGTGTTGATGTACTTGCCCGGCATCGTGTCGTCGTCGAACAGCTTGCGCGCGCCAAACCCGATGACGTCGCCGCCGAGGTTGCGGATCGGCCACAGCAGACGCCGGTGGAAGCGGTCGATCGGGCCGCGCTGGCCCTGTTTGGACAGCCCGGCGGCCTCGAGTTCCTTGACGTCGAAACCCTTGCGCAGCAGGTGCTTGGTGACGGTGTCCCACCCGGTGGGGGCATAGCCGCAGCCGAACTGCTGGGCGGCAGCCGCGTCGAAATTGCGATCGGTGAGGTACTTGCGGGCCGCCTCGGCACCCGGCTCGCGCAGCTGGGCCTGGTAGAACTCGTGCGCCACCGCGTTCGCCGCGACCAGCCGGGCACGGGTGCCGCGATCGCGTTGCACCGAGGTGCCGCCGCCCTCGTAGTTGATCCGGTAGCCGACCTGGTCGGCCAGCTGCTCGACCGCCTCGACGAAGCCGACGTGCTCGATCTTCTGCAGGAAGGCGAAGACGTCGCCGCCCTCGCCGCAGCCGAAGCAGTGGAACAGGCCGTGGTTGGGCCGCACATGGAACGACGGCGACTTCTCGTCGTGGAACGGGCACAGACCTCTCATGGAATCAGCGCCCGCGCGTTTCAGCGCGACGTACTCCCCCACCACGTCTTCGATCCTGACGCGTTCACGTATTGTCGCGATATCGCGATCAGGAATTCGGCCGGCCACGGCAGAGATTCTAGGCGAAGGCGGGGGCGACGCGCCCGTGCGGCTCGTCGCACCGGACGGTTGCCGCGCTTTTGATCAACTGTCGCGCAGCCTGCGTACGGACGGCTTCGTCCGGGGCGTGCACTAGGAGCCCAGATCGACGGCGATGCGCTCCAAGCGGCTTTCGGTGTACGAGGCGATCTGGTCGACGATGACACGGACGCGGGCGGCATCGTCGGTGGCGGCGTCCCAGAACGGCAGCAGGACCGCATCGAGGCCGTGCGGGGCGGTGGCCAGCAGCCGATCGGCCACGGTGAGGAGGCGTTCACGCTGGGCGGCCTGCCGCAGCCGGTGCGCCGGATCGGACATCACGTAGCGCAGCGCGACCGTCTTCAGCAAGGCCACCTCGGCGGCGACGATGCGCGGAACTTCCAGGTCGGCGGCATACCGGGACAGCGGCTGCGGCCCGGCGACCGCCCTGGTCGCCATGATCGCGGCGGTGGCGAAGCGGCCGACGAGTTCGCTGGTGAGGCGCTTGAGCGCAACCGAAGCGGCGAACGTGCCGTCGTACCCGGATGCCGCCGCGACGACCGGTAGTTCCGACAGCCGTTGCGCCGCGGCGATCAACTCGTCGGCCGCGAGCGAATGCTGGAACTGGCCGAGCGCCGCCAGCGCGTCCTGTTCGGCAGGATCGGCCAGCGCGCGCAGATCGATCCGGCCGGCGAGTACGCCGTCCTCGACGTCGTGCACCGAGTAGGCGACGTCGTCGGACCAGTCCATGATCTGACACTCCAGGCTGCGCCGCCGGTCCGGCGCACCCTTGCGGATCCATTCCAGACGGTCCGTGTCGATGTCGTACGCGCCGAATTTCGTGCCGGAACCCGTTCGGCCCCACGGGTATTTCAGCGCCGCGTCCAGGGCGGCCCGGGTCAGGTTGAGACCGGCGCTGCCGGTCGCGCCGTCGGCCTCGAGCACCTTGGGTTCGAGCCGGGTGAGGATGCGCAGGTTCTGCGCGTTGCCTTCGAACCCGCCGTAGGCGTCGGCGAATTCGTCCAGCGCCGCCTCGCCGTTGTGGCCGTAGGGCGGGTGGCCGATGTCATGGGCGAGGCCGGCCAGGTCGACCAGGTCCGGATCGCAGCCGAGCCCGTCGGCGATGCTGCGGCCGATCTGGGCGACCTCGATCGAATGGGTGAGCCGGGTGCGTGGCGTGTCGCCATCGCGCGGGCCCATCACCTGCGTTTTGTCGGCCAGTCTGCGCAGCGCGGCGGAGTGCAGCACGCGGGCGCGGTCGCGGGCGAACTCGGTGCGGTGGCCGGTCTCGAATTCACTGCGCGGCGGGCCGAGACCAGCGGTCTTGGCACCCTCGACGACGAGGCGCTCCCGGTCGTGCTCGGTGTATCGGTCGCTCATCGAATCTCACTGTCCCGCTGTGTAGCTGAAGTCCGCCGAGAAGTGGGTGAGTTGATACCACAGCAGCGCGCCGGTCTCCCGGGCGATACCGTGCGCCTGTGATTCCCGGGTGTAGACCGCGGGACCGGTCCTGGTCGGCGCGGTCCAGGCGGACAATCCCTCGTCGCGCGCCATGGTGCGGGTGCGCAGCGAATGCCACGGATCGCTGACCAGCACCGCCGAGGACATATCCCGCGCCCGCATCGCCGTGGCGACCGCCTCGACGCTGCGCAGCGTGTCCGAACCGGTCTCGACGGCCAGGATCTTGTCGCTCGGCACGCCGCGGGCTTGCAGGTAGTTCTTGCCCGAAGCCGCTTCGGTGAACAGGTCGCCCTCTTGCTTGCCGCCCACGGTGATGACGCGGGGGGCAACGCCGGCACGGAACAGCCGGTACGCCCGGTCCAGCCGCGCTTCGAACACCGAGGACGGCGTTCCGGAATATTGCGCGGCACCGAGCACGACGATCGCGTCGGCTTTCGTGTAGTCATCGATGCGCGCGACCTGCCATACGCGAAACGCCGTTCCGCCGACCAGCACCGCCGCCATCACGACCGAGCCGCCGACCAGTCGCCGCGTCCAGCGCAGCAGCCCCGCGCCGAAGCCGCGCGGCGGTACCGGGCCGGGAGCCGAAACGGCTCGGGTGCGCATCGTTGGCAAATCCACCCCCCAAGTCTGCCAGGAGCGGTGCCGAACCCCCGGATAGCTGATATCACCCGCGCCGAACCCCGCATGGCTCGCCGACCTCTCGCATCCGCGCGGACGGTGACCACCAGAGGTTCGGCGTCTCGGCGCCGCTCAGCAACAGTATGCGATCCAGTTCCGGACGGTAGCCCGGCCGCACCGACGCGGCCGAGCTCACCGCTTCGTCGGTGTCTCCGGCGTCCGGCCGAGCACCACGAGGCGCACACGAGCGACACCGACCGGGCTGTGTCCGTTCGCGAGACGCCCGGAACTACCAGCCTCGGGCCTGCCAGGCAGGAAGTTGAGGGCGTTCGTTTCCGAGCGTGGTGTCGTCGCCGTGGCCGGGATATACCACGGTGTCGTCGGGGTAGCGGTCGAAGAGTTTGGTGGTGACGTCCGTGAGCAGGGAGGTGAATGCCTCCGGGGACGCGGTGCGGCCGATGCCGCCGGGAAACAGGGAGTCGCCGGTGAACAGGTGCGTGCGATCGTCGCCGTCGGTGAGGGCGAGGGTGATCGAGCCGGGCGTGTGGCCCTGCAGATGGATGACCTCGAAGACCAGGTCACCGATACGGACAGTGTCGCCCTCGGCGAGCAGCCGGTCCGGGCGGGCCGGGAGCGCATCGGCGTCCAGCGGATGGGCGGCGGACGGGGCGCCGGTGGCGGCGATGGTCTCCGTCAGCGCCAGCCAGTGGTCACGGTGCTGGTGGGTAGTGACGATCAGCTGGACTTGCCCGGGCACTTCCTGCTCGAGGAGAGCGGCGATGCGCGGTGCCTCGTTGGCGGCGTCGATGAGCACCGCGGCGCCGGTGTTCGCGCACTGCACCAAGTAGCAGTTGTTGTCCATCTGGCCGACGGACATTTTGACGATGCGGGCGCCCGCAACGTCGCGTTGCTGCGGGTTCGAGTCCTGCGACACGTGGCCGGTGTACGGACGATCGATGGTGATCACGAAACGATGTTAGCTACACAGCGGCCGCGCCTTCGCCTCGCTTGCCGGCTCGCGATCCGCGTGGCGCCGGAATTCTCGGGGCGCTCGAGCGCTGGACCGGCGCGAACGACCTCCGCGGCACCGGTACCAGCCACGAGGTGAGCTTGGTCTCCACCGCGGACACGGCAGGCGCAACCGCCAGTTGCGAGAGTCCATCCAGCTGCGGTGGGACCAGGCGCTCAGCGGGCACAGACCGCCGACAGCGCGGTCAACTCGGACCGTACCGCCGCGAGCAGACCGCCGGCGGGCACACCGCCGCCGAGCACGCCGACGATCAGCTCACGCGCGAAGGTGTAGACCAGGAAGGTGACCGCGGCCGAGCCGCCGGCGGAAGGGCGGGGGTGTGCCGAGAGATAGACGATCTCGTAGTCGGTCAAATGAATGGCCGGCGGTACACGCAGTTGCGGGACGACGCCGGTGTTGGTCACGGCGATATGCCCGGCCAGGGAATGAATTCTGTTCTCGCCGTAGTAATCCGGGAAATGCAGGACGGACTGCTGCACGATTCCCTCGGACAAATCGTGCGCCAGCCGCGCCGAAATACTCTGTGCCAGCTCGAGAAAACTCGCGGCCGGATCCACCTGCGCCGCAAACGAAGCCAACCCGGCCATATTGGTGCCCGCCGATGCGGACACCGGTGGTTGGAGCCGGGTGCGCAGATCCACCGGATACAGACAACCCAGCCGGGTCGCGCCCCCCGCGGTCTCGCGCGCGTACGCGCGCAGCAGTGCGGCGGTGATCAGTCCGTTCATCGGCACTCCCCCGGTGCGGCCGAGCCCCACGATCCGCGCGGTGACGTCCGCGTCCAGCCGCACGCGGCGTGGGCGTGCCAGAGTGCTCGCACCGGACCGCGCGCTGCCGGCAGGCACGTCCCGCGCTTCTGGCGGGAGAGGATTGGTCACATCCTCGAATCCGGACACGGCAGCCCTGGCGATGCCGCGCGCCGCGACCTGCCACTCCAAAGATCGAGGAAGGTCATGTGGCACAACGGTTATCGGCACTCGCTGGACGATGTCGGTGTAGTACGCCCACAGTCGCGTCAGCAGTTCGACGCAAAGCCCGGCGTCGGCGACGCTGTGGTGGACGAACAGCGTGACACGCCAACGGTCCGCGCTCGCACGGACGACGTCCACGTACGCCAGCTGGACCACCGGGTCCACCACCGGAACGCCGATCTCCGTCACGTCACCCTCGCGTACCGACGCCGGGACCCATGCCCGCTCGTCCGCGCACAGCAGATATCCCTGTCCCACAGCGTTTTCGATGATGCGGCAGCCCACCACCGGATAGGCGCGCCGCAACGTCGCGAACGCCTCTTGCAGCGCTGCGGGATCGAGCGCTCCCCGCACCGACACCGACCGGCCCGTGTAGGTGCCGTGCCGCACGAACCGCTGTTCAGAAGGCGCCAACACGCGAACCAGATCGTCCTCATCCCATGACACTCCGCAAGGGTGCGGCACCATCGCGATGTCTGCAAACCGACCGGGCGGCCGGATGCGGAAGACTGCCGGTATGAGTCTCTCGGCACATCTGGAGGACATCGGCCTGCTTGCGGTCGAGGAACAGCTCGCCCACCCCACCGTGGTCGGCATCGCGGAAGGCACCCTGCCCGAATCGACCTTCCGGTCCTGGCTGGAGCAGGACTATCTGTTCCTGCTCGACTACGTCCGAGTGTTCGCCCGCCTCGCCTGGCAGGCCCCGGCAGCGCACCTGGGCGACTTGGTCGACCTCGCGCACGCTACCTACCACGAGGAGCTGTCGCTGCATCGCTCGCTGGCCGCCGAGTTCGGCGCGGACTTGGAAGGCGCCGTCAAAGGCTCACCATGCGCGGCCTATACCGCGTTCCTCCTGGAATCCGCCGCGTCCTATGGCGAAGGCCTCGCCGCCCTCTACCCCTGCATGTGGGGGTATTCGACGCTCGGAGCGCGGCTGGCCCGCAACCCTCCCACCGAGCCGCGTTATCGCCGCTGGGTCGACACCTACGCCGATCCGGGATTCGCCGCCCTCACCGACCGCTGCGCACAGATGATCGATGAGTCCGGCGCCGACCCGGCACGCGCCGAAGACCTGTTCCGTACGGGAATGCGGCACGAGCTCGCATTTTGGGACGTGCCGTGCTGAACCCGGTGCCGCACTGCTCATTCCGACCACGATCGGAATCATCGGGCGCAAGAACGCTTCCTGAGCGATCACGCCCCGGGACCGATCACGCCCCGGGGCGTGCCGGAAATCAGGCGCCGATCAGGTGCTGGGCGAGGTAGCCCTCCACCTTGTCCAGCGCGATGCGCTCCTGGGTCATGGAGTCGCGCTCGCGGATGGTCACCGCCTGATCTTCGAGCGTTTCGAAGTCGACCGTGACGCAGAACGGCGTGCCGATCTCGTCTTGGCGACGGTAGCGGCGGCCGATGGCGCCCGCGTCGTCGAACTCGACATTCCAGTTCCTGCGCAGCCGGTCCGCGAGGTCTTTCGCCTTCGGCGTCAGATCAGCGTTGCGCGACAGCGGAAGCACAGCCGCCTTCACCGGGGCGAGTCGGCGATCCAGCCGCAACACCGTGCGGGTGTCCACCCCGCCCTTGGCGTTCGGCGCCTCGTCCTCGGCATAGGCGTCGACCAGGAACGCCATCAGCGATCGGGTGAGACCCGCGGCCGGCTCGATGACGTACGGGACATAGCGCTCGTTGGTGGTCTGGTCGAAGAAGCTCAGCTCGGTGCCGGAGTGCTCGGAGTGCGTCTTCAGGTCGAAGTCGGTGCGGTTGGCGATGCCCTCCAGCTCACCCCACTCGTTGCCCTGGAAACCGAAGCGGTACTCGATGTCGGTGGTGCCCGCCGAGTAGTGCGAGAGCTTGTCCTTCGGATGCACGAACAGCCGCAGGTTGTCGGGGGTGATGCCGAGATCGGTGTACCAGGACAGCCGCGTCTCGATCCAGTACTTGTACCACTGCTCGTCTTCGCCCGGCTTGACGAAGTACTCCATCTCCATCTGCTCGAACTCACGAGTGCGGAAGATGAAATTGCCCGGGGTGATCTCGTTGCGGAAGCTCTTGCCGATCTGGGCGATACCGAACGGCGGCTTCTTGCGCGCGGTGGTCATCACGTTGGCGAAATTCACGAAGATGCCCTGCGCGGTCTCCGGCCGCAGGTAGTGCAGGCCTTCCTCGGACTCGATCGGGCCGAGGAAGGTCTTGAGCATCATGTTGAAGTCGCGCGGCTCGGTCCAGCGGCCGACGGTGCCGCAGTTCGGGCAGGCGATGAGTTCCATCGAGACCGTGTCCGGGTCGTCGAGCTTGTTCTTCAGCGCGTACGCCTCCTGCAGGTGGTCCTGCCGGAAACGGTGGTGGCAGTGCAGGCATTCGACCAGCGGGTCGTTGAACACACCGACGTGGCCGGAGGCGACCCACACCTGGCGCGGCAGAATCACCGAGGAGTCGAGGCCGACGACATCCTCGCGGCTGGTGACCATAGCGCGCCACCATTGCTTCTTGATGTTCTCCTTGAGCTCGACACCCAGCGGACCGTAGTCCCATGCCGACTTGGTGCCTCCGTAGATCTCACCGCACGGGTACACCAGACCCCGGCGCTTGGCGAGGTTGGCAACGGTGTCCACCTTCGACTTGGGTGCCACTCGAGAATTCTCCATCCACTACGAGTCGGATTATTGCGTGTACGCGACGCGAGAGCTTTGCGTGCACGCTGCGATTGCGCCAAGCCTATCGGCTTTGCGATTGCCGGCCTCAACCGCACGGTAGCGGCGCGCCCGGTTGACATGCGCACCCATGCATACGCAAAATGGTAATGCTTTCCATTAAGGAGTTGGTGACATGACTGCCGAGACCGCCGCGGCGCCGCCGCACAATCCCTATCGGTCGCCCGGCCCGGCGCTGGTACCCGCGCGAACCGTGCTGGAGGACGCGGGTGAATTGTTACGGGCGCTGGCGGCGCCGGTTCGTATTGCTATCGTGCTGCAGTTACGCGAGTCGCCGCGCTGTGTGCACGAATTGGTCGACGCCCTCGGCGTCACCCAACCACTGGTCAGCCAGCATCTACGTATCCTCAAGGCCGCTGGCGTCGTGCACGGTGAGCGGTCGGGTCGCGAGGTGCTCTACGAACTGGTCGACGACCATCTCGCGCATATCGTCGTCGACGCCGTCGCACACGCCGAGGAAGGGTGATTCGTGCCAGAGAACACGGCCGCCGCCGCACAGAAACCGGTCGGCATCCGCAGCACCAGGCAGCGCAGCGCCATCGCCGCGTTGCTCGGAGACATCGACGAGTTCCGCTCCGCCCAGGAGCTACACGACGAGCTGCGCAAACGCGGCGAGGGCATCGGCCTGACCACGGTCTACCGGACGCTGCAGTCGCTGGCCGACGCGGGCATGGTGGATGTGCTGCGCACCGACTCCGGCGAATCGGTCTACCGCCAGTGCTCCACCGGCCACCACCACCATCTGGTGTGCCGGCACTGCGGCCGCACCGTCGAGGTGGAGGGCCCGACCGTCGAGGCATGGACGGAAGCGATCGCGGGCGAGCACGGCTTCACCGAGATCAGCCACACCCTCGAGGTATTCGGCACCTGCACGTCCTGCGGGACGGCGCTGCGCCGCGACCGGTAATCGGCCCGATTCCCGGCGTGTCGGGTTAACGCGGCTGCGACCAGCGGAGATTCACCGGCGAGATCCTCGAAAGGCCCGGGCCGATCCGGGTTCGATACGGAGGATTCACCTCTGCTGGGAGGCAGCGTGTCAACGATCATCGACTCATCCGTACGCCCGGTGCGCCGCCGGGCCGTGACCGTCGCCGGCGCCGCGCTCGTCGTGGCCTCGGCGCTGTTGCTTTCGGCGTGCCAGGACGAGCCCGGCACGCCGGTGGCGGTCCCGGCGACCACCGCCACCGGAGTCGCCGCCGAGCCGGGCGGGACGAACGGGCAGTCGACGGTCCGCACCGTCGGCAAGACCGGCTGGTACGACGGATTCGACATCACCGTGGACAAGGCGACCGTCGTGCCGGACGAATACGGCGGCGCGAAGGTGCGCATCGACATCACCTACAAGAACACCACTCTCGACAACCACACGCTGAGCATCACGCCGTCGCTGCTGGTCGGCAAAGAGGTGGACGGTGGCGCGATCTTCGACAGCCCGACCGTGCCCGGCAACGGCTCTGCGACCGGCACCGCGACCACGTCGTTCAAATCGGCCAAGGACGCTGAGCACCTCATCGACACGATGACCATCGTGTACGGCCAGGCCGCCGACAACCAGACCAAGATTCCGCTCGCCGCGGCAGGCAAGGTGGACAGCGTCCAACCCAAGCCGCTGGCCGTCACCGGCACCCTCGTGCAGGACCAGACGACCATCCAGGTCACCGGCGGGCGGATCAGCCCGAGCTACACCAAGAACGAGAACGGCAAATCCGATCTGGCACTGCGGATCAAACTGGTCGGCGGGCCCGGCATCGCCGCGGGCGGAACGAACATCTTCTACGACTACTTCACCGTCCGGACCCCCGACGGCCAGACCGTGGCCGCCGATGTCCGCGGCCCGATCAACGAGTTGCTCAACGCGAACGAGACCATCGACAACCCGAAGAACTACGTGATCTTCGTGGTGCCCTCCCCCGGCACCGGCCCCTACACGGTGACCTACAACGCCCAGAAGCAACCGGGCGCCGCCACCGCACCCACCCTGTCGTTCACGGTGGGCTGAGCCGAGCCGTCGCGCCGCACGAGGACGGGCCGGCGCGACGGCACAGCAAACCCTGGGTGCGGAAGCTCTTGCGCAGGTCGCGCAGTACGACGGCTGGCATGTGTGCCGCGTCGGACTCGGGACCGCGGCGGTCGTTGCTGAAGTCATGCCTCTACGGTCGCGGGAAACCCGGTCCCCAACCTCGCACGGCTGTCACGACTTCGGCACGACCGATGTCATGCCCTCAAGGCAGAAGTCCCTGGCGCGCGCGACTCGCATTGGACAGCACGAGCAGCAGCATCGTGGTCAAAGCCTGGTCGTCCAATCCCGCGGCGGGGAAGGTGTAGCGCAGGATGACGTCGGCGAGTTTGCCGTGGCCGATCACCGTGAGCGAGCCGAACTGCAGCGCGTTGTTCCGCTCGGCGACGCGCTTGTGCAGCTGCGGCTTCAGCGGACGGTCCCAGGCGAGCACGCAGGTCAGGGTCAATACGTCCAGGCCGGGCGCGAGATTCACCGCGCGCAGTGAGCACAGCGCGCCCTCGTACTGATATCCGAGCGACCCGTCGGGGTCCACACGCACACCGATCCCATACTGCGATAGGCACGCGCCGGCACGGGCCTGCAGTTCCTGGTCCGGGGTGACCGCTGCGTCCATCTCCGCGCCGCCGTTCACTTGGCTCCGCCGAACCGGCGGTCTCGCGACGCGTACTGCAGACATGCCTCCCAGAGGTTGCGCCGGTCGAAATCGGGGAAAAGCGTGTCCTGATAGACATATTCGGCATAGGCCGACTGCCAGATGAGGAAGTTGGAGCTGCGGAACTCGCCCGACGGGCGCAGGAACAGATCCACGTCCGGCATATCGGGCTCGTCCAGGTACTTCGCCACCGTCGCTTCGGTCACCTTCTCCGGATCGATCTCGCCCGCCGCCACCCGGCGCGCGATCTCCCTTGCCGCATCGGCTATTTCGGCGCGACCGCCATAGTTGACGCACATCGTGAGGGTCATCACCGTGTTGTTCCTGGTGAGTTCCTCGGCGATCTCCAATTCCTTGATCACGCTGCGCCACAGGCGCGGCCTGCGACCGGCCCAGCGCACGCGCACGCCCATCTCGTTCATCTCGTCGCGGCGGCGGCGAATCACGTCACGGTTGAAGCCCATGAGGAAACGCACCTCCTCGGGACTGCGCCGCCAGTTCTCGGTGGAGAAGGCGTAGGCCGACAGCCACTTCACACCGATCTCGATGCAGCCCTCGACGGTGTCCATCAGCACCGCCTCCCCGCGCTCGTGACCCGCGGTGCGCGGCAACCCACGCTCCTGGGCCCAGCGCCCATTGCCGTCCATCACCAGCGCGACATGATCGGGCACCAGTTCCGACGGCAACTGCGGCGGCCGAGCTCCGGACGGATGCGGCGCGGGTGGGCGGACCACGCCCGCGGTGTTCGGCGCGGTCGCGGTAGCGGAGTCTCGGCGGAGGATCACGGCCTCCATCCTGCCTGATCGCCGCCGACGACCGTACTGCCGCGTTGCTTCCTGATGAATTCCACACTTCGCACCGGCAACAGTGATTTATTCTTGTCCTTATCGTGACACTGGGGAGGGGTTTCTCGAACGTGACCGATTTACCAGGCACCGGAACCGCCGCCGGCTTCCGGGCCACACGCGAATTACTCGGCCTTCCGGTCCCCTGGTGTGCGCGGTTCTTCGCGGTCGCGGAGCGCACCGTCGAGCGATGGGAGAAAGGGGCGTTCCAGATTCCCGACCTCGTCGCCCGCGATCTCGCCGCCATCGCGGATGAGACCGAGCAGGTCGTCGAGGCCATGGTCGAAGCCATCGACTCCGGGGAGATCTCGCCCCGCCTGCATACCTACCGGACCAACCACGACTACAGCAAACACGAGCCCGATACCCGCTACCCAGCCACCTGGCACCGCGCGGTGTGCGCTCGGGTCATGATCGAGCTGCCCCAGGTAGAGCTGCAATTCGTAGAGTGACGCCGGGGCAGCCATGCAGGCGGCGATCCGTCCGGCGCTGTGGCTCACCTGCCGGTAGCCGCCATCGTGGAGCGCTCGATCAGCGGCAGCGTGCGCAACTGACGCTCCAGATGCCACTGCAGATGCGCCGCGACCAGCCCGCTGGCCTGTTTGCGTACCGCTTCGGGCACCGTCTCGACATACGCCCACTCCCCCCGCCGCAGTGCGACAAGCAGGTCGAGTACGCCGGGAGCGGGTGTCGCCGCGCCCGGTGGACGGCAGTGCACGCACACGGCGCCACCCGCCGCGACGTGGAACGCCCTGTGCACACCCGGCGTCGCGCACTTGGCACATTCGTCCAGCGCGGGCGCCCAGCCCGCGAAACCCATGGCGCGCAACAGGAATGCGTCCAGAATCAGTTCGTGCGGCCGCTGCTTGGCCGCGATCGCGCGCAGGGCGGCGGCGGTGAGCGCGTGCAGCCGGGGCGCGGGCGCGCGTTCCTCGCCCGCCAAGCGTTCGGCGGTTTCCAGCACCGCGCACGCGGTGGTGTAGCGGCCGTAGTCGTCGATGATGTCGGCGGCGAACGACTCCATGGTGTGCACCTGAGTGACGGTGTCGAGCGTGCGCCCCGGGTGCAACTGCACATCAATGTAGGAGAACGGCTCCAACCGAGCCCCGAACCGCGACTTGGTGCGCCGCACCCCCTTGGCGACCGCGCGCACCAGGCCGTGCCGGCAGGTGAGCAGCGTGACGATGCGATCCGCCTCGCCCAGCTTGTGCTGGCGCACCACCACCGCCTCGTCCCGATACAAACGCACGTGCCGAGTCTAATTGCAGTGCGCGCTCCGCTGCGTGTTCGCGGCCGATGTGCACGGCCGGCGTCGGCAGGAATGCGTCCACGGAGCGTCGAGATGGGGCGTGCGACGTCAGGCGCAGCCTCGTGGCTCGCTGCACCGTCGAGCAACTGATGCGGGCCACGGCGCGAAAAACGTCATGCGGCGCGCATGAGTACTTCGCAAACAGTCGTGGATCGCATCGAAGTGATGCCGTGCGCCGTCGGCCGCGCCGAGCCGACGGCTGTCGCGTCGGGGCATGACCCCGACCCGGCGATACCGAACACTCAGAACCCGAGTTTGCCCAGCTGCTTCGGATCGCGCTGCCAGTCCTTGGCCACCTTCACATGGAGGTTCAGGTAGATGCGGGTGCCGAGGATGTGTTCGATCTGTTTACGGGCGTTGGTGCCGACCTCCTTCAGCCGGGAGCCGCCCTTTCCGATGACGATCGCCTTCTGGCTGGGGCGCTCGACGTAGAGCAGGGCGTGCACGTCGAGCATGTCCGCCCGGTCCTCGTAGGGCAGCACCTCCTCGATGACAACGGCCAGCGAATGCGGCAGTTCGTCGCGGACGCCCTCGAGCGCTGCCTCGCGGATCAGCTCGGCCATCAACGTTTCCTCGGGCTCGTCGGTGAGCTCGCCATCGGGGTAGAACGCCGGGCCCGCCGGCATCTTCGAGGCGATGACGTCCACCAGGACCTCGACCTGCTCGCCCTCGACTGCCGACACCGGCACCACGTCGGCCTCCGGGCCGAGCAGCTGGGCGAGCGCCAGCAGTTGCTGGGCCACCTGCTCGCGGCCCACCTTGTCGATCTTGGTGACCACGCCGAGCAGCGTCGTCTTCGGCGCCATCTGCTTGACCTGCTGCACGATCCAGCGATCGCCCGGACCGATCTTCTCGTCGGCCGGGATGCACAGCGCGATCACGTCGACCTCCGAATACGTATCCCGCACAAGGTCGTTCAGGCGCTGGCCGAGCAGGGTGCGCGGACGATGCAGGCCCGGGGTGTCCACCAGAATCAACTGCGTATGCGCACGGTGCACGATGCCGCGAATGGTGTGCCTGGTGGTCTGCGGGCGCGAGGAGGTGATCGCGATCTTCGCGCCGACCAGCGCGTTGGTCAGCGTCGACTTACCGGTGTTCGGGCGGCCGACGAAACAGACGAAGCCGGAACGGAATTCGTCCTCCCGGGTCGTCGACCGATCACCCACCGTGCACCTCACCCGAGTCGGCGGACACCGCGTCGGCGGCATCGGCCGAATCGTCGACGATCTCGAATACCGCACCTTCGCGGTCGGTGAAGATGATCCGCGCCTCCGCCGAGACCTCCCGCACCGCGGTGACACCGAAATCGGACAACCGCCCACCGACCACAACCGCCGCCTCGAACCCCTCTGCCCCGCTGGAAAGGGCAGCGGCGACCGCGGCTTGCAGCGCAGTCAGCCGCAGCGCGGTCAGGTTCACCTCGCCGGCGGCGTAGGTGCGCCCATCCGTATCGCGGATGGCGGCGCCACTCGCGCCACCTGTGCGGCCGAGCGCCCCACGGGCCAGCACGACCAGCTTGTTATCCTCGGCGTCCAGTTCGGTCATTCGGTGTCTCCGTCCTTGTCGCGATCGGCCGGGGTCTCCCGCTCCGATCCATTGGCCTTTCGCTTGCCATGGGGATTGTCGCCGTTGGCGTTCCCGGCCGGGACCTTCTCGCGCGATTTGCGGACCACCACCGTGTTCACTCGCATCCGTCCCCGCGCGTCCGCGCCGCCTTCGCCGCGCAGCACCAGCCCGTGCACCTGGACCTTCGAACCGGGCAGCGGCACCCGCCCGAGTTCGTGCGCCATCAGGCCGCCGACTGTGTCGACGTCCTCCTCCTCGATATCCAGCCCGTACAGCTCACCGAGATCCTCCACCGACAGCCGGGCCGATACCCGGTAGCGTCCGTCGCCGAGATCTTCGATGGGCGGGGTCTCGTCGGTGTCGTACTCATCGGCGATCTCACCGACGATCTCCTCGAGCACGTCCTCGATGGTCACCAATCCCGCGATGCCGCCATACTCGTCCACCAGCAACGCCATGTGGTTACGTCTGCGTTGCATCTCGTCGAGCAAGCTGTCCAGCGGTTTGGAGTCGGGCATGAACACGGCGGGGCGCATGACCTCGCGCACCCGCACCTTTCGACTACGATCCGCGTACGGCACAAGGTCTTTCAGGTAGACCACGCCGAGGATGTCATCGACGTTCTCGCCGATCACCGGGATGCGCGAGTGTCCGGAGCGCACGGCCAGCGATATCGCCTGCGCCGCGGTCTTGTCCGCCTCGATCCAGACCATCTCGGTGCGCGGCACCATCACGGCGCGGGCCGTGGTGTCGCCGAGTTCGAAGACCGACTGGATCATCCGGCGTTCGTCATCGGCCACCACGCCGCGCTCACCGGCCATCTCGACCACCTCGCGCAGCTCGATCTCGGACGCGAACGGACCGTTGCGGAAGCCCTTGCCCGGGGTGATCGCGTTGCCGATCAGAATCAACAACCTGCTGAGCGGGCCGAGCAACGCGCCGATGAACTGCAGCGGCAGCGCCGCGGCCAGCGCGATCGAGTACGCGTGCTGCCGGCCCAGTGTGCGCGGACCGACTCCGATCACCACATAGGACACCAGCACCATCACCGCCGCGGTGACCAGCAGCGCCCAATTCTGCGGCCAGACCGTCATCAGCCCCGCCGCCAGCAGTACCGTGGCGCCGATCTCGCACAGAATCCGAAGTAGCACCATGAGATTCACATAGCGCGCCCGGTCGGCGACGATCCGGGTCAGCCGCACCGCACCGGGCCGGTCGGCGCGCACCATGTCCTCGACGCGCGCCCGCGAGATCGTGTTCAGCGCGGAATCGATACCCGCGAAGACCCCACCCACCAAGATGAGCAGGACCGCCAGCAGAACCAGAGCCAGGGAATTCACGCGGGATCCCGGGAATCACCCGGTGTGGTGAAGCCCGCCTTACCCAGCAACCGGGCGTCGCGTTCGGCGAGCTCGGCCTGCCGCTGTGCCTCCTGCAGGCTCTCGTACCACTCCTCGAGCAGCGTGGCCTGCAACGCGAACATCTCTTTCTCCTCCTCCGGCTCGGCATGGTCGTAGCCGAGCAGGTGGAGCACGCCGTGCACGGTGAGCAGCGCGAGTTCGTGGTCCAGCGAGTGGCCGGCCTTGCGCGCCTGGCCGGCGGCGAACTCGGGGCACAACACGATGTCGCCCAGCATGGACGGGCCTGGTTCGGGGCTGTCGGGCCGTCCGCCCGGCTCGAGTTCGTCCATCGGGAAGGACATGACATCGGTCGGACCGGGCAGTTCCATCCACCGCATGTGCAGGTCGGCCATGGTGTCGAGATCGACGAGCACCATCGACAGCTCCGCGGCGGGGTGCACGTCCAACCGGGCGATCACGAAGCGCGCGACGCTGACCAGCTCTTCTTCGGGTACGTCGATGCCCGACTCGTTGGCGATCTCGATGCTCACCCGCATAGCCTACGGTCCCGGCGATCGCGTCGGCGGAGCGGAGCCCCGCCAGGCGAAACGCGTTATCGGCGGTCCGTCCGGCCAGCGGCGCGCCGCTGGGCCCGGTTGCCGCCGTAATGCGGGGAAACCGGCAGACGTGCGTCGGCTTCGGCCCGATCGTAGGCGTCGACGATGTCCGAAACCAACCGGTGCCGGACCACGTCGCTGCTGGTGAGCTCGGCGAAGTGGATGTCCTCGATTCCGGTGAGGATCTCGCTGGCCGCCCGCAGGCCCGATCGCGCGCCGGTGGGCAGGTCGACCTGGGTGACGTCACCGGTCACCACGATCTTCGAGCCGAACCCGAGCCTGGTGAGGAACATCTTCATCTGCTCGGCGGTGGTGTTCTGCGCCTCGTCGAGGATGATGAACGAGTCATTCAGGGTGTTATGCGTCAGCAGGAAATCCTCGGTGACATAAAGCGAGTCAGCAGCAGCAACCCGAATGCACACTGCTTCCTCGGTGCCCGCGGTCTCGATCCGGTCGATGAAACGCATGGGCCGGCCACCACCGCACTCCTGGTACTTAGCCGCCTTGCGAGCCAGCCGGAACGGTGCGACACCTTCCGGCAATCGGATGTCGAGAATATGCGCGTCCGACCGATGTGCTACCGGCCGCCCTTTTGCCAAGCCAGGCTTCCGGCCTTCGGCGGCCCTCGTACGAACGTTGACGATCCCGCCGAGTGACTGGACCAGGAACACGACGTCGTCACGCAGCTGCGCCGATACGGTTGTGAATTGGATGCGGCAAGTTCGACCACTTTGCGTAACCGGACCACCATCCGAGTCGAGCAGTCCCTGCAGAACGCCCAATCTGACTTCGTATCCGTTGAGCAAGTACTCACCAGGAACGAACTTCGTAGCGGATCGGGTACCGGCGAGTCCGAGCTGCCGGGCTATCGCGGTTACCGGGTTGACGGTAGTGACCGGCTCACCCGGACGCTTGACTCGGCTGATCACGTAGTCGACCGCCGACTTCTGGCGCAGCACAATGCCAGGGATCGCTTGTTCGACCGCTGCGGCCAGTTCGGGATCGTTGGTAGCAAAGCTCGGCGTCGTCGTACCCGTGAGACAACCGTCGCCGAGTAGCAATCCCAGCGCGTACGGATCCATCGGCACCGCGCGAGACTCGAAACGAACAGGTCCGCTCAGGACCGGCAGCTCGTAGCGATGGTAGTGAGCCGCTCGGAGATTGCCGATCATCTCCTTTGTTTGCAGCACACGCGGCGGTTTGCCCCGACGACGGTCGGAACGCGTGTACACCGACCACAGGTGATCGCCGGAGGCAAGCGTTGATGCGCCATCCTGCGTGTAGACCCGATAGATCTCCTTGAAACCCTGCGGATAGACGCCCACCACCTCGGTCGGATGCCCGTCCGACCCGATGACGAAGTCTCCCACCCGAAGCTCCCCGATCGGACGGAATCCCTCCGGGGTCAAGACCTTCGTACGAAGAGGCTGCGCCCGGCCGCGCATGTATGCCAGCGGCGCGACCTCGATGACACCGGCCGCCATCAGCTTCGGAATGGCCTCCGGATCCATCATGTCGTGCAGCGCGTCGTACAGCGGGCGCAGATACGGGTCGATCTTCTCGTTCAGCGTGCCGGGCAGGAAGCCGAGCCGCTCCCCCGCCTCGACCGCGGGCCTGGTGAGAATGATCCGGTTGACCTGCTTGGATTGCAGCGCCTGAACCGCCTTGGCCATCGCCAGATAGGTCTTGCCGGTACCGGCGGGCCCGATGCCGAACACGATGGTGTTGGCGTCGATCGCGTCGACGTAGCGCTTCTGGTTGAGCGTCTTGGGCCGGATGGTCCTGCCGCGTCGGGACAGGATGTCCAGGCTGAGTACCTCCGCGGGAGAGTCGCTGGAGCCCTCGGTGAGCATCGATACGGTGTGGCGTACCGCCTCGGGAGTCACCACGCGGTTGCGGCCGGTGAGCGCCACCAACTGCTCGATGACCCGCTCGGCGAGCGCGACGTCGGCCGCTTTGCCGGTGAGGGTCACGGAATTGCCTCGGACGTGGATGTCCGCGTCGAGCAGGGATTCGAGTTCACGCAGATTCTGGTCGGCCGAACCGAGGAAGGGGAACACGGATTCGGGAGCGAGTTCGATACTCGAGCGCACGGTGCGCGCTGCGGGACCCGAACCGTGGTCGCCGGCACCGATGCTTGCCGTAGGGTTGGTCGGGTCGCCGATCTCACCTTGTGCTCTCAAAAGTGGCTATAGCCTGCTTTCCGGTCTCGACTGCTGCTGTGTTGAGAAAAGTTTAACGCGCCCCACCGACACCGCCCAGTAAATAAGCTGCCGACCAGGTTCGGTGCGCACCGGATCCCCCACGCCGATCCTCGGTGAAATCGCGGCAGCGCCGCACCGCGTGGGATACACCGGCACCGCAGCTCATACGGGAACCCGACGGACCGGTGGTCGAACCCGCGCCGCGGAACCCGCTCTCACCAGCGTGAGGTCAAGGCACCCAGCGCGCCCAGGGCGACGGCCGCCGCGGTGGACGTACGTAAAACTGTAGGGCCGAGCAGGGTGACGTTCGCGCCTGCGTCGGCCAGGGCCGCTACTTCGGCATCGTCCAGCCCGCCCTCCGGGCCGACCACAAGGACGATCTCGGCGGCGTCGGCGAAGGGCAGTTCGGCGAAGCGCGCGGTGCCGGATTCGTGCAGCGCCGCGACGATCGCGCCGTCCGCCGTGGCCTTGCGGACCAGCTCGAGCAGGTCCTTGGTGCGATGCAGGTCGGCGACTTCGGGGATGTAGGCGCGGCGAGACTGGCGCGCGGCCGAGCGGGCCGCGGCGCGCCACTTGTCGACCGCCTTGGCCGCCTTTGCTTCCCAGTTGGCGACGCAACGCGCCGCCTGCCACGGGATGACGACATCCGCGCCGGCCTCGGTCATCAACTCCACCGCGAGTTCCGAACGGTCGGATTTGGGCAACGCCTGGACGACGGTCACCTGCGGTGCCGCCGGGGCGGCCAGTACCCGAGCGCGCACCGCCAGCTCGAGCCGGTCGCGGTGCGCCGCCACGACGTCCGACTCGGCCAGCACACCACGTCCGTCGGAGAGTGTGACCGGCTCGCCGACCCGGATGCGGCGCACCGTCGCGGCATGCCTGCCCTCCGGACCGTCGAGCACCGCGATCGCGCCCGGCTCGGGCACCTCGTCGAGGTAGAAGACGGTCGCGGCCACCTAGCGCCCGCTGAACGACGCGCGCAGCCGCGCGAACAATCCGCTGTTGTGCTCGGACTGCGCCGACATCACCTCGGCGCGCTCGCGATCGCGCATCCCCTTGAAGGTGCGCAGCATGTCGGTCTGCTTGCCGTCCAGCTTGGCCGGAATCACGATGTCCAGGTGTGCGAGCAGATCGCCGCGCACACCCGAGCGCAGCCGCGGCATGCCATGACCACGCAGCACGGCGACCTCGCCGGGCTGGGTGCCCGCCGCAATGGTCAGCTCGGTGGGACCGTCCAGGATGGTGTCGATCACGACGGTCGTGCCCAGTGCCGCGTCGACCATCGGAACGCGGACGGTGCAGTGCAGGTCGTCACCGTCGCGGACGAAGACGTCGTGCGGCTGCTCCACGATCTCGACGTACAAATCACCCGCGTGACCGCCGCCGGGACCGACCTCGCCCTGCGCGGCCAACCGCACCCGCATGCCGTTCGCGACGCCTGCGGGGATCGGCGCGGCGATCTCCCTGCGCGCCCGCACCCGGCCGTCACCGCCGCACTTCTGGCACGGGTCCGGGATGGTCTCGCCCGCGCCGCGGCAGGTCGGGCACGGACGCGAGGTCAGCACCTGGCCGAGGAAAGAACGCTGCACGGACTGGACTTCGCCTGCGCCGCCACAGGTTTCGCAGCGCACCGGCCCGGATTTGCCATTCGCGCCGGAGCCCTGGCAGAGGTCGCACAGGATCGCGGTGTCCACGGTCAGGTGCTTGGTCACGCCGACCGCGCACTCGGCCAGGCTCAGCCGGGTGCGGATCAGCGAATCGGCGCCCGGCTGGACCCGGCCGCGCGGCTTGCGCGCACCGGTCGATCCGCTCATACCACCGAAGAACGCCTCGAACACGTCGCCCAGACCACCGAAGCCCGCGCCGCTGAACCCGGCACCGCCGGCAGCGCCGGATTCCAGTGGGTCACCGCCCAGGTCGACGATGCGCCGCTTCTCCGCATCCGACAGCACCTCGTAGGCGGTCGACACCTCCTTGAACTTGGCCTGCGCCGCTTCGTCGGGGTTGACGTCGGGGTGGAGCTCACGCGCCAGCTTGCGGTATGCCCGTTTGATCTCCTGGTCGGTCGCGTTCTTCGCGACGCCGAGCAGTCCGTAGTAGTCCCGTGCCACTTGAGTTCTCTAGTCCTTGGTCGTTTTCGACAGTGCCGCCGCGTGCGCGCACGCGGACCACAGCATTAGTCTTGTGCACTCAACTTTATCCGGCCGAAAGTTCGAGCGTAGCAGTGGCGTGGGTGGCGCCACGTCAGCGCTCGGCCAGGACCTCGCCGATATACCGGGCGACAGCCGCCACCGAGGCGATCGTCCCTGGGTAGTCCATCCTGGTGGGGCCCAGTACGCCCATCCCGCCGAGCACCGCGCCCGCCGCGCCGTAGCCGGTCGACACCACCGACGCGCCGCGCATCTGCTCGACCTGCGTCTCTTCACCGATCCGAACGGTGACCGTCCCCGGCTGCTGGGCCGCGGCCAGCAACTTGAGCACGATCACCTGTTCCTCCAACGCTTCCAGCACGGCGCGCAGCGAGCCCGGAAAGCCGAAGTCGGCGACGTTGCGGGTGAGGTTTGCGGTGCCGCCGAGCACAAGCCGTTCCTCTGGATGCTCCACCAAGGTCTCCACCAGCACCGTGGCCACGCGAACCAGCACGTCACGCAGTCGCACCGGCGCGTGCTCGGGCAGCTCCGCGACCGCGGCAGAGGCCGTGGCCAGGCGCTTGCCGTCCATCGCGCCGCCGAGCATGCCGCGCAGCGCGGCCAGATCCTCGTCATCGATCACGGTGCCGAGATCCACCAGGCGCTGATCGACACGACCGGTGTCGGTGATCACCACCAGCAACAGTCGCGCCGGATTGAGCGCGACCACCTCGATGTGCCGGACCGTGGACGCCGACACCGTGGGGTACTGCACCACCGCGACCTGCCGGGTCAGCTGGGCCAGCAACCGCACCCCACGGCGCAGAACGTCATCGAGATCGACGCCCGACTCCAAGAACTCCATGATCGCCCGGCGCTCCGCGGGCGACAGCGGCTTCACCTCGGAAATCCGGTCCACGAACTGCCGGTAGCCCTTATCGGTCGGGATCCGCCCGGAGCTGGTGTGCGGCTGGGCGATGTACCCCTCGGCCTCCAGCACCGCCATGTCGTTACGCACGGTCGCGCTGGAAACACCCAGGTTATGCCGCTCGACCAGGGTCTTCGAGCCGATCGGCTCCTTGGTCGCGACATAGTCCGCGACGATCGCACGCAGGACCTCGAAGCGCCGGTCGTCAGTGCTCGACATCGGCCCCACCTCCTCGCATTCGTCTCCGGTCGCGCCAAACTACCGGTGCCCACCAGCCGTTTCAGGCGGATTCCCGATTCGTCTGTTTATCCAGTCTAATTTGTCGGCAGTGGAATCGTTCGGCTGCGCGACGGGTGCGGGTCCACCCCGAGCCGGCGGTGTCGTCGCGCGTGCATCTCATCGGTAGCCGACGACACGTCCGAATCGGCGTAGCGATCAGCGGGGCACGGCGGCGTCGACGACCGCCGCGACAGATTCGGGTTGCGAGACCAGGGACGCGTGGGAGGAATCGACCTCGCTGGTCCGCGCGCCCATCCGCTGAGCCATGAATCGCTGGGACGACGGTGGGATCACCCGGTCGCCGGCCGAGACCAGATACCAGCTGGGGGTGGACGACCAGGAGGGTGGGCCGGACGGTTCGAGATTGGCCGCCAACGCGATGGATCGCTGGTGGGCAAGCATGTCGGCGGCGGTCGCCGAGTCGACGTCCTGCGCGAAGACGCTGTTGAAGCTCGCCGGCGCGACGTAACCGTCGACATTCTTACCCGCGATGCCCTGCGGGTCGTCGACGATCTTCACCTGCAGCGCGGGCGGCAGCAGCTGACTGCCGGGAAAGCGGATCGGGTCGAGGGCCGCCTGGGCGATCTCGCCCTGTCCCGGCGCGAACGCGGCGATGTAGACCAGCGATTCGACCCGCGGGTCGTGCACATTGCTGATCACGAAGCCGCCGTAGGAGTGGCCGACCAGTACCATCGGACCGGCGATAGTGTCCAGCGTGCGTTGCACGGCGGCGGCGTCGTAGGCGGGTCCGCGCAGCGGGTTGTCCGGGGTCACCACGCGATAGCCACGCTCGCGCAACAGCGCGGCGACGCGATCCCAGCTGGTGGTATCGGCGAAGGCGCCGTGCACGAGCACGATGGTGGGTAGTGTCTGCGCCTGGGCGGGGCCGCCGGACACGGCGGCGACGAGCACGATGGCGAGCGCGGCCATCTGGCCGCGTATGGTTCGTCTGCGCCGCATCGCTTCGGGTCTCCTCACTTCTTCAGGAAATCGAGCAGGTCGGCGTTGAACGCCGCTTCGAAGGTTCCGCATAGGCCGTGCGGCGCACCGGGATATACCGTCAGCTCGGCCCGCGGCAGCAACTTCACGGTCTCGGCCGCCGACGCCGCGAACGGGACGATCTGGTCATCGTCACCGTGCGCCACCAGGATCGGGATGTCGATGCTCGGCAGCTCCGCGGTGAAATCGGTCTCGGAGAAGGCCCGGACGCAGTCCAGCGCGGCCGGCAGCCCGGCCTGCATGCCCATCAGCCAGAAATGATCCCGAAGCCCTTGTGAGACAGTCGATCCCGCCCGATTGGCACCGTAGAAAGGCGCGGACAGCTCTCGGTAGAACTGCGAGCGGTCGGCGGCCACACGCAGGCGAATGTCATCGAAGACATCCATCGGCAAACCTCCGGGATTGGCGTCGGTCCGCACCATCAGCGGCGCAACGGCGCCGAGCAGAACAGCTTTCGTCACCCGGGAGCTACCGTGCCGAGAAAGATATCTGATGACCTCACCGCCACCCGTGGAGTGCCCGACCAGCATCGTATCGGTCAGGTTCAGCTCGTTGAGCACGTCGGCGAGATCGTCGGCGTAGTGATCCATGTCATGCCCGTGCCATGCCTGGCCGGACCGGCCGTGACCGCGCCGATCGTGCGCGATGGCGCGATAGCCCCGGCTCGCCACCAGGTTCATCTGGCTGTCCCAGGCATCGCTGTTCAGCGGCCAGCCGTGGCTGAACACCACGGGACGTCCCGAACCCCAGTCCTTGTAGTAGATCTCGACGCCATCAGTGGTTGTGATCGTTGGCATGGACTCTCCCTTCGATCCGGAATGGATGTCGGGCTACGACTCGCTGGGCACCGGACGGAGGTGCCCGGTCGCCGAGGCCAGGTCGAGGGCAATGCGTCCACCGACCAGCAAACGAATGCCACGGGACGTGATTCTGGTCGCGCCACCATGCCTCCTATGGCGAAACGGGAGTCGAGCCCTGCCGATCACCGTTCGACAGCGTATGACGGGCGCCGACCGGAGAAATGACTCTCCGTGCACGATCTTCGGCTCAGAATGCACGGCCCGAGGGGCGGGTCCGTGCGAAGATTGCCGAATCTGTCCCAATTGCGACGGAGGCTGCTATGACGGTTGTGTTCAATTCGGACACCATCGCACCGCACCAGCGGATGGACGCGGTGGCCACGGCAATGCAGGAAGCGTCGGTGCCGTCCCACGTCGTGCTCGATGGGCCCGCGGAGCGGGTGCACGCCACGTTCGATCTGTGGCAGTTCGGCGAAGCGAGTATCTTCCGTGCCCGCACCTCGGGGATCCAGCTCGTCCGCACCCCGAAACAGGTGCGCAGCTCACCCGCGCCGGTGCTGGCGGTGGCGGTGCAGCAGGCCGGTGACGGGCGGTCCGAACAGGGCGGTGTCGAGCGGGTGGTGCGGCCGGGAGAACTGCACGTGATGGACCTGAACGCACCCTACGACTTCGGCTGGCGCGGCGACGGTGCGTCCACCTGCCTGCTCGCGCCCCTCGATCAACTCGGCCTACCCGCCGAGCTGATCAGCCAGGCCGCGCGCCGGGTGCAGGACAGCCCACACTATCGGCTGGTGGCCAACCACATCGTCCAGCTGACCGCCGACGCCGATGCGCTCAGCGCCGACCCGGCGGCCGCGCTGTCGGGCTGCGCCAGCATCGAGTTGATTCGGGGACTGCTGTTGTCGGCGGGCAGCGATGACGCCGGCGCTGTCGTCCCGTCGTCGGACATCCTGTTGTCCCGCATCCGAGCCTACGTCCGGCGCAACCTGGCCGACCCCGGTCTGGGCGCCGAACACATCGCGAAGGCGCACAACATGTCGGTCCGGCAGTTGTACAAGATCTGCGCGCACGCGGAGTACCGCCTCGAGCAGTGGATCATCAGCCAGCGGTTGGCGCAGGTGCGCGCCGATCTGACCAATCGCGACCACCGACATCGGACGATCTCGACGATCGCACGACGCTGGGGTTTTCGCGATCCGTCCCACTTCGCCCGGCGCTTTCGCGCCGCCTACGGCATCTCACCTCGGGAATGGCGCAGGGTCGCGCTGGCCGCGGACGGCGTCAGCGAGTCAGCCGTGGTCGGCGGCTCCGGCCTGCTTGCCCGCACGGGCGTCCAGGCCGAGCATCGCCAATAGCGACTGGCAGTCGGCGACGTCCTCCGCATAGCTGGCTACGGTGCGGGCGGCGACCGCGCACTGGCGTGCGTTCTCCGCTTTCTCCGCCGCCCGGGCTTCGGCGAACTCGCCCGGTTCCTGGATAAGAGTGATGTGTCGTGCCGACGCCATGAGTCTCCTTGGGGTTGGTCGCAGCCTACGTGGCCGACCGGCGGCGCGTAACCCGAACCGGACGCGAAGTTCGCTGAATCCCCGAATCCCCGAATCCCCGACCTCGAGTCGGCCGGGACGAGTGTGACGCACTCGTACACGAGCGACGTCCCGGTATGCGTGTCGCCGCGGACATCCGCATGGACTCGCTGCCGAGTTACCTTCGAGGCAAACGGAATGCGTCGTCCACCGACACAGTCCGCCGGCCGATTCGCGGTGGGCCTGGCCTCCGGCGCTGCGGCCCGAAGGTGTTGTAGGTGGCCGGATACGACGATCCGTCAGAGCAAATGCCTTATGGCGCTGGGGAATCGCGGTGCGGCGGTTCGGGTGCCGAGGCAAGTCAGACGAGCAGGTCGCGGACGACACCGTCGGCGAGCAGGCGGCCGCGGTCGGTGAGGACAAGGCGGTCGCCGGCGCGGCGGACGAGTCCGTCGGCCAGCACCCGGTCGGCGGCGCGCTGGGAGGTGGCGGCCAGGTCGCTCAGGGGCAAGCCGGTGCGTAAGCGAACGGCGAGCATGATCCGTTCGGTGTACCGCTCGTCGTCGGTGAGCGCTTCCCAGCCTGCCGCGGGCAAGCCGCCCGCTCGGACGCGGTCCGCGTAGCGCGCCGGGTGTTTCACGTTCCACCAGCGCACTCCGCCGACATGGCTGTGCGCACCCGGCCCGGCGCCGAGCCAGTCCCCGCCGTCCCAGTAGCCGATATTGTGCCGGCAGATCGCGGCGTCGTTCGCCGCCCAGTTCGATACCTCGTACCAGTCGAGCCCAGCCGCGCGCAGCCTGGTGTCGATGCGTTCGTAGCGCGCGGCGAGCACATCGTCGTCGGGTGCGGGCAGTTCGCCGCGGCGCACCCGCCGGGCCAGCGCGGTGCCGTCTTCCACGATCAGCGAGTAGGCCGAGACGTGGTCGACACCCGCGCCGAGTACCGCGTCCAGACTGGCGTCGAGATCGGCGTCCTGCTCGCCGGGCGTCCCGTAGATCAGATCGAGATTGACATGCTCGAATCCGGCGGCGCGCGCCTCGCGTGCGGCGGCCACCGCCCGCCCCGGGGTGTGCGTGCGATCGAGCACTTTCAGCACGTGCGCCGCGGCGGACTGCATCCCCAGCGACACCCGGGTGAACCCGGCCGCGCGAATGCGCTCGAAGAATTCCGGTGACGTGGATTCCGGATTGGACTCGGTGGTGACCTCGGCGTCGGCGGCCAGGGTGAACTCGCCGCACACGGCAGCCAACACCGCGGCAAGCCCGTCACCGCCCAGCAGCGAAGGCGTCCCGCCGCCGACGAAAACGGTGGAGACCTCCGGTGTCGCGGCCGGCAACGCCGCGAACTCCCGCGCGGCGGTGGCCAGCTCACCGCGCAACGCTTCGAGCCACGACTGCGGCGACGCCGAGGTGCCGAGTTCGCCCGCCGTATAGGTGTTGAAGTCGCAGTATCCGCACCGCGTCGCGCAGAACGGCACGTGCACGTACACCCCGAACGGTCCCCGCCCGAAATCGCGCAGCATCGGTGCTGCGGCGGTGGCGCTCAGAGACGCGGGGGCGGAAGAACTCACCTGTCCAGTGTGAACGTCACCGTGTCGGCACCGACATCCGGGACCCGAGGACAGCGATGGGCGCGACCGGCGGCTCAGCGCCGCCCAACCAGCGACCGCCGCGCGAATGGCTTCGACCTCAGCGCCGGTGTCGATAGCCGTTGCGCTCAGCACAACCGGCCCGCTCCCTCGGGCCGACTCGAGGTCGAGCGGCGTGCGTGGCGTCACAGCCGGCCGATCGGACGTATCACACGCCCCCGAGCAGTCGCGGACTATGACTGCCGTCACAAACGAGGTCCAGCGTCCAGGGGATTTCCCGCCATATTGCGGAAAATGCTGCCCATGGGGTCGGAAGGCCCTCGTTGACGTGGCACAATAGGCCGCATGCGCGCTTTGGGAGTACGACTGGTGGCACGTCGCCACGTCGATTTCAAGCGCGTCTGCAGCGCCTGCTGTCTGCCCGGTTCCCTCCGGTAGCTCAGCGGCGCCCGATCCCGGCTCCCCGGCGATCCCCGATTTCCTCGGTCCGCTGACACCGTAGGCGTGAGTCAGCCCCTCACGCCCTCAGCAGGATGTTCCACCCACCCCGCAGGAGCGACCCCCATGACGTCGAGCACCGACGCCGGTCCGACCGATCAGCCCACGCCCGAATCCCGGCCGGGGCCCCTCGCCCGCCCCGAGCGTCCCGCCTCCGAGCGCCGCGTCCGTCCGGACCGCCCGCGCCGCGAGGCGCCCGCCGCGCCGCGGGCCCGGACCGGAAAGCCCGTGCGGCGCAAGGCCGAGGGCCAGTGGGCGCTGGGCTACCGCGAGCCGCTGAACCCCAACGAGCAGTCCAAGAAGGACGACAACCCGCTCAACGTCCGCGCCCGGATCGAGAACATCTACGCGAAGACCGGATTCGACGGCATCGACAAGGGCGATCTGCGTGGCCGGTTCCGCTGGTGGGGTCTGTACACCCAGCGTGAGCAGGGCTACGACGGCAGCTGGACCGGCGACGAGAACATCGACATTCTCGAAGCCAAGTACTTCATGATGCGCATCCGCTGCGACGCGGGCGCGCTCAACGTGGCCCAGTTGCGCACGCTCGGCGAGATCTCCACCGAGTTCGCCCGCGACACCGCCGATCTGTCCGACCGCGAGAACGTGCAGTACCACTGGATCGAAGTGGAGAACGTTCCCGAGATCTGGCAGCGGATCGAGGCGGTCGGACTGAAGACCACCGAAGCGTGTGGCGACTGCCCGCGCGTGGTGCTCGGTTCCCCGCTGGCGGGCGAGTCGCTGACCGAGATCATCGACCCCACTCCCGCGATCGACGAGATCGTGCGCCGCTACATCGGCAAGAAGGAGTATTCCAACCTGCCGCGCAAGTTCAAGACGGCGATCTCCGGCCAGCAGGACGTGGTGCACGAGATCAACGACGTCGCGTTCGTCGGCGTGGTGCATCCCGAGCACGGCCCCGGGCTGGACCTGTGGGTCGGCGGCGGCCTGTCCACCAATCCGATGCTCGCGCAGCGCGTGGGCGTGTGGGTGCCCCTGGACGAGGTTCCCGACGTGTGGGAAGGCGTCGTCTCGCTGTTCCGTGATTACGGCTACCGCCGTCTGCGCACCAAGGCCAGGCTGAAATTCCTGGTCAAGGACTGGGGCATCGAGAAGTTCCGGCAGGTGCTCGAAGACGAGTACCTGAAGCGAAAGCTGATCGACGGACCCGCGCCGCAGCAGCCGACCAAGCCGATCGACCATGTCGGCGTGCAGCGCCTGCGCAACGGACGCAACGCCGTCGGGTTCTCCCCCATCGCGGGCCGGGTGTCGGGCACCATCCTCACCAAGGTCGCCGACGCGGCGGAGCGGATCGGCTCCGACCGCATCCGGTTCACCCCGTACCAGAAACTGATCGTGCTCGATGTGCCCGACGACAAGGTCGACGCGCTGATCGACGAGCTGGAACCGCTCGGCCTGCAAGCCCGCCCTTCGCTGTGGCGGCGCAACCTGATGGCCTGCTCCGGCATCGAGTTCTGCAAGCTGTCCTTCGCCGAGACGCGCAAGCGTTCCCAGGTGCTGGTGCCCGAGTTGGAGCAGCGGCTGGCGGATCTCAATGCCCAGCTGGACGTACCGATCACCATCAACATCAACGGCTGCCCCAACTCCTGTGCCCGCTCGCAGATCGCCGACATCGGCTTCAAGGGTCAGCTGGTCGACGACGGCACCGGGAATCAGGTGGAGGGATTCCAGGTTCATCTCGGTGGCAGCCTCGGCCTCGACAGCGCTTTCGGACGCAAGCTGCGTCAGCACAAGGTGACCACCGACGAGCTCGGCGACTACATCGAGCGGGTGGTGCGCAACTTCGTCAAGCAGCGCGCGGACGGCGAACGATTCGCGCAGTGGGCGGTACGCGCCGACGAGGCCGACCTGAGATAAGTGTCGACGGGAGATCAACTGTGACAACCGAACTCGCGGACAAGCTGTCCGAGGACGAGCTGCGCGCCATTGCCGCGCGCGGGGCGGCCGAACTCGATGGCGCCTCGGCCACCGACCTGCTGCAATGGACCGAGGACACCTTCGGCCCGCGCTACATCGTGGCCGCCAACATGCAGGACGCGGTGTTGGTGCAGCTGGCCGCCGAGGTTCGCGCCGGCGTGGACGTGCTGTTCCTGGACACCGGCTACCACTTCGCCGAGACCATCGGCACCCGTGACGCGGTGGCAGCGGTGTACGGCGTGAACGTGGTCAACGTCCAGCCGGAACACACTGTCGCCGAACAAGATCAGCTACTGGGCAAAGATCTGTTCGCCCGCGAACCGAACGAATGCTGCCGGTTGCGCAAGGTTGTCCCGCTGCAGCAGACGCTCGCCGGGTACAACGCCTGGGTCACCGGCATCCGCCGGGTGGAGGCGCCGACGCGGGCGAACGCACCGCTCATCTCGTTCGACGAGGCGTTCGGGCTGGTGAAGATCAACCCGATCGCCCCATGGTCCGACGACGACATGCAGGACTACATAGCCACCCACGGCATCCTCGTCAATCCCCTGGTAGAGGAGGGGTATCCGTCCATCGGCTGTGCTCCGTGCACGCGGAAGCCGGAGCCGGGAACAGATCCGCGAAGCGGCCGTTGGGCCGGCCTCGCCAAGACCGAATGCGGGTTGCATCAATCATGACCGAAACGATTCGTAGCGAGCGTTCGCTCGGCATCAGCGATTTCGACACGCTCGCGGCGCTGGAGTCCGAGTCGATCCATATCTTCCGCGAGGTGGCGGGCGAATTCGAGCGGCCGGTGATCCTGTTCTCCGGCGGCAAGGATTCCACCGTGCTGCTGCATTTGGCGCTCAAGGCGTTCTGGCCCGCTCCACTGCCGTTCGCGCTGCTGCACGTGGACACCGGGCACAACCTGCCCGAGGTGCTGGAGTTTCGCGACAAGATCGTGGAGCGGTACGGCCTGCGCCTGCACGTGGCGAAAGTCGAGGACTATCTCGCCGACGGCCGCCTCGCCGAGCGGCCCGACGGAATCCGCAACCCGCTGCAGACCGTCCCGCTGCTGGACGGGATCAGCGAGAACCGGTTCGACGCTGTGTTCGGCGGCGGCCGCCGCGACGAAGAGCGCTCGCGGGCCAAGGAACGGATCTTTTCGTTGCGCAACGCTTTCGGGCAGTGGGACCCGAAGCGCCAGCGTCCCGAGCTGTGGAATCTCTACAACGGGCGCCACGCGCCGGGCGAGCACGTGCGCGTGTTCCCGCTGAGCAACTGGACCGAGCTGGATATTTGGCGTTACATCGCCCGCGAGGACATCGATCTGGCGAGCATCTACTACGCGCACGAGCGTCCGGTGTACCTGCGTGACGGCATGTGGATGACCCCGGGCGTGTGGGGCGGCCCACGCGACGGCGAGGTGCTGCAGACCCGCTCGGTGCGCTACCGCACCGTCGGCGACGGATCCTCCACCGGTGCCATTCTTTCCGACGCGGCCGACAACGAGGCCATTCTGGCCGAGGTGGCCGCGTCCCGACTGACCGAACGCGGTGCGACCCGAGGCGACGATCGAGTGTCCGAAGCCGCGATGGAAGACCGCAAACGAGAGGGTTATTTCTGACATGTCCGACCTATTGAGGCTGGCCACCGCCGGTTCTGTCGACGACGGCAAGTCCACCCTGGTCGGACGCCTGCTCTACGACACGAAATCCGTACTGGCCGACCAGATCGACGCCGTCACCCGCGCGTCGGTGGACAAAGGTCTTGCCACGCCGGATCTCTCGCTGCTCGTGGACGGGTTGCGCGCGGAACGCGAACAGGGCATCACCATCGATGTCGCCTACCGCTACTTCGCCACGCCGCGCCGCTCGTTCGTGCTCGCGGATACCCCCGGGCACGTGCAGTACACCCGCAACACCGTGTCCGGTGCGTCCACCGCGCAGTTGGTGATCCTGCTCGTCGACGCACGCAAGGGCGTCATCGAGCAGACCCGTCGGCATGCTGCGGTGCTCGCGCTGCTCGGCGTGCCGAAACTGGTGCTCGCCGTGAACAAGATCGACCTGGTCGATGACGCCGCCACCGTGTTCGCCGACATCTCCGCGGAGTTCAACGAGCTCACCCGGACGCTGGGCTGGTCGGATGAGGACGTGCTGGAGATTCCGGTCTCGGCGCTGCACGGCGACAATATCGCCACCCGGTCGGACAAGACCCCGTACTACGACGGTCCCTCGCTGATCGAGCACCTGGAGTCGGTGCCGGTCGACGCCGACAGCACCGGCAATCACGCACTGGGCCTGCGTTTCCCGGTGCAGTACGTGATCCGGCCGCGCACCGCCGAACACCCGGACTACCGCGGCTATGCGGGTCAGATCGCCGCAGGCGCGGTCGCGCCGGGCGACGAGGTCATCGTGCTGCCCTCCGGCGTTCGTACCACCGTGGAGCGCATCGACACCCCCGACGGCGAACTCGCGGTGGCGCAGACCGGCCGCAGCGTCACGCTGATCCTGACCGATGACGTCGACATCTCGCGTGGCGACATCATCGCCTCGGCTGCCGATGCGCCGGAGCCGATCGACACGTTCGACGCCACCGTGTGCTGGCTGGGCGACAAGCCGCTACGCCCCGGCGCCCGGCTGCTGCTCAAGCACGGCACCCGGACCACCCAGGCGATCGTCGGCGCGCTGCTGGAACGCTTCGACGAGCAGCGCCTTGCCCCCGACCCGAGCCCGGAGTCTTTGGAGCTCAACGACATCGGGCGTATCTCGGTGCGGGCCGCCGAGCCCATCGCGGCCGACGACTACCGCGCGAACCGGCACACCGGCAGCTTCCTGCTGATCGACCCAGCCGGCGGAAACACGCTGGCCGCTGGTCTGGTCGGCGATGTGCTGACCGCGGTCGAGGTCGGCACCGGAGCCTGACATGGCGGTATCGCGAGCCCCGTTCGGCGCCCGGATGGTCGCGAACACGGTGGGCCGCACGACATCCTGGTTCGACCACGCGCCAACGAGACTCGGGCGGGTCACCGCGGAACGGCCGCCCGCGCTGATCGCCGTCGCGCACGGAAGTCGCGATCCGCGATCCGCGGCGACCGTTTCGGCTGTTGTCGCGGCCGTCGCTGCCGCGCGTCCGGACATCGAGGTGCGCGCGGCATTCCTCGACCTTACCGCGCCTTCGGTCGAGCAGATCGTGGATTCTCTTGCCGCCCAAGGGTATTCGCACGCAGTGGTCTCGCCCCTGCTGCTCGGCAGCGCCTTCCATGCCAGGGTTGATCTGCCCGGTCTGCTGGCCGCCGCCCGCGCCCGCCATCCCCAGCTGCGGTTGACGCAGGCCGCTGTTCTCGGCGCCGGCACCTTGCTGATCGACGCGCTGCGTGATCGGGTGCTCGCCGCCCGCGATGGTGAGCACGCCTCGCCCGGCCATCGGATCGGCGTCGCCGTCGCAGCGGTCGGATCGTCGTCCGCCGCCGCCAATGCGCGCACCGCGCAGGTGGCCGCCCAGCTCGCCACTCGCACCGGCTGGCTCACCGAGATCTGCTTCGCGACCACTGAACCGTCGGTCGTGGCGGCGATTTCGCGGCTACACGCCCGTGGCGCCGACCGCGTCCTGGTCGCGCCCTGGTTCCTGGCGCCCGGCCTGCTGACCGACCGCCTGCTCCACGCGGCGCCCGAAGTCGTCCACGCCGACGCACTCGGCTCGCATCCGGCTCTCACGGATGTCATTTTGGATCGCTACCATGCGGCCATCACCGAGACGCCCGCGCTATCGGCTTGAATAACCGAGACCGGATCTCGCCGATCTCTTGCACTGGGCTCCCACACCGAAGCATGCGAAAGTCCGGCAGGAAACCGACGAATATACGGGTTCAAATCCGGAGCAGCATCCAGTCCGGAGCACCCTCGAGTCCGGAGCAGCGGAGCGCCCCGGACCCTGGCCGGATCAACTATGGAATCAGAAGCATTCCAAAGAATTCGGAGACCATACGGGCAACTTGGTCGATGAAACGCGGAATCATCAGGTTTCCTCCTGCCGTCCAGTGAAATTACCAACCAGACCGTACTGAATCTGCTATCCAGCAACGGATTACAAGGAATTCGTTGCCGACCATCCAAAGGATGGAACCCGCCGCTTGTTCACCTGGCGCTGCCGTCGAAATTCCTGCTCATCGCACCACCTATATCGATCAATTTGCTGCGTAATAGCTCGATGTGCAGTGCCCCTTCGCAATTCACGAACACGTCCCGCGCCACTAGCTGCCTTCGACGGCCCGCAGCAAACCGCCATACGCGACTTCTGAGGTGTTCGGCGCACCCGTTCCACCAACGACTATCGCCGCCGCGATCCGCGACTTGCGGGCCAAAGATCTGCCCACGGCATTGCTCAGGATGCGCCGCCGGATCGCGCCTTCATGGCCGGGAGTTCTCCGCGACCGTCGTACGTCTGCCACTATGGCCGGAACTGACCGACGAGCAGGTCGCCCGCGTCGTCGCGTCGGCGGAACAATTGCGGCGAGAATGCGACGCGCACTGAATGATTCGATTCGCGCAGCAATACTTCCTAGCGGCCGCGATCTCGGCCACCCGTGCGGCCGTTACCCGCCGCCGACCCGCCCGGCTTCGATCCGCCGACCGGGCCGGACCGGCTCGACGATCCGCCGGACGTCGAGGCGTCCGAGGAGTGCCCGGTTGCCGAGCCACCCGACGATGCGGAACCTCCGGTCGAGGAACCACCAGCCGATCCACCAGACGACCCGTGGCCGCCCGACCCACCAGACGACGCATGACCGGCCGGCCCACCTGATGACCAATTTCCGGTTGCACCGCCCACCGATGTCGGGCCGGTCACCGTTTCGTCGGAGGTTCCCGAGGGGACTCCCCCGGTGGCAACACCGCCCGGCGAAGAGCTATCTGGTGAACCCTTTCCGGGGAAACTCCCTGGGCCGCCCGACCCTGTTCCGGAACCCTGCGTGCCGGACGTGCCGTTATCCGTCAAGTCCGGGCTCGTCGCCCCCGGAACGATCGGAGCGGGGGCATGGTTCGGATCCAAAGCTGTCGGTTCACCCTGCGGTATAGGCAAATTCATGCTCGGCACGAGTACGGCTACTCCGGGGTGCGGTGCGGGTTGCTGCCCCGGCCCCGCAGGCCGATCGGGCAGACCGGCCCCGGGAACCTGGACGACAGGACCACCCGGTTGACCTGGCGCGGGAGGCCCGGCAGGGTGCTTGGGCGCGGGGCGGACGACCGGCTCGAACAGAAGCGGATTCGCGAAATCGGCGGGATCGCTGCGGTGCCGCGGTCCGCCGGAAGTGCAGCAGTCTCGTGGTTCCCCGTGTAAGCCGATCCGTGACTCGGGTACCGAAGGACCGTGGCCCGCGCTGTACGGTTCCGGCGTAATGAATCGGGTATAGGCGGAGGTCTGCGGAGTCAGGTGGGCGGGCGGCACGCGGGTCGAGTTCCATCCCGTTGGCGACATCCGCGACCAAGCCTCGGCGACGTGCTCGCCGCCCATGTCGAACAGCAGATTGTCGGCCGGCATCTCGAGGTTCGGTACACGATCCAGCACGGGCGACAACTCTGGAACGTCAGGTCCCCCGAACACAGTGACCGCCGACATCGCGACCGCGGAAACCACGGCCGCACTGGAGAACACGGCCGTGCGGGGCGCACCGCGGCGCTCGCTCGCGGCGCCCAGCGCCATGGTTCGCGCCGCCATGAGGGCGGCGCCCGCGGCGACGGTCTGACCCGGATCTGCCGAAAGCACCACCGGGCGACCGAGTTCGGCGAGCGTGCGTGCCACTTCAGCGGGGCGCGACGCGCCGCCGACCAGCAGGATACGACTGATGTCGGACATCGTGATGCCCGCCGACCGAACACAGTCACGGACCAGGTCGAGGGAGTCCCGCACGTGCGCGACACGGAGTCCGTCGATGTCGACCAGGGCGCTGATCGGCAGGCGGGCGGACTCCGACGACACATCCGGGGCGTACCGCGCGATCATCGCACCCAGCGGCCGACCGCCGAAGTCATAGGAGCGCAGCGGTTCTCCGACCATCGGATGGTTGTCCCAGTCCGGCCCGACCCGCACGATCGTCACGTCCAGACTCGTGCCGCCGAGGTCGTAGACAAGTACGAAGCCCGTTTCCAGCGGGCCGTACTCGTGTTCCAGCCACTGCGCCGCCGCGACAGGTTCCGGCACCAGCAGTACGTCACCGGCCCCGGACAGCTCCAGCGCCTGGCGCAGCAGCGCGACCTGCTTGTCGGAGTATGTCGCCGGGTAGGTCGTCACGACTCCCGCCTCGGAGGCAGCGGGCGCGATCGCGCGGAGTTCGTTCACCACCGCCGCGATGAGGCCGGCCGGCGACCAGATGCGCCCGCCGACGATGACCGTGTCGGGATCGCTACCCAGATCGGCGAAATCGGTGACCGCCACGCTGAATTGCGCAATACCCCCGAGTCGCAGTCCGCCGCCGCTGTCGAACGTCACCGCGGTGCGCCGCGACCGCACCACTGGCCGCACACGTTCCGTGGTGACCCACGCCGTCACGGAGTTCACTGTACCGATGCTGAAGCCCAGACCTGTCGTCATCCGCTATCCCGTCAACGCACCGTGACCACGTCCATCACAGGGCACTCTCCAGTGGCCGCGGTCGTCTTCCAAACAGCCACCACAGGTTAGCTGTTTCGCGTCTATTGGGATGCGCAATTGACGTAGAAGGTTGCGCCGATCGCCACGATCGCTCGAAATTCCAAGTAAATTCCCAGGAAATGCCTTGTTCAGCCCTCTCGACTAGGCCAATCCAGCTGCAGTTCACAATATTCCGCTACTTTATAGCGATCTCGTTTTTGGGAGCTCGAGCCAACCTGGAGATGGTTTTCCGCGCCGAACCACACCACGCGACAGACACTTACTGGTCGGTTACTAAAGTGTTGCCCCAACTGCGGATTCGCAGCGGACGAGGTCGGAGACAGCTAGTTTCCAGGCGCCGCCGAGGCGGGGTTCACGCGCGAGCCGACGGACGACGGAACGCTGCCGGAACAGCGGCGCCGCCGACTCGGACCGCCCGCTGACGCCTACGCACCAGCGGTCGAATTCGGCAGCGGTTGAGGTGGTTCCGATAGCCGGCCCGCATCGAAGTCCGCGACCACCCGCCGCACTGCCTCCTGGGCGCGGGACTTGCCGGCGCCGATGAAGCCGGTGGCCCTGCACTTGATCCAGTCGGTGACGTAGCGCCTCGGGCCGTCCGGCGATGCGCGCCCTCATCACGCGCATCGCCGGACGGCTCACATATCGCGGCCCGTTCTGCATCCGCCGGGCACGTCCGCGGCCCCGCCACCTAGCCCATCAGCACCCCGTCCCCTGCCGCCATCAATGATGTCGCCAAGCCGGTTGTCCACACCCCCGTGACGACGGCCGCTTTACCCAACCGACGCCTGGTCCGGCGGGACAGCATCAGGGCGCGGGCGGCTGCCCGGCGACGGGCGCGGCGACGCCTGCTGCGCCGTTTCTCCGCCGCGGCTTCGGCCGCCGCCGCGGCCTCGCGGCCCAGTATCGCGGCGCCCTCGGCAATGGTCCGTTCGGGATCCGACGCGGTGATCACCGGCCTGGCCAATTCGCCCGCGAGAACCTGGGCGACCTCGACGGGACGTGCCGCACCGCCGACCACGAGGACGCAGTCGACATCGGCCATGGTGACATCCGCGACGCGCAGACATCGATAGATGAGCTGGACGGATTCCCGAATATGGCGGGCGCGCAGCTCGTCGGCGGCCCCGGCGGCGACCGACCGCGAGACCGAGGACGTGGGCAGCCCCTGCCCGGCATGTTCGGCGACCAACGCACCGAACGCGCGCCCGCCGAATTCGGTGGAGCGCAACGACACCCCGACGATCGGATTGCGCGGGCACCCTGCCCCGACCCGGACCAGGGTGACATCCAGTCCCGCCCCGCCGAGATCATAGACCAGTGCCAGGCCGGGCATCATCGGACCGCGATCAGCTTCCAGCCACGCCGCCGCCGCGACCGGCTCGGCGACCAAGGCCACCTGTCCGAGTTCGACGTCGTGCAGCGCGGCGCGCAGTGCGTCGACCTGTTCGTCGGCATAGCGCGCGGGATAGGTCATCGCGATGCCGATACCGTCGCCGCTGGCCGGGTGATCCTCCAATACCTCGCTGACCAGGCACTTCGCGACCGTGGCGACGAGATTGGCCGGCGCGAGCGCCCGGTTGCCGATCCGTGCCCAGGTGCTGGAACGCTGCGTGAGGTCGGCGAACTCGGTCACCGCGCGACCGTGCCTCGGCAGCATGCCGACCCTGGCCACACCGGTGCTGTCGAACGCCAGCATCGTCCGGCGCGTGCTGATCTGCGGGTGCGGCGCTGTGCGGCGCCCCGGCGGAGCCTTGGCCGAACCCTCCTCCGCGAGAACGGAAACCGTGTTCACCGTACCGATGCTCAACCCGAGACCAACCGCCATCGCAATCCACCCGATCGCCGTGCCGATTTGCTTCGAACGTCGTCCAGGCAACCACTCCGCGATCTTCGTGCCAAGGCCGGACAACCGATTGTCCGCAACCCGCCTGTCGAACGTGTCGCCTCACAGACGATCGCCGACGCGCTCACCTGCATACACCAGCGCAGAATTCCGTCCAGTCGGATTTCGTTGCGACACGCGGAGTTCGACACATGCCCGGTTATGGTTTGCTAGGGAACGGCTCGCACGCCGCTTCGTCCGGATCAACACCCTCGGACATGCGGAGACAACCATTGACACATCGAAAAGACGGAGTGCGGATGGTTAGCGATGGCGAGGGATACCTCGATCGGCTGCGTACCGGCACATCCGCTCATAGGCCCTGGTCAACGCGACCATCGCCGATGCGGCGGGCACGGCCGCCACGCCAGCAACGGGCCCCTTGCCGCGCCGGACCGGAGCACGGAAACACCGCCTACGAAGTTCCGAGAAGGGCAGCGACTTTTCAGCAAACAATTTCTGGCGCTATCCGAAACCCGCTAGCGCGCAGGAAGTTCCGGAATACGGGTGGCCCGGGCGTAGACCGTCTCGCCATCCGAGAGCCGCAACGCCTCCGCGTCACCGCGAGTAACCTGCGCGGAAAACAGGTCGCCGGTCGCGGCGTTGCGCAGTTCCACCCGCACCTCGAAGCCGAGATGGACCACGCGTTCCACCGTGGCCCTGGTGACCCCCGCGGATTCCGCGGTGCCCTCGTGCTCGGCGAGCGCCATGCTCGGGTCGCGGCCGACCCGAATGTCGTGTGGACGCACCAGGTGTCCGTTGAGCCGGGCCACCGCGCCGAGGAACGACATGACGAACTCGTTGGCCGGCCGGTCGTACACGTCCTCGGGCGTGCCGATCTGCTCGATGCGGCCCTTGTTCATCACCGCGATCCGGTCGGCGACATCGAGCGCCTCCTCTTGGTCGTGGGTGACCAGCACGGTGGTCACATGGACCTCCTCGTGCAGGCGACGCAGCCAGGTACGCAAATCGGCGCGAACCTTGGCATCCAGCGCACCGAACGGCTCGTCCAGCAGCAACACCTGCGGATCGACGGCGAGCGCGCGAGCCAGCGCCATGCGCTGGCGCTGGCCACCGGACAGTTGCGCCGGGTACCGGTGCTGGAAGCCATCCAGTCCGACGATGCCGAGCAACTCGTCGACCCGCTTGCTGATCTCGTTCTTCGGGCGCTTACGGATCTTCAGGCCGAACGCCACATTGTCGCGCACGGTCATATGCTTGAACGCCGCGTAATGCTGGAACACGAAACCGATGTCGCGCTTCTGCGGCGCCACCCGGGTGACGTCGCGTCCAGCGATGCTGACCACGCCCGAGTCCAGCGACTCCAACCCCGCGATCGAGCGCAGCAGTGTCGACTTGCCCGAGCCCGAGGGCCCCAGCAGCGCGGTCAGCTCACCGGAGGGGATGTCGATGGTGACGTCGTCGAGGGCCGCGAACGAACCATAGTTCTTGTTCGCGTTGGTCACGGTGATCACGTTGTGCTCCGCTTACGTTCGAGGAGGGTCATCAGCAGAAGGGTGACGAGCGCGATGCCCATCAGCAAGGTGGCGGCGGAGTAGGCGCCGAAGGTGTTGTGGTCGTTGATGTACCGCCCGTGCACGAGCAGCGTCAGCGTCAGCGACTGGCCCGGCAACGCGGAGGACACCATGATCACCGCGCCGAACTCGCCGAGCGCGCGAGCCACGGTGAGGACCACGCCATAGGTCAGACCCCACCGGATCGCGGGCAGTGTGATCCGCCAGAAGGTCTGCCATCGAGAAGCACCGAGCGTGGCCGCCGCCTGCTCCTGGTCGTCGCCGATCTCATGCAGCACCGGTTCGACCTCGCGCACCACGAACGGCAGCGTGACGAAAATGGTGGCGATCACCATGCCGGGCAGGTTGAAGATCACCTTGAAACCCAGGTCTTCCAGCCCGCCGAACCAGCCACCCGCGCCCCAGAGCAGAATCAGCGAGACGCCGATCACGACGGGTGACACCGCGAACGGCAGGTCCACGATGCCCTGCACCAGGTTGCGGCCCGGAAATTTGCCACGGACCAGCGCGAGCGCCGTCACGATGCCGAAGACCACGTTCACCGGGACGGTGATCGCGACGATCAGCAGGGAGAGCTGGAACGCCGAGATCGCGGCGGGTGTGGTGATCGACTCGACGAACGCGCCGACGCCGCGTTCGAAGGTGCGCCACAGAATGATGATCAGCGGCAACAGCAGCAGCACGAACAGGTAGCCGAGGGCTACCGTCCGCAACGAGATGCGGGTCAACGCGGACAGTTTCATCGGGCAGCCTGTTCCTTGCGCGCGCTGCGCTCGGCGAGCAGCCGCAGCACGAGCAGCGTCGCGAACGAGATGGCCAGTAGTGCGACCGACACCGCCGCCGCGTTCACCGGCCGGTCGATCTCGATCTGCTTCTGGATGTACTGGGACGCCATCTCGGTCTTGCGCGGGATCGCGCCGCCGATCAGCACCACCGAGCCGTACTCACCGATCGCGCGAGCGAAAGCAAGCCCGCCGCCGCTGATGATCGCGGGCGCCAACGCGGGCAGCACGATTCGGCGGAACGTGGTCCAGTTGTTCGCACCGAGCGAGAGCGCGGCCTGCTCGACCTCGCGGTCGGCCTCGATCAGCACCGGCTGCACCGAGCGCACCACGAACGGCAATGTCACGAACGCCAGCGCCACCACCAGGCCCGGCTGGGTGGCATTGAGGTGGATGTCGATCGGGCTCTGCGGGCCGTACAGCGAAAGCAGCACGATGCTGGCCACGATCGTCGGCAACGCGAACGGCAGATCGATCAACGCGTTGACCACGCCCTTGCCGGGGAACTCGTCGCGCACCAGCACCCAGGCGATGAGTGTGCCCATGACCACATTGACCAGCGCCACCACCACCGAGACGACCACGGTGATCCGCAGCGAGTCCAGCGCGGCAGGCGCGGTGACCGCGTCGATGAAGCCCGACCAGCCGTTTTCGAAGCTGGTCACCGTGAGCGCGGCCAGCGGCAGCAGCACGATGATGCTCAGCCACAACACTGCCGTGGCGATGCCGAGCGGGCCCACGGAGCCGGTCACCCGCAGCCACGACCAGTTCCAGCGCCCGGTCCGGGGCGCGGCGTCTGCGACGCCGAGACCGGCTGCCCGCGCGGTCTCGGCGTTACTGCTGTCAATCACAATCGTCCAATATCCCGTGTTGCGGCGGTCACCCTGCTACTTGGTCGCCTTGTCGTAGATCACTGCGACGGAACCGGTGTTCGGGGTGAACAGCTCCTTGTCCACGGTCTTCCAGCCGCCGAGATCAGCGATCGTCCACAGCTTCTGCGGGGCCGGGAAGTCCTTGGCGTAGTCGGCGGCGACCTTCGGGTCGACCGGGCGGAAACCGGCGGCGGCCCACGCCTTCTGGCCCGCGGGAGTGAACAGGAAGTCACGGAAGGCAACGGCCTTCTGCGGGTTCTTGCTGTTCTTCAGCACCGCGACCGGGTTCTCGATCTTGAAAGTGACCGGCGGGACGAAATGCTCGATCGGATCGCCGTTGCGCTCGGCGAAGATCGCCTCGTTCTCGTAGCTCAGCAGCACGTCACCGGTGCCCTGCAGAAAGGTCTCGGTCGCCTCCCGGCCGGACTTCGGCTGCACCTTCACGTGCTCCTTGGAGACCAGCTGGCTCAAGTAGTCCAGGCCCGCCTGCGGGTTCTTGCCGCCGTCGCTCTTGGCCGCGTACGGCGCCAACAGGTTCCACTTGGCCGAACCGGAGCTGAACGGGTTCGGAGTGACCACCTCGACGCCCGGCTTCAGCAGGTCGTCCCAGTCCTTGATGCCCTTCGGGTTGCCCTTGCGCACCACGATCGCGACCACCGAGCCGAACGGGACTCCCTTGGTGGCGTCGGCGTTCCAGCTCGCGTCCACCAGACCGGCGTCGACCAGGCGGGTGATATCGGGCTCGACGGAGAAGTTGACGATGTCGGCCTCGGCGCCGTCTTTCACCTTGCGGGACTGGTCACCGGAGGCGCCGTAGGACTGCTGGATCTGGACGCCCTTGCCCTGCTCGGTCTTGTTGAACTCCGGGATCACCTTGTCGAAGCCGGGCTTCGGCACGGCGTAGGCGTAGAGGTTCAGGGTGCCGGCGCTGCCGTCGGCGTTGTTTCCCCCGACTGTGTCGCTCGCCCCGCCGCCGCATGCCGTCAGCGCGACCGCGGCCAGTGCGGCGAGGGCGACGGCGCTATAGCGTCGACGCGGCGAGAGCCAAGATTTGCGAGCCATCGGGGTGGACCTTTCTTGCGGACCGCCAGTTGTCCGGGAATACATCGGTGGCGGCGACGTGGTGTAGATCAGTAGAGCTACCGACGAATCAAGACGGCAGTGGCGCGACGATCGGCCATCAGGGCCGGGAGGACGAGCACGTCTGCGGAAAGCGCGCCAGCCTACTGGGAAACGAGACGCGGACGTACCCGAGCACGATCAGCGACAGTAGACGTCCGCGACCGCGAGGTCACCTACAGCAATCAACGCCAACTCATGGCGGACCTGTGGGACTGCGCTCGAAGACACGGGCCGACTGTAGCAGAGCGCCCGGTGGAGTTCGAATCGAAGATGCCAGCAAGAGCGGGGTTTCTTCGCGCGGTCACCGGCCCGGATCGGGGGCGTTACCAGGCCCGTCGCAGCAACGCCGACACCGGAAAAATTCGCTGACCGCGTGGCCCTGGTTATCTTGCGGTCACAGCCGGTGAGCCACTCGGTGCCGTGCCCGATGTGTCGCGTTTGCCGCCGAACCGTCGGCACGACCGCGGTCCGGCCACACGGATTACGCCACCAGGATCACCGATGTGGCAGCGCGTGGCCGAAATCCGACCGCCGGCGAGGCCCCGCACGCGCGTCGGATCGGCGCGACCGTCGCGAAGACCAGCCCGTCACGAAGACCAGCCCGTCACGAAGACCAGCCCGTCACGAAGACCAGCGATGCGCCGGGGACGGTGCGAGCTCCGGTGGCGCCGTGCTCAGCGGGTGATCAACCAGGCGACGACGACGAGCACGAGCAGTGCGAGCAGCGCGAGCTGAACCTGCGAACGAGGCATCAGCGCGCTCCGCTCTGCACGGGCCGGCGGTCGTCCACCTGCTCTGGTTCGGATATCTCCGGGGCGGCGATCGGCGCGGACCGCACCGGCACGGTGGCGGCGGCGTACCGGCTATCGAGCATGCGTAGCACGGCACGCAGGACGCGGTCGAGCCCGTACGCGATCGCGAAACTGATCGGGACCATACCCATGAGGACCACGAGGAACTGGGGAATGAACGGCAGTCCGGCGACCCACAGCTCGAACCCGTCCCACCATCCTGCGATGCGCTGCACGACTCCAGCCTAGTCGGTTCGCCGGCCGGCTTCGTAGCACGTGCGACCACCGCGGTGACCGAACAGTGGACGACAGGCGTCCATCGACCCCAAGATGGGTTATGGCGTCCTCAGCTGACCTCATCGCCAACGATGCCGATGGCATGCCGTCGAACCTCACCGAGCCGCACCACCACGGCACCCACCCGCCGATCGACGACTACGCGTTCCTCTCCGACTGCGAGACCAGCTGCCTGGTCGCCAGCAACGGCGCGGTGGAGTGGATGTGTCTGCCGCGGCCGGACTCGCCGAGCGTCTTCGGCGCGATCCTGGACCGCAGCGCGGGGCACTTCCGGATCGGCCCCTACGGCGTCAACGTGCCCGCCGCCCGCCGCTACCTGCCCGGCGGGATGATCTTGGAGACCACCTGGCAAACCGGCACCGGCTGGCTGATCGTGCGCGACGCGCTGGTGCTCGGCGGGTGGCACAACCTCGATCAGCGCAGCAAGACCCACCGGCGCACCCCGATGGACTGGGATGCCGAGCACCTGCTGCTGCGCACGGTGAAGTGCGTGAACGGCACCGTCGAGCTGGAGATGAGCTGCGAACCCGCGTTCGACTACCACCAGGCCACCGCCCGTTGGGAGTACACCGGCAAGGTGTACGAGGAGGCGACCGCCGTCCGCAGCGACGACCCGAGCGCGGGCCCGACCCTGGTACTGACCACGGATCTGCGCCTGGGCCTGGAGGGCAGAGAGGCCCGCGCCCGCACCAGGATGAAGGAGGGCGACGAGGTCTTCGTCGCGCTCACCTGGTCCGAACTGCCCGCGCCGCGTACCTTCGACGAGGCTGCCCACAAGATGTGGCAGACCACCGAATGCTGGCGCCAGTGGATCACCCTGGGCAAGTTCCCGGATCACCCGTGGCGGAACTACTTGCAGCGCAGCGCGCTCACGCTCAAAGGTCTCACCTACGCGCCGACCGGTGCGCTGATGGCGGCCCCGACCACATCGCTACCGGAAACCCCTGGCGGCGAACGCAACTGGGACTACCGCTATACCTGGGTGCGGGATTCCAGTTTCGCGCTGTGGGGCCTGTACACGCTCGGTCTGGACCGCGAGGCCGACGACTTCTTCGCCTTCCTCAATGACGCGACCACCGGCGAGAACGGCGATCCCCTTCCGCTGCAGGTGCTCTACGGCATCGGCGGCGAGCGAGAACTCACCGAGCGTGTCCTCGACCATCTGGGCGGCTATGACAACTCCCGGCCGGTGCGGATCGGCAACAACGCCTACAACCAGGACCAGCACGATATCTGGGGCACCATGCTGGACGCGGTGTACCTGCATGTGAAGTCGCGTCAGCAGGTGCCGGAGACATTGTGGCCGCTGCTGGTCCGCCAGGTGCACGCGGCGATCGCGCACTGGCAGGAACCCGACCGGGGCATCTGGGAGGTGCGCGGCGCGCCGCAGCACTTCACCTCGTCCAAAGTGATGTGCTGGGTGGCGCTGGACCGCGGCGCGAAGCTCGCCGAGCTGCACGGTCAGTTCGAGCACGCCGAAGAGTGGTCCGGCATCGCCGAAGAGATCAAAGCCGACATCCTGGCCAACGGAGTGAACTCCGAAGGCGTGTTCACCCAGGTCTACGGCGGCGACACGCTGGACGCCTCACTGCTGCTGGTGGTGCTCACCCGGTTCCTGCCGCCGGAGGATCACCGGGTGCACGCGACCGTGCTGGCCATCGCCGACCGGCTCACCGAGAACGGCCTCGTGCTGCGGTATCGCACCGAGACCACCGATGACGGATTGAGCGGCACCGAAGGCGCTTTCACGATCTGTTCGTTCTGGCTGGTGTCCGCGCTGGTCGAGATCGGCGAAACCCAACGGGCCAGGCATCTGTGCGAGCGGCTACTCGGCTTCGCCAGCCCGTTGCGGCTGTACGCCGAGGAGATCGACCCCCGCAGCGGCCGCCACCTGGGCAACTACCCCCAGGCGTTCACCCACCTCGCTCTGATCAACGCCGTCACCCACGTGATCAGAGCCGAGCACTCCCGGCACGCGGGCCAGTTCCAGCCCGCGCACACACCACAGGGCCATCCGGTGTGACGACACCGGATGGGTCACTCACCGGGCAGGCCCAAAACTGAAGCGGACACCCCAACGCGGGAACTGAACGCAAGTCCCGCCGCCCAACTGGTACGGCCCGCAGCCCCGAAGAGGCGGAACTGGCTACCGGCCCGCAGACGCCGGGCGTCCCAGTCCATCGGCTTCGTCACGCAGCACCCGCAGCTTGCCGAGCCGCGCCTCGAGCTCGGCGATCCGTTCCTGCCCGCGATCACCGTACTTGCCGTAGTTCTCCTCGGCCAGCCGCAGTGCCTCGTCCGCACCGCGCGCGGCTTCGGCCGCGATGTCGGTGAAGTGGTCGCGCAGCACCCGCTGCATGGCGCGCAAGCGGTTTCGCGATTCCTTGCCGACCTGGAAGATCACATCGTCCAGCAGGCGGGCGACCGCGATCTTGGCCTCGGCACGGCGGCGCAGCTTGCGATTCTTGCGGTCGTCCCACAGCGCGTTCACGCCGAGCAGCACGCCGGCGCCCGCCGAGTACCAGTTCACCAACGACATGCCGAGCAGGCTGGTGGCCAGACCGACCATCAGGACGCCGCCGTAGGAGCCGCGTAGACCGGTCAGGAACTGCTGGGTCACACCGGCTTTCGCGCTCTCCAGCGGTTCCAAGGGCTGCACCGTTTCGAGTACCTCGCCCAGATCGGCCAATCGCAGCTCGACCAGCGGCGCCGCCCGGTTGCCGACGGGAAACTTGGCGGCCACCTGCTCGGACAATTCCACCGAGCGATAGTGCGCCACGGCGAAATTCTCTTCGACGGCCGCGCAGATCCGCGCGTCCAGATCGGCACCGAAATCCTTCCACCGGCGGGCCGGATCGGTCCCGGTGATCTCGGCCTCGGCGTCGCGAATCAGGCTGCGCAGCCGGTGCCGCAGGTCGTGCTCGATATCGGCCATCAGCTCGGTGCCGCCGTCGACCAGGGTTACCTGCCAGTTCGCGGTCCGCTGCCGCAGCTGCTCGGCCTCGTCGCGGGCGCGGGCGAGTCGGTCGGTGATCTCTGCCTTCCGGCGCGGATCCCGCAGCGCCTCGGCCTCGGTGCGCAGCGTCAGTGCGAGATGATCACAGACCAGGCGAATGTCCCCGGCGGCCGCTTCCAGTGCCACCGCATCGGCGCGGGCGATCACGTAGTCACGCAGATGGTCGATCAGTTGCGGCACACCGGATTCGATATCGCGCTGATAGTCCCCCATCGTCCCGGCCTCCCGATGCAACTGCGCCGACACCGGCGCCACCGCGAAGCCCAGCCCCGCCGAGTCGAGCAGTTCCCGATTGCGTTGCTGGATGTGCGACCACTGCGGAAAGATGTCGATCTTGTTCAGCACGCAGACCACCGTGGGGCAGATCTGCTGGATGCGCTGCAATTCGGCGACCTGCTCGATGGTCAGCTCAGCGCCCGCGTCGCCGACGTAGAGTACGGCGTCGGCGGCGGCGATCATCGACCAGGCGGTGCGGTTGTCGCCCAGCGCACCCGGCGCGTCCATGAGCACCACGCCGTCGGCGAGCAACGGGCTCGGCTGGGTGAATTCGGCGCGGACAACGCCCTGGGCGGCCAGCGCCGGCCCCGGGTCGAGCGGGTCGACCGACTGGCGTTCGGTGCGACCGTATTCGGTCCGGCGCACCAGCGTCGCGGTCGGCTCCGGGCCGTACTCGACGATCACCGGGATACTCAGGTCGCTGCTCGTCGCGCTGACCGAGACGCCGACCAGACTGTTGACCAGTGTGCTCATGCCGTTCTTCGGATGACCGACGACCACGAGCCGCACCCGTGGATCGCTCACCCTGGCCCGGACCATGCTCAGCCGGCTGCCGAGATCGTCACGCCCCGTGGATCGGGCCGTCTCTCGCAGCTCGTCGAGTATTCGGATGAGCGGGGCCATCACATCCGGATGTTTCACCGTTGCGGCCGTCAGCCCGGCAGCGGCAGACAACACTCCTCCTCACTCTCGGTGACTCTTGCTCGAAATACCCCTGCGGAAATTTCCGCCGTCGTCCGAACCCCTTGCGGCCCTTACTACAGCAGCGAGATGTCCAGCACGCCGGACGCGAGGTGGTGCGGCTCGGCGATGGGCGAGTCCGGCAGCAGCGCGCCGGAGAGGCTGCTTCCCGAGGCCAGGAGCACGGAGTGATCGTAGGCGTGGTCGGCGACCGGGTGATCGCCCCCCAGCGGGGCCGAGATCCCTTGCGGCTTGGGGTCGATCACCGGTGGCTTGACCGGCACCGGCGCGGGGGTGACGTACGTCGGTGCCGGTGGGTGCGGCTCGACGGTGGGCGCATGAGCGGGCGCGCTGTAGGTCGGCGCCACCGTCGGCTGGTCGGGCACGGAGTAGGTCGGCTCGGATGGGCGACTGACGGTCGGCACGTCATCGGTCGGGAGATCGTTTGTCGGCCGGGTGCCGTTCGACGTACCCCCGGCGCCGGGACGGCCGGCATCCGCGCCGGGTGCTGTCACACCGTCGCCTGAGGTGGACGGGATGCCATGGGTCGGCGCCGGGGTGACGGTCACGCCGGGGACCTTGGTAGTCGGCAGGTCAGGGTCGGTCATGCTGCCGCCGTGCGGCGCCGTGACGGCGCCCGGAAAGTTGGTGTCGGAGCCGGACGGCTTGGGCGCGGACGGGATGACCACATCGGCTGGAACGGCCGGCGCGGGCGTGATCTTGATCGTCGGGGTGGTGACGGTCGTGGGCGAATGCGCCGGGTGCGACGGTTGCGGATCGGTCGCCGGAACCGTCTTCCCCACCGCCGTCGGCCGCACCGCGTCGAACAGGGCGGGCACCACCGCCGCCGGGGCGGTGAGTACCGACGGACCTTCCGGTGCGGCAAGCACATTCGCGATCGGTGTGGCGGCGGCATCGGGCTGGATCATGGTCTGCAGCGGAGTGGCCGCGACGACCGGAGCGGCGGCAACCGCCGTGGGCACCGGGGCGGCGGGAGCCACCGCAGCCGGGGCGACCGCGGAAGCCGGGGCGATCGAAGCGACCGGCGCGACACTGATCGGTGCCGAGGCGGCCATCGGCTGCGCGACACCCGCGGCGGCCGAAGAATGGGCGGCGCCCGCCGCCGGGGAATGCGCCGCGGACGTGCCGGTGGCCGGCGAACCGAGCCCACCGAGCAGACCGGTATTGCCCTGCCCCGGCCCATCCGTCTCGGCGACCTCGCGGTCGGTGTCGTCCGTCGTCTGGATGCCGTCGGCCAGCCAGCCGGTGTACTCGTCGAGCTGGTCGCCGACCTGACCGGTCGCGAGGCTGACCTTCATCTGGGAGCTGAAGTGGATCCCGTTCGGACCGACCCCCACGTCAACCGACCACTGCGTGCCGACGAACATACCGAGCTGGTCGCCGCCCACACCGATGCCGTCGAACGGATCACTCTCGGTCGGCGGCGCTGCGATCGCGCCGCTTCCGGGCAGGTCGAAGACGCCGGAGCCGGGCGCGACGAAACCGCTCATACCGGGCAGGCCGAAGCCATGACCGGCCGGGCCGAGTCCGTGGCCGGGCAGGCCGAACCCATGCCCACCGGGCTCGTCGAGTTCACCGGCGGACTCGGACCGGACACCGGGCAGCGACAGTCCGTCGGATACGTTGTCCTGGGTTCCGGCGAGCGACGGCCCGCCCGGGAAACCGCTGTGCGAGCCGGGAATGCCGCCGAATCCGGGGACACCACCGCCGGAGTATCCGGGCAGCTGCATGCCGTTCGCACCCGCGTCGGTGCCATCGTTTCCGTCGAGCGGCAGCGGAAACCCCGCGTCGGTGCCGCCGTACTCGCCTCCGAGCGTGGGCAGCGGAAGCTCGCCGGGACCCGGCAGCGGGACACCGGGCGCCGGGTTTGCATGCGCTACCGGAATATTCGACGAGTGCGGCGAGAACCGGGTCGGCTCGACCACCGGATCGGGGAAGGTGATCACCGGGCTCGGCTGGTCGGGATCGGGATCGGTGTTGTGCGCCCAGCCGGTGTGCCAGCTGTCGAGCCGGGATTCACCGGGTTGCGCCGGGATGCCGCCACCATTGGCGGCCACGAGGGCACCGCCGGTGACATAGGCGCCCGCCCGCGCGACCCGCGCGACGCCGGTGGCCACCCGGTAAGCGGTGTCGCCCGCGCGGTCAGCCGCTTCGGTGTCATCGTCGAAGGGCAGATCACGCGTCATCACAGCTCCACTCTCGGTTGTCCCGCATCCTCACCGCGCCCGACCGAGTGAAGATCACCCAACAGTATTTCGGGAACACTCGCCTGTCATATTCTCCAGGACTGTAGAGAATCCGGCTGTGCTGGGCAACACGAGCCTGCCATCGGGATCACCGCACCGAAAGCCCTTTTCCCGCTGGCCTTCCGGACCGGACGCGGTGGCCGATTCGCGCCGCTGCCAGCGCCCGAAACGGCACAGTTGAGCGGCGGCGCGACCGGCCGCCGGCTCCTACTTCTTGTCCTTCGGCTTGTCCGAGGCGGCGTCGGAGGACAGCGCGGCCACGAAGGCTTCCTGCGGGACGTCGACACGGCCGATCGTCTTCATCCGCTTCTTGCCTTCCTTCTGCTTCTCCAGCAGCTTGCGCTTACGGCTGATGTCGCCGCCATAGCATTTCGCGAGTACGTCCTTGCGAATGGCCCGGATGTTCTCGCGCGCAATGACCTTCGAGCCGATCGCAGCCTGGATCGGCACCTCGAACTGCTGGCGCGGGATCAGTTCGCGCAGCTTGGTGGTCATCTTGTGCCCGTAGGCCTGCGCGGCATCCTTGTGCACGATCGCACTGAACGCGTCCACCGCCTCGCCCTGCAACAGAATGTCCACCTTCACCAGCTGCGATTGCTGCTCACCCGACTCTTCGTAGTCGAGGCTGGCGTAGCCACGGGTGCGCGACTTCAGCGAGTCGAAGAAGTCGAAGATGATCTCCGCCATCGGCATGGTGTAGCGCAGTTCGACCCGGGTCTCGGAAAGATAGTCCATGCCGCCGAGTTCGCCGCGACGGGACTGGCACAGCTCCATGATCGAACCGATGAACTCGCTCGGCGAGATGATCGTGCACTTCACGACCGGCTCATAGACCATGCGCACCTTGCCTTCCGGCCAGTACGAGGGATTGGTGACGACGTGCTCGGCGCCGTCCTCCATCTCCACGCGGTAGACGACGTTCGGCGCGGTCGAGATCAGATCCAGGTCGAACTCGCGCTGCAGGCGCTCGCGGGTGATCTCCATGTGCAGCAGGCCGAGGAAGCCGCAGCGGAAGCCGAAACCCAGCGCCACCGAAGTCTCCGGCGTATAGGTCAATGCGGCATCGTTGAGCTGCAATTTCTCCAACGCGTCGCGCAGGTCGGGGTAATCGGAGCCGTCCACCGGGTACAGGCCGGAGTAGACCATCGGACGTGGCTCGCGGTAACCCGTGAGCGGCTCGCTCGCGCCGCCGCGCGCGCCGGTCACCGTATCGCCGACCTTGGACTGGCGCACGTCCTTCACGCCCGTGATGAGATAGCCGACCTCGCCGACGCCGAGACCCTGAGTCGGCTTGGGCTCCGGCGAAACGATGCCGATCTCCAGCAGCTCGTGGGTGGCGCCGGTGGACATCATCTTGATCTTCTCGCGCGGAGTCAGCTTGCCGTCCACCACGCGGACGTAGGTGACCACGCCGCGGTAGGTGTCGTACACCGAGTCGAAGATCATCGCTCGGGCGGGCGCGTCGGCGTCGCCCACCGGCGGCGGTACCTGTGCGATCACCTGGTCGAGCAGGTCGGCCACGCCCTCACCGGTCTTGCCGGAGACGCGCAGCACGTCCGTGGGCTCGCAGCCGACGATATGCGCCAACTCGGCGGCATAGCGCTCCGGGTCCGCCGCGGGCAGGTCGATCTTGTTCAGCACCGGAATGACGGTCAGGTCTTTGTCCAGCGCCAGGTACAGGTTGGCCAGGGTCTGCGCCTCGATGCCCTGCGCGGCGTCGACCAGCAGGATCGCGCCCTCACACGCCTCGAGCGCCCGCGACACCTCGTAGGTGAAGTCCACGTGACCGGGCGTGTCGATGAGATGCAGCACGAAGTCGGTGCCCACCTGATCGCCGGTCCGTGGCGTCCAGGGCAGCCGCACATTCTGGGCCTTGATCGTGATGCCGCGCTCGCGCTCGATATCCATCCGGTCCAGATACTGGGCACGCATCTGCCGCTCCTCGACCACACCGGTCAGTTGCAGCATCCGGTCGGCCAGCGTCGACTTGCCATGGTCGATGTGCGCGATGATGCAGAAGTTCCGGATCCTGGCGGGATCGGTGAACGTCGTGTCGGCGAAGCTGGCGGGCACTCCACTCCTCATGGGTATCGGCAAACTGCCCTCCATCGTCCCATGAGCAGCGCGAAGCTTGTGCCGGTGGTGCTGGGTTCGTTCCGCCGGCGCCCGCGGCACCGGATTCATGGCCCTGGGGAGACGGCCGCGAACGGATGCCGTAGGACTCGCGCCGGGCAGGGTCGCGGGATTCGCGCGGCGGGTCCGATTTCGCGGAGCTCGGTAAATGCTGGTGGGACCTCGAATGACCCTCGAATGACCATGGCGACACGACGGGGTCGGCGCGGATGAGAAGCTGGGGACCCGCCGTTATTCTCCAGAGATGGCCCGGAGTTGGAATTCCCTCGGCAAGCAGATCGGCCTTCTGGCGAAGGAACAGGGGCCCGAGCTCGTCCAGCAGCAGGGCCCCGGGCTGCTCGATCGACTGGTGGGGGCGCTGGTGCAGCGACGCCCCACCGCAGGTTTCCCGGTACGGCCCGCGGCGTCGGCGCCGGTGCCGACGGCCGAACGGGCACGGCAGATCGTGTACTCACCGCGGCTGGACGGGCGCGCCGATCCCGGCGAGATCATCTGGACGTGGGTGCCGTTCGAGGAAGACCCGAGCAACGGCAAGGACCGGCCGGTGCTCGTGGTCGGTCGCGACCGCCGCACGCTGCTGGGGCTGCTGCTGTCGTCGAATCCGGAACGTGCGTTCGACCGCAACTGGGTCGGCATCGGCAGCGGGTCCTGGGACCACGACGGACGACCCAGCTGGGTCCGGCTCGACCGGGTGCTCGACGTGCCCGAAATGGGCATCCGCCGCGAAGGCGCGATTCTGGAGCGCAAAACCTTCGACCTGGTCGCCCACCGGCTCGTCGCCGAATACAAATGGAGCTGAAGACGAATGGCCACCGGTGTCAGTCGACCCGATCCTGCAGCGCGACAGAGCCGAGCGTGATACCGGGCAGCCGAAGGCGAACAGGCCGACGTGCCCGCACCGGCTACTGCCCGGCGTCGGCCCGCTGGGCACGATGATGTCCGCACTCTCCCGGTCGATCAGCAGATAAGCCGGGATACGGCATGGGGCATACGCCGTCGGCATCTCCGCCCGGTCGCGTTGGTTGGTGTCGGAGTCGCGAAGTCACCGCCACCACCATCGAAACCTTGTCGGCCGGCACCCACTCGCATTCCTTACGAAGGCAGCCGATCGGCGGTCAGGAAATCATGTCCCGGGAGCGGCCGAACAGCAGGCCGTACAGCAGAGCGCCGAGGGCTCCACCGATCAGAGGGAACACCACGAACGCCCAGACCTGCCCCATCGCGCCGTCCTGGTACGGCGCCACAGCGAGGCTGCGAGCGGGGTTGACCGAGGTGTAGTCCACCGGAATCGATACCAGGTGGATCACCGCCAGCGTCACACCGATGGACAGGCCGGCCAGCGGCACATCGGAGATCTGGTCGGTCGAGGACAGCACCACGAAAACCAGCAGCGCCGTCAACATCACTTCGACGATGATCATGGCCGCCATCCCGTAACCGTTCTGCACGACCACCTCGCCGAGCGGCCCCCGCGCCGCCGCCGGACTGTGCTTGCCCCACCCGTTCGCGGCGAGTCCGTCGATCGATCGGTCGTACGACGGCAGGTTCTTGGCCAGCGCGAACAGCACGAGACCGGCCAGGAAGCCACCGATCAACTGCGCGATCACATATCCGCCCGCGGCCACCGCGCCGATCCGGCCGAGCAGCAACTGTCCGACGGTCACCGCCGGATTGACGTGGCAACCCGAGATCGGCCCGATCGAGTAGACGAGGAACATCAGCGTCAGACCGAAGGCCAGCGCGACCCCCAGCGGACCGACCTTCTCCCCCGCCAGCACCGCGGTGCCGACACCGCCGATCACCAGGACGAAGGTGCCGAGCGCCTCGGCACCCCATTTCTTGCTGTCGGGAATCGGTCTGTCCTCGACAGCCTCTTCGACAACTTCCTGGGCCGTTGGAGACATATGCTCTACCGCCTCTCCGAGTATTCAGGCCGTACTGGTCGGTGCCACGGGATCCGCGTTCAGGTCCAGCGTTGGTGCCGCTCGGGTTCTGGGCGTACCCGGTGAGTTACCCATGTGCTTACGAAATCGGTTGTCCCTGTCGCGGCGGCTTCGGTGTACGCCCGCGACGTTGTGCGGCAAGGTTCCTGCCGGTCCTGTAATACGCTACGCGTCCCGCGTGGCTCTCGCGGCGATCTTCGCGGTATGTCTCCCGCTGAGCGCGCGATCGCCACAACGACTTCGCGGGTTGGCCGGGTTTGCTCCGTCAACGCTTCGACACCGACGCGGAAGTATCGATTTCGTGTGCCAGACGGCGACTGGTACTCTCGATCTTCGGCGCTGCGTTACCCGTTCATTCCGGGCGTTTCGCGCGCTCGACGAACTTCCCCAGGACAGACCACCAGACAGGAACACGAGGAAACAGGCGTGGCCAACATCAAGTCCCAGATGAAGCGGATCCGCACCAACGAGGCAGCGCGCAAGCGCAACCAGTCGGTCAAGTCTGCGCTGCGCACCGCCATCCGTAGCTTCCGCGACGCCGCGGCCGCTGGCGACAAGGACCAGGCCGCCGAGCGCCTGCAGTTCGCCAGCCGCAAGCTGGACAAGGCCGCTTCGAAGGGCGTCATCCACGCCAACCAGGCCGCCAACAAGAAGTCGGCGCTGGCACTGGCCTTCAACAAGCTCTGATCCACCCGGTACCGTACCCAAGTACCGCACCCGCTGAGACGCAGCCGCCGTGGCCACGATGACCACGGCGGTTTTTGTCGTACCACACCGCGGAGAGCCGACCTATCTCGTCGGTGTTTCGGGATCGGCCCGCGCCGTGTCAGAGGTTCCAGCTACCATTCCGCGCATGGTAACCGTGTATGCCAATCAGACGGTCGTCCGCGCCGAGGATCTGCCGGAGGTGATTCGCGCGGCCGAGGTGCTCGGATTCGGACTGAAGATCGAGAATGTGCTCGTTCCCGACGACGAAGGCGGTTACTCGTTGGAGTGGATCGTCACCCGCGACGAGGACGTCCCCGCCTACGAGGAGTGGGAAGGGCGCTACGAGGACGCGGACGACGACGGGGAACTGGTGCTCAGCTCCGCGGAGTAGGCCTGGTCACGGCGCGGCCCCTGGACGAACTGGGCCGGCGTCGCCGCGATCAGCCGGCGCCGTGCAGGTCCAGGATCTGGCCGAGGGCATGTTCCAGGGCGTAGCCGGAGTCGGCTGCGCCGCCCTTGACGTCGGCGTTGAGGGTCGCGACCACTTGGAGCGCGGAACCGATGGTGGCCGGAGTCCAGCTGCGGGCCTGGGCTTGGGCCTTCTTCACTTTCCACGGCGGCATGCCGAGCTGCTGGGCGAGTGCGAACGGGTCGCCGCGCCCCGCGGAGCCGACGCGCGCGATCGTGTGCACCGAGTCGGCCAGTGCGTCGGCAAGCAGGACATGCGGCACGCCACGGTCGTTAGCCCAGCGCAATGCCTCCATCGCGCCCGGGCGATCGCCCGCGACCGCGAGCTCGGCCACGTCGAAGCCGGAGACCTCGGCCTTGCCCGAGTAGTAGCGACGCACGGCGGTCACGTCGATCTTGCCGCCGGTGTCGGCGGCCAGCTGCGCGCACGCCGCCGCCAGCTCGCGCAGATCCGAGCCCACTGCCTCCAGGATGACCTGAACGACCTCGCCGGACGTCCGCACCCCCGCGCTGCGGAACTCGCCGCGCACGAATTCGACCCGCTCGGCGGCCTTGGTCAGCTTGGCGCAATCGTGGGTGTGAGCTCCGGCCTTCTGCAGGGCGGGCGCGAGCGCCTTCGCCCGACCGCCGCCGGAGTGCACCACCACCAGCACCACCCCGTCGGCTGGGTTCTGCGCGGCCTCGGTGATCACCGCGACCGCGTCTTTGCCGGCTTCGGCCGCCGCCTCGAGAATGATCACCCGATCCTCGGCGAACAGCGACGGACTCAGCAGTTCCGCCAGCTCCGCAGTGCTGGCATCGCCCGCCCGCAATCGATCGACCGGCACCGCGTCCGGATCCGGCGACAACGCGCGCACCTGCGCCGTCACCGCACTCAACGCACGATCGATCAGCAGCTCTTCGTCCCCCAGCACCAAGTGCACGGGCGCAGGACGCTCACTCACCGCAGTGGCCCCCTGCCCCTGGCCCAACCGTGCCCGATGGCTCTGCCGTATCAGTCCACTCGTCGCGCGCGTCCACAGCCCGATCCTACGATCCGCTACTGACACCGCCGGCCTGCCGGGCAGGGCGCTGGTCATTTCGACGACCTGATCAAGGACATCTCGGGTCGGCGCGATCCGCACCGGAGAACGATGAGCAGCTGGATCGGGCGAACCGGTTTCATCGCTCGCCCGTCAACGTGAACGTGCAATGCCCAGGTGTCCGTCCTGGCCCAGAACTACGATGTCGCCACCTTGGTCGGTCCGGGCCACCGTCGCGCCGAGAGCGGACAGCTCTGCGAGCACGGTGGGGTTCGGGTGTCCGAATGTGTTGTCCGCACCGACGCTGACCAGCACGAGACGCGGCCGCACCGCTTCGAGGAATCTCCTTGTGGTGGTGCGTGATCCGTGATGCGGAAGTTTGAGGATTTCGGCTTGAATCGGGATTCCTGCTTGCATCAGCGCGTGTTGCGCGCGGGCTTCGATATCCCCGGTGAGCAGGATTCGTCCAGCGGGGGTACGGGCGACGACGACAACTGATCGGTCGTTGGCGTCCTCGGCTTCGGTGCCACGGTGGGGGCGTGGCCCATTTCTGGACGGAGCCAGTACCTCGAGCTCGACCGACCCGAAGCTCAACAGGTGCCCGGCAGTCAATTCCAGCAACGGCACTCCCGAGTGCCTGGCGACAGTCGCGACCTGTGCCAGCCCCGCGACAGCAACTCGCAGGTCCTCGCTGCGGGATCGCTCACCCGCTGGGGTCTTCCCGTATGCCACAGGGCCACAACTGGTTTGCGCTCGAAACGAAACCTGACGATCGATGCCGACACGGTCGCTTTCGGCACTGATGTGCCCAAGTATGTTCGCGGCTGATGTTACCGGCGCGGTCGGCGCACAACCGCTGTCGGGCGGTGATTGTCCATGAACGGCCGCAGTCGGTGGGGGAAGTCCTTCGAGTTCGTGGATGCCGACGGCTATCGCGTCGACCGTGCGTTGGTGCAGGGCCCCGATGAGTCCGCCGATGTGGTCGGCGTGGGGGTGCGTGAGGATCAGCAGCGGGATTCGCGTGATGCGCAGGCGATCCAGGCACGTTCGGATCGGACGTGGGTCGGGTCCCACGTCGATGACGATGGCGACACCGGGCTGGACCGAAAGGGCCAGGCCGTCGCCTTGGCCGACGTCGCACGCGGCGATAACCCAACCGTTCGGCGGCCAGCCCACATGCCAGACGCGCACCGGGATCAGGACCGCCGCGCTGCCGAGCAGCACCGCGGCGGCGATCCGGCGCACGGCCTTGGCGCGCAATGCGGCGATCGAGATCGTGATGACAGCGCCCGCGATCAGTCCGCCCATCAGCCCGCCCGGCACCGTAACGGACGCGCCGGGCAGCGCAGCCGCGTGTCGGCCGACCGTGAGTAGCCACCACATCGGCGGCGCCGCACAGCGCAGGACGAGCTCGGCGAGCGGAGACCACAGGCAAGCCAGCACCGCGCCGCCGGCCCCGATGATCGTGATCGGCGCGATCACCGGTGCGACGAGAACATTCGCGAGCACCGCGACCAGGCTGAGCTGTCCGGTGAGTGCGATCATGATCGGCGTCGTGACCACGAACGCTCCGGCGGAGACCGCGACGATTTCGGCCGGCACCCGCCACCATCCTTTGGCGCGCAGCCAGTCGGCCCAGCTGGGCGCCAGCAGGATCAAACCACCGGTCGCGACCACCGACAGCGCGAAACCGGCGTTGACGGCGAGCCCGGGCCAGAGGCCCAGCAACCCGATGACCGCCGCGCAGAGCGCGGGCAGCGCCTGTTTTCGGCGACCGGTGAGCACGGCCAGCAGCGTGATCACGCCCATCGCCCCGGCACGCAGCACGCTTGGGTCGGGCCGCGCGATGACCACGAACATGAGCAGCGCTGCGGCCGCTACGGCCGCCGCGGCGCGCGGCCCGAGCGTGAGCAGGCGCACGGCGAACAACACGACCGAAAGCAAGATCGTGAAGTTCGCGCCGCTGACCACCGTGAGATGTTGCAGGCCGGCGATCTCGAAGTCGTCGCGTACCTGGTCGGGCAGTGCCGAGGTATCGCCGACGACGAGCGCGGGCAACAGACCAGCGGCGTCGGGTGACAGCGCACCCGCGGCCGACGTCGCGAAATCGGCCCGCACCGAATTCGCGATCCGCTGCCACCACGGCAGCGCCCCGGCGACCATCGGCGGGCCCTGCGCGTTGAGCGCCACGATGGTGAGGTCGGATCGACTCGGCAGATCCACCCGAGCCCGGAACTCGATCGGCCTGCCCGGTGATACCGCAGCCCACTCGTGCCCGGAGGCCAGGACGACCACCGCGCCGCCGGAACTCACCGTCGTGCCGTTACGCCGGTACGCACGAAGGTCGGCCCGCACAATCCATCGCTCATTGTCACCGAAGGTCTTGCTCCGCAACCGTTTCGGATCGGCAGACGGGGTGACCACCACGCGCAGCGATTGTCCCGCTGCCGCGCGCAGCGGATGCGTCGCCACACGATGCTCCCGCCACGCCGCCGCGGCCGCGAACCCGGCGCCGAGCACGACAGCGGCCAACGCCACCACCGCCACTGCGCGCCAACGTTCACTGCGGTGCGCGACCGCCCACAGGAGCAGGACCCACAGCCCGATTGCCAGCACCACCAATGCCGCGCTTACCGCGATCCCAGCCCCCCAGCCCGCCGTCAGAGCCACAATCGTTGCGCCCCAACAGCACAGCGCGGCGGGCAACAGCCGAGCGTCGAGCACCTGAAACGCACCGGCATCGCCGTCCGCTACCGGACCGCTAGCAGTTTGCGCAGTCCTACCGGTTTCCGCCGACTGCGCGCTCGACGTCCGGATACGGCGCGCCATCTCGCCCGGCCGATGAGCGTCGACAGTGCTACCGACATCGGACATCTCCTCGCCCGGTACCCCCCTCTCGCGGGGCGCTCGGCACTGCTGACCGGTGGCGGCTGCCAGCAGCGGCGTGCTCGATGCCGACTGGGCAATCTCCCCCTGCCGAGGCACATCGGAGGTCGCGGCGATCCCGAGCGGCTCCGCGCCCGACGCCGCTGTCCCGGCAGCTTCGGCGTGCCGACCGGCGGTCATACCGTCACCAGATCCCGCAGCCGGGCCAAGCGGGCCGGGCCGATGCCGTCGACCTCACCGAGTTGCTCGACCGAGGTGAAGCGCCCGTTGGTCGTACGCCAGGCGATGATGGCGCGTGCGGTAATGGGCCCGACACCGGGAAGGGCATCCAGTTCGGCCTCGGATGCCGTATTGAGGTGGACCTTACCCGCCCGAGTCGCTGGACGGCCGGGTGTGGCCGCGGAACCGGACGCAGGACGACCGCCGGCGCCGATCGTCGTACTGCCCGGCTGTTGGCCGGGGTTCGGTGCGACCGGGCCGACCAACACCTGGTCGCCGTCCGAGAGCCGCTGGGCCAGGTTCAGACCGCTGGTGTCGGCCCCTTCGCTCGGGCCGCCCGCCGCCGCGAGGGCGTCGGCGACACGCGACCCCACCGGAAGTCGCACCAAACCGGTGCGCTGGACCAGGCCGACGACGCTGACGACCAATTCGGTTGTCGAAGCGTCCGGTTCACCGAGGATCGTCGATGTGCCGGGCGCCGCGATGGCACTCGCCGAGGCAACCGGACCGGGTGATCCCGCGGTCACCGTCTGCCGTGTTACCGGGACCGGCGGGACCGCCTGGGTGATCGGCCGCTCGCGGAACACGATCACCCCGGCGACCGCCATCGCGGCGATCCCGGCCACCGCGAGTGTGCGCACACCACGACGACCGGGATCGAGCCTGATGCCGCGGAATCGTTGCGGCACAAGATGATCCCGCCAGCGCCGGCCAGCCGCCGATTCGTCCAGCCAGCCGGGAGACCGCACGCGACCGATATCGCCCTCGTCGTCTCGACCCGGCGCCTGGTCGCCGGGCAGCCGCGGGAGATCCCACTTGCCCACCCAGTCCGGATGTTCGTCCGACCGCGGCTCGCTCGCGCCCGCGGCGGCGGCGGAAAGTCCCTGGTCCCGCACCGATCGCTGGCCGCCGCCTGGCGCACTCGCACCGACCCGATCGGTCAGCTCGCCCAACCGCCGTCGCACTCGCTCGCGTTCGTCCTGTCGTGACATGGCGCCGACGCTAGTGTCCGTCGCGCAACGAAAGTTCCAGCCGACCTGCGGATTCAAGGAACCTGTTGATAACCGCCGCGCTGTGCACAACCCGGCCGGTGCGGCGAGTTCGTCCGACGGCAGAAGCTCGAAATACCTATCGTGACTGCGCGGCCCCGTTCGTCGTCCGCCGCGAGCCGGGCCATGTGCACGCAGGTAGTCGGCGCGATCAGTTCAGGATTACGGCGACGGTAGCAATCCAGCTCAGCGCAAATCCTTGGCGAAGCAGTTCGACAGTGGCAGAACCTCATACGGAGAGAAAATCGGAATCCGGTAGTAGCCGCTGCGTTCATAGAAGCGGACGGCTTCCGGTTGCAGATGGCCGGTCTGCAGGATCAGCCGGGCACGTCCAGCCTCGCGAGCGGCGTCCTCAGCTGCGCCGAGCAGCAATGCCGCGGCCCCCGAACCGCGATGCGCGGGACGGACGAACATCCGCTTGACCTCGAGATCCGCCGCGTTCCAGCGGATCGCGGCGTGCCCGACCGGTTGGTCGGAGTACGCGACGAACGTGCGGTGCACAGTGGCGGGATCGACGGCATTCGGGCTGGTGCGCAGTGTCTTCGCCAGGTAGGCATAGCGTGGCCCGACTTCGGCGGCCATCTCCGCGCGCAAGGTGACCGCGTCCGGATGTTCCCAGTCGACCGACGACACGGCCAGCGGTGTACCGACCGGCGGCTTCGCGGAAATCGTCATTCTCCAACGCTAGCCGCGTTCGCGGTACCGCACTCGAATTCGAATCATCAAGATTGTTGCGCGAGCGCGACGTTCGGCCGGCACATCAGGCACAACCGCCTGGGAGGACGAGCACACCGATGGCGCCGACCCCGAGGTGCACCGCAAGGGTTGGGCCGAATTCGGCGACGATGAGTTCGCGGATGCCGGGGATGCGTCCGCGCAACTGGCCCGCGATGGTGTGTGCGGCGTCCTCGGCGCCGAGGTGCTGCACAGCCACCGCCGCGCCGTCGCCACCAGCCGCCTCGACGGCAGCGGCCACGAGTTTCGTGTACGCCTTGGAGCGAGTGCGGACCTTCTCCCGCAGTTCGAGCCGCCCCTCGACGATGTGTAGCAGCGGCTTGGTGACCAACTCGGTCCCGAAGAACGCCGCCGCCGACGACAGCCTGCCGCCGCGGCGCAGCTGCTCGGTGCGATTGACCAGGATGAATGTCCGGGCGCGCGCGGCGGCGGCGACCGCCGTGTCATAGACGACATCCAGCGGCGCCCCGGCCCGTGCCCGCCGAGCGGCGGTGAGTACGGGAAGCCCGGTGGCCAGCCCAGCGCCCAGCGAGTCGACCAAGCGGACCCGATCGGCGGCATCCATGTCGCGCACGGCCTGCCGACCCGACTCCCAGGTCCCGGACAGCTGCCGCGAAAGATGCACCGCCACAACGCCGTCACCGCCGCTGCGCGTCCACGCTCGCTCGTACACCAGGCGCAGCTCGCCGGGTGAGGCTGCGGAGGTGGTCACGGTGTCGGTGGCGTAATCGATGTCGACCGGATCGACTCCTTCCCTGATCGCCTGGTCGCCGATCAGCACGTGCAGCGGGACGACGTCGATATCCAGCTCGGCGAGATGTTCGGCAGGGAGGCTGGCAGACGAATCGGTGACGATCACGACGGCCACGGACTACCGAACCTCCTGCAAGGTTTTGACCATCGCATTGGCCACCGCTGTGTGGCCCGCCCAGCCCCAATGGATGCCATCCGGGTTCGCCTCGCCGGAGAAGATGTTGTCGCGTACCGCGTCAGCCAAGTCGACCAACGGCACCGAGGTCTGCTCCGACCAGGCTTGCAGCGCCGCGACAGCGCGCGGCCGACCAGTGTGCACACGACCGTAAGCGTCGCAGTTGTGCACTGAGGGCAACACCGCGACGACCGGCAGCTCGGGACGCAACTGCGCCAGCGCGGTGCGGGCTTGTTCCAGGTAGTCGACGCTCACCTTGGGTGGAAGCGCCACGGGGCGGCCGAGTTTCGACAGCTTGGGCTGCAACCACTGGTAAGCGGCGCGGACGGTGCGGCGCAGCGCAGGCGGGCGCACGTAGCGGATCAGCTCGCGTAGCGCAGTGGGCAGCGGCGACGGCAACGTGTCCATGCCGCCGACGGCCAAGACCACCGCACCCGCGCGTGGCACCGCGGCCCACACCCGGGGATCGCCGATCAATGCCCAGTAGGCGTCGCGGCAGGTCCAGCCGATGCGCGCGATCAGCTCGACCTGCCAATCCAGTTCGGCGGCAACCAGGTTCGGCCACAGACGCGGATCATCGGCAGGCAGTCCGCCCCGCGGGCCGAAGTAAGCCAATGAATCGGCGATCACCAGCAGCACCGGCCGCACGGTCGGCTCCGGCCGGCCGGACTCGTCGGCCACCGATTCCGGGGTGGTAGCGGCCGAGTCGGCCGCCACGGCGTCGGCCGACTCGGCTGCGCCAGTGGCTGACTCGCGCACCGCACCGGCCAGGGCCGATGCTTCCGCAGGCACGGACGTATCAGAGACGGCCACTGTCACCGACTCGCGGCCGACCACAGCGGCTTCGGCGTTGTCCGCGCCGGCTCCCGCAGCCGGAAGGACGTCGTCCTCGGGTGCGGCTGGCGAGGCAGCCGCGTGGGCGTCGGAGGCCGCGAACTCGACACCGGTGGATCGCGGGACGACGGGCTCGCCATCGCTACCCGCACGACCATCCGACCCGACCCTGGCGGCGGGTTCCGCCGCGATCGATCGGTCGTCCGCCCCGCCGGATTCCTCCGCAGCGGACTCGGACGCACCCGAAGACCCCGCCCCGACCGGTGCTTCGGGCTCGCGCGCCGTCGGCGGCGGGCCGCCGAACAAGGCGTCCGGCAGCTGCCGCTCGGCCCGCGCCGGCACCCGACGGAACAGTTCGTCCGGAACCGATCTGATCGGCTCGTCAGGGGACATCCGGTGCTACCTTCGCCGCCGCGTTCCACACATCCAGACGCCAGCCGGGCTGTTCGATGCTCGGGCCGTGACTGCTCAGCTGCACCCAACTGGTATTGGCCAATCCGCCGAGGATCGGCCAATTCTGCGCCGGCAGGTCGAGCAGCGCAGCCGTGAGGCCGGCGATCAGCCCGCCGTGCGCCACCAGGATGATAGTCCGGCCCGGCCAATCCTGCCGCTCGACCAGCAACTCCTGGACAACCGGCAGCGACCGTGCCCCGACCTCGAACTTGCTCTCGCCGTTGGGCGGCGTGTAGCTCGCGTCCAGCCGCCACGCCATGCGCGCACCCGGATAGTCCGCGTCCACCTCCAGGTGGGTGAGTCCCTCCCAGTCGCCGAGATCGGTCTCCCGCAGCCTGGTGTCCGGCACGACGGTGAGGCCGGTGTGTTCGGCGAGCGCGGTCGCGGTGTCGAACGCCCGGCGCAGGTCCGACGAGAGGATCGCGATGGCATTGCGCGAAACCAGTTCGCGCGCAGCTTCTTTGGCTTGCCTGCGACCGAGTTCGGTGAGATCGGTATCGATCTGTCCCTGCATCCGGTCGGCGGCGTTCCATTCGGTTTGCCCGTGGCGCAACAGGATCAGGGTGCGCACGCCGGCATTTCTGCTCACGACTCCGTCGCGCTGCGGCTCACTCACGATCGCGCCTCATCCTCCGTCGCCGCCGCCGCGGCGCGCGCCTGCGGCCCGGCACCGGTGATCCCGGCGACCGGCACGACGGGGCAGTCCTTCCACAGCCGCTCCAGCGCATAGAAGTTGCGCTCGTCGTTGTGCTGGATGTGCACCACGACATCGACGTAGTCCAGCAGCGCCCAGCGACCTTCGCGGGTGCCCTCGCGCCGGACCGGCTTGTGTCCGGCGGCGCGCAGCTTCTCTTCCACGTTGTCGACGATGGCGTTCACCTGACGCTCGTTGGGCGCCGACGCGATCACGAAGCAGTCCGTGATCACCAACTGCTCGGACACGTCCAGCACCACCACGTCGGCCGCCAGCTTCTCATCGGCAGCCCGTGCCGCCACCTGGGCGATCTCGACCGACTCCGCCGAAGCACTCATGCCGGCACCTCCGCGCTCAGCCCCCACGTGACCGCCTTCGCGGCCGTGTCGATGGTTCGCTCACTCATGCCCGCACCTCGCTGCGCTCGCTCACGCTCAGCTGCCTTCCGCTGCTCCGGGCACATACAGGTGCCGCTTCGATATGTACTGCACCACCCCGTCGGGGACGAGGTACCACACCGGCCGGTTCTCGGCGGCGCGGCGACGGCATTCGCTCGACGAGATCGCCAGCGCGGGGATTTCGATCATGGTCACCGCATCGGCCGGAAGATCGCGCAGATGGTCTTCGAGATGATCGGTGTTCAGTTCGTACCCCGGACGGCTCACCCCGACGAACTTCGCCAGTTCGAACAGTTCCGCCCAATCCTGCCATGTCAGGATGCTGGCCAACGCGTCCGCACCGGTGATGAAGTACAGCTGGGCATCGGGGTGCTGCGATTGCATCTCGCGCAACGTGTCGACGGTGTAGGTGACCTTGCCGCGGTCGATATCCGCGCGGCTGACCGAAAACCGCGGATTGGACGCGGTGGCGATCACGGTCATCAGGTAGCGGTCCTCGGCCGGGCTGACCTGCTTGTGTGACTTCTGCCATGGCTGCCCGGTCGGGACGAAGATCACCTCGTCCAACTCGAAGCGGTGGGCGACCTCGCTGGCGGCGACCAGATGCCCGTGGTGGATGGGGTCGAACGTGCCGCCCATCACCCCCAGCTTGCGGGCGCGCCGACCTGTCTCGTGCATGACTGCCGAGCTTAATGGGTTGCCTCGGGCCGGTCGGCAGGGCGGACACCCGCCCGCGCATCGACCGGCAGTGGCCCGGCGTTCCGCGACCACTCGCCCGCCCATGGCTCGGCCTGCCGGGCACCGGGTTCGGCCGGGCAGCACCTCCGCAGCGCGGCCTCGCGCACGCTCACACCGGCAGTAATCGAGACACGACAGCGGTGAGCTGCCTGGCCGAACGACATTCGTGCATCTCGATGACCTCGCGGTAGTTGTCCGCGGCGGAATCGCCGGTGCCCCACTGGTCCTGCCGTTCCGGGTTGAGCCAGTGCGCGTGCTTGGCGACCGCGACCAGCGATCGCAGCGTAGCCAGTTGCGGATCACGGTAGTTCGTGCGCGCGTCGCCCAGGATCAGCAGCGAACTGCGGCTGGTGACGGCGTCGGGGAAGTCCCTGGCGAACCCGGCCAGCGCGTGGCCGTAGTCGGAGTGCCCGTCGAATCCGGCGACGCCCGCCTCGCGGAAGATCCTGGCCATCGCCTTGTCCAGCTGGGTGTTCGGATCGAAGAATCGGGTGACCTCGTCGACCTGGTCGACGAAGGCGAAGATCCGCACCCGGGAGAACTGCTCGCGCAACGCGCTGACCAACAGCAGGGTGAAGTTGCTGAAACCGGCCACCGAGCCGGAGACATCACACAGCAGCACGAGTTCCGGCCGGCCGGGCCGCGGCTTGCGGTTCACCAGATCGATCGGCACGCCACCGGTCGACATCGATCTGCGCAGGGTCCGGCGCAGATCGATCTCGCCGCGGCGCGCGTGCCTGCGACGCGCCGCCAGACGCGAGGCCAGGATGCGGGCCATACGCTGGGTGCTGCGTTTGAGTTCGGCCAGTTCGGCCTCGGAAGCGCGCAGGAAATCCACCTCCTCGGCCAGGCGGGCGACACCGTAGCCCGCCACCCGATCGCGGCCGATCCGTTCGGCGACGCGGCGCTTGGTTTCCGCCTCGACGGTCGCGCGGAAATCGGCGATGCGCTGCCGCGCCACGCGACGGGCGACTTCCCGGTCGGAATCGCCGGCGTCGGGTCCCGCGGCCAGCCCCGCGAGAATCTTGGCCAGCAGGGTCTGCGGCTGTAGCTCTTTGAGCGCTTGGTACGCCGAGAACGACGCGTGGCCCGCGGCTTGGTACTGACCGAGCTGCTCGACCAGCTGCGCGGCCAACGCTGCCAGCTGCGCGGTCGCGTCCTGGGTGAGCAGCTCGGCGAGCAGCTCACGCAACGCCGGGATATCCACCTCACCGCTGGGCGTGCGGGGAATCTCCACCTTGTCCGCCGCCGCGGTGCGTTCCCCCAACGCGACCGGGAACCACAGGTCGAACAACCCGTCGAAGACCGCGCGGTGGGTGCTGCGCCGCAACAGCGCGCAGGCCAGCCCCTCGCGCAGAACCTCCCGGTCCAGCAGATCGAGGACGGTCACCACCCGGCCCGCGTCCACCGTCTCCGACGGCCCGACCGGGATGCCGCGCGCCCGCAGCGCCCCCACGAATCCGACCAGATGGCCGGGCAGCCCGTGCGACGCACTCAGCGACGCGACATCCGCAGGGACCGATCCCGCCGCCATGGGCTCAGGCCAGCTTCAGTTCGGCCAGTGCCCGCTCGTGGTCGCTGCGGTGCTTCAGCACGACGCCGAGGGTGGCGCGCACGGCCGTGTCGTCCAGATCGTGCAGGCCCAGCGCGAGCAGCGTGCGGCCCCAGTCGATCGACTCGGCGACCGAGGGCAGTTTCTTCAACTGCATCCCGCGCAGCACGTGCACGATCCGCACCAGCTGCGCGACGACCGCGGCGGACAGCTCGGGCACCCGGCCGGCCAGAATGCGCCGCTCCAGTTCCTCGTCCGGGAAGTCCAGGTGCAGGTAGAGGCAGCGGCGCTTGAGCGCCTCGGACAGCTCTCGGGTGGCGTTCGACGTGAGTACGACGAAAGGTCTACGGCCGGCGGTGATGGTGCCCAGCTCCGGCACCGTCACCGCGAAGTCGCTGAGCACCTCGAGCAGCAGGCCCTCGATTTCGATGTCGGCCTTGTCGGTCTCGTCGATCAGCAGCACCGTGGGATCGGTGCGCCGGATCGCGGTGAGCAGCGGCCGCGACAGCAGGAACTCCTCGGTGAAGACGTCGGCCTTGGTCTCCGCCCAGTCATTCTCGCTGGAGGCCTGAATGCGCAGGATCTGCTTGGCGTGGTTCCACTCGTACAGCGCACGCGCCTCGTCGACGCCCTCGTAGCACTGCAACCGGACCAGCTCGGCGCCCGAAGTCTGGGCGACCGCGCGCGCCAACTCGGTCTTGCCGACGCCGGCCGGTCCCTCGATCAGCAGCGGCTTGCCCAGCCGATCGGCGAGGAACACCGACGTCGCGGTGGCCTTGTTCGCCAGATACCCCGTGCTCGCCAGACGCTCGAGCACATCGTCCACCGACGCGAAGACCGGTTCCTGACCCGTACTGTCCGTCACCACCCCGTACCTTTCTTCCGACCCGTCCTCACGGTATGGCAACGCGGCGTCTGCGTCGTCCGCGGCCAGTGCGCATCAGACGGGCCTGATCTGGCCTTCGCCCCACACGATCCACTTCGTCGAGGTCAGTTCGGGCAGCGCCATCGGGCCGCGGGCGTGCAGCTTTTGGGTCGAAATGCCGATCTCGGCACCGAAACCGAACTGCTCTCCGTCGGTGAACGCGGTGGAGGCGTTGACCATGACGGCGGCGGCGTCGACGCGGCTGGTGAACTCGCGCGCCGCGGCCAGTTCGCCGGTGACGATGGCCTCGGTGTGGCCGGTGCCCCAGGTGTTGATGTGCTCCACCGCCGCGTCCAGGTCGTCGACCACCTTGAGGGCGATGTCCAGGGTCAGGTACTCCTCGCCCCAGTCGGCGTCGGTCGCCGGAACCTGACCGGGCAGGTCACCGTGGATGGTGACGTTGTGCCGCCGCAGAGCTTCGGTCAGCCGCGGCACCGCGGTGTCGGCGATGGCCGCATCGATCAGGACGGTCTCGGCCGCGTTGCACACGCTGGGACGACGGGTCTTGGCGTTGATCAGGATCTGCTCGGCCATGTCCAGATCGGCGCCTGCGTGCACGTACACGTGGCAGTTGCCGGTGCCGGTCTCGATGGTGGGCACCTGCGCGTCACGGACGACCGCGTTGATCAGCCCGGCGCCACCGCGCGGAATGACGACGTCGACCAGGCCGCGGGCCTGGATGAGGTGGGTGACACTGGAGCGGTCCTCGCTCGGCAGCAGCTGCACGGCATCGGCCGGGATACCCTGCGCGTCAAGCGATTCACGCAGCACGGCGACGAGCGCGGCGTTGGAACGAGCGGCCGAGGAGGAGCCGCGCAGCAGCGCGGCATTGCCGGACTTGAGCGCGAGCCCGAACGCGTCGACGGTGACATTCGGCCGGGCCTCGTACACCATGCCGACCACACCGAGCGGCACGCGCACCTGCTTGATCTCCAGTCCGTTCGGCAGGGTGGAGCCGCGGACGACGACACCGATGGGATCGGCCAGCCCGGCCACCTGGCGCAGCCCGGAGGCGATGCCGTCGATGCGCGCCGCGGTCAGCCGCAACCGGTCCAGCAGCGACTCCTCGGTGCCCGCGGCCTGTGCGGCGGCGATGTCCTCGGCGTTGGCGGCGAGCACCCGGTCGGCGGCGGCCAGCAGCGCGTCCGCGGCGGCGTGCAGCGCCTCGTTCTTCCGCGCGGTCGTCAGTCGCGCCAGGGTGCGCGACGCGACTCGGGCCTTGCGCGCGGCCTCGTGCACCATCTCGCGGACATCCGGCTGGGTCGTCGTTCCTACCGTCATGGGTACAGCCTACGCACCAGGCGCACGGTCGATTCCACCTGCTGGCGCCACCTGAATCCGGTCGGCGACGCCCGCCGCCGAGCGCTGCCGGATGCGTAGCGGCACACGAATACGGGCGGTTCGGGAAGCCACGTGCACGACCCGGGTCGCGCGACTACCGTCCGGCGATATGACGGCCGAATCGGATGCTCCGGCGATCGTGGTGCTGGGCAGCATCAACATGGACCTGGTCACCACGACCGCGCGGCGGCCTGTTCCTGGTGAGACGGTGCTCGGCACGAGCTTCGCCACGGTACCGGGTGGGAAAGGCGCCAATCAGGCCATCGCGGCGCGCCGCGCCGGTGCGGCAGTCTCGTTCGTCGGGGCGGTCGGCGCGGACGTGTTCGCCGCTGGGCTGCGTCGGGCGCTCACGGATTCCGCCGTGACTGTCGACGGGCTGCGCACCGTGGCCGGCCCGAGCGGTATAGCCACGATCGTGGTCGACAGCGAGGGCGAGAACAGCATCATCGTCGTCGGTGGCGCGAACGCGCGAATGACCGAACTCACCAGGGACAACCTGAGGGCCATCGCGGCGGCCGATATCCTGTTGTGCCAGTTGGAGATTCCCATCGATACGGTGGCCGCCGCGGCACGGCACGCCCGCGCGCACGCCACGACGGTCCTGCTGAATCCGTCGCCGGCGCAACGCCTGCCCGCCGATCTGTGGGCCGACGTCGATCTGGTCGTGGTCAATTCGGGTGAAGCCGAGCAGCTCCGCGGGGACCTCGAGCTGGTTCCACATGTGGTGGTCACACGTGGCGCGGCAGGCGCCGACTATCGCGGCCCCGGCGACGCACGGCTGTCGTGCCCGAGCCCGCAGGTGCACGTCGTCGACACCACCGGGGCCGGCGACGCGTTCACCGGCGCGCTGGCCGCCGCCTGGCATCGCGGCCCGGAATGGGCGCTGACCTGGGCGTGCGCGGCCGGCGCGCTGGCGACTACCCGGCTGGGAGCAAGCAGCTCGATTCCCACCGGGGAAGAGATCACCGCCGCACTGGCCGCCGAGTAGACACCGGACCAATCCGGAGAAGCGGTGGCCGGACACACGGTGGGCGGTTGCCCTGCCGCGCTGTCGATCCCATCCGGCCCTGTCACCATTCGCGCCGAGTGCTCCGCATCGGACCGGTCGCGGTGGTCTCCGCCGCCGAGTACCTGGCGATCAGGTCGGCAGCGCGAAGGTCCGGTTCACCGGCGCGAGCGGACCTTCGCCGCGCCAGCTGACCGGCCTCGACCGAAATAGAACGTGCGGCCCCGGTTTCCGGCGAGGCGGCGCTATTGCTCGCCGCGCCCATTTATCGTGGTACGCATGGCCACGCCGGATCGCATCCCCGCCGACGGCGACACCGCCTTGATCGACCAGGTGGACGCGTCCATGATCGCGCTGAGCTTCGTCGACAACGCGGGCATCACGCGCGTGAAAGCGGTGCCCAAACCACGCCTGGCCCTCGCGTCCTGGTACGGAGTCGGTGTGTCCCCGTGCTTCGAGACCTTCGCCTTCGACGATCTGATGACGGTCGGGCGGTACCTCGGCGGCCCCGACGGGGATCTGCGGCTCGTCCCGGATCTGTCCAAACTGACCGAACTGGCCTGCCAGCCCGGCTGGGCGTGGGCGCCGGTCGACAAGTACACCCAGGACGGCACCCGCTTCGTCGCCTGCCAGCGCCACTTCGCGGCCCGCCAGGCGGAAGCGGCTCGCGCGGCCGGACTGGGGTTGTCCATGGCCTTCGAGACCGAATGGGCCGTGGGCCGGGCCGACGACACGGATGTCTTCACACCGGCGGTGTACGGCCCCGCCTACGGCATCGTGCGGCTCGGTCAGGTCGCCGAGTACGCCGCCAACCTGGTCGCCGCGCTCGACCGGCAAGGGGTCGCGGTGGCCCAGTTCCACCCCGAATACGCGCTCGCTCAACTGGAATTGTCGGTCGAGCCGTCCGAACCGGTCACCGCGGCGGACGAAGCTGTGCTGGTCCGGCACACGATTCGTCAGGTCAGCGCCCAGCATGGCTGGCGCGCGCAGCTCGCTCCCTGCATCGAACCGGGCGGTGCCGGTTCCGGAGCGCACCTGCATCTATCCGCACACGACGAGGCGGGCCCGCTGTTCTCGGGTGGCGACGGACCACACGGTATGCGGCAGCCGGGTGAGGCGTTCTTGGCGGGCGTGCTGCGTGAACTCCCCGCGCTGGTCGCGGTCGGCGCGGGCAACCCGGCGAGCTTCCTGCGGTTGGCGCCCTCGCGCTGGGCCGGGGTGTGGCAGTGCTGGGGCCGCGAGACCAGAGAGGCCGCGCTGCGTTTCATCACCGGGATACGCGGCACCGAGGGATGGGCGGCGAACGCCGAGATCAAGTGCCTCGACGCGACCGGCAACCCGTACCTGATCGTCGGCTCGGTGCTCGCAGCGGGGCTCGCGGGCGTGGCCGAACAGTTGCGCCTGCCTGCCGCAATCACGGGGGACCCGGCGACTTTCGATGCGGAGGCCGTGGCGAGGTCCGATGTGCGCCGACTGCCCACTACCGCGGCCAAAGCCGCCGAGCACCTCGCCGTGTCCCGCGTACTGGCCGCCGCGATGGGCCCTGAGCTGCACGATTCACTGGTCACCGTGCGCCGCGCCGAAGCCGAGCGATACGCCGACGCGAGCGCCGAAGAACTCATCGCGCTGACCCGTTGGCGGTTCTGACGTGCTCACCGACGACGTGCCACTGACCGACCACCACTGTCACGGCGTCGATGTCGGCACCCTGGATCGGCCCGGCTTCGAGCGCTTGCTCGGCGAAGGCGCACGAGGCGATTTCGATTCCGCGATCGGGCTCGCGGTGCGCCGCTGGTGCGCACCCGCACTCGACCTGCCCGCGCACGTCGGCCCGGACGTCTATCTCCGCCACCGCGCCCAGCTCGGGGCAAGCGAGGCCGCCGCGCGGCTGCTCCGCGCGACCGGCGTGAACCGATGGTTCCTGGACACCGGAATCGGTGGTAGCACAGCGGATTTCGCCGCGCTGGCGGAGGGAGAAGTGCACGAGGTGGTGCGCCTGGAGGAGGTCGCCGCACAGGTCATCGCTCAGGTCGGCGCGGTTTCCGGCGTCTACGACCGGATCGAGACCGAGCTGCGCGCGCGGGCCGAGACCGCCGTCGGGTTCAAGACGATCGTCGCGTATCGCTGCGGTCTGGATTTTCCGCCGCAGGATCACCCGCCCACCAGTTTCGCGCCCGAACACCGTCTCACCGATCCGCACGTGCTCGGCTGGCTGGTCGGCCTCGGGGCCCGAATCGGGGCCGAGCTCGGCCTTCCCTTGCAGTTCCACACCGGATTCGGCGACCCCGACCTGCGCCTGCGGCACAGCGACCCGTTGCTGCTCACCGACTTCCTGCGCCGGACCGCCGGAACCGGGCTCTCGGTGATGCTGCTGCACTGCTGGCCGTTCCATCGTCATGCCGCCTACCTCGCGCACCTGTTCGATCACGTCCACGTGGACCTGGGCCTCACCATCCCCTATGTGGGGCAGCGTGCCGGGGCGGTCCTGGCCGAGACGCTGGAACTCGTCCCCTTCCGGGCGCTGTGCTACTCCTCGGACGGCTACGGGCTGCCGGAACTGCACTACCTCGGCGCCGTGCTCTGGCGACGGGGCCTCGGCACACTGATGGACGAGTGGATCGCCGCCGGCGCGATCACCACCGCCGACGCGGAAGACCTGGTCACGGCCATCGCGCACCGGAATGCCGAGCGCGCCTACCGGGCGCCGCTCGAGCGCACCGCCCGAAAATCAGACCGTCCGGTCGGTTGATATTCGGATGCGCCGGGCGCCGTCGGTCCCTACCGTTGATGGTGCGGATCAACGAAAGGATCGACACCATGTTTCCCGTCGAGCTGCGCGGCACCAAGGCGCAGACGCTGATGTGGGCCCACGAGTACGAGGTCGAGCAGGCCGCACTCCGGCAACTGCGCAATATCGCCGCGCTGAAATGGGTCCACGGCGTCCGTGTGATGCCGGACGTGCACCTCGGCAAAGGGGCCACGGTCGGCTCGGTGATCGCGATGAAGGACGCGGTGTCGCCCGCCGCGGTCGGGGTGGACATCGGCTGCGGCATGGAGAGCGTGCGCACCGACCTCACCGCGGCCGACCTGCCCGACAATCTGCACGCCCTGCGGTCGCGGATCGAGGCGGCGGTGCCGGTCGGGTTCCAGGCCCACGATCACGCGGTCGACGTCACCCGACTCGGCACCCAGGTCGCCGGGCTCGGCGCGAGCACCGCACCGCTGCGCGCGGGCTGGGACCGGTTCTGGGGCTGTTTCAGCGCCCTCGACGATCATGTGCAGGCCCGAGAATCCAAGGCGCACAAGCAGATGGGCACGCTCGGTGGCGGCAACCACTTCATCGAGGTCTGCCTCGACCAGGACGACCGGGTGTGGATCCTGCTGCATTCCGGCAGTCGCAACATCGGCAAGGAACTCGCCGAGCGGCACATGACGATCGCGCGAGCACTGCCGCACAATGCCGACCTGCCCGACCGCGATCTGGCGGTCTTCGTCTCGGGCACGCCGGAGATGGAGGCGTACCGGCGCGACCTGACCTGGGCACAGGAGTATGCCGCGCGCAACCGCGCCGTCATGCTCGCCCTGGTCTGTCGCGCGGTAAGCGCCGAATTCGCCGGGCGCGGAGTACGTTTCGAGCAGCCGGTGAGCTGCCACCACAACTACGTCGCGGAGGAGATCATCGACGGTGTGCCGATGCTGGTCACCCGCAAGGGTGCCGTGCGGGCAGGCGCGGGCGAGCTCGCGCTGATCCCCGGCTCGATGGGTACCCGCTCGTATGTGGTGCGCGGCAAGGGAAATCCGGCCTCGTTCCAGTCGGCGTCGCACGGCGCGGGCCGGCGGATGAGCCGCAACGCGGCGAAGAAGCAGTTCACCGTCGCCGATCTCATCGCCCAGACCGAGGGTGTCGAGTCACGTAAGGACGCGGGCGTGGTGGATGAGATTCCCGCGGCCTACAAGGACATCGACGAGGTCATCGCGGCGCAGCGCGACCTGGTCGACGTCGTCGCGACACTGCACCAGGTGCTATGCGTCAAGGGGTGACGCTCGCGTGATCCGCGCCGGGCGAAGCAGGTTCGCCCGGCGCGGATCACGCGTTCAACGCCGACGCAGGGTGGCAGCGAGGCCCGCTCCGACCAGCAGCAGTCCGAGCGTCAGGGCATAGCCGTCGAGCACCCAATTGTGCACGGACAGGCGCAATTCCGGTGACAACGCCGGTGACTGCTCGATCATGCGCCAGGTGTCGTCGGGAAAGAGGATCTGCATCGCGCCCGGCAGCAGACCCCAAACCAGGCCCGCGATCACGGTGCCTGCGGGCGAGTACGCGGCCAGCAGCGCGACCAGGAACAGCAGCAACGCGCCCCCGATGATCTGCGCATTGGACCCCCACCGGTCCCCCGCGCCGCTGAGGATCACCCACTGCCTGGTGTCCAGTCCGCCGTGGGCGGCCAAGCCGATGCCGATCGGCGTCACCACCAGACCGACAAGCGTGCCCACCAGGGTGCGGGAAACGTTGTTGCTGGTGCGGAACTCCGCACCTGGTGGGGACCACCCCACGGGCGGCTGGTACTGGCTCGACATAGCTGCCTCCTGCGCAATTCCCTGGCCGGGATACAGTCCGCCCTATTGTCCTTCGTCGGTGGTGATTTCGCGGCGGATGCGCCGCAAACATCGAAGGTGCCAATCGGTCTGTATTGTCCGGCGCTGTCCTCGATAGCAGCCCTACCGTGACAGGCACCTCGGCGACCACGCCGCGCACCACGAAACGCAAGGTGGCGGCGGTATTCCTCGTCGGTGCAAGGACGCCGCGATCCAACCGTCACTCGCCGCCGAACTGGCCGCGAGGCCGACGACCGCCGCCTGGAAATCGTCGACAACTGCCGCCACTTCATCGCCGCGGAACGGCCCGAACTCGTCCGAGCTCGAGTGGCCGAGCCGACGACGAGCGCCCGGCCCAGCCGGGCATGGAGTGCGGTCGGCGGGAGCAGCGGCCGGGCGCGGCGGCGCATGTCGGTGCCGTCGGGCACGATGGAGCGCATGACCACGGCGACCGACGCCTCTTCGACCGACCGCACCGCTGCCGACCTGCGCGAGCATGCCGAACAGCTCCTGCGCGAACTGGCCGGGCCGAGCGCGCGCCTGCGGGAAGACCAGTGGACCGCCACCGAGGCGCTGGTCATGCGCCGGCGCCGGGCGCTGGTGGTGCAGCGCACCGGCTGGGGCAAATCGGCGGTGTACTTCATCGCCGCAAAATTGCTGCGCAGGGCGGGTCGCGGGCCCACGGTGATCGTGTCGCCACTGCTCGCGCTGATGCGCAATCAGGTGGCCGCCGCGCAGCGTGCCGGGGTGGTGGCCGCCACCATCAACTCGGGCAACGTCACCGAATGGGACGAGATCCACGCGCAGGTCGCCGCCGGCGCGGTCGACGTGCTGCTGGTCAGCCCGGAGCGGCTGAACAACCCGGACTTCCGTGACCAGGTGCTGCCCGCGCTCGCGGCGGACGCGGGGCTCGTAGTCATCGATGAAGCGCACTGCATCTCGGATTGGGGACACGATTTCCGGCCGGACTACCGCCGTATCCGAACCCTGATCGCCGACCTCGGCGCCGACGTGCCGGTGCTCGCGACCACCGCGACCGCCAACGACCGCGTGGTCACCGACGTCGCCACCCAGATCGGCACCGATACCCTGGTGCTGCGCGGCACCCTGGATCGCGAGTCGCTGCATTTGTCGGTGATCCGTTTCGACGACGCCGTGGAACGCACCGCCTGGCTCAGCGGTCACCTGCGCCGGCTGCCCGGCTCCGGCATCGTGTACACCCTCACCGTCGCCGCCGCACACGATCTGGCGGACGTGTTGAACGCGGATGGCCACACGGTCGCCGCCTACACCGGCCAGACCGATCCGGCCGAACGTGCGGCGCTGGAGGCGGCGCTGCTGAACAACGAGGTGAAGGCGCTCATCGCCACCTCCGCGCTGGGCATGGGATTCGACAAGCCGGACCTCGGATTCGTGGTGCACGTCGGAGCGCCGTCCTCCCCCATCGCCTACTACCAGCAGGTGGGTCGCGCCGGGCGCGGCACCGATCGCGCCGAAGTGGTCCTGCTGCCCGGCCCGGAAGACGCGCGGATCTGGAGTTACTTCGCCTCCGTCGCGTTTCCGCGCGAGCACATCGTGCGGGCGGTGCTCGCCGCGCTGGACTCCGACCGGGCGCTGTCCACCGCGGCGCTGGAACCGCTGGTGGAGCTCAACCGCTCCCGGCTGGAGATGGTGCTGAAGGTGCTCGACGTGGACGGCGCGGTGCGCCGGGTGCGTGGCGGCTGGATCGCCACCGGTCGGCCCTGGGCTTATGACACCGAACGCTACGAGCGGCTTTCCATCGCGCGAGAGGTCGAACAGCAGGCCATGATCGACTATCAGTCGACGGCAGGCTGCCGGATGGAATTTCTGCGCCGCCAACTCGACGACCCGGGACTACCCGCCGACCCCGGAGCTTCGCCCGGCTGCGGCCGCTGCGACAACTGCACCGGCACCCGCCCCGATACCACCGTGGCCGCAGCTGCCGTGGCGAACACCAGGGCTCGCCTCGACCGCCCCGGCATCGATCTCGCACCGCGCAAACAGTGGCCCACCGGCATGGCGAAACTCGGAGTTCCGTTGTCCGGCAAGATCACCGTCGGCGCCGATACCGGTCGCGTGCTCGGTAGGCTGACCGATCTCGGCTGGGGTCAGCGCCTGCGATCGCTGCTCGACGGCGCGGACGCCCCGGTCCCCGACGCGGTCTTCGATGCCTGCATCGCCGTTCTGCGCGAATGGGATTGGGCAGCCCGCCCCACGTCGGTGCTCGCGCTGGAATCCGTGCGCCACCCCATCCGCACCGCCGACCTCGCCGCCCGGCTCGCCGAGGTCGGACGCCTGCGCGACCTCGGCACGCTACGCACCCGGCCGGACCGCCCGCCGGTGTCGGCCGCGAACTCCGCGCATCGTGTCGCCGGTCTGTTCGACTCGTGGGAAGTCCCCGACCTCACCGGCGTACCAGGCCCGGTCCTGCTGGTGGACACCATCACCGACACCGGCTGGACGTTTACCGTCGCCGCCCACGCACTTCGCGCGGCCGGAGCCGACGCGGTCTTGCCCTTCGCGCTAGCCACACCGACCTGAGACGACATGTCGCGGGACCTGCGCCCGTCCCGTATTTCCCGCGGCCTGCCGCGTTCTCGCTGAGCGGTTTCGGCGTAGGCCCGGGTGGCACCCGCGTTACGTCCGTGGACGCCGTCCGGCACCCGCCGGCCTGAACCAGCGCGGCCCTACATGGACTCGGTACACACAATGGCTGTGGGCGGTGCGATCAGAGGCTGAGTGTCGCCCGTAGCCGCGCGTCGAGGGATTCCGTCTCGGACAGTGTCAGCGCGCCGAAGTATTCGCTGAGCCACGGGCGGTATGCGCGGTGCAGTTCGAGGGTATCGGCCCAACCGTGCTCGGTCTTGGTGGCCAGTACGTGGCCCGGGTCGGCGTCGCGCAGGGGCACGACGTGCAGCCAGGGATACCGCGAGGTGATCACCCCGGAATCGGACACCAGCACAACCGTCATGCGCCGCGGGAACGGCGTGCCGTCGCTGAGAGTCGGAGCGTAACGCCAGATCTCACCGCGTCTCATGCTCTCTCGCCTTCGGCTCGAACGGACCCGCCACAGGTACACGAACGGCCGCATGCGGGCAGGACACTCACGCGGTCTCCTCTGCCAGCACGAGCCGGTCCTTCCATGATCTCGCCGCGCTGCCTCCTCCAGGCCTGACCGCTCATGCAGTCTCCCCTGCCGGCATGAGCGGGGCCTTCCATGATCTCGCCGCGCTGCCTCCTCCAGGCCTGACCGCTCATGCAGTCTCCCCTGCCGGCATGAGCGGGGCCTTCCGTGGTCACGCCGCGCTGCCTCCTCCAGGCCTGACCGCTCATGCAGTCTCCCCTGCCGGCATGAGCGGGGCCTTCCGTGGTCACGCCGCGCTGCCTCCTCCAGGCCTGACCGCTCATGCCGGGCGGCCGCTGGCGTCGTCTTCGGCGGCCTGCACCAGCGTCACGTCATCGTAGGCAGCGGCCAGCTCGGCTTCCCCGTCGATGATCAGCGCGGTCAAACTGTCCTGCACGAGCGTGGTGCGCACCGCGGCGTTGATCACCGAGGACAAGCTGCGATGCCGGCGATCAGCGACCTCCCTGGCCCATTCGGCCACCTGAGGATCCAGCGTGACAGTCACGCGCGTCGCCTTGCTCATACCCGTATGAATACCAGAGTGGTGCAACACACGGAACCTGTCCGAGGCATCCGTTAGGGTCGGACGCGTGGTCGGCAAGTCTGCTGCGTCGGCGATCGAACTCGAGGTCGGCGACCACACGATTCGCATCTCCAACCCGGACCGGGTCTACTTCCCGGAGACCGGTGCGACCAAGCTCGACTTGGTGCGGTACTACCTGAGCGTCGGCGAGGGCATTGTCAACGCGTTGCGCAACCGGCCGTGCATGCTGCACCGGTTCCCCAAGGGATTGCCGGGCGGCAAGGTCCATCAGAAGCGAGTGCCCGCGGGGGCGCCGGAGTGGATTCCGACCGTGCGGGTGCACTTCCCGCGCTATGGCAGGAATGCCGACGAACTCTGTGTCGAGAAGCCGGCGGATGTCATCTGGGCAGTGCAGATGTCGACGGTCGAGTTCCATCCGTGGAACTCCCGCGCAGCCGACACCGAGCGTCCCGACGAGTGGCGCATCGACCTCGACCCGATGCCCGACTGTCCATGGTCACGGGTGCAGCGCGTGGCGGGTGTCGTGCATGAGCTGCTCGACGAGCTCGGCGCGGTCGGCTGGCCGAAGACTTCCGGCGGCAGCGGACTGCACGTATACGTCCGGATCGCACCGAACTGGGGATTCCAGCAGGTGCGCCGCGCCGCGCTCGCGTTCGCCCACGAGGTCGAACGCCGCGCGCCCGATGACGTGACCACCGCGTGGTGGCGTCGTGACCGCGACCCGAAAATGTTGTTCGTCGACTACAACCAGAACGCGCGCGACCACACGATCGCCGCGGCCTACTCGGTGCGCGGCGTCCCCGCCGCCACCGTCTCGACTCCGGTGCGCTGGGACGAGATTCCCGACATCGACCCGCGCGACTTCACCATGTCCACCGTCCCCGCCCGCTTCGCCGACCTCGGCGACCTGCACGCGGGGATCGATGACGCGGTGTTCCACCTGGATCGGCTGCTGGAGTGGGCGGACCGGGACCGGCTGGACACGGAGCTGGACGAGCAGACCGAGCAGGACGAGGACTAGTGCCGCGCCGGCACGGACACCCAGTCCGCCGCGCACGCCGCGGTGCTACGGTCGCACCGGCGAGTCCGACCGCCGTTCATCCCGGGTGCGACCACGTCGTACTGCACTGAAGGAGGTCCATCCATGAGCCGACCGGCGGCAGTGCCGATCGCTATCGGCCCGACCGAACCTCCCCCCACGCTGGTGGAGAAGGCGATACTGGAGTCCGGCGCCACGATCGCCGACCTCGAGGACGCGCGCGGGCTGATCTGGGTGGGCGGCCCCGGGGAGTTCCCCGACGAGCTGCCAGCCGGCGTGGAATGGGTGCAGCTGCCTGCCGCCGGCATCGAGGACTGGTTCACCGCGGGCATCTTTGCCAAGCATCCGAACATCCAATTCACGTCCGCCGCAGGAGCTTTCGCGGCCAGCGTGGCCGAGCACGCGCTCATGCTGCTGCTCGCGGGGGTTCGGTACCTGCCCGAACACCTGCGCGCGGGCGGCTGGCGTCAGCAGGACTTCTTTCCACACGTCGGAACGCTGCGCGGCAAGACCGTGACCATCGTCGGCGCGGGCGGCATCGGCCGCGCGCTGATCCCGATGCTGATTCCGCTCGGCGCACACATCATCGCGGTGAACCGCAGCGGTCGCCCGGTCACCGAGTTCGGTCTGCCGGACACCATCGAGACGATCTCCGCCGACCATATCGGCCGGATCTGGCCGCGTACCGATCACGTGGTCATCGCCGCCCCCGCCACACCCGCCACCAGGCATCTCATCGGCGCGGACGAACTCGCCCGGCTCAAGCCATCGTCCTGGATCATCAACGTCGCCCGCGGCAGCCTGATCGACACCGATGCGCTGGTGGCCGCGCTGGCCTCGGGTGCGATCGGCGGCGCCGGACTGGACGTCACCGATCCCGAACCGCTCCCGGACGGCCATCCGCTCTGGGTATTGCCGAATGCCATTGTCACACCGCATGATTCGAATCCGCCGCAGCTGCGGTTCGCGGCATTCGCCGATCATGTCGGCGCGAATGTGCTGCGCTTCGTCAACGGACGCCCGCTTCTGGCTCCGATTGATCCCGTACGCGGGTACTGAGCACGAAACCTGCGGGCACCACCGCCGCGACGTGCGCGCCTACCGGGAACGCAGGCTGTGTGCGGCGGCGGCCGGCGGGCGCGTATTCGCGTGCGCCCACTGAACCGGCCCGCTGCGACGTACCCTTCTGGACAAGGTCTGCCCCGACAATCTGCTGGATGCCCGGCCGAGCTGATGGGCCGAAACCGATCGAGGTGATCCGGCACACATCGGCACACATCGGCACGCCGGATCCCGGGCGCGGCAGGCGAAGGACACGTTCGCCGACGATCCAGCCGCCGCACGGGCCGGTGCGCGCTCGGCGCGGTTCCGAGCGTGACAGCCTCGTGGGCGGGAGGCCGCTCGGTTACCGCGCCGTGGGGACGATGAACGCGAGTGTCGCGATTCCCACGGAGCCGTCCGACACGCAGGTGGCGCGCATGGGCTGGCCCACCGTGGTCTGCTGCGACTCCAACCCGCTGTAGTAGCCGAACACGAGGCCGGACTGCCCCGGCGGCAAGTAGAAACCGAGGCACTCGGCCGCCAGGACCGCCGACCCCTCACCGCTATGGCACAGCGCGGCCGCGTCGGTGACGCCACGATCGACGTAGCAGCCGGTCGGCGTGGCAGCAGCGGAAGCCGCGCCGGCGAAGACGAGACCGCCCCCAAGGGCCAGCACACCGATTGCCCCGCTTGCTCGCCGCATCATGGTGTGCACCGCAATCGCTCCTCCGCAGATCTCGGCCGATCCTGGTCTGCCCTACGAGCCGTCCACCCCTGCCTTTCCGAGCCATTCCACCAGAATCTGGCGGAATGATCGAGCGCGACACCAACGCGAACAGAATCGGCCCGCAATCCCGGTAGCGCGCATGACATCCCAGACGGCGTAGTAGCGCTAGGCTACGGACAGCGTCGGCCGGTTGGGTGAGAGGTGATTCGGCTGTGGATTGGACTTTCACTCCGGATGAGTTCGCCTATATCTGGCGCGAGACCGACCTGGATCGCCACCCGTATCCCCTGCGCATCCTGGAGACGCCGCGCACCGAGGACGAGGCCGATCGTATGCGCCTCGCCCTCGCCGAGCGGCTGTCCCCCGGCCGCGACCCCGACCTTTCGGCCTGCCTGCGCATTCTGGCCGAGCCGCATACCAGGATCGTCGCGATCGGGGGCGCCCACCGACCGGGCAGCGAGTTGCGGCTACTGGCCGCCGCGATCTACGACCGCGCCGTACTCGCGGTGCAGGAGCCAGGGTCGAGTCCGGATTTCGGTGGCCGCGTGCGGGTTTCCATCGGTCACAGCGCCAAATTGGGCAAACGGATCGCGGCGCTGCTGCCGAGGACACCACCGGGCAGACAACCTGCTCGCATCGCGTCCGGCGAGGCGGTGCGCGACCGAGAGACCGTGCCCGCGCGCGGATCGGCCGCGCCGCGGATCCGCAAGCTGCTGCTCGAGCCGCACACTGCCGAGGGACACATCAGAATCGAACCGCGGCTGGATCGTCCGGTACCCCCGCCGCCGATCCACTACACCTGGATCGACGTGCACGGCGACGGGCGGTACCTGATCAAGGCGGGCGACGAGGTGCGCATCACCCCGGCCGCACCCGAGCAGATCGCCGCGCAACTGCAGAAACGCATTCCCGTGTAGCTTGCCTCGGCAGGCCGGCCGATGACTTTGCTGACCTGACAGCGGCTTACGGCTAATCTGGGGCGGACCGACGATCTCAGGGGGTGAGCGATGACGATCGAGACCAGCCGAGCCGATATCGCCCGATTCAAAGAGGCTGCCCGGGCCGGAGCCGTCCAGTTCGATCCGGCGGCGGCGCGGCGGTGCGCCGAATTGTACGACCGGCAGGCCGACCAGCTACTCCACCTGCAGCAGCGCCTCGAATCCACCGCGGAACTCGGCGGATTCGGTGGTTTCAGCTCCGCGCAGCAGTTGCAGGCCGGCTTCAGCCACAAGGCGCGGGACGCCGCGGCCTTGCTCGACCACTACATCGAGGCGGCCTACCGGATGAAGGAGGCGTTCCTGATCAGCGGTGGCCTGTTCGAAGAGGCCGACGCCGCGAACGCCGCCGCCCTGCGGGCCATCGAGCCGAGGCTCCCGCGATGACCGGCTCCGATCCCAGCTACATCAGCTCGATGGAGCATTTCGAGTCGATGCGGCACGAGGAGATCTACGCCAAGGCCCAGCAGATCGACGCCGGACAGGTGCTGCGCGCCTCGGCGACCTGGCTCGAGGTGGCCGGAGCCCTCACCACGTTGTTCCCGCTCACCGGCAGCGGCACGGACCGCGTCATGGATTCCGTGGAGTGGAAAGGCGCGGCCGCGGCGGCAGCCCAGGCCGGCGCACGCAGTTTGGCGGCGTCGGCCGACGAGCTGGCCGCGGTGCTGGGTCAGGTCGGCGCTCGGCTCGGCGGGGTCGCCGCGGCAGCCGAGGCGGTGAAACTCGCGGTAGTGCCGCCGGGCGATTGTGGACCTGTCGGCGCGATCGCGAAAGCTCTGGAGGTAGCTCACGTCATCGACGCGCAGATGGCGCAGGAAGCGTTGCGCCAAGAGGCCGTTCTCGCGATGAACATGGTCTACAAGCCGGCCTACTCGGCAGCGGGCACAGCCGTGCCCGCGTTGCCCGAACCCCCGGCCCCACCCGCCCAGCCGAGACCAGACCTGCCGCAGCCCCCTTCGGCGCCACCTACCCGGCAGGCTCCGTCCACTCAGCAGACGCCACAGCCCACACCAGCACCCCAGCCGGCTCCGCCACCAGAGTCGGCAGTGCCCACGCAGCAGCCACCACTGCCGACTTCCCCACCACCAAGCCCTTCTCCGGCACCGTCACCAGAGTCCGCGCCACCCACGCCGGAGCCACCACCGCCGACTTCCCCACCACCGAGTCCTTCACCGGCACCCCAACCGACACCAGAGTCCGCGCCACCCACCCAGCTGCCGCCATCGACTCCCCCGCCACCGAGTCCTTCACCGGCACCGCACATCCCGGAATCAGCACAAACACCGAGCCCTGCTGCACCCCCACCCCCGTCGGTGCCGGCTCCCGCGCCGCAGATCCCGGAACCAGCACCGCCGCCGAGCCCCGCGGCACCCCCACCACCACCGACTCCACCACCCGCCCCGCAGATCCCGCCACCGCCACAATCACCGAGCCCGGCACCGCCACCCACGCAGCCTCCGCCTCCCGCCCCGGTCTTGCCCCCGGCCGAGTTGCCCGACCCAGGCGGGCAGCCGGGCGTCACCGGCCCGGTGGAGGGCAATCAAGGGCAGACGCCCACCGCCAACCAACCGGGCGTCGTCCCGTCCTGACCGCCGGGACGTTCAGGCAGCGACGAATGGGAGTTCCTACGCAGAAGCAACCGGATCGAGCTGGCGGAATCAGTGACCTAGCCGTCATTGGCGACCGAATTCGCCGACCCCATCCCACGGCAAGTCCGAATCGCCGCGCACCAGAAGTACTCCGAACAGCCAGACGACCCGGCTGCCGCGCCCACGACGTTCAACCTCACCCGCACCTAGGACCCGCGGATATCCCCTCTGGAGACGAGCGATTCCTGAGCTCGTTGTTCCGCGTTTCCGCATCTCCCCGATCGCCGTGCCGCGGTAGCGCGACCTACACCTTGACCAGGTCGTCAGCGTGGATGACGGGGCGTTGCATGGTGTCGGGGAGTTCATCGGTGGAGCGACCGAGCATGCCGGCGAGCTCCGTGCTGTCGTATTCCACGACACCGCGGGCGACGATGTGGCTGTCGGGCGCCACCAGGTCGACCACGTCGCCGCCGGAGAAGCGGCCGCGGACGCCGACGATGCCCGCGGCGAGCAGCGACCGACGCCGGTGCGCGACAGCCTGGACCGCGCCCTCGTCGATGAGCAGCGCGCCGCGGCTGTCGGCCGCGTGCCGGACCCAGAACTTGCGCGCCGACAACCGCACCGGCCGGGCGGCGAACGCGGTGCCGACGGTGCCGGTGGTCAGTGCGGTCGCGGCCGAGGCGGCGGCAGCCAGCAGAACGGGCACGCCCGCGTCGGCCGCCAGCCGGGCCGCGGACAGCTTGGACGCCATACCGCCGGTGCCGAGCGCCCCGCCACTGCCCGCGATCACACCGTCCAGGTCGGCGCTGCTGCGGACCTCCGGAATGAACGTGGCCGCGCCCTTGCGGGGGTCGCCGTCGTAAAGTCCCGCCACGTCGGACAGCAGTACGAGCGCGTCCGCGCCCACCAGGTGTGCGACCAGCGCGGCGAGCCGGTCGTTGTCGCCGAAGCGGATTTCTTCGGTGGCGACGGTGTCGTTCTCGTTCACCACCGCGACCGCACCGAGCGAGCGCAGCCGATCCAGGGTGCGCTGCGCGTTGCGGTGGTGCTCGCGGCGGGAGAAGTCGTCGGCGCTCAACAGCACCTGGCCGACCGTGCGACCGTAGCGGGCGAACGACGTGCCCCACGCGTGGGCGAGCGCCAACTGCCCGACGCTCGCGGCCGCCTGTTTGGTGGCCAGATCACGCGGACGACGGTTCAGCCCGAGCGGCGCGATACCGGCGCCGATCGCACCGGAAGACACCACCACCACATCGGAACCCGCCCGCATCCGCGCCTCGACCGCGTCCGCGAGCCGATCCAGCCGTGCGGTGTCCAGACCGCCTTTCAGACTGGTCAGCGCGGACGAACCGATCTTCACCACCACCCGCCGGGCCGACGCGATCGCCAGCCGAGCGTCGCTCAGCCCCGGCGAATCCGCCCCGGCGGTCACCGAAGTCACCCGCATCCCCACCGAACTCCTTGCGCCACAATCGAATCCATTGCGGTCCCGGCCGATGCACGGACCCGACCGCGGACGATCGAGGCCGCTCGGGGCGCACACCGTGACGACGCCGCGACTCGACCGTCGGCCACGCCCTACTCCTCGTCCTCGCGCACCAACCCGCGCCGCACCCGGGAAGCGTGCTTGCGCTCGGCCGCGCCGATCCGGTCGGTCTGCTCCAGCCGGATATCGGTGCCGCGACCGGTGGGCACCATGTCGATGCCCGCCGAGATCTGCGGCTCCCAGTCGAATGTCACGTCGCCGATCGTCACCGACGCTCCCGGCACAGCGCCCAACCGCACCAGCTCGTCCTCGACGCCGAGGCGAGCGAGGCGATCGGCCAGGTAGCCGACGGCCTCATCGTTGTCGAATTGGGTTTGACGCACCCAACGCTCCGGGCGGGTGCCGCGCACGATGAAGCCGCCCGGCTCCTCGGGGTCGGCGACCACGCTGAATCCGGTCTCGTCCACCGCGATCGGCCGGATGACCGGGCGCTTGGGCGCCGCCTTCGGATGCTCCTCGCGATACTTGTGCACCAGATCCGCGAGGGCGAACGTCAGCGGGCGCAGCCCGGCCCGGCTCACCGCGGAGATCTCGAACACCGGCCACCCCCGCTCGGCGAATTCCGCGGTCACCATGTCCGCGAGCTCGGCGGCGTCGGGCACATCGATCTTGTTCAGGATCACCACGCGGGGTCGGTCGGCGAGATCGCCGAGCCCGGCGTCGGCGCTCAGCGCCGGTCGGTAGGCGGCGAGTTCGGCCTCGAGCGCATCGACGTCGGACACCGGATCGCGCCCCGGCTCCAGCGTGGCGCAGTCCACCACGTGTGCGAGCACCGCGCACCGTTCCAGGTGCCGCAGGAAGTCCAGACCCAGCCCGCGGCCATCGCTGGCGCCGGGAATCAGGCCGGGCACGTCCGCGACGGTGAAAGTGGTGTCGCCGCTGGCGACAACGCCGAGGTTGGGCACCAGCGTCGTGAACGGGTAGTCGGCGATCTTCGGCTTCGCCGCTGACAACACCGAGACCAGCGACGACTTACCGGCCGACGGGAAACCGACGAGCCCGACGTCGGCGACCGACTTCAGCTCCAGCACCAGGTCGAGCTCTTCACCCTCCTCGCCGAGCAGCGCGAACCCGGGCGCTTTGCGCGCCTTCGAGGCCAGTGCGGCATTGCCGAGCCCACCGCGTCCGCCGCGGGCGACGATGAAACGGTTACCGGTGCCGACCAGGTCGACGAGCACCTTGCCGTCGTCGTCGAGCACCATGGTGCCGTCGGGCACCTTCAGCACCAGCTCAGCGCCTTGCTTCCCGTCCCGGTTACTGCCCTCGCCCGGCTTGCCGTTGCCCGCCTTGGCGTGCGGGTGGAAGTGGAAATCCAACAGGGTATGCACATTGGGGTCGACCTCGAGGATCACATCGCCCCCGTTGCCGCCGTTGCCGCCGTCGGGCCCACCGAGCGGCTTGAACTTCTCGCGGTGCACCGACGCGCAACCGTGGCCGCCCTTACCCGCACGCACATGCAGTACGACACGGTCGATGAACTTGGACATACGCCGAATCATCCTCCTTCGAGACTGGTCGTACTCGGGCTGGTCGTGGCGGTGACACGAAAAACGGGCCAGGGTTTCGAGACCCTGACCCGCTCCTGTTGTCCGGTGGTTCGGCGGTCAGGCCTGAACCGGCTCCGGGACGACGATGTTGATGGTCTTGCGTCCACGCTTGGAACCGAACTCGACCGCGCCCGCCGCGAGGGCGAACAGGGTGTCGTCACCACCACGACCGACGTTGACGCCGGGGTGGAAGTGGGTGCCGCGCTGACGCACCAGGATCTCGCCCGCCTTGACCGTCTGGCCGCCGAAGCGCTTGACGCCGAGTCGCTGGGCGTTGGAATCGCGTCCGTTCCGGGAGCTGGACGCGCCCTTCTTGTGTGCCATAGCTGATTCTCCTCGGGATGTCTTACTTGATGCCGGTGACCTTCAGGACCGTCAGCGGCTGACGGTGACCCTGGCGCTTGTGGTAGCCGGTCTTGTTCTTGAACTTGTGGATGCGGATCTTCGGGCCCTTGGTCTGCTCGACCACCTCGGCGGCCACGGAGACCTTCGCCAGCTTCGCGGCATCGGTGGTCAGCTCGGCGCCATCGACGACGAGAACCGGATCCAGCGCCACGGCGGTGCCCGGCGCACCCTCGATCTTCTCGACCTTCACCAGGTCACCGACCGCGACCTTGTACTGCTTTCCGCCGGTCTTGACGATCGCGTACGTTGCCATCGGTCGGCTGCCCTTCTTCCTATAGTGCTCGGCACTTGCTCACACGGCGACTCCCCGGGTCTGATCCCACCGGAAACCGCCACACGACTGGTCTGGTAATCGCCACCGCCTCGGCACCTGGCGGCTCTCGGCATCGAACTGGCGAGAACCGGGCCACGAAGACGAAACATGAAGACAAAACATGTTGCCACCGGGCAGCGACTGTCCAAGATTACAGGACGGCCACCGCCACAACCAAACCGGCTTCCGGCGCACGCCTCGGGTACGCCACCGGTTCGCTGCTGATACGCACGTGGCCCCCGCCGATCGCACCGGCGGGGGCCACGTGAACGGAGGCGACGACTCAGTCCGGCGCGCCTGCCGGGCGCCCGACCGCCCGCCTGCGCGGCCGGTTGCGCTGGGGCAATTCGACGGGTACCGGCTCGGCGTAGTCGATCACCGGCGCGGGCACCTGATCACCGGTGGGCAGTACGAACACCGCTCCCGAGCTATCCGCGGCGGGCGCAGCAGCCGAACGAGCAACCCTGCGGCGCCGAGTCTGGCGGCCCTGCTCCGGTTCGGCCGCACCGTTGACAGTCGCCGAACCACCGGCCGCGACCGCGGCGGGCTCCGCCGCCTGCGGCTCGGAATCCCGAACTGGCTCTGCGACACGAGCGGGCTGCTCAGTCCGAGCGAGCTCGGCAACCGGAGCCGGCTCCGCAGCCGCACCGGTGTCCGCAGCGCCTACGGGCTCAGCAACCGAGGCCGGCTCGCCGGCCTGCGCGCGCTCAACGGCCGGCGCCGGGCCTGGCTCCTCGACGACCGAAGGCTCGACCGACTCCGCCTGCTCGACGACCTCGACGACTTCGGCGGGCTCGGTCTCGGGCTCCTCGGCGGGCACCGCCACGGCGGCATGGACAGTCTCCGCGCTCGGCAACTCCGAAGCGGCCCCGTTGTCGACGGTCGCTGTGTTCTCATCAACCACGGCCTCATCAACCACGGCCTCATCGACCTCGCCGACTGCCGACGACGCAGTCCCAGCCGAGTCGCCGGCCTGGTTCGACTCCTGGTCCGTCTCCTCCGACTGGTGCGCGGCCATCGCCAGCGCCACCGGGTGGGCCCGCTTGACGGCGGCTTCCTCCTCGGCGTGTTCGGCAGCGGGAGCGGCCCCGTTCGTCGGCTGCGCCTCAACGGCGGCACCCTTGTCCCGGCCGCGACGCCGACGCGAACCGCCTTCCCGGGTCCGCCCGGCGGTTTCCTCACCCGCACCGGGCTCCACCGGGTAGGTGTGCACCAGGATGCCGCGGCCATGGCAGTGCTCGCAGGTGGTGGAGAATGCCTCGACCAGGCCGGTGCCCAGCTTCTTGCGGGTCATCTGGACCAGCCCCAGCGAGGTGACCTCGGAAACCTGGTGGCGGGTGCGGTCACGGCCCAGCGCCTCGGTGAGGCGGCGCAGCACCAGATCGCGGTTGGACTCGAGCACCATGTCGATGAAGTCGACGACGATCATGCCGCCGATATCGCGCAGCCGCATCTGGCGCACGATCTCCTCGGCCGCCTCCAGGTTGTTCCTGGTGACCGTCTCCTCCAAGTTGCTGCCCCCGGAACCGGTGAACTTGCCGGTGTTCACATCGATGACCGTCATGGCCTCGGTGCGGTCGATCACCAGCGTGCCGCCGGAGGGCAGCCACACCTTGCGATCCAGCGCCTTGGCCAGCTGCTCGTCGATCCGGTAGGTCTCGAACACGTCGACGCCGTTGTTGTCGTGCCGGGCGACGCGCGCGAGCAGGTCCGGCGCGACGGTGCCGATGTATTTCTCCACCGTGCTCCAAGCCCGGTCGCCTTCGATGACCAGTGTGGAGAAGTCCTCGTTGAACAGGTCGCGGATGACCTTGACCAGGAGGTCCGGCTCCTCATACAGGGTCTTCGGCGCGTTGTTGTCCTTGCCGGTCTGGTTCTGGATCGTGCGCCAGGTCGCCTGCAGCCGTTCCACATCGCGGGCCAGCTCGGTCTCGCTGACGCCCTCGGAGGCCGTCCGGATGATCACACCGGCGTCGGCGGGCACGATCTCGCGCAGGATCTCTTTCAGACGCTTGCGCTCGGTGTCGGGCAGCTTACGGCTGATCCCGGTGGAGGTGCCGCCCGGCACGTACACCAGGAAACGTCCGGCCAGGCTGATCTGGGTGGTCAGACGGGCACCCTTGTGACCGACCGGGTCCTTGCTCACCTGGACGAGTACCTGGTCGCCGGGCTTGAGCGCCTGCTCGATCTTGCGCTCCCGGCCGCCGAGCCCGGCGGCCTCCCAGTTCACCTCACCGGCGTAGAGCACGCCGTTGCGGCCGCGGCCGATATCGATGAACGCCGCCTCCATGCTGGGCAGCACATTCTGCACCTTGCCCAGGTAGACGTTGCCGACCATGGACGCGGAACCGGTGCTGGTGACGAAGTGCTCGACCAAGATGTTGTCTTCGAGCACCGCGACCTGCGTCGCGGCCGGATGAGCCGGGAAGGACTTCTCGCGGACGACCATGACCCGGTCCACCGCCTCGCGCCGGGCCAGGAACTCCGACTCGGTGAGGATCGGAGGACGGCGGCGGCCCGCTTCCCGCCCGTCCCGGCGACGCTGCCGCTTCGCTTCCAGCCGGGTGGAACCGGTGATGCCCTGGACCTCGTCCACGGTAACCCGGGTGCGGCTCTTGTTGCGCGGCTCGCGTTCGTGCACGACCGTGTTCGGCGGATCGTCGTCGGCAGGCTCGTTCTCGCCGGATTCTCCGGCCACCTTGCGCCGACGACGCCGACGACGCCGACGACTCGCCCCCTCCGGTACACCGTCCTCGTCCTCGGCTTCGCCGGTGGTCTCGGCAGACTCCGCCGCTTCGTCGGACTCGGTGGTCTCGGCGGTCGACTCGTCCTCGGTTTCGGACTCGTGCTCCTCGCCTTCGAGGTCGGCTTCGGACTGTTGTTCGCCGCGACCGCGACCACGACCACGACGGCCGCGACGCCTGCGCCGGGGCTGGCCCTCGGCGTCCTCCTGCTGGTCGGACGAATCTGGCTCGTCGCCGCCGACTTCGGTCTCGTCTTCGGCGGGCTCGGGCGCCGGCGTCTCCTCGGCGCGCCTCGCCTCACGTTCGGCCTCGCGTTCGGCGCGGCGCTGCCTGCGGGCCTCGTCCGCGGCGGCGGCATCCGGTGGCAGGAACAGCGGCGCCTGCACGGCAGCCGCCGATTCGAATACCGGCGGGGCGACCGGTTGCGGCTGCTGCTGCACCGAATGGGTGAACAGCTGTGTCGGCTGGTGCTCCGCGTCGGCGGTCGGCGCATGCCGTCCGGGGCTCACCATGTCCGGCGCCGAGAAGATGACGCCGGCGGCCGCGAAAGGTGCGTCGGTCCGCGTTCGGACAGCGGGTTCCGACGGTTGAGCCGGTGCGGTCTCGGTAGCCGCGGGCGCGGGTACGGGCTCCGCGGGAGCGGTCTCGGTAACCGCGGGAGCGGTCTCGGCCGACTCGGTCTCAGCCGGCGCCGTCTCAGCCAGCGCGGTCTCGACCGGCTCGGCCTCAGCCGGCGCCGGCGCGGCCGCGATGTGCGCGGGCACGGGCTCCGCTGCGGCGGGAGCGGTCTCGGTCGGCTGCGCGGTGACCGCAGACGCGTCGGCGGTCGGCGGACGCGCAGGGGCCTCGGCCTGCCCGGCCGCAGCGTCCGTCTCGCCCGCCGCCAAGGCGTCGCGGACCGACTCCGCAACGGCACGGGGGACGTTCGACTGCGCGCTGCGCGCGTCCGACCCCAACTCGGTCAGCTTGGCCAGGATGCGCTTGCTCGTTACCCCCAGCAGCTTGGCAAGCGCGTGAACTCGGATTCGCTCCGGCAATTGTTCGGCATCCTGTGATGTTGTTTCCAGCGGCTCTTGGTCGGCCACGAAGTCTCCTCGGGCCCCCGGGCGCGTCCCTCCCGGCGGGAGTGACGCGGCCGACGCGGGGGCGCTGTCCGTTCGACTCGCACCCGGTGGGCGCGAGGTCATGTGGTCTCGCCCCGCGTGCCCGGTTATCTCCTCGGTCGTTCATCGTTCGGGCTAACTGGTCACGCGGCGCCTGGCTGTGGCTGAACTCCGCGGATCGAGCGCTCATCCAGCGTGCCGACGCGAACAGCAAGCCCCTTATCAGGCCGTTTGTTCGTGGCAGCGATGATCGGCATCGAACCTCGGGTCATCCGGCCGCACCCGTCACGTCTCGTTCGCGCACCTGCACGAACAGTCGGCATCGAATGCAGCCGATGCCAGTATCCCATACTGCGCGCCGGGCGCTCGCCATCGGCGCTCGGCTCCCGCCCGCCCGCGGCGCGTTCGCCCAGCGCGGGCACGACGGTCCGGACGCGTCAGGCGGGCAACTCCGGGAACCAGAGGGCGATCTCACGCTTGGCCGATTCGGGGGAATCGGACCCGTGCACCAGGTTCTCCTGGGTCTGCAGAGCGAAGTCTCCGCGAATGCTGCCGGGCGCGGCCTTCTCGACCGGATCGGTACCGCCCGCGATCTGCCGGAACGCCGCGATGGCCCGCGGGCCCTCCAGGATGGCCGCGACCACCGGGCCCGAGGTGATGAACTCGATCAGCGAACCGAAGAACGGCTTCTCGGCGTGCTCGGCGTAGTGGCCCTCGGCCAGCTCCTGGGACACCTTCTTCAGCTCGAGGGCCACGATCTTCAGCCCCTTGCGCTCGATACGTGCCAGCACCTCGCCGACAAGGCCACGGGCGACACCGTCCGGCTTGATGAGTACCAACGTCTGCTCAGTCACGGCGCTCAGCCTACTGGGCAACCCCGCAGGCACCGCAGCGACGGTCGGGCCGGCTCGTTCCGGCCAGGCCTGGACCTGGAGACCGCGTCGCGGAGTTGGCTCTCGTGCCGACCCCGGCCCTCGTCATCAGCGGGCCACGCCGACGCCGGTCCGCTGCCGTGCCCGCTCTGCCCGCGTGACATCGACAAGCTCGGCCCATCCGCCCACCCCTGGGCTGTGCCGGCCTTGCACTATGGCCCGACCCGGCACAACACCGCAGATGATCAGCCTGCGACCGAACGCAGTCCGTCGACATGCACCGCGGCGATCGCCGGCGGCCGCTAGTCGCGCCGGATGCGCTGGCTCGGCAGCAACCCTTTCTCCATCCGCCCCCGTACGTCGGCGCGCAGCACCAGGACGAAGCCCCAGACCACGGCGAATACCACGCCGATGATGCCGATGGCGAGGTGGATGAACGCGCCCGCCAAGACGAACACTTGCAGCGCGAGGTTGAACGGCAAGGCCCAGGAGCGCCGCTGCAACCCGGCGCCGAGGAACATCACGACCGCCAGGACTACCAGGTAGGTGCCCGACAGCCAGGTCACTCCACCCCCGACGTCGGCGACCACCGGCAGCGCGAGCAATACCACGATCGCCTCGAGCACCAGAGTGCCCGCCATCACGCCGCGCAAGCCTTTCCACGGATCGGTCGCAGGCGGCGGCACCGGCTGCTCACCTCGGTCGGCGCGTTCACTCATGGTGTTGCCCTCCTCGGCATTCGCTGGGTCCGCGCGGTCACGCGAGCCGCCACCGGGCTCATGCCGGGTCCTTGCCGAACAGCGCGCGAGTCGTCCCAGCGGTCACCACCGAGCCCGTGACGACAACACCCGCGCCGGACACCATCTCGCCCGGTTCACCGACGTCCTCGGCCATGGCGATCGCGGTCTCCAGCGCGTCCGGCAGCGTGGTCGCGGTGACCACGCGCTCGTCGCCGAACCGTTGCACCGCGAGATCGGCGAGAGTCTCCACATCCAGTGCCCGCGGCGAACCGTTGGTGGTGACGACGATCTCATCGAACACCGGCTCCAACGCGGCGAGGATGCCATCGGCGTCCTTGTCGCCGAGCACCGCGATCACGCCGACGAGCTTGCGGAAGTCGAACTCTTCGGTCAGGGTCGCGGCGAGCGCTCGAGCACCCGCCGGGTTGTGCGCGGCGTCGATGAAGATGGTCGGTGCGGTGCGGACGCGCTCGAGCCGGCCCGGACTGGTCACGCTCGCGAAACCGGCGCGCACGGCGTCGATGTCGAGCCGGCGTTGCGCACCCGCGCCGAAGAATGCCTCCACCGCCGCGAGTGCGAGCACCGCGTTGTGCGCCTGATGTGCCCCGTGCAGCGGCAGGAAGATCTCGTCGTACACTCCGCCGAGCCCCTGCAGCTCGAGCTGCTGTCCGCCGATCGCGACCTGGCGGGCGAGTACGCGGAACTCGGCGCCTTCGCGTGCGACCGCGGCGTCCACCTCGACGGCGCGGCGCAGCAGAGCCTCCATCGCCTCCGGCTCTTGCTCCGCGATCACCACGACGTTGTCCCGTGGCACCACGCTTTCCGGGGCGCGCTTGATGATCCCGGCCTTCTCCTTCGCGATCGAGGCCAGATCGGGGCCGAGATACTCGGTATGGTCCAGACCGATCGGCGTGATCACCGCGACCTGTCCATCGATCACATTGGTGGCGTCCCAGGCGCCGCCCATACCGGTCTCGACCACCGCGACATCGACCGGCGCTTCGGCGAAGGCAGCGAACGCCATGCCGGTGAGCACCTCGAACTTGCTCATCGCCGGCCCACCCGCGGCCGCCGACTGCTGATCGATCATCTCGACGTAGGGCAGCACTTCCCGGTAGGTCTGCACGTACGTGGCCGGGGCGATCGGCGCGTTGTCGATGCTGATCCGCTCGGTCGCCAGTTGCAGGTGCGGGCTGATGATCCGACCGGTGCGCCGGTGCAGAGCGGTGAGCAGCGCGTCGATCATCCTGGTCACCGAGGTCTTGCCGTTGGTGCCCGCGATGTGGATCGCCGGATAACTCTGCTGCGGGGAGCCGAGCAGGTCCATCAGCGTGGCGATCCTGGTGAGCGACGGCTCGATCTTGGTCTCCGGCCAGCGCTGGTCGAGTTCCGCCTCGACCAGCGCCATCTCGGCCAGTTCCACCGGCGAGGGCCCGGAGCCGAGCCGCGCACCGCCGCGGCCTTCGTCGTCACCGTACTGTGGTTCCGGTTCGTGGTTCATTTGCCGCTCAGCTCCGCCAGGCGGGCTCCGATGCGCGCCACCTCGTCGGTCGCGACCTGCTGCCTGCTCTTGATCTTGTCGACCACCTGCTGCGGCGCCTTGGCCAGGAACGCCTCGTTGCCGAGCTTGGCGGCGGTGCCCTGCAGCTCCTTCTGCGCGGCGGCCAGGTCCTTCTCCAGACGGCGGCGTTCGGCGTCCAGGTCGACGGCACCGGAGGTGTCCAGCTCGACGGTCACCGTCGCCGTGCTCAGGCGCACCTCCACCGACGCGGTGGCGGCGAAATCGGCGCCGGGCTCGGTGAGCCGGGCCAGGTTCGTCACCGACGCAACGAGTTCGCCGAGGCCCGCGGCGTCCACACCGATCAGCTCGGCCGCCACCTTCTGCTTGTCGGCCAGGCCCTGGTCGCTGCGGAAACGCCGGATCTCGGTAATCAACCGCTGGGTATCCGCGATGCGCTGGGCCGCAGCCCGATCGGCGGACACGCCCGAGGCCTGTGGCCATGGCGCGATCACCACCGACTCACCGCCGGTCAGTGCCTGCCACAGCGCCTCGGTGACGAACGGGATGACCGGATGCAGCAGGCGCAGCACCGCGTCCAGCACCGTGCCGAGCACCAACTCGGTCGTCTCGGCGCGCGCGCCCTCGGCGGCGAACTGTACCTTGGCCAATTCCAGGTACCAGTCGCACAGTTCGTCCCAGGTGAAGTGGTAGAGCGCCTCGCACGCCTTGCCGAATTCGTAGGCGTCGAATGCCGAATCCGCTTCGGCGCGCACCGCGTCCAGCCGGTCCAGGATCCAGCGGTCGGCGTCGGTGAGCTGTGCCCGGTCGGGCAGGTCACCGACCCGCGCACCGTTCATCAGCGCGAACTTGGCGGCATTGAACAGCTTGGTTACGAAACTGCGCGCGGCGAGCACCTGCGGCTCGCCGACCGAGAGGTCGCCACCGGGCTGCGCGCCGCGTGCGAGGGTGAAGCGCGTGGCGTCGGCGCCGAAGCCGTTGATCCAATCCAGCGGGTCGATGCCGTTGCCGCGCGACTTGGACATCTTCTTCCCGAACTGATCGCGAATCAGGCCGTGCAGGAACACATCCCGGAACGGCACCTGCTTTTCGCCGCCCTTACCCGTGGTCAGTGCGGAGTCCTCGGCGACATAGGTGCCGAACATCATCATCCGCGCCACCCAGAAGAAGAGGATGTCGTAACCGGTGACGAGAACGCTGGTGGGATAGAACTTCTCGAGCTCGGCGGTGGCGTGCGGCCACCCCATGGTGGAGAACGGCCACAGCCCGGAGGAGAACCAGGTGTCGAGCACGTCCGGGTCCTGCACCCAGCCCTCGGGCGCCTGTTCGTCGGGGCCCACGCAGATCACTTCGCCCTCGGGGCCGTACCAGATCGGGAGGCGGTGGCCCCACCACAGCTGACGCGAGATACACCAGTCGTGCATGTCGTCGACCCAGTCGAACCAGCGCGGTTCCTGGCTCTTCGGATGAATCACCGTGTCGCCGTTGCGCACCGCGTCACCCGCGGCCTTGGCCAGCGATTCCACTTTCACCCACCACTGCATGGACAGGCGCGGCTCGATCGGTTCGCCGGTGCGTTCGGAGTGCCCGACGCTGTGCAGGTACGGCCGTTTCTCGGCGACGATCCGGCCTTCCTCGGCGAGCCGTTCACGCACCTTGACCCGCGCCTCGAAACGATCCATGCCGTCGAATTCGGTTCCGGTGCCGGTGATCCGGCCGCGCTCGTCCATGATGGTCGGCATCGGCAGGCCGTGCCGCAGACCCATCTCGAAATCGTTGGGGTCGTGCGCGGGTGTGATCTTCACCGCCCCCGAACCGAATTCGGGATCCACATAGTCGTCGGCGATGACCGGAATCCGCCGCCCGGTGATCGGGTGTGCCAGCGTGGTGCCGATCAGGTCCCGGTAGCGGGGGTCCTCGGGGTGCACGGCCACGGCGGTGTCGCCGAGCATCGTCTCCACCCGGGTGGTCGCCACGACGACGTGCGGTTCGTCGTCGTCGAGCGAGCCGTAACGCAGCGAGACCAGCTCACCCTGCACGTCCTCGTACTTGACCTCGATATCCGAGATCGCGGTGCGCAGTTCCGGCGACCAGTTCACCAGCCGCTCGGCCCGGTAGATCAGGCCCGCGTCGTAGAGCCGCTTGAACATGGTCTGCACGGCCCGCGACAGGCCCTCGTCCATGGTGAAGCGGTCCCGGCTCCAGTCGACGCCGTCGCCGAGTGCGCGCATCTGCCATTGGATGGCGCCGCCGGACTCGCGCTTCCAGTCCCACACCTTCTGCACGAACAGTTCGCGGCCGAAGTCTTCCTTCGTCTTGCCGTCCACCGCGAGCTGCTTTTCCACCACGGTCTGGGTGGCGATGCCCGCGTGGTCCATGCCGGGCAGCCACAGCACCTCGTAACCCTGCATGCGTTTGCGGCGCGACAGGGTGTCCATCAAGGTGTGGTCGAGCGCGTGGCCCATGTGCAGTGTGCCGGTGACATTCGGTGGCGGGAGCACGATCGAGTACGCGGGCTGGGCACTGGCGGGGTCCGCGGTGAAGTAGCCGGCCGCTACCCAGCGCTCGTACATCTCGGCCTCTACGTCGCTGGGGGTCCAGCTCTTGGGGAGGGCATCGGCACGATTACGCGTGTTGTCTGGGGCTGCGCTGGTCACCCCGCGATTCTAGAGCGCGTCGATCCATCTGCTTCGGGTCGGTCGACCCGCCTGTCATCGGGATGACCGATTCCGGCGCGGACGCGCCCGGCACGCCATGCGGGGCCCACAGTCGAACGCCGGGAAATCGAACTCGGGAAATCGCCCCGGGTGGGCCGCTTCGAGGGCCTTCCTGCCGATCGAAGGGGCGGCGTTCGGGCTGCAGATGAACCGCTGCAGACAAAACAAGGCGGAGTCTTCGGTGGATGAGGGACACCGAACACTCCGCCTATGTCAGTAGCCTACCGGCGATCCGAGACCCTACGCGGAATCCATACGTAATTCTCAGCTTCCGGCATTTTCTACCCCCGATTTTCCGTTATCCCACGCGCGCGGTGGCGTCGGCCAGCACCAGATCGCCGTTGATCGCGATCGCGGCGGTCGAACCCGCACCCGCCGCCGAAATCACCTGAGCCGCCGGGTCGGCCACATTGCCGGCGGCCCAGACGCCCGCAGCGCTGGTGCGCCCGGTCGGGTCGGTGACCACCCAGCCGTTGTCGTCGAACGTGCAGCCGAGCGTGACGAGCAGGGCGTCGTTGGCGCGGAAAGTCGGGGCGACGAACATCGCCGTCCGGCGCACCGCCCGGCCGTCGGTCAGTTCCACCCCGCGCAGCGCGTCGTCCACCACGAACCGGGCGACCTCGCCCTCGAGCACGCGAACGCCGCGGGCGTCCAGGCGGACGCGGTCGTGCTCCGAGAGGGTCATCGTGTGCGGGAAGAAGATCACATCCTGCGACCACTGCGGCAGCAGCAACGCCAGGTGCACCGCGCGGGCCACCGCGCCCGCTTCCCGGCCGCCCAGCACCCCGATCGGCTGGTCACGGACCTCATAGCCGTGGCAGTACGGGCAATGCAGCACGTCGCGGCCCCAGCGCCCACGCACGCCCGGCAGGTCCGGCAGTTCATCCCGCAGCCCGGTGGCGATCAGTACGCGGCGTGCCCGCAGCGATCCGCCGCGCCGCAGCCGCAGTGCGTAGTCGTCCGGGGACCCGTCCGCGTCGACGATGACATCGTCGATCAGTTCCGCGCCGTAGTTCGTAATCTCGGCGACACCGGCGGCCAGCAGATCCGCCGGCGGCATCCCGTCGCGGGACACGAAGCCGTGCAGGTGCTCGGCGGGCGCGTTGCGCGGCGCGCCACCGTCGACCACCGCGACCGTGCGCCGCGCCCTGGCCAGGACCAGCGCTGCCGACAGTCCCGCCGCGCCACCACCCACGATCACCACGTCGTACGCCCCGCTCATACCCGCACCAGGCGGGCGCTGCGCCTGCGGCTGGGCGCGTGCTCTGCTCTGCCCACCTGTTCGATGTCCATCTGTTCGTTCGTTCCGCTGACTCATCAGCCATCACCTCCGCAGACAGGATGCGGTTCCTTTCGCCGTTCCGGCAACTAATATTGCCGATTTCGGGAAAACGCGGTGCACTGGTGACATGCCCACTCAACCGGCCGTCGCCCGAACCCTCACCGACATCGGCCCGCGGCTCAAGGCCCTGCGCACCCGCCGCAATGTCACGCTCACAGCGCTGGCGGAAAGCACCGGGATCTCCAAGAGCACGCTGTCGCGATTGGAGTCCGGACAACGCAAGGCCAGTCTGGAACTGCTGTTGCCCATCGCGATGGCCCACCAGGTGCCGTTGGACGAACTGGTGGCCGCGCCGAAGATCACCGACCCCAGAGTGCATACGACGGCGCGAAAGATGAACGGGCTCACCATCGTTCCACTGACCCGGCAGCCCGGTCCGCTACAAGCATTCAAGATCATCATCCCGCCCGATCGCGCCGAACCCGACCCGAAGGTGCACGAGGGTTTCGAATGGCTCTACGTACTGTCCGGACAACTTCGGCTGGTACTCGGCGAGCACGATCTGGTCCTCGGCCCCGGCGAGGCCGCGGAATTCGACACGCGCCAACCGCATTGGTTCGGCAGCGCGGGCCGGGGCCCGGTGGAACTTCTCAGCCTCTTCGGCTCCCAAGGAGAGCGAGTGCACCTTCGCACACGCTCGGCGGGGCGGAAACGCGGCACGCGCTCGGCGGGGCGGAAACGCGCGGAATCCGAGAATGTCTGAAATGTCGGATATTGCCAGATGACGGAAAGGCCGGGAACCTGGAGAACGTGGATGATTCCAGCGCGCCTTCTCGGGTGAATCTCGAAGAAAAACCAGGGTTTTCCCGGTTGCCGAACGAGTCTCGACTCGGGACGCTGGGACAGGTGAATCCCCCGCTGGAAGCCCCGCCGACGCACCCGCCTGACCCCCTGCCGATCCTGTACCCCGAAACCCTGCACGATCTACGCGCGGACGCGGTCGAGGAGTTGCGGTACCCGGCGGCGGCGGCGCTGATCGTCGCGGGCGTCCCGGGCGCGGGCAAGAGCACCGCGCTGCGCAAGTTCTTCAGCGCCGAGTTCGATGCCGCCGCACCTTCGCGCGCCCCCGAGGGCGCGCTGGTGCTCGACTCGATGCAGGCGCGCAACCGCCTGCGTCCCAAGCTGTGGTGGCTGCCCTATCTGCTGTGGCGTCCGGTAGTGCACATCGCCCACTTCCGGGCGATCCGCACCGCGCTACGTGACGCTACCGGGCCGGTCGTGATCCACGACTGTGCGACCTTCCGCTGGACGCGCGCGCTGATGGCGCGCTGGGCCGCCGACTACGGCCGCGAAATCCACTTGCTCATGCTCGACGTGCCCGCCGGTATCGCACGGGCAGGCCAGTACGCTCGCGGTCGCCGGATCAACCGCATGGCCTTCACACTGCACGTGCGGCGCTGGCGGCGGCTGATGCACGGGATCGCGACCGAGCACCATACCCTCACCGGCGCATCGCGTTCGGTGGTCATCGTCGATCGTGCGGCGGTCAACCGGATCCGTCGCGTGGTCTTCGCCGCTTGACGGGAGTTACCGCAGGCAGACTGCCGATCCGAGTAGTCCATGGTGTCGCCGTCAGGGAACCAGTACGGTCAGCGCCGCGGGGACGGCGCGAATGGTGATCGGCAGGGTGCCCGCGGGTTCGCCGTCGGCGGTCGCGGGCGTGCCGGGCGCACTGAGCGTGACGGCCGCGGCACGAAACTGCTCGATCGCGGGATGGTTCGGACGCCGGCCGGCCGACAAGGCCGGCAGCAGACGCAGCATCTGCGCGCGCGACAGCGGACCCACCACGGTCAGGTCGAGCAGTCCGTCGTCCAGCAGCGCATCCGGGCAGATCACCATGCCGCCACCGTAGGTGCGGGCGTTGCCGACCGCGATCATGACCGCCTCGGTCTCCAGCCGGGAGCCCGCGCCGGGATCGGTCAGTCCGGCGGTGACCGCACCGGACAACTCGACGCGGTAGGGCACGGTGAAACGTCCGGCGATCTCGGCAAGAGCCGCGACGGTGTAGCGCAGCCTGCCTTTCGGCCACCGCATGTCGTTGGCGCGCAAGGTGACCCGCGCGTCGAATCCGGTACCGGCCACCGTGGCGAACCACATCGGCTCCCCCGATCCGGTGGACTCGATCCGCCCCAGATCGATGGTCCGGGTCCGTCCGCGCAATATGAGGTCGGCCGCGGCGGCCGGGTCATCGGTCGGCACACCGAGTTCCCTGGCCAGGTCGTTGCCGGTGCCCGCGGGGATCATGCCGAGCGCGACGCCCGTCTCGGCGACGGCGGCGAGGGTCACGTTGATCAGCCCGTCGCCGCCGACACAGACCACCGCGTCGGGCTTCGCGCCGCAGCCACCCGCGATCGACTCCCGAACCTGCCGGACCGATTCGGCGGCCGACGCGGCGCACACCTCGGTCACCTCGACGCCGCCGGCCCGGAATCGAGCGATCACAGACGGCGCGACGTCACCACCCCTGCCGTGCCCGGACCGCGGATTGGTCACCACAGTGACCGCCGCCACGACCGAATGCTCGGTCACGGCAACAGCTTTCCGGGATTGAGGATGCCCGTCGGATCGAGTTCGGCCTGCACCGCGCGCAGCACCCGCACACCGATATCGCCGACCTCGTCCGGCAGCCAGGCACGATGGTCGGTGCCGATCGCGTGGTGGTGGGTGATGGTGCCACCCGCCGCGATAATGGCGTCGCCCGCGGCGCGCTTGGCGATCAGCCACTGGGCCAGCGGGTCGTCCAGCTGCTTGGCGACGACGGTGAAGTACAGCGACGCGCCGGTCGGATAGGTGTGCGAGATGTGGCACATGACCAGCGCGGGCGTGCCTTGCCCGCTCAGCGCGTCGGTCAGCGCCGCGGTCACCTTCGCCTTCAGCGCGGTGAGGTTCGCCCAGGTCGTGGCGGTCTCCAGGGTCTCACACAACACGCCGACATCCAGGAGCGCGTCGCGCAGGTATGGCGCGGCGAATCGACCGCGCTCCCACTCCTGCGCTGGTTTCTCACCCAGCGGCGTGCCGCCCGCGGCGGCGAGCAGACCGCCGGCCTCGGCATTGCGCGCCGCGACATGCGCCACGCTGCCCTCATAGGTGGTGACAGCCAGACAGCCCGCGACCGAGTTGCCGCCGATATCGCCGGAACGCGCCAGGTTGATCCCGGTCTCGACCTCGTCGGACAGCCGCAGCACGGTCGGTGCCGCGCCCGCCTGCACCACAGCACGCAATGCGGCGGACCCGGTCTCGAAATCGGCGAACGACCACGCTTGGTAGGCAACGGTTTCCGGAATAGGGTGCACCCGCAGCGTCACTTCGGTGATGACGCCGAGCGTCCCCTCCGAACCGACGAACAGCTCGCGCAAGTCCGGCCCGGCGGCCGATGCGGGGGCGCGACCGAGCTCGAGCGAGCCGGTGGGTGCGGCGATCTTCAGCCGCTGCACCATATCGTCGAAGCGGCCATACCCCGCCGACGCCTGTCCGGACGACCGCGTCGCCGCGAAGCCGCCGATCGTGGCGAATTCGAAGCTCTGCGGGAAGTGGCCGAGCGAAAGCCCGTGCGCGGCCAGCAGTCGCTCCGCGCGCGGACCGGTGAGTCCCGCGCCCAGCGTCGCGGTGCCGCTGATCGGATCGATGTCGGTCACGCGATCGAGCCTGCGCAGGTCCAGCGCGATCACGGTGTCGAAACGGCCGCGCACGGGTTCGACACCGCCGACCACGCTGGTGCCGCCGCCGAACGGAACCACCGCGACGGCGTGCTCGGCGCAGTAGGCGAGCACGGCGAGCACTTCGTCGTGATCGGCGGGGAAGACGACGGCATCGGGCGCGTCCTGCGCGCCTTCGGCGCGGCGGCGCAGCAGGTCGGGCGTGCTCTTGCCGCCCGCGTGCCGCAAGCGGTCGAGGTGGTCGGCTGATACGTTGGCGGCGCCGACCAGCTCGACCAGCCCGGCTCGCTGGGTGGGTGTCAGTGTTGATTCGCGCAGCGGCACCTCGCCTTCATCGCGGCGCGCCACCGGGTTGCCGGACACCCCGAACACCTGCGTCAGCAGGGTACGGATCCGCTCCGGAAGCGACCGGTGTCCAGCCGGGATTCCCCAGGCATCCCAGACCATGCTCGCCGCGGAGCCGCTCATGCCGGTCGTTGCGTCGAGAGCCGGGTCCCCAGCGGCGTGCGGTCGCGTCATCCCTGCACCGCGCCCACGCTCGGCTCCGGCGTACCGCACGGGCGGCTGTGCCCCCTACCGCACGGGCGGCTGTGCCCCCTACCGCATAGGCGGCTGTGCCCAGTGGTCGCTCGCTCCACCATACGTTACAGTTTGACATAGATTGTCAAGAAGTAATGATTGTTCAGCGTATCTGGTCGGCGGCACCGCCACCGACGAATCGACCCCGGTGGTGACCTTGACCGCTCCCGACAACCTCCCCGAGAACACGCTCTCGGCAACCGACCTCGCGATCTTGTCGGCGGCCCGCGCCTGCGTGCAGGATTTCGGCGTGCGCCGCACCACGCTCACCGAGGTGGCGCGGCGCGCGGGTGTCAGCAGGCCGACCGTCTACCGCCGCTGGCCGGATACCGGCGCGCTCGTGGCCGAGCTGCTGGTGCGCGAACTGCGCGGCATCGTCGCGGCGACCATGCCGTCCGCGGGCAGCGCACGCACCAGACTGGTCGACGGAGTGGTCGCGGGCGCGGCGACGGTCCGGTCGAATCCCTTGTTCGGCAAAATCTTCCGCACCGACACCGACCTCATGCTCACCTACGTCTTCGGCCGGCTCGGCCGCAACCAGCGCGCGTTGATCGAACTGTTCGTGACGGGCATCCGAGAAGGCCAGCAGGACGGCTCCATTCGCGGCGGCGACCCGGAACAGATGGCCACGATGGTGCTGCTGATCGCCCAGTCCGCGGTGCAATCGGCGGGCACCGTCGCGAAGCTGCTGGCCGGCGAACACCTCGACGCCGAACTCCGTCGTGCGATCGACGGCTATCTCGACGACCGAACCCACAGCGACCAGCGGCGACGCTGATCGCGGCGCCCTGCTGGACCGGAAAGGCAGTGCGATGACCACGAATTCGCGGCACACCACCGACTCCGCGCTGAACGCTGCCCGCCGCGTCGCGGACCTGTCCCGACTCGGCGACGGCGCCGAGATCGACGTGCTGGTCATCGGCGGCGGTGTCACCGGCGCGGGCGCCGCGCTGGACGCCGCCGCCCGCGGACTGCGGACCGTGCTGGTGGAACGCCACGATCTGGCGTTCGGCACCAGTCGCTGGAGTTCGAAGCTGGTGCACGGCGGGCTGCGCTATCTGGCCGGCGGCCGGGTCGGCATCGCCCAGGAGAGCGCGGTGGAACGCGGCATCCTCATGCGCACCACGGCGCCGCATCTGGTGCGTCCGCTGCCGCAGCTGGTGCCGCTGCTCCCCGGCATCGGTGCGGCCCAGGCCGCGCTGGTACGCACCGGTTTCCTGGCGGGCGACCTGTTGCGGCGCGGGGCGGGAACCCCGGCGGCGATCCTGCCCCGCTCCCGGCGCGTCGCCGCCGCGGAGGTGCTGCGGCTGGCGCCGACCGTGCGCCGCGCGGGGCTGCGCGGCGGCCTGCAAGCCTGGGACGGGCAGCTCGTCGACGACGCGCGATTGGTCGTGACCCTGGCGCGCACGGCGGCGGCGCACGGCGCGCGGGTCATCACGTACACCGAAGCTCTCGACGTGACCGGTGATTGCGCGACCCTGCGCGAGACCCGGACCGGCGAGACCCTCACCGTGCGGCCACGCACCGTGGTGAACGCCACCGGAGTCTGGGCCGGCCACGTCGATCCGAGCATCCAGCTGCGCCCGAGCCGGGGCACCCATCTGGTGTTCGCCGCGGCGTCCTTCGGCGGACTCTCCGCCGCGCTGACCGTACCGGTGCCGGAAAGCAGCAGCCGTTTCGTCTTCGCCTTCCCCGCCGCGCACGACCGGGTCTACCTCGGCCTGACCGACGAGGACGCGCCGGGCCCGGTGCCCGACGAGCCGAAGCCGACCGACTCCGAAATCGACTTCCTGCTCGAAACCATCAACCCCGCCCTGCGGGAGCCCTTGACGCGCAACGATATTCGCGGCTCATACGCGGGCCTGCGTCCGCTGTTGCAGACCGCCGACGACAATACCGCCGACATCTCACGCAGGCATGCGGTGCTGCGCTCCGCCTCCGGCATCGTGACGATCGTCGGCGGCAAACTCACCACTTACCGGAAGATGGCCGAAGACGCCGTCGACGCGGCCGTCGCACACGGCGGGCTCACCGCCGGACCATGCCGCACTCGAAAGCTTCCCCTGGTCGGCGCGGTCTCCGGAGCGGCCCGAGACCGCATCGACGCCCCGCCGGTGTTGATCGATCGCTACGGCAGCGAGGCGACCACCATAGTGGCGGCGGCGCGCCGTGATCCAGCGCTCGCCGAGCCGGTGGCCGCCGGAATCGACGTGCTCGCTGCTGAATTCGCGTTCGCGGTGTCCCACGAGGGCGCGCTCTACGCCGATGATCTACTGGACCGGCGCAGCCGCATCGGCCTGGTCGCCGCGGACCGCGCAGCCGCAGCCCCGGCCGCCGCTGCCGCACTGGCCGCAATCGGCTAGCTCCCGCAATCGGCTAGGACGCTCTTCGCTACGCGGGCGAGTTGCTCCCGCGCCGCAGTGACGTCCTACTCGATCGCCCACGTGCGCCGGCGGCAACGGCGCGAGCCGGGCGAATCAGTCGGCCGCAGTGGCGAGGATGCCGTTGAGCAGCACCCGGACCGCCCAGCGAGCGCGGGCCCCGCCATCGCCGGACAGCAGGCTCTCGCGCATCGCCACGAGGGTCGGGTACCGGTCGGCGGGCAGCTCGGCGAAATGCCGTTGGACATCGGCGAGGTAGTCCCGCTCGGTGCCGCCGCTGGTGTTGTGCACGCTCTGCTCGGCGGACGACGCGGTGATGTGCAGCATGAGCAGGTCCACCGCCCAGGACGCGGTGCGGTCGTCGAGTCCCGCCTCGGCGAGCGACCGGAGCATCAGTTCCATCAGACGCAGCGCGTTCGGGCTGGTCGCGATCGTGCCGAGCGCGACGAGCGCCAGCCCTTCGTGCCTGCTCATCGCGGTGACGGTGGCCTCGACCAGGGCGGTGAGCCGTTCCCGCCAGCTCGCCCCGACCGGCTCGGGAACGGTGCCGAGGACCTGGTCGAGCATGGCGGCCAGCAGATCGTCGCGGTTGGCGACGTAGACGTAGAGCGAGGCCGCGCCGGTATCCAGGTCCTGAGCGACCCGGCGCATGGTCAGGGCTGCCGCACCGTCCCGGTCCAGAATGCGCAGGCCCGTCTCGACGATCACCTCGCGACCGAGCGGCGCTTTGGCCGGGCGCGTCCGGCGACTGACGGCTCCCGCGCTCATGGGGACACCTCGTTGACGCTCGGTCCGGGCATGAACGCACTTGCGGCGAGTTCGATCGTTCGGTCGCTCATCGCGTCCGAGCATAACCACCGACGAACGCCGTTTGGCACGAACAATGTTTGTGTCCCGCGCGCGGTGGACCTGATTCGCGCAGCATAGTCGGCGGTGCGGACACCTACGTCGGTGTACTCGAACGCCCACCATGCCGCCGTGTTCACACCAGATGGTGAACGGGTGTTCCGGTCCGGCATTCGGAAATCGCAACCACCGACCCGGCTCGTATTCGGCAGTCGACTGTCACCAGCCGTGGCGCAGCACGGACTCGGCCTCGCCCGCCCGGCGCGCACGGTCGCGGCCGCCGAGTTCGTCGCCGATGGCACGGGGTCCCGTTCGACTCGTACGGCATAAAGAGCACAATGGCGACATGCATCGAATGGGGCCGAGCCGGGATATCAACGAGTCGGAGCTGTCCGTGACGCCGCCGAAGGAGCAAGCCGCGGGCGTCACTGCCGTGGCGGTGGCGCTGAAACGCGCGATCGAGGAAATGGGCGTCATCCGGACCGCGCGTACTTTGACCCGGGTCAACCAGGTACACGGCTTCGACTGCCCGGGCTGCGCCTGGCCGGAGCCGACCGGGCATCGTCGGCCCGCGGAATTCTGCGAGAACGGCGCGAAGGCGGTGGCCGAGGAAGCCACGCTGCGTACCGTGGGACCGGAGTTCTTCGCGGCACACTCGATCGCGGAGCTGAGCGGCAGGTCGGGGTACTGGCTCGGCCAGCAGGGCCGGTTGACCCATCCGATGGTGCTGCGTCCCGGAGACACCCACTACTCCCCGATCGCCTGGGACGACGCCTACCGATTGATCGCCGAGCAGCTGCGCGCGCTGGCGTCACCCGACGAAGCGCTCTTCTACACGTCCGGGCGCACCAGTAATGAAACCGCGTTCCTCTATCAGCTGCTGGTGCGCAGCTACGGCACGAACAACCTGCCGGACTGCTCCAACATGTGCCATGAGTCCTCCGGCGCCGCACTGGAAAGCTCGATCGGGATCGGCAAGGGCTCGGTCACCATCGATGATTTCGACAAGGCGGACCTGATCATCGTCGCGGGACAGAACCCGGGCACCAATCATCCGCGCATGCTCAGCGCACTCGCGCGTGCGAAGGGCAACGGCACCCGCGTCGTCGCGGTGAATCCGCTGCCGGAGACCGGTCTGCTCGGCTTCCGCGATCCACAGACGGTCAAGGGCTTCACCACCGGTGTGCCGATCGCCGACGACTTCTTGCAGATCCGCCTCGGCGGCGATATGGCATTGTTCCAAGCGCTCGGCCGCCTGCTGCTGGAAGCCGAGGACCGGGCGCCTGGAACGGTGGTCGACCGAGACTTCGTCGACGCCCACTGCGCGGGCTATGCCGAGTACGAAAAGCAGGTGCGCGCGGTCGATTTCGATACCGTCCTGGCGGCGACCGGCCTCAGCATGTCGGAGCTCGAGCACACCGCCGATCTGTTCGCGCGGTCGAAGAACATCATCATCTGCTGGGCAATGGGCCTCACCCAGCAGACACACGGCGTCGCCACGATCGAGGAGGCCACCAACCTGCTGCTGCTGCGAGGCATGATCGGCAAACCGGGCGCGGGCGTGTGTCCGGTGCGCGGCCACTCGAACGTCCAGGGCGACCGCACCATGGGCATCTGGGAGAAGATGCCCAACGACTTCCTCGACGCTCTGGACCGCGAGTTCGGCATCACCAGCCCGCGTGCGCACGGCTTCGACACGGTCGAGGCCATCCGCGCCATGCGCGACGGCCACGCGAAAGTCTTTGTCGGCATGGGCGGCAACTTCGTGTCCGCCACCCCCGACACCGCGGTGACCGAGGCCGCGCTGCGCGACTGCGAACTCACCGTGCAGGTCTCCACCAAACTCAACCGCAGCCATGTCGTGCACGGCCGGACCGCGCTGATTCTGCCCACCCTGGGCCGCACCGACCTCGACCTGTCCGCCGAGGGCGCCAAACGGCAAGTGTCGGTGGAGGATTCGATGTCGATGGTGCATTTGTCCACCGGGCGACTGAAGCCGGTCAGCGATCAACTGCGCAGCGAAGTCGCGATCGTCTGCGAACTCGCGCAAGCGTTGTTCGGCGCCGACCATCCGGTACCGTGGGCCCGGTTCGCGCAGGACTACGACACCATTCGCGACGCCATCTCCCGCGTGGTGCCCGGCTGCGCGGACTACAACGCGAGAGTGCGGCAGCGCAACGGGTTCCAGCTGCCGCACCCGCCGCGCGATGCCCGCGAATTCCGCACCGCCACCGGGAAGGCCAACTTCGCCGCCAACGAGCTCACCTGGCTGCCCGTGCCCGAGGGCAGGCTGATCCTGCAGACGCTGCGCAGCCACGACCAGTACAACACCACCATCTACGGCCTCGACGACCGCTACCGCGGCGTACACGGCGGACGCAGGGTGGTGCTCGTACACCCCGACGACATCACCGTGTCCGGCTTCGCCGAGGGCGACATCGTGGATGTGGTCTCCGAGTGGACCGACGGCACCGAACGCCGCGTCGAAGGCTTCCGCCTGGTCGCCTACCCCACCCCGCGCGGCAACGCCGCCGCCTACTACCCCGAGACCAACCCCTTGATGCCACTCGACCATGTCGCGGCACGGTCGAATACTCCTGTCGCCAAAGCCGTCACCGTCCGCTTCGAGCGAAGCACCAGCAGGAGCGGGGGCTCGCGCGTGCTGCAGCCCAGCGGCCACACGGCGCAATCATGAGCGGGCACAACGCGACCACGCGGCGAGCCACTCATGCCGAAAGCGGCGCCGCATGAGCCGCGTGACCGCCCGCCGCCGGATGCGCCGGGTCTCCCCCACCGGCGAGATCCACCGCCCGGACACCCTCGCGGTCGAAGAACCGCTGGAGATCCGCATCGGCGGGCAGCCGCTGACCATCACCATGCGCACGCCGGGCAACGACGTCGACCTGGTGCACGGATTCCTGTTGAGCGAGGCCATGATCGGCTCCGCCGAAGACATCGTGGCCGCCCGCTACTGCGCCGGCACCGACGAGCGGGGCCACAACACCTACAACGTCCTCGACGTCACGCTGCGAACGCCGGTCGCGGTGCCGACTCGCGCCTTTCCGATCACCGGCGCGTGCGGACTGTGCGGCAAGACTGCTTTGGACGACGTGCGCACCCGCACCCGGTTCCCGCTGCAGCATGGCGGCCCGGTAGTGGGCACGCACGTACTGACCGCCATGCCCGACAGCCTTCGTGACCGCCAATCCGTGTTCGACGCCACCGGCGGCCTGCACGCCGCAGGACTGTTCACCGCCGACGGCACCGCGCTCGCGGTGCGCGAGGACATCGGCAGGCACAACGCGGTGGACAAGGTGATCGGCTGGGCGCTACGCGAAAACCGTATTCCCGCATCCGATCTCGTGTTGATCGTGAGCGGGCGCGCCTCGTTCGAACTGGTCCAGAAGGCCGTCATGGCCGGTATTCCGATGCTCGGGGCGGTCTCGGCGCCGAGTTCCCTCGCGGTCGACCTCGCCGCTGAGTCCGGCCTCACCCTGATCGGTTTCCTGCGCGGCGACACCATGAACATCTACAGCTCCCCCGAACGGATCTACGCCGAACCCGGCGCGGCCACCCTGTCGGCCTGACTCACTCTTGCCGTAACGGGTCGTCCGACTCACCGTGACTGCACCGAGTCCGAACCGGTCGGGCAAGTGCGCAGCGGTCGGTGGTATCTCGGTCGGTGGTATCTCGGTCGAGGGGACACCGTCGGGACGCCCGTGGACGATCACCACGGGCGTGATCCGGTGTGTCCGCGGACGTCAGGTCGCCGCGAGTCGCCCGCCGGTCAGTCCTTCAGCGCTTCGAGCAGCGCCGCACGCTGCCGCGCTCCGAGGCCGCCGATCCGGCGATCTTCCGGGATCTCCGCCTGGTCCATCAGCTTCGCCGCTTTCACCGGGCCGACGCCCGGCAGGGCCTTGATCACGGCGGCCACCTTGGTCTTCTTGACCAGCTCGTCGGTGTCGGCCTTCTTCAACAGGTCGGCAACGGAAACTGTGCCCGCCTTCACCTTGCCGATCAGTTCGGAGCGTGCCTTGCGGACCGCAGCCGCCTTGGCCAACGCCTCGGTGCGCTGCTCTGCGGTCATGGTAGGCAGTGCCATGTCTCCTCCGCTTCCACTCGTCACTCGAACATCTATTTGACCGGACCGAGTAAACATCACGGCACCTGCAGCGCAAGCTCGACACACCGGGTACGAGCAGCGGAAATAGCGATGAGTTTCCCTGGTCCGCGCCGTCGGAACGGGTAGCCGATCCATGCCCGGCGGGCGAACCGGACGAAAGGAACACCACGTCACGGAAGGGTCGCTCACCCAATTCGGCACCGTCGACGGCGTCTACCGGGCACCCGGCGGTCCGCAGAGGGACACCAGCGGCGGAGTCACCGAGATCCAGCCCACCGGACTTCGGCTGACCGACTCCCGTGTGACCGCCGGCGGCGGGGTGATCAGTACCTACCGCAACGCCGGCGCGCCGCGATACGGGGACTTCACCGAAGTGACAGCAGCCGCCCAGTAACACCCGCGACGTGTTCGCCGACACAGTAAGCGGCAACACCGAGCGCGGGGTCGAGGTTCAACGGCGAACCAGAGGGGGATCAACGGTGCTCCCCCCACAACCCGGCGCGGTCGGCCCTGGCGATCGCTACGCTCACCCAGCGCGAAGCGACAACCGCCCAACTGCCGCTCTCCGCACGTGCGTGCCGACATGACGACCAGCGCTCTGCAAAGGTGGTGGGCTCGCCCGCGCGTAGCCGTGGGCCGGGGAGAGGATCGATCGAGGACAGGAGCCGGCCGGACGGGTCGAGTCCGAGTAACCCGCCGGGTGCGCCAGGTCACAGGCCCCGACCCATCACATTCCGGCAGGATCTCTCGTCCGAGAAGTAGGAACCACATCCGCTGATCGAAGGAGATCCACATGAGCACCCGCATCGCGGCCGTCACCCCACAACAGGCCGGGCCGGTGACCAAGCTGCTGTACCGGTTCGCGAAGCGCCGCTTCCGCGAAGTGCCGGAGCCGTTCGCGGTCGCCGCCAACCATCCGAAACTGCTCGTCGCGAACGCCGTCCACGAAACGATGGCCGGTAAGGCCAGCACCGTCCTACCTGCCGTCGTCCGCGAGATCGCGGTCTACCGCACGGCGTGGACGATCGGCTGCTCATGGTGTGTCGACTTCGGCGCCATGCTCATGCGCCTGGACAAGCTGGACGTGCAGCGTCTCGAGCACATCGCCGACTACGCGACCTCGCCGCTGTATTCCGACGACGAGCGCGCCGCCATCGCCTACGCCGACGCGATGACGGCGACCCCGACCGCGGTCACCGACGAGCAGGTGGCCGATCTCGAGCGACGCTTCGGCCGCGCCGGGGTGGTGGAACTCAGCTATCAGATCGCGCTGGAAAACTCACGGGCCCGGTTCAATTCGGCGCTCGGGATCACCGCGCAGGGCTTCGGCACCGATTCGTGCCGGGTGCCCTGGGCCTGACGGCGGGCGACCGGCCCGCGGAAAGCCCCTGACTGACCAGGCATTTCAGCCCGCTTCCGCGCTGGGCTGTCGCTGTGGCCGGGAATGGACTATGAATAGGAGGTGTTGACGCCGACTGTCCGTGTCCCGTTCAGGGAGCTATCGTGTCGCAATCGGTGACCGATCGGCCGCGTCGGCGTCTTCGGTTTCTCGAGTTCCCCTCCGCTCAACCGTTTGGAGCCGCATGCTCGACGACCATCCGCTCGACGACGACGTCGCGCGGCTCGCGACCCGGGTCGAGAAGGCCAGGGGCCGCCTCGCCTACCAGTTCGACCCGGCCCTGACCGGCGCGCTGTCGGAGGAGGAGCTGCACGCCGAACGCGAACTGGCCGAACGGATCCGGACCCAGCACCGGCAACAGCGCTGGAAGCATGCCGAGGCGTCGGCCGCGGCCTCCGACCGGGCCCGGAATACCACCGAGGCAATCGAGAAGGCCGAGGTCAAGGATCTGCTGTTGGCGCGCAAGGCGATTGCCGCGCAGCGGCGCGCGTCCAGCCCGCACGCCAGGCTGGCGTCGCTGTACCGGCACCGCTCGTGGTCGCTCGGCGCGCTGGCGGGCGTGGTCGCCGCGGGGATGCTGTGGTCGGCGGTCAATGTCCAGCACAACATCGCGCCCGGTGGGCCGACCGATCCGCTGTACTGGTTCAGCTATCTGCTGGAGGCGATGATCAGCGTGTCGCTGATCATCATCATGATCGGCACGAGCAAGGTCACCGAGTGGGGCGTGCTGGACAATCGTAGCCAGGTCGCGGCGGCCGAGATCGCGTTGCTGGCGCTCACGGTCGGTCTGAATACATACCCGTATCTGAGTGCGGGCCGGTGGTTCGACGCCGCAGTGCACGGCGTCGCGCCAGTCATGATCGGCGTCGCCCTGCTCATCCACGATGCCGCCAGCGCACGCTACGGTAGCGCGATCAATCTCGCCACCGAGCAGGTCCGCAATCTTCCCGATCCGACCGGGACCGAACCGCTGCCGGAATCCGCCGCAGCGGACGCTGCCGTCGGCTCGGACGCCAACCGGCCGGCTGCCGACGGTGATGTACCGATCGACGCCCTCCTGGTCTCCAGCGCGCACTAGGCGGCTCACCGTGGTCCCACTCGGTATGTGCTGACGGCCAGCGGCGTACCTGCGCCACGGCCGGTTCTCCCCCGTGCCGGGGTGACCTGGTGCCTGCCAACGGGTTGGACCGGGTTGGCTGTTCTGGGGCGTTCGGGCGGTCCGGCCATGGTCGGTAAGCCCGCCGGAGAACCCCCTCCGACGCGAAATCACGCGTCGCGTCCACGCGGAGATCGACCCGCTGCCGTCCGCACCGGACTCAGTACGGATACCGCCGTTCGACTGCGTCTTTGGCCTCTTTGAGTCCGCATCCGGTCAGCTCGCGGTAACGCTTGATCGCGTGAATCTTCTTGCCCTGCGCTAGAAGTGCATCGATCTGCGCCATTCCAGCACCGTCCGGTCCACGCGGGGCGACCCCCGCTGGTGTCACGGCCTCCGCCTGGATCCCGAGATGCTTCATGACCAGATCGAGCTTGTCGTGCAACGCGTCGACTTTGCGTTCCAAACGCCGATGGGCAAACATGCCCCGATCGTAATGGCCGGCCCGCCGGCTCAGGCGGCGGCGAGCACGGCAGCGGCGAGACTCGTCGTCGTCTCGAAGGACCCGACATCGGCGGCGACCTCGAGCAAACGGTCGACACACCGCGGACCAGTGACCAGGCGCAGGTGGCGGTCGGTGTGGCTGAGCTGGGACCGTGCCTCGATCAGCACCTGGAACCCGGATACGCCGAAAAACGTGACCTTGGAGAGATCGACCACCACCACCGCCGCCGCGGTGCTCAGCGAGCCGATCAGTCGGCCGCGGAACACTTCGGCGGTGTACTGGTCGACCTCACCGGCGACGGAGCACAGCGTGACCAGGTCGCTCGGGGCCGTGACGGAAATCTGGAGCCGCTCGGCGGGATGATGGATTTTGCGAGCGGGCGTGCGGAACAACGTGGGAGTCGCGAAACCTGTCGACATGAGGACCTCGGTCCAGTCGTCCGCGGCAGCCGCCCAAGGGGTGCCCGCGGGTAATGATCCGCTCCGGACGGCACACCCGCCGGAACTAGGCTGCTTGCTCAACCCTCACAGAGGAGTACCCCGGCGGTCCGGCCGCCACACCCGAATTACGCCGACTTCTCCCGGCGCTCCTGCCGCTGCGCCTTGCGCGGAACGATGGTGGGCAGCACATTGTCGTTGACGGTGTCCATATTGACGACCACCTTGGCGACATCGTCGCGGCTGGGGATGTCGTACATCGCGGGCTGCAGGACCTCCTCCATGATCGCCCGCAGACCACGCGCGCCGGTGCCGCGCAGGATGGCCTGGTCGGCGACGGCCTCCAGCGCGTCGTCGGTGAACTCGAGGTCGACCCCGTCCATCTCGAACAACCGGACGTACTGCTTGACCAGTGCGTTCTTCGGCTCGGAAAGGATCTTGACCAGCGATTCCTTGTCCAGGTTGGTCACCGAGGCGACCACGGGCAGGCGACCGATGAACTCGGGGATCAGACCGAACTTGATCAGGTCCTCCGGCATGACCTCGGCGAAATGGTCGGTGGTGTCGATCTCGGCCTTGGATCTGACCTCGGCGCCGAAACCGATACCACGGTGGCCGGTGCGGTCGGAGATGATCTTCTCCAGACCCGCGAACGCGCCCGCCACGATGAACAGCACGTTGGTGGTGTCGATCTGGATGAACTCCTGGTGCGGGTGCTTGCGCCCGCCCTGCGGCGGCACGCTGGCCTGGGTGCCCTCCAGAATCTTCAGCAGCGCTTGCTGCACGCCCTCGCCGGAGACATCACGAGTGATCGACGGGTTCTCGCTCTTGCGCGCGATCTTGTCGACCTCGTCGATGTAGATGATGCCCGTCTCGGCGCGTTTCACGTCGTAATCGGCCGCCTGGATCAACTTCAGCAGGATGTTCTCGACATCCTCGCCGACATATCCCGCCTCGGTGAGCGCGGTCGCGTCGGCGATGGCGAACGGTACGTTCAGCATCTTCGCCAACGTTTGGGCGAGATAGGTCTTGCCACAGCCGGTGGGGCCGAGCATGAGGATATTCGACTTGGCCAGTTCAACGGTCTCGCCGCGGCTGTCGCGACTCTTGTCACCGGCCTGGATGCGCTTGTAATGGTTGTAGACGGCTACCGCGAGCGTGCGCTTGGCGGTGTCCTGCCCGATGACATAGTTCTCCAGGAAGTCCCGGATCTCGGCGGGCTTGGGCAGCTCATCGAGCTTGACCTCGCTGGATTCGGCGAGTTCTTCCTCGATGATCTCGTTGCAGAGATCGATGCACTCGTCGCAGATGTACACCCCTGGTCCCGCAATGAGCTTCTTGACCTGCTTCTGGCTCTTTCCACAGAACGAGCACTTCAGCAGATCGCCGCCGTCTCCGATGCGCGCCATCTCGTGGGTCCCTACTTCCTTGTCCGCGTGCAACCGTCCGTCCAGGTTGCCAGCTGTCCACCGCTTGCACAGTCGCGAACACATCGACTGTTTCGGAGCTGGTGGACAGTATCGGCAACCGGGAGCAAAGGTCCCTAGGTTGACCGTACCCGGTGTGCGGGATGGAGGTCGACAACTCGCGCATGTTTCTCGCACGGGTTGTGCGAGGTGTCACGCCGCCGGAAGACGCCGACCGCCCCTGGCGACGGCCGCCGTGACCTCTCACCAACCGCCGCGCGACATCGAGTTCGAACGACATTGCCCGAATGCGCGCGAAGCGGAAGCGGTCCGGCCGGGCAGCATGCGCTGACATACTTTCCCGGCCGGAATTCCCTGTTACAAAGCAATTTTCGAACGAACCGCCGCCGGGATCGGCGATTCGCCCGCCGTCGGCGGTGCTACCCGGAATCACCGGGCAGGTGCGTCACTTCTGCGCGCTGAGCTTTCGGTAATCGAACACGGTGTCGATGATCCCGTACTCCTTGGCGTCCTCGGCGGTCAGGATCTTGTCGCGGTCGGTGTCCTTGCGGATGGTATCGGCGTCCTTGCCGGTGTGCCGCGCCAGCGTGGTCTCCATCAGGCGGCGCATCCGCTCGATCTCGGCGGCCTGGATCTCCAGGTCCGACACCTGCCCCTGGATACCACCCTCCAGCGACGGCTGGTGGATCAGCACGCGGGCGTTGGGCAGGCAGGCGCGCTTGCCGGGGGTACCGGCGGCAAGGAGCACGGCGGCGGCGGAGGCGGCCTGGCCCAGGCACACCGTGGCGACGTCGGCACGCACGTACTGCATGGTGTCGTAGATGGCCATCAGCGAGGTGAACGAGCCACCCGGCGAGTTGATGTACATGGTGATGTCGCGGTCGGGGTCCAGCGACTCGAGCACCAGCAGCTGCGCCATGATGTCGTTCGCCGAGGCGTCGTCCACCTGCACACCGAGGAAGATGATCCGCTCCTCGAACAGCTTGTTGTACGGGTTGGACTCCTTGACGCCGAAGCTCGAGTGCTCGATGAACGACGGCAGGATATAGCGCGCCTGCGGGCTCTGCGGAGCGATGCCGGACAGTCCGGCGCGCGGGTCGATCGAATTGGCCATCTTCGTCTCCAAAGTCGGTGTGGCGGCCGGACGTTCGAGGCGTCCGGGGGCCGGTGGGTGATCCGGTGCGTTACTTCTTGGCCCCGTTGGCCTGGTTGGCGTGGCTGATCACGTGGTCGATGAAGCCGTACTCCAGGGCTTCGGGCGCGGTGAACCAGCGGTCGCGGTCGGCGTCGGTGGTCACCTGCTCCACGGACTTGCCGGTGTGCAGCGCCTGCAGCTCGTTCAGCTCCCGCTTCGTGTGCGCGAACTGCTCGGCCATGATCGCGATGTCGGCCGCCGAACCGCCGATGCCCGCCGACGGCTGATGCATCATGATCCGCGCGTGCGGCAGCGCGTAGCGCTTGCCCTTGGTGCCCGCGGTGAGCAGGAACTGCCCCATCGACGCGGCCAGGCCCATGCCGTAGGTGGCGATGTCGCACTCGGCGAACTGCATCGTGTCGTAGATGGCCATGCCTGCGGTCACCGAACCACCCGGCGAGTTGATGTACAGCGCGATGTCCTTGGTGGGATCCTCGGCCGACAGCAACAGGATCTGCGCGCACAGCTTGTTCGCGATGTCGTCGTCGACCTGGGTGCCGAGGAAGATGATGCGCTCACGCAGCAGGCGCTCGAACACCGAATCACTGAGGTTGAGACCAGCAGTCGCGGTTGTCATGACCCCTGCCTGATTGATTGTCACGGATACCTGCCTTCTCTCACCGGCTCGTTGCGGATTGCCACATAGCCATCACTGGTCGGATATGTCGCACCCACCCTATTGGACAGGACATATCCCACTTGCCGTCACAAACATTAACGAAGCAGGGCGGCACCGAACTCCCGGTACCGCCCTTTCTTCGCTCACAGCGCAATCAGTGCACCCCTCGGGCGCCGATCCCGCCGGTATTCCACGAAACTATTCCGCGTCCGCCTCGGACGCCTGCTCGGCCTCGGCCTCGCCCTCGGCCACGGAATCAGCCGGAGCGCCGAACATTTCGGCGGTGTCCACCGGGTTGCCCGCGGAATCGGTGACCGTCACCTTGCCGACCACGTCGGCCAGCGCCTTGCCGCGGCGCACGTCGGCGAACACCGCACCGAGCTGGCCCGCCTGCTGCACCTGCTGGATGAACTGCTCCGGCGCCATGCCGTAGCGCTGCGCCTGGAACAGGATGCGCTCGGTGAGCTCATCCTGACCGACCTGGGTGCCCTCCGCCTCCGCGATCGCGTCCAGCAGCAGCTGGGTCTTCACCGACTTCTCGGCGGAGTCCTTGGTCTCGGAGTCGAACTCTTCGCGGGTGCTGCCCTGCGCCTCGAGCGCCTCGGCGAACTTGGCGTCGTCGTGGTCGAATCCGTGCACGGCGTCATGGGTCACGGCGTCGATCTCGGCCTTGACGACGGCTTCCGGCAGCGGCACCTCGACCTGCTCCAGCAGGGTCTCCAGCACCTTGTCGCGGATCTCGCCCGCCTGCTGCACCTTCTTGACCCGCTCGACCCGGCTGCGCAGGTCGGCCTTCAGCTCGTCCAGGGTGTCGAATTCACTGGCCAGCTGCGCGAACTCGTCGTCGGCCTCGGGCAGTTCGCGCTCCTTGACGGTCTGCACCGTCACCGTGATGACCGCGTTCTTGCCCGCGTGCTCGCCGGCGACCAGCGTCGAGGTGAACTCCTTCGACTCGCCCGCGGACAGCCCGACCACTGCCTCGTCCAGGCCCTCGATGAGCTGGCCGGAGCCCACCTCGTGGGACAGACCGGTGGTGGCGGCCTCGGGGACCTCTTCGCCGTCCACGGTCGCGGACAGGTCGATCGAGACGAAGTCGCCCTCGCGCACCGGACGCTCGACACCGGTCAGCGTGCCGAAGCGCTGGCGCAGCGACTGCAACTGCTCCTCGATGTCCTCGTCGCCGATGGTGAACGCGTCGACGGTGACCGCGATGCTCGCGTAATCCGGCAGGGTGATCTCCGGGCGCACGTCGACTTCGGCGGTGAAGGCGAGCTCCTGGCCGTCCTCGATCTTGGTGATCTCGATCTCCGGCTGGCCGATGACCTTCACCTCGGAGGTGGTGACGGCCTCGCTGTAGCGGCCCGGCAGCGCGTCGTTGACGACCTGCTCCAGGATCGCGCCGCGACCGAGGCGGGCCTCGAGCAGCTTCGCGGGCGCCTTACCGGGACGGAAGCCGGGGATGCGGACCTGCTTGGCCAGTGCCTTGTAGGCGCGGTCGAAATCCGGCTTCAGCTCCTCGAAGGGCACCTCGACGTTGATCCGGACCCGGGTCGGGCTCAGCTGCTCGACGGTGCTCTTCACGGACATGCTCCTTGTTCGTTGGTCGTACTGGTTCGTTGGTCGTACTGGTTGCCGTTGGGTGTGCGTGCTCCACGTCGGACCCGCGATCGGAAACGGCAGGCCAAGTGGCGCTACGCCGACGTCCGCATTCCTCACCGCCGCCGATCCGAACCGGGCTCCCGGCCTCGGCCGAGACGACGAGGGATGCGGTGTGCGCGACGCATCCCGACCAGGGTAGTTGACCGGCCGGGCGGGCCTGCAATCGGCGGGGGCCGCGACGGGTTCGGCTACTTCCCCACCGAGACCGCGTCGGTGACGAACACCAGTGTTTCGTACGGCGCGATGCCGCGCCCGCCGGCTCCGTAGCCGAGCTCCGGCGGCACGATCAGCAGCCTGCGCGAGCCCTCCCGCACCCCGACCAACCCCTGATCCCAGCCCTTGATGACCTGGCCGTCGCCGAGGGTGAGCTGGAACGGCTTGCCGCGGTCGAACGAGCTGTCCAGCTTCTTCTTGTCCGACCAGGTGACCAGCGCGTAGTTCATGGTCAGCTGCTGACCGGCCACGGCGCCGGGTCCGCTGCCCGCAGCGAGGTCCTTGACGATCAGCTGCTTGGGCGGGTCGCAATCGTCCGGGATGGTGATCGTCGGCGCGGAGCCGAAATCGCCGGTCACGCGGATGTCCTCGGCCGTGCATTCGCGGCCTTTGCTCGGCGTCGCCGGGCGCTGTGCGGCGGAAGGACCCGCCTGGGCGGTGGTCCTGGTGGTGACGGCGGTGGACGTCCCATCGTCCGAGCCGCAGGCCGCCAACGCGATACTCGTCGCGGCGAGTGCGCCGATCCCGATGATCCTTCCGAGAATGTGCATGCCGCGGACCTTAATGGACGTTGCCGGTCCTGGTCCGCCCGAAACCCGGGCACGGCCGCGACGAAGGCGCCGGTACGCCGGGACCACGGGTGGGTGAAAGGCCGGGCGGGCAGCTAGCGACACGCTTTCGCCGCGCCACGGTCGCGTGCCCCACTAGGCTGGCGGTGAATTCTCCATTCCGTATCTGCCGATTCCGGTCGGCAGAAGTTGCCGATTCCGGTCGGCAGCCATGCGCAACCCGGGGGACACGTCGTGGACGCCGCTGTCCCCGATACCCCGAGTGTGAGGAGAGTCGGCGGATGACCCAGATGGCCAGTGCGGGTGGCGATACTTCGGCCGACAATGTCGGTGGCGTGCGCGGGGAAACCGTCGCTCCGCGTCCCTATCGGCTCACGGACGCCGCGGGTCCGCTGGAACGCGACGAGCTGAGATCCATCGATGCGTGGTGGCGGGCGGCCAACTATCTCGCGGTCGGACAGATCTACCTGATGGCCAACCCGCTGCTGCGCGAACCGCTGCGCGCCGAGCACATCAAGCCGCGCCTGCTCGGTCATTTCGGCACCGTGCCCGGCCTGAATCTGGTCTGGGCCCACGCCAATCGCGTGATCCGGCAGCGCGGCCTGAACGCCGTTTTCGTCGCGGGCCCCGGGCACGGCGGGCCCGGCCCGAACGCGTGCGCCTGGCTGGAGGGCACGTACTCCGAGCTGTACAGCCATATCCCACAGGACGCCGCCGGAATGGGCGCGCTGTTTCACCAGTTCTCCTTTCCCGGCGGCGTGCCCAGCCACTGCGCACCGGAGACGCCCGGCTCCTTACACGAGGGCGGTGAGCTCGGCTACTCGCTGCTGCACGCGTTCGGCACCGTGCTGGACAACCCTGACCTCACCGTGTTCTGCGTCATCGGTGACGGCGAGGCGGAGACCGGCCCACTGGCCACCAGCTGGCATGCGAACAAGTTCGTCAACCCGGCACGCGACGGCGCGGTCCTGCCGATCCTGGCGCTGAACGAGTACAAGATCGCCAATCCGACCATCCTGGCGCGCATCTCGGAACGGGAGTTGCTCGCGCTGCTGCACGGATACGGCTACGAGCCGATCATCGTCGCGGGCGATGATCCCGCGGCCGTCCACCAGGCCGTGGCCGGCGCGATGGATACCGCTCTGGAGCGGATCGCCCAGATCCAGCGCGCCGCCCGCGGCGGCACCGACGCGACACGACCAGCATGGCCGATGATCGTGCTGCGCACGCCGAAAGGCTGGACCTGTCCACCGCTGGTGGACGGCAACCGGGTCGAGGGCACCTTCCGGGCTCACCAGGTCCCGTTGCCCGCCGCGCGCACCGACCCGGACCACCGCGCGGTCCTGGAACAGTGGTTGCGGTCCTACCGCCCGGAGGAACTGTTCGACGAGACCGGCAAACCGGTGTCGGAATTGTGCGACCAGGTGCCCGATGGCGATCGGCGGATGAGCGCCAATCCGGTCGCCAACGGCGGCGCGTTGGTCCGCGACCTGCGGCTGCCGGACTGGCGCGAGTTCGGCGTCGAGGTGAGCACACCCGGCGCGACCGCGCACGAGGCCACCAGAGTCCTCGGCGGATGGCTGCGCGAGGTCACCAGAAGCAACCCGGACAACTTCCTGACGTTCGCGCCCGACGAGCTGGCCAGCAATCGGCTACAGGACATCCTGGAGGTCACCGGACGCAATTGGCAGGCCGGCATCGACGCCCGCGACGAGCACCTCGACCGCGCCGGCCGGGTGGTCGAGGTGCTGTCCGAGCACATGTGCCAAGGTCTGCTCGAGGGCTACCTGCTCAGCGGCAGGCACGGTGTCTTCACCTGCTACGAGGCGTTCATCCACATCGTGGACGCGATGTTCAACCAGCACGCGAAATGGCTCGACGCGAGCGCGGCGGTACCGTGGCGGCGGCCGATCGCGAGCCTCAACTACCTGCTGTCGTCGCATGTCTGGCGCCAGGACCACAACGGCTTCACCCACCAGGACCCCGGTTTCCTGGACGTGGTGCTGAACAAGAAGCCCTCGATCGTGCGGGTGTATCTGCCACCGGACGCCAACACGCTGCTGTCCACCTACGACCACTGCCTGCGTTCGCGGCACTACGTGAACGTGGTGGTCGCGGGCAAGCAACCGCAGGCCGACTGGCTGTCGGTGGCGGACGCGGCCGAGCACTGCGCGCGCGGCATCGGCATCTGGACGTGGGCCTGTCATCGGGACGAGGTCGGCGCCACGCCGGACGTGGTGCTCGCCTGCGCGGGCGACATCCCGACGCTGGAGACGCTGGCCGCGGCCGCGATACTGCGCGAACGACTGCCCGAGTTGCGGGTCCGGGTGGTCAACGTGGTCGACCTGATGCGACTGCTGCCGCAGGACGCGCATCCGCACGGGCTGCCCGACAGCGAGTTCGACACCCTGTTCACCCGCGACCGGCCGGTGATCTTCGCCTTCCACGGCTACCCGTGGCTGATCCACCGGCTGACCTATCGGCGCGCCAACCACGATGGGCTGCACGTGCGCGGCTACCAGGAACACGGCACCACCACCACCCCGTTCGACATGGTGATGCTCAACGACCTGGACCGCTACCACCTGGTGATGGACGTGATCGATCGCGTTCCGAGCCTGCGTGAGCGGGCCGCGGGGCTGCGGCAGGAGATGGTCGACGCGCGGTGGACCGCCCGCGCGTGGACCAGAGAGCACGGCGCCGACATCCCCGAGGTCGCCGACTGGATCTGGCCGTATCGGGGCGCGGTCGAAGCCTGATTCCCGGAGAAACCGGCGGTCCCGGGCGGCGAGCCGGTCGCACTCCCCGCGGTCGCTGCGGCGCAGGCGAACACGCGCACACTCGCCACCAGGTACCAGCTGACCGTGGCCGCGGTCGGCAGTGTCGCGACTGCGCGAACGCGCGTCGAACGACGCCGATATACCGCTGATCAACGGCGCGTTACTGGTCGTATCTCCACCGATCGGAATCTGAACCAGGTCGCTTGCGCGCGGGCTCGGCCACCCGCGGCGATCAGTCCTGCCGCAGAGTCTCCGAAAGCTCGGTGTCCTGGTCGAGATACTTTGTGACGAAGCGGTTGACGAGTTTCACGGCGGTATCGCCGGGTATCGGACGGATGGTCGCCAGGCGTTGCGCGACGGCGGCGATCTCCGCCGGGCCGCCCGGGGAATCCTGGAACGCCGCCCAGACGGTACCCCGGAACAGGTCGACGAAGCGGCGGGCGATCCGGTCGGCGTCAGCGCGCAGTTTCTCCACCTCGCCGAGCGCTTGATCGGCTGGGATGCCGGCCGCGGTCAAGCGATCGAAGCCGCTCGCCAGCCCGCGATCCGCGATCCGATAGGTCGCCGCGTCCACCGGCTCGTACAGCCCCGCGGCGACGACCCGCGCCAGACCGTGCGGCACGCCGCGGTAGCGCTCGGCGAGTTCGGTCGCCGCAATGGTGTCCCCGCTGTCATCGGCGGCCTTCTCGGCGGAACCGGCGACACCGACGCCGAGAATGTCGCCCAGGTCGTCACCGCGGTCCCAGGCATTGAGCAATTCCTTGATGCCATTGAGTTTGATCCCCCGGTCGAGCAGCCTGCTGATAGTGCGCACCCGGTTGAGGTGGTCGGCGCTGTAGAACCCGGTCCGCCCCTTGACCCGAGGGGGCGGCAGCACCCCGCGTTCGTGGTAAACGCGCAGGCTGCGCACGGTCGTACCGGCCTCCCGCGCCAGCTCGTCGATCGTGTACTCGGCAGCCGCAGTCATCCCTCAAGGAAACCACATCGCAACAGTTCGCGACCTCGGCACACGGCGGTTCCCGGGCGACCGACCGGCCCACAGCTACATATCAGCAAACTCATCGGCAAACCCCATGGCGCGCCGCGACAAGTCCCTGTGCATGCCTGCGGCACGCTGCGGCCGACCGCTTTTCCTGCCCTTGAAAACCCAGGGTCTCCGGCTTCTGCATCGTCCCGGAGACGATCCGGTCGGCGGGTGCGGCGCAACGTGTTCGGCGTGGGCAGCGGGCACCACCCGTCGGCCGTGCCGTCGGTCTGCCCGATCAGTGTCGCATACCGAAATTGCCACGCACCGAGCCGAATTCGAGTGAAGTCCGGGAACGCCCTTGCCCGGCAGCGGTACTCGATGAACTCGTACATCTTGGCGACGCCGGATAGGCCACTGCGGAGCGGAATTGGCATTCGGCGACGGCGACACACGCATGGTTCGGCTACTGCCCGAGCCAACGCGGGGTTGACCGTGGATTGGGCAATCGCGGGGCCAGTTCGGTCTCGAACAGGTGTCGAGTCGCCGCAGATGGCAAAGATGAGGACCAGCCCTGGGGCGCCGCCGGCCAGCTCGACGATTCACTCACTCGCCCTCGGGCTGTCGCCGCTGCGGCGCAACGGGTTCCGAATCCGGCGCGAGGCCGGGAAGCCCGGGCTGGGCAGCGCCGAATCCGGGCCGTCGCTGGGCGGAGGATCCGAACGACGGATCACAGCTGGCGCGAGCAGCCCGCCGAGCGCACGCTATTCCCGCTGGAGAGATCAGCTTACGAGCCGATCAGCGATGCTTTTCCTCGGTCACGAAGTACTCCGGCGGCACATCGAACACCCGCGCCAGCGCGATCACCAAGTCCAGCCGCGCAATCGCGTCACCGTGGATGAGCCGGTACAGACCGGACTGCGACACCGGCACCTCCGGGTAGGCCGATTCCAGGTGCTGCGCCAGCGAATAGAGCGTCAGCGAGCGCGTCGATCCGCCCTCGGTGGACACGACGGACCCCGCGATCAACTCCGATAACCGGCTGGAGAAGACGGCAGCGGCAGCCTCTCTCGGGGGCAGCGCGTCCCGGGAGTCCTGACACGGGAAATCGCCGCCATCGGAATGGGTGTCCGCAAGCACGGTAGTAGACACTAACCGACCATCCCCCTCAGCTCGCGCGACGGCCACCGAGTCGCGCGGGCGCAACCATGGGTGCGGATGATGCCCGCACGCCGGACATGTTGTCCGGGACGTCGGCGCGCGGGGCCGCCGGTTCGTCGTTGCCGGAATCGACGAGATCTTCGCTGGTGCAACAAATCCCGCGTCTCTCGAAGAACTTCCGTAGTACTCGCGGCAATCTCCGGAGATGCCGAGGGCACACCTGCGGCAGGTGCGCAGCCCGAGGATCGGACCGCCATCAGGACTGCTCAACGGTCCCCGAACCGAGCCACAAAAGCCGGCCTACGCGCGGTTCAGCTCACGGCTACCCAGCACGCAACCCTTATCGTACCGTTGAGTAACGGCTCGTTGAGATCCTGCCGTCCCTCTTACTCAGTTAACGGCGCGCTATGGAACGGCATATCTACCACTTCCGGGAAGAACGGCAGTGGAAGGCGTTTCGGCGGTAGTGACGATGCAGTGGTGAGGGTTCAGGCGCACGTGTCGTAAAGCCCATTCCGATTCTCATAGGCACCTGGCCGCCGTCATCATCGTCGCCGGTGAGCACCATCTCGCCTAGGTACATCAGAAGTCCGGCACGCCGGCTTGTGATCACCGGGCCGGGCTTCGGGCTCAGCCGTGCCGGGGTGTCGCTGCCGAAGTGGATACGTACTGAGGCAAGCAAGTTGACGAGATGTCAGCCGAAGGTGGTCGAACGACAGGCAACATCGGGCACATATCTGCGGGCGAGGGAGATGAAACCCGCGCTCACCCGCACCAAACCCAGTCGGGGTGACAGGATTTGAACCTGCGACCCTCCGCTCCCAAAGCGGATGCGCTACCAAGCTGCGCTACACCCCGTTGCCCTCGCGGCGGCGGGGCACCGCCGACGAGGATGAATGTTCTGTTCCGTGGAGCGGGTGACGGGAATCGAACCCGCACCATCAGCTTGGAAGGCTGAGGTTCTACCATTGAACTACACCCGCAGAGCATACGACACCGATGGGATCGCCACGATGCCGTGTGCGATCCGACTGTACCGAATCCGCCTTCCGAAACGCCAATCAGCCCCGGACTGCGCGATCTCGCCGGTGCGGACCGGAGCGCTCCGGGTTACCGCACCGAGGGTGGCACGACTCAGCCGCCCCGGCGAAGCAGCGCGCTGGAGCGAAATTTAGAGGGGATTTTTCATTGAAACTCTGGCGTGTCGGATGCTGGTGGGCGAAACTCGAGTGACGGCCGACAACCCTGCTGGGAGCGGCCGCCGACACTGCTGATCGCGCCAGGAACACCACTCGAGGGATTTCCGATGAGGACCGCACGACTCGCCGTCGCAGCGCACGCACGTGGCGGGATGCCGAACGTCGGTCGCGGCACGGGCAGCCCGTCCGGGCCGGAGGCCCTGAGAACCGCCCCCTTCCGCGCGAGCGTGTCATCGGCGTGTCACAGCGCGATTCCACAGCGAACAGAATTCGGATGTAACACTCGCGCGGTGGTTACGATCAGACTCCCGATCGCCATTGACGAAGTGTCGAGAACACGTTGCAAAACAGTGATTTTCGACGCCGAGTGGCTTGCTAAGATCCTTTTTGCCGGACGGGGGTATCTGGAAAGGGGGCGGTGACCGTGCGCCGAACCAGGTGGACACAACCGCGTAGCAGTGGGAACGATCAGCGTGACGCCGGCGCCTGTGTCAGCACAGGGCAGCTGGGTACCGACGTCACCCACACCGGGTGAGTCCGATGTCCGCGAACATCGAACCCCAGGTAGCCACCATGGCTCGCGCATGGGCCCGTGCGGTCTGCGCCGAACCCGGCTCGGGCGCGCTGCCCCAGCAGCTGGAACCGGTGCTGGTCGACATCGTCGAGCGGCTGCTCACGCTGGCGAGGTCCGAGCCATTCCCGGTACCCAATGCGCGGATGCTCGGAGCCAGGCTTGCCGAAGCGCCGTTCGACCGGATCCGGATGCTGGCGCAGGCCACTCGGTGGCTGCTCGGCTTCCCCTGCGGCACGCCGGGTTCCCTGCTCGCCACACGCTGGCCGTTCATCGCCAGCCAGGCCATCGACAGTTACGCGCAAGCGCTGCAGGAGCGGGCGCTTGCGCAGCAGGAGCAGAACCTGTCGGCCAAAGTGTCGTTGCGGGTCCAGGAGATCGCCGCGCTACAGCATCGGCTGCGCCACGAGGCCACCCACGACGCACTCACCGACCTGGCCAACCGCACGCTGCTGCAGGACAAGGCGCGGCTGATGGCCACCGATCAAACCCGCGGCCTGGGGCTGCTGCTGATCGATCTGGACCGGTTCAAGCAGATCAACGACGGATACGGCCACGCGATCGGCGACGAGGTGCTCGTCGAACTGGCCGGCCGGCTGCGCGAAGCCTGTCCGCCCGACACCGTGATCTGCCGCTACGGCGGCGACGAGTTCGTCCTCGCCACCAACTCGCACCGCACCGCCCTCGGCGAACTCGCGCATCGGATCGTCGCCGCGCTGCGTGATCCGGTCTGGTCGTCGGCGGGTCCGGTTCCGGTCTCGGCCAGCGTCGGAACCGCCTACAACCCGCCGGGCAGCCCGTTCGATTTCACCGAACTACTCCGCCGCGCCGACGGCGCGATGTATTCCGCGAAAACCGCGGGCGGGCGCCGGTTCGCCATCGCGGAAGGACCGGATATGGACACCGCCGTGGCGGGTTGAACCGACACCATCACCTGCGACCTGGTCAGGTCAGTCCGGTTGACAGCCGGGGCACCAGAAGAGGTTTCGGGCCTGCATGACCTGGTGCGCGACGGGGGTGCCGCACAGGCGGCACGGTGCCCCTTGACGGCGGTAGACGTAGGTGCGCGGACGATCGGGCGCGTATGAGGGCTCGCCGTGGTCGTGTTCGGGTCGCACCACGACCATCTTTCCGACCCGCACACCCACCCGCATCAGCGCGACGAGATCGGTCCACATGGCTGTCCATTCGTCGGCCGAGAGCGCGATGCCGGGGCGATGCGGCGAAACCTGGTGGCGGAAAAGCAGTTCGGCGCGATAGACGTTACCGACACCGGCCACCACCTGCTGATCCATCAGCAGTGCACCGATCGGCCTGCGCGAGCGGTGGATACGTTGCCAAGCGCGGTCCGGGTCGACACCGCGGCGCAACGGATCCGGGCCGAGCCGCTCGGTGAGCGCGGCGACCTCCGGCGCCAGCAGGATCTCGCAGGCCGTCGGCCCACGCAAGTCGGTGCCGAAGCCGGACGGTCCGTCCGATCCCCCGGTCATGCGCATCCGGACTTGCCCGACCGGCTCCCCCATCGGCACATCGGATTCGGTGAACGTGCCGTAGAGACCGAGATGCACATGCACGACCAACCCCGAGTCGTAGTGGTGCAGTAGGTGCTTACCCCACGCCTCGGCCTTGGTCAGCACCTGGCCGTCCACCCGGGCCGCGCCCGCGGCAAACTTGCCCTGCGGGCTCGATACGCGCACCACACCGCCCGCGAGACGGCGCTGATGCAGCCGCGCGAGGCGGTGCAGCGTATGTCCTTCCGGCACAGCCGGCGCAACCGCGGTGAACTCAGTACGCGGGCACCGCCGGGGCGATGCCGGACTTCTCGTACTCGGCCAGGATGTCGATGCGCCGCTGGTGGCGTTCCTCGTCCGACCACGGGGTGGTGACGAACGCGTCCACGATGGCCAGCGCCTCCTCGGTCGAGTGCATCCGTCCGCCGATGCCGATCAGCTGCGCGTTGTTGTGCTCGCGGGCCAGTTTCGCGGTCTCGACGCTCCACGCCAGCGCGCAGCGGGCGCCGGGCACCTTGTTCGCCGCGATCTGCTCGCCGTTACCGCTGCCGCCGAACACCAGGCCGAGGCTGCCCGGGTCGGCGACGGTGCGGCGGGCCGCCTCGATGCAGAACGCGGGGTAGTCGTCGAGCGCGTCGTAGGCCAGCGCGCCACAGTCGACGACCTCGTGGCCGGCCTGCTCCAGATGAGCCTTGACGTGGTTCTTCAGTTCGAAACCGGCATGGTCGGCACCCAGGTATACGCGCATGGCAGGCATTGTGTCAGGCTGCCACCGCGCGGCGGGCAACAGGGCACACCCGACGATTAACACCGCCGCCCGTCGACGCGAATCGACTGGTATGCCAGCTGTGTTCGCGGCCATGGTCCCGTGGCACGAGGCCCCTACCCATTCCCGGTGACTGAATAGAGTTCATCCCATGCAGCCGCACGAACCCCAGCCGCACGACCAGCCAGGCCCGCAGGTCGACCCGTATGCTCGGCAGGCCGGATGGGCGCAGGTTCCGAACCCGCCCTCCGCGCCGTACGGACAGCCGTACCCGTCGGGCGCGTATCAACCGGCGCCCATCGGCTCGTACCCGGCGTACGGCACCTACCCTGGCGCGCCGCAGCCCCCCGCGGCGCCACCGCAGCGACAGCCGCGCGGTCTGTCGCCCTTCGGTATGCCGGCGCGGCACAGCTGGGAGATCCCGATGCTGGTGCTCATCATCGTGCTGACCATCTTCGCCTACCTGATCGCCGTGCTGCTGCTGGCGACCGGCAATTTCGACCAGTACGTCCTGGCACTGGTAGCCGCACCCCTGCTGCTGTGGTTCGGTCGCGGCATCAACTACGCGAGCCAGCGGGTGAACGGCGTGCGGATGTCGCCGACGCAGTTCCCCGAGGGCTACCAGATGGTGGTGGAGGCGGCCGCCCGCTTCGGCATGGCGAAGGTGCCGGACGCGTACGTGGTGCTCGGCAACGGCCAGATCAACGCGTTCGCCAGCGGACACGGCTTCCGTCGCTTCGTGGTGGTCTACAGCGACCTGTTCGAGATCGGCGGCGCCGCACGCGAACCCGACGCGCTGGCGTTCATCATCGGCCACGAGGTCGGCCACATCGCCGCCGGGCACACGTCGTACTGGCGACAGCTGGGCATGTTCCTCGTGCCATTCCTGCCGATCGTCGGAAGCAGCCTGATCCGCGCGCAGGAGTACACCGCCGACAACCACGGTTACTGCAACCGGCACACCGGCGCGTCCGCCGCGATGGGCACGCTGGCCGCGGGCAAGTACATGAACAGCCTCGTCGGCTTCGACGAAATGGCCGACCGGGCGGCATTCGAGAAGGGGTTTTTCGTCTGGATGGTGAACGCCCTGGCCAGTCACCCGGTGCTCACCTGGCGAATGTGGGCGCTGCGCGACCGCAGCAGGCACGGCAAGCTGTTCCTGCGCCCGAACCCGCCGATGGGCACCGCCGCGCCGCAGGGCGGCTACCCGAGTTCCTACGGCGCGGCGCCGGCGACACCGCCGAAATCCGTGCTGTGACCGTGGCGAGTGCCGTGGGCGGCACTCGCCACGCGGCACTCAGTCGAACGATGGAGCCTCGGTGCGCGTCCGCTTCAACTCGTAGAAGTGCGGGTAGGACGCCAGCGCCACGGCGGCGTCCCACACCTTGCCCGCATCCTCGCCCCGCGGGATGCGGGACAGGACCGGGCCGAAGAACGCGATCCCATTGATATGGATGGTCGGCGTCCCGACATCCGGTCCCACCTTGTCCATGCCCTCGTGATGGCTCTTACGCACCGCCTCGTCGTAATCCGTGCTGTCAGCGGCCGCTGCGAGCTCGGCGGGCAGGCCGACCTCGGCGAGTGCGTCGGCGATCACCGCGGCGAGGGTCTCCCGGCGGCTCTCGCGTTCGTACTCCGCGCGGCCGTTATGTAAACGCGTGCCCATCGCGGTGTACAGCGGCGACAGCACCTCGTCACCGTGCTTCTGCGCCGCCGCGATCGCGACGCGGACCGGCCCCCAGCCGGTGACGAGCGCCTCCTGGTACTCCGGTGGGACGTCCTTGCCCTCGTTCAGCACCGAGAGGCTCATCACGTGGAACCGGGCTTCGATGTCCCTGACCTGCGCGGTCTCGAGGATCCAGCGGGACGTGATCCAACACCAGGGGCAGAGCGGGTCGAACCAGAAATCGACTACGTCCGTGGTGGCTTTGTCGGTCACGGGGGCTTCCTCTCGATCGCATGCTCATGGGCGGCGCAGAGCCGACCGCCTTATCCAGAAACCACACTTGCGGCGGATTCGTTCCCACCCGGCGCGCCGTTTCCGCCGACCGCCCACGCGGCTGCCAGTAGGGTTGGTCGGCAGGAGCTTGGTTCCCCTTCGTCGATGGAGTCCGCGATGAGTTCTGACCAGCATTTCGTCATCGTCGGCGGCGGGCTGGCCGCGGCCAAGCTCGCGGAAGCGCTGCGGGACAAGGACTTCGACGGGACTGTGACGCTGATCAGCGCCGAGGAACACCTGCCCTACGACCGGCCGCCGCTGTCGAAGGAGCATCTCGCCGGCAAAAAGGCATTCACCGAGTTCCTCGTGCAGCCCGCTCAGTGGTACCGCGACCACCACGTCGACGTACGTCTCGGCACCACCGTCACGGGGCTCGACGCCGCGGCGAAGACCGTCACCCTGCCCGACGGTTCCACGCTGCGCTACGACAAGCTCGCACTCGCCACCGGTTCGGCGCCGCGCATGCTGCCGGTTCCCGGCGCCGACGCACCCAACGTCTACACGCTGCGCACCATCGAAGACTCCGACACGCTGATCGAGCTGTTCGAGAGCACGCGCCGGATCGTCATCATCGGAGCGGGCTGGATCGGTTTGGAGGTTGCGGCCGCGGCGCGTGCGGCGGGCGTGCAGGTGACCATCGTCGAGCAGGGTGAACTGCCGCTGCGGGCCGCGCTCGGGCCCGAGATGGGCCGGGTGTTCGCCGACCTGCACCGGGCCAACGGCGTCGATTTCCGTTTCGGCGTGCAGGTCGGCGCGATCACCACCGAGGACGCCATCGCCACCGCGGTCGCCAACGGTGTCCGCCTGGCCGACGGCAGCACGATCGACGCCGACGCGGTGCTGGTGGCGATCGGCGCGCAGCCGAACCTGGAACTGGCCGCCGATGCCGGGCTCGCGGTCGAGGACGGCGTGCTCGTCGACGCACACCTGGTCACCAGCGATCCGGACATCGTCGCGGTCGGCGACATCGCCGCGCACCGGCATCCCGTGCTGGACCGGCGGATCCGAGTGGAGCACTGGGCGAACGCGCTCAACCAGCCCGCGGTCGCCGCCGCGAGCATGCTCGGCAAAGAGGCCACCTACGACCGGCTGCCCTATTTCTTCACCGATCAATACGACCTCGGCATGGAGTACACCGGATACGCCGCGCCGGGCGAATACGCCAGGGTCGTCGTGCGCGGCGACTTGACGGCCCGCGAGTTCGTCGCATTCTGGCTGGCCCCGGACAACCGAGTGCTGGCCGGAATGAACGTGAACATCTGGGATGTCACCGACCGAATCAAAGAACTGATCCTGGCCGGCGACCCGGTCGATCCGGATCGGCTCACCGACACTACGACGTCACTGTGATGCGCATCACATAACGAAGGTGTCGAATCCGCGTGCGCGACACCGACCTTCATCGCGGACGCACCGGGCTTTCCCCGGGACCGAGCGCCGGAGAAGAGAGAAATCGAGCCATGAAGTACATGCTGTTGAAGACGTACGCACCCGCAAGCTTCTGCGACACACCGCTCAACGAATGGTCACCCGAAGAGATCCGGGCACACATAGACTTCCAGCGCGCGCTGGGTGCGCAGCTCGCCGAGTCGGGTGAGTTGGTGGACGCGCAGGGGTTGGCCGGACCGGGTGAAGCACGAGTGGTCAGTTCGGACGGGCGGTCGGCGCCGGTGATCACCGACGGACCGTTCCCGGAGACCAAGGAGTTCCTCGCCGGGTATTGGCTCGTCGATGTGGACAGCCCCGAACGGGCCTACGAGATCGCCGCGCAGGCCTCCGCCGCACCCGGCCCCGGCGGTGCACCGATCGGCGAGTACATCGAAGTCCGCGCGGTGATGGGCGCCCCCGCCACCGAGCAATGAGCGACCGGCGTGCGGTGCCCGACGACACACCGCTCCCGGCGAGCACCGAGGACCTGCTGCGCGCACTCGCGCCGCAGGTCCTCGGAACGCTCGTCCGCCGGTTCGGCGATTTCGACACCGCCGAGGACGCCCTGCAAGAAGCCCTGCTGGCGGCCGCGACGCAGTGGCCCGAGCAGGGCCGGCCGGACAATCCGCGAGCCTGGCTGATCCAGGTGGCGCAGCGGCGCATGGCCGACGCGGTGCGCGCGGAGCTCGCGCGGCGGCGCAGGGAAGCCACCGCGTTCGAGCGCGAGGTGCCCGACGCCGTTCCGGTCGACCAGGACGACACACTCACCATGCTGTTTCTGTGCTGTCACCCGGCGCTGTCCCCGGCAGCCGCCATCGCGCTGACGTTGCGCGCCGTCGGCGGACTCGGCACCGAACAGATCGCGCGCGCGTTCCTGCTGCCGGAAGCGACGCTGGCGCAACGGATCACGCGGGCGAAGAAGAAACTGGCCGGCGTAGAGCGGCCGTTCGCGCGGCTCGATGACGAGCAGTGGCGCCAGCGGCTCGAAGCGGTCCTGCACGTGTTGTACCTGATCTTCAACGAGGGATACACCAGCAGCTCGGGGCCGCGCCTGCAACGCACGGATCTGTCCGACGAGGCGATCCGGCTCGCCAGATCCGTGCACCGCCTGCTGCCCGAGAACTCGGAGGTCACCGGGTTGCTTGCGCTGATGCTGCTCACCGATGCCCGCCGCGCGGCCCGCACCGGAGCCAATGGCGAGCTCATCCCACTGGCCGAACAGAACCGCGCGCTGTGGGATCGGGCGCTGATCACCGAGGGAACCACGCTGATCACCGGCACACTCGCCGGCGGCCTGCGCGGTGTCTACCAGATCCAGGCCGCCATAGCGGTTCTGCACGCCCAGGCCGCCCGCGCCGAGGACACCGACTGGGCCGAAATCCTGACACTGTACGACCGGCTCGAGCGGTTCACCGACAACCCGATGGTGACCCTCAACCGTGCGGTGGCCACGGCAATGGTCGCCGGGCCGGAAGCCGGTCTCGCCCTTGCCGGAACACTCGACGACCGTCTGGCCGGCACGCACCGCCTCGACGCCGTGCGCGGTCACCTCCATGAGATGGCGGGCGATACGGATGCCGCCATCGCCTGTTACGTCCGGGCCGCCGGCCGCACGACCAGCATCCCGGAACGCGACTACCTGACCATCCGCGCCGCAGGTTGTGTTTGATTCGAGCCGGGTGGTCGGATAGGCGGCCACCGGCAGGCAGACTACGCGGTGTGGCAGACAAACACAGTGCGGGCGTCCTGCTGTTTCGCCGAGACGCGGCCGGTGCCGTCGAGGTCTTGCTCGGGCATATGGGCGGGCCGTTCTGGGCGCGAAAAGACCTGGGCGCGTGGTCGATTCCCAAGGGCGAGTACGAGCCGGAGACCGAGCAGGCGCGCACCGCGGCGGGCCGCGAGTTCACCGAAGAGCTCGGTTTGCCGGTTCCCGCTGGTGCGTGGCTGCCATTGGGTGAGGTGCGCTACGGCAGCGGCGCGAGCAAGAAGGTCCTCATCGCCTGGGCGGTCGAGGGCGACCTGGATCCCGCGGACGTGGTGCCGGGCACCTTCCCGCTGGAATGGCCGCCGCGTTCCGGCCGATTCGCACAGTTCCCGGAGATCGATCGCGCCGAGTGGTTCGACCCGGTCACCGCACGAGACAAGCTGGTCGCCGGCCAGCGGCCCTATCTGGACCGGCTCAGCGCGCAACTGGCGGGCTGACCCGCCGCTACACCCAGGTCCGGCCGGTGATGAGCTCGTAGGCCTCCATGTACTTCTGGCGTGTCGCTACAACGACGTCGGCGGGGATCTCCGGGCCGGGCGGCTCCTTGTCCCAGCCGGTGGAGGTGGCCCAGTCGCGGACGAACTGCTTGTCGAACGAGCGCTGCGCCCGGCCCGGCTCCCATTCGGCGGCGGGCCAGAAACGCGAGGAATCCGAGGTGAGCACCTCGTCGCCGAGGGTGAGGATGTCGCCGTCCCAGCCGAACTCGACCTTCGTGTCGGCGACGATGACGCCGTGTTCGGCGGCATGCGCCGCGCCGCGGGTGTAGAGGTGCAGGGTCAGCTCGCGCAGCCGCTCGGCGACCTCGCGCCCCTCCTGGTTCACCACGTCGGCGAACGTGATCGACTCGTCGTGCCCCTCGGACGCTTTGGTGGTCGGCGTGAAGATCGGCTCGGGCAACTTGTCACCCTCGCGCAATCCGGGCGGCAGCGCTACCCCGGATACCGTGCCCGTCCGCCGGTACTCCGCGAGACCGGACCCGGTCAGGTAGCCGCGCGCGATGCATTCCACCTGGACCATCTTCAGCGGCTTGACCCGGATGCCGCGGCCGGCGAACTCGGCGGGCACGTCGGTGGCGGAGATCACGTGGTTGGGCACATCGGTGAAGTACTCGAACCACCAGTTCGACAGCTGGGTCAGCAGCGCGCCCTTGTCGGGAATCGGCGTCGGCAGCACCACGTCGTACACCGACACTCGGTCCGAAGCGACCAGCAACAGCGTGTCGCCGTCCTCGTACAGGTCACGCACCTTTCCGGCGTGCACATGCTTCAACGTCGAGCCTCCGTATCCGTGGTGATGAACCCTGCGCTGCACCAGGCACAATACCGCCGGCCCGCGCAGCGCCCGCCGCGCCGTCGGCTCGGCGCCCGCTCCCGCCGCAGACCCGAGTAACCGGGATCGGTCGGGAAAGTCCCGCGCGGCCCACCGCGGCGAGGTGGCATTGTTGGGGGCGCACGTGCCAGTTCTTCGACCACGAAGGAGCCTTATGTCCGCACCCAACCTCACTCGTGAACAGGCGATCGAACGCGCCTCGACGGTGTCGGTCGAGAACTATCACATCGAACTGGACCTGACCGACGAGGCGGGCAAGCCCGGCGAGCAGACGTTCTTCTCGCGCAGCAGCGTCACCTTCACCGCAGCACCCGGAGCGAGCACGTTCATCGATATCGTGGCGCGCGGTGTTCGCTCGGCGGTGCTCAACGGCACCGCACTGGACATCTCCGGCTATGACGAGTCGACCGGAATCACGCTGGCCGATCTCGCCGAGCGCAACGAGCTCGTCGTGGAGGCCGACTGCGAGTACTCGAACACCGGCGAGGGTCTGCACCGGTTCGTCGATCCCACCGACGAGGCCGTGTACCTGTACTCGCAGTTCGAAACCGCCGACGCCAAGCGGATGTTCGCCTGCTTCGACCAGCCCGATCTGAAGGCCACCTTCGACATCGCCGTCACCGCGCCGGCGAACTGGCAGGTCGTGTCCAACAGCGCGGTCGTGGAAACCCTCGCCGCCACCCCGGGCCGGCACGTCTTCCGCACCACCCCGAAGATGAGCACCTACCTGGTCGCGCTCATCGCGGGCCCATACGCGCAATGGACCGACGTCTACACCGACGAACACGGCAGCATCCCGCTCGGCCTCTACTGCCGCGCCTCGCTGGCCGAGTACATGGACGCCGACCGGCTGTTCACCGAGACCAAGCAGGGCTTCGGCTTCTACCATGGCAATTTCGGCACCCCGTACGCTTTCGGCAAGTACGACCAGCTGTTCGTGCCGGAGTTCAACGCGGGCGCGATGGAGAACGCGGGCGCGGTGACCTTCCTGGAGGACTACGTCTTCCGGTCCAAGGTGACCCGCGCGTCCTACGAACGTCGCGCGGAGACCGTGCTGCACGAGATGGCGCACATGTGGTTCGGTGATCTGGTCACCATGAAGTGGTGGGACGATCTGTGGCTGAACGAGTCGTTCGCCACCTTCGCCTCGGTACTGTGCCAGTCCGAGGCCACCGAATACGCCAACGCGTGGACCACGTTCGCGAACGTCGAGAAGTCCTGGGCCTACCGGCAGGACCAGCTGCCTTCCACCCACCCGATCGCCGCGGACATCCCGGATCTCGCCGCCGTCGAGGTGAACTTCGACGGCATCACCTACGCCAAGGGCGCCAGCGTGCTGAAGCAGCTGGTCGCCTACGTGGGTTTGGCGCCGTTCCTCGCGGGGCTGCGCGCGTACTTCGCCGAGCACGCCTACGGCAACGCCACGTTCGACGATCTGCTGGCGGCGCTGGAGAAATCGTCCGGGCGCAACCTGTCCACCTGGGGCGCGCAGTGGCTGAAGACCACGGGACTGAATATCCTGCGCCCCGACTTCGAGGTCGACGCCGAGGGCAGGTTCAGTTCGTTCGCCGTCGTCCAGGAGGGCGCGCAGCCGGGCGCGGGTGAACGGCGCGTGCACCGGCTCGCCATCGGCGTCTACGACGATCAGGACGGAAAGCTGGTGCGCACCGAGCGCGTCGAGCTCGATCTCGACGCCTCCGAGCGCACCGAGGTTCCCGAGCTGGTCGGCGTGCCGCGCGGCCGGTTCGTGCTGATCAACGATGACGACCTCACCTACTGCTCGGTCCGGCTGGACGCCGACTCGCTCGACGTGCTGGTCAACCGGATCGCCGATATCGCCGAGCCGTTGCCGCGCACGCTGGCCTGGTCCGCGGCCTGGGAGATGACTCGCCAAGCCGAGTTCCGCGCCCGCGATTTCGTCGCGCTGGTCCAGCGCGGAGCCGGCGCCGAGACCGAAATCGGTGTGGTGCAACGACTTCTGATGCAGGCCAACCTCGCGCTCAGCAGCTACGCCGCCCCGGACTGGGCAGCTGCCACCGGCTGGGCGGACTACGCGAACCGCCTGCTGGAACTCGCCCGCGAGGCCGAACCGGGCTCGGACCACCAGCTGGCCTTCGTCAACGCGCTGACCGGCGCGAAACTGTCGGACTGGCACACCGAGGTGCTGCGCGAACTACTCGACGGCGACCCGGCGAAGGTCGGACTGGCCGGCCTGGTGGTCGACACCGATCTGCGCTGGCGGCTGGTGTCCGCGCTCGCGGCAGCGGGCGAGATCGATGCCGACGGGCTGGAGACACCCGTCATCGACCAGGAGCTGGCCAACGACCCGACCGCCGCGGGCAAGCGCCAGGCGGCCGCGGCGGCGACAACCCGGCCGATCGCCGCGGTGAAGGAACAGGCATGGACGACGGTGATGGGCGACGATTCGGTGCCCAACGTCACCGCCCGTTCGATTGTCGGCGGGTTCGCACCTCCCGGACAGGGGGAGCTGCTCGCGCCGTACGTGGAGCGGTATTTCGCCGAGATCCCGGATGTCTGGGAGCGGCGCTCCAGCGAGGTCGCCCAGACGGTGGTGATCGGCCTCTACCCGCAGTGGGCGATCAGTGAGGACGCGGTGTCCGTCGCCGACAAGTTCCTCGCGGGCGACCACCCACCGGCCCTGCGACGACTGGTCAGTGAGGGCAAGGCAGGTATCGAACGCTCCCTGCGCGCCCGCGCCTTCGACTCGCGGTAATAAATGAAAGCGGCGCGTCCGCCCGGTGACCGGGTGGACGCGCCGGGTTGCGAAGAACTACCTACCGATGGCCGCGGCCATCACCCGGACCGCGGAGACCAGTCCGTCGATCAGCTGGCCCTGCCGGAACGAACTCAGCGCCGCGGTCACACCGAGCCGGCAGACGCGATCGTTCGCGCGGTCGGCGACATCCCGGCCCGAACGCACCTCGATCGCCTTGGCATCGGGCGAGACGGCGATCAGCACCGAGCGCGCAGCCTCGGGTGTCTCGGGGAAAATCGCGTCCGCGCCGGCGGCCGGGTCGGCGCCCAGATCACCGATGTAGACGTTGAAGCGCACCTTGGTTGCCCGGGTCGCCTCGGTGAGCACGTTGTCCATCGTGAGCCGCTCGTGGTCGCTGAACGGCGCTTCTTTGAACACGTCGCCCGCCTCGTGCACGCCGGAGACGCGCCCGCTGCTGGTGATGGCGTATCCGTGCGGCAGATCGGCTTCGACCACCGCCGGCCACTTAGAACTTGCCACTTGCCCGTCCTCCGATCAGCTCCACCTCGGTGGACTCGATGGCCGCATGGTGCCCATGCGAGGTCTCTGCGATGTGGTGACCCGAGGTCGTCACCTCGTCAGTAGCACTCCACAGCACCGGCGCCTGAGTCCACTTCTGGCCGAGGGCGAAGTGGACCGGCTTCTCGCCGGGCAGCGGCTTACCGAGAAACGACAATCCGGCGATGACGCCGTAGATCACCAGCGGGATGCCGACGAAGATCAGCACTGTCTCGAGAATGCTCACGGCTCAAAGGTAGACGATCGTCTGTAGTAGTTCTGCGCCCGGTCGATGCGCACGCCGGCCCATGTCGCCTCCACCCCACCACGACCTGGGCTTTTCCGATTTTTTTCAGACCAGCCAGGCCGCAGCGTTCGGCGGCAGCCGGCCACCGTCGGACGGTGCGCTGGCCAGCAGCAGGTCCCCTGGTGGTAGCTGGATCGGCGCGTTCGAGGCGTTGAGCGCGCAGACCAGCCCGCCGGAACGCCGGAACGCCAGACAGCCCGGCGGGCTGCCGTACCACTCGATCCGGTCCCCAGCGAACTCCGGACGCAGCCGACGCAGTTCGATCGCCCTGCGGTAGAGCGACAGGGTGGAGCCGAGGTGTTCCAGCTGCGCTTCGACCGTCAACCCGGCCCAGTCGGAGGGAATCGGCAGCCAAGGCGTCCCGCTGGTGAAGCCGAACGGTGGCGCGGCGCCTTCCCACGGCACCGGGACCCGGCAGCCGTCACGGCCGCGCTGGGTGTGCCCGGAGCGCTCCCACACCGGATCCCGCAGCACCTCGTCCGGCAGATCGTCCACGTTCGGCAGTCCCAGCTCGGCGCCGTTGTAGATGAATACCGCGCCGGGCAGCGCGAGTTCCAGCAGAATCATCGCCCGCGCCCGGGCGAGTCCGATCGCGCCGCCACCGTATCGGGTGACCTCGCGCTCGATGTCGTGGTTGGACAGCGTCCAGGTGGGCACGGCGAACACCGGCCCGACGGCGGCGAGCGAGTTGTCGATCGCGTCGCGCACGGCCTCGGCGCTGAACGCGGCCTCCGCGAGGCGGAAATTGAACGCCAAGTGCAGTTCGTCGGAGCGCACGTACTCGCCGAAGCGGATGTTGTCGTTGACCCACACTTCGCCGATGGTCACCGCGTCCGGGTACTCGTCGACCACCTTGCGTATCCGGCGGTGGATCTCGTGGACCGCGGGGTTGTTGAACCGGGGGTCGTTGTCGTCGTGGGCGAGCAGGGCCGACACGGAGAGCTCGGGCATATCGGGCAAGCCGTCGGGCTTGGCCATACCGTGCGCGACGTCGAGCCGGAAGCCGTCCACGCCACGGGCGAGCCAGAACCGCAAGGTCTGCTCGAAATCCGCGGCGACCTCCGGATCGGCCCAGTTCAAGTCGGGTTGCTCGCGGGCGAAGATGTGCAGGTACCACTGGCCCGGCGTGCCGTCGGGTTCGGTGACCCTGGTCCACGCGGGCCCACCGAAGATGCTCGGCCAGTTGTTCGGCGGCTCGGCGCCGCCGGGCCCGCGGCCGTCCCGGAAGATATACCGGGACCGCTCCGGGCTACCAGGGCCCGCCGCCAGCGCGGCGCGGAACCACGGGTGCTGATCGCTGGTGTGGTTGGGCACCAGGTCCATCGTGACTTTGATCCGACGGGCGTGCGCGTCGGCGATCAGCGCGTCCATCGCGGCCAGACCGCCGAAGAGTTGGTCGATATCGCGCGGATCGGCGACGTCGTAGCCACCGTCCGCCATCGGGGAACGCATCACCGGGCAGACCCACAGCGCGTCCACGCCGAGCAGTTCGAGGTAGCCGAGCTTGTCCCGGACTCCACCGAGATCACCGATCCCATCGCCGCTGGAATCCGCGAAGGACCTGGGATAGACCTGGTAGAACACGGCCGACCGCCACCACGGTTGGGTGGTTCGATCCACCGGGGCCGTTACGGCTGGTGTATCACTCACATCCGCAATAGTGCCAAAGGGTGAACGCGGTGCCACCGCACCGTAGTCGGAAACACATGCCAGCGCACTGCTGGATTCCCCGCACGAACGGGTAGTCAGAACGGGGCATTCATTAACGAGTTGGCCGCCATCTCCAGGTAGTCGAGCAGCGCCTTGCGGTGCTCGTCGTCGAGGATGTCGGGCTCTATCTCCGCGACCGCGATGCGCATGCAGCGCAACCAGGCGTCGCGCTCGATCGGTCCGATGGTGAACGGCATGTGCCGCATGCGCAGACGTGGATGGCCACGCTCGTCGGAGTAGGTGCGCGGGCCACCCCAGTACTGTTCGAGGAACATCCGCAACCGGCGCTCGGCCGGACCGAGGTCTTGTTCCGGATAGAGCGGACGCAGCACCTCGTCGGCCGCCACCTCGCGATAGAAGGTCGCGACGATCCGCCGGAACGTGTCCGCCCCGCCGACCGCCTCGTAGAACGACGTCGCTGTCTGCTCGCCCGAAGTCATTGACCCTCTCGATTCACCGGATGCACCGCTGTCCATTGTGCCCGCGCCGCTCTTGTGCCGCGCGCCGCCACTGCGCCGCCCTCGCGCCGCCGGTCAGCGCCGGAAAACGTCGCACCTGGGCGGCTCTTCAGCCACAGTTAACCGGACATTGTTGAAAATCACCGTGCAATGCCCGGCGTTCCATGGTCAACTGGGTGACAGTCTCTGCTCCGCAGATACCACATGATCCTGCCAATCATGAAATCGAGGTCGAGATGAAGCAGCGGCACAGCGCCCGGTCACATGAGGCGCGAGCGCACCGACAACTCCAGCCCGCCGACGTCCACAATCGTGGGTCGGGGGCTACTCCGCTGCACATCTTGTCCGAACATTATCCGGGCGGACATCGTGGCCATCACGACCACGGTCCCCACCCCGCCGCATCGCCCGCCGAGGGCACGAACTGGCTCAAGACCAGGGTGCTGCTGCTGAACGCCACCTACGAGCCGCTCACCGCTTTGTCCGCGCGCCGCGCGATCATCCTGCTCATCTGCGACAAGGCCGATACCGTTCACCACAACGACACGGGGCCGGTAGTGCACTCCGCCGAGACGTCGGTCGTCATTCCTTCGGTGATCCGCCTGCGCAGCTACGTCCACGTGCCCTACCGTGCCCGGGTGCCGATGACTCGCGCCGCCCTCATGCACCGGGATCGCTATCGGTGCGGTTACTGCGGCGGCAAGGCCGAGACGATCGACCACGTGATTCCGCGCAGCCGAGGCGGCGAACACTCCTGGGAGAACTGCGTCGCCAGTTGTGCACCGTGCAACCACCGCAAGGCCGACAAGCTGCTCAGCGAGCTGGGCTGGACCTTGCGCTCCGCACTGGTCTCGCCGAAAGGCCCGCACTGGCGCCTGTTGTCCACCACCGCGGAACTCGACCCGGTGTGGTTGCAGTATCTCGGCGAAGGCGCGGCCTGATCGCTCAGGTGTATTCGATCACCAGCGTGGCCCAGGTCGGCGAGGTCAGCGCTTCGAACACATGCGGCTGATCGCCCGGGTAGGCGATGTAGTCACCGGGATGTAGTTCGACCGGCGCGTCGACCGGACCGACCATCGCACGCCCCTCGGCGAGCAGCACGTGCTCGACCACGCCCGGAATGTGCGGATCCGATCGGCGCGCATGTCCGGGTTCCGCGGTGATGCGGAACAGATCGCGGCGTGCGTTGGCCGGACCGGCGGCCAGCAAGGTGGCTCGATACTCCGAGTGCGCGGCGGCCACCACCGGCCCCGCGCCTGCCCGGATCACGTGCACGTTCGAGCGGGGCGGGTCGAACAATCGGGAGAACGGCATGTCCAGCGCGACGCACAGCGCCCACAATGTCTCCAGGCTCGGATTTCCCGTTCCCGATTCCAATTGCCACAACGTGGATTTCGCGATGCCCGCCCGATGGGCGACCTCACTCAGCGACAACCCGGCCTTGGTGCGCTCGCGGCGCAGCGCAGCGGCGATCACCGCCTGAGGTGTCGCGTGCTGCTGCGTCATGCCACCAGAAAACCATATTGACGAACCCGCCTGCCATGTTCACCATAGAAAACATGCGTTCGATATGGCGAACACTGGGCCGCGAGGCGCTGATGGGCATCGCGGCCGTCTGCGCCGCCGTCTGGGTGATCGGGATCTCCTACGGGGCAACCGCGGTCGCTGCGGGCTTCCCGGTCTGGCTGCCGGTCCTGCTCGGGTGCGTGGTGCTCGCCGGAAGTTCGGAGTTCCTCTTCCTCGGCATCGTCGCCACCGGCGGTAGTCCGATCGCCGCCATGCTCGCGGGGCTGCTGGTGAATGCCAGGCACCTGCCCTACGGGCTGTCGGTTCCGGACGTGGTCGGCACCGGGTGGCGGCGATCGCTCGGGGTGCATCTGATGAACGACGAGTCCGTGGCACTGGCCATCGCGCAGCCCGACGCGCGGCGCAAGCGGGCCGCCTACTGGGTCACCGGCGCCGGGGTACTGCTGGCTTGGCCCAGCGGGGCGGCGATCGGGGCGCTGATCGGGTCGGTGGTTCCCGATACCTCGGCCCTCGGATTGGACGCGGTGTTCCCCACGGTGCTGCTCGCGCTGGTGCTGCCTGCTCTGCGCGACCGAGCCACGCTCCGGGCGGTGGGCGCAGGCACCGCGATCGCGCTGGCCGGCGCCCCTTTCCTGCCCACCGGGCTGCCCGTTCTGCTCGCTCTTGCGGGAGTGCTCGTCTCGGCGCGCGAACGACCGGCTCCCGTCGCACAGGAAGCACGATGATGCTGACCGCCGGAATATTTGCGCTCGCCGCGGGCACCTACGCCTTCCGCTGGGCCGGTCCGGCGCTGCGCGAACGGGTCCGCATTCCCGCACGCGCGGTGCGACTGCTGGAGATCGGCGCGGTCGTTCTGCTCACCGCGCTGGTCGCCGTCACCACTGTGCCGCTCGGCACGGGTGATCTCGGATTCGCCGTGCCCGCAGGCGTTCTCGTCGGTGGAGCACTCGCCTGGAAAGGGCAGCCCATCCTGGTGGTGATCCTGGCCGCTGCGGCGACGACCGCGCTGTCCCGCCTGTTCGGCATCTTCTGAGCATCCCGAAAAGCATTGTGGACCAGACTTTTTCATTGATCACGCGGGGCGGCGCCGTCCCCCCTGCCGACGGTGCCGCCCGCCTTATCGATCGTTCATGGGCGACCATGCGCTACTGGGGAATTGGCAGCCGATATCGGATACGCGAGCGCGGATCAGCACGTTTGCCCGCAACGCGACATCAGCCTGACTGACAACACGGGTCTGACTCGGATCAGCGCGTTTGCACGCGACGCATGCCGGCGCGCGCCGGCCATCGAGTCACCGTGCTCACGGATCCGGTCCTGATACATCCTCACCGCCCGCGCGCGGGTCTCCTCGTCGAACTTCCGTGGTGCCGCCATGGCTGACAGTCTCCCTTGCTATATCAGGAGTCTCCAGCCGGTCCAGGATGGTTCAACCAACTTGCAAGCCATACATAACCGCGCACGTCGATGCCGCACTTTCCATTGCATCGGACCACACCGACCCGACCCCGACATCGAGCGAAGCGAGATCGAGCATCGCTAGAACAGCAGGTTGATTCCACCGCCGAGGCGGCGGGCAACCGAGCCGTAGCGGGCATCCAGCCGCAACCATGTTCTGGTGGCGCGCACACGAACGATCTCGGCGGGTGGGATGCGGCGCGGATCGGCCTTCTCCCCCGCATGCGGGATGAAATCCATCGCCGTGAGCGCGAAGACAACCCGCATCGGCACCTGCACCTGGGTTCCCGCACCGGACACGGTCAACACGGCCTGGTCGAGTAGCGAGGCAGGCGGGCCATGACCGCTGCCATGTTCCTTCGCCAGCCGCGCCCCCTGCTCGGCGAGTTCCACCAAGGTGCGCGCGGGCACGTCGTCGACATGCGTGAAACCGTCTGCGGGTGGCAACGCGCCACGCCAGGCGGAGTCCATCGAATATCCGAGATCGATCGGGCTGCCACTGGCCAGCCCGGCCAGCACCAGCTCGGCGTCGACGGTGACATCGTCGACGCCGAGTTCGGCTACCACCGTGCGCACCGCCAGCGCCTCGAATCCGGTCGCCACCCACGCGGCAACGTAGCGCTCGCCGCGACGGCGCAGGCGCACCACCGCCGCGGGGTCCAGGCGCGTGGCCCTGGTGAGGAACGTCGCGAGATTCTCCCGCTCCGCCGGATCGGACACGTGCAGCACTCGTTGTTCCGCCATTACAGCTGCTCCGCCGTCACCACTGAACGATCACCGACTGAACGATCACCGACGCGCGCGCTCACTCCATCCACTCGGACAGATAGTCACGCTCGGCGTCGGTGAGCCGGCGCAACCGCTGCGCCGGCATATCGAACGCCGCGATCTGCGTGGACGCGACCACCGCCGCCGGCGAATCGGGCTCGGCACCGGATGCTCGCACCTCGTAGCCGATGGTGAAGTCGACCGCGCGTAACCGCTCGATCCACATCGCGATATCCAGCGGCGTGTCCTCGTGCCGCAGCTGGCCGCGGTAGCGAACTCGCAGGTCGGTGAGCACGCAGCCCTCGCGCAGCGGGGCGGTGGGGCGGCCGTCCTCGAACAGCCACGGGATCCGCGCCTCCTCCAGCAGCGTCACCATACGGGCATGGTTGACGTGCTGGAACACGTCCATATCCGACCATCTGACGTCCACTTCGGCGTGGAACCGCTTGGGCAGCACCAGGCTGCCCGCCGCTGCCCCGCTTCCGTTCATCGATCTCGTCACCGTGGTACCTCCGATTGAGCGCCCACCCCGCTCACCATGCTCCGCACTTGCCGCGCTGCAACCGACAGCGTGGCGAGATCGTGGGTCCCGGACTCGAACAACTCCGACAGCGCCGCCCTGGCTCGGCCGAGGCGGGACTGGTTCTTCGACTCCCAGTATGCAATTTTTTCGTCCGCGGTCTCCTCGGGGTCGCCACCGGAGAGCACGTCGAGGGTGAGCGACCGCAGCGAGCCGTACATGTCATCGCGCAACGCCAGCCGCGCCAGCGAGTGCCAGCGATCGCCGCGTTCGAGGTGACTGACGGCCTCCAGCAGCCAATCGATCTTGAGGTGATCGTTGAGCGCGTAGTACAGCGAGCCGACTTCGTCGCCGTCCCGGTCGGTGATGTCGGCGATGTCCACGATGTCCAGCAAGGGGAACAGGTTGAGCAGACCGAAGACCTCGGTCGCCAGATCGGTCGGCGCGCCACGCGCGATCAATTCGGCAGACTGGTCGGTAAGCGTGGATACGTGATGTCCGCGCAGCCAGTTCGGTACCTTGGGTGCGAGTTCGCGCATGTCGCTGCGGTATCGGCTGATCTCGGAGCCGACCGCGATCGGCTGCGGCCGGTTGCTCAGCAGCCACCGGGATGCTCGATCCAGCGTCCGCTTGGTCTCCAGTTCGAGCAGGTCGCGCACCGAGGTGGGCGCGTCGCAGGCCCGGATCCGCGCCCACATCTCATGCAGGTCGAAGATCCCGCTCGCGGCGGCGAAGGCGCGCACCGCGTCGGTGGTCGTCGCTCCGGCTTCTTCGTTCAACCGGTGCGCGTAGGTGATGCCGCCGTAGTCCACCATCTCGTTGGCGACCATGGTGGTGACGATCTCTCTGCGCAGCCGGTGCCGCTTGATCGCGGTGCCGAACCTGCTGCGCAGCGGAGTCGGGAAATAGTCGGACAGCCGCGCCGCGAAATACTGGCTGTCGGGCAGGTCGGAATCGAGTAGATCGGCCTTGAGCGACAGCTTCACGTGCGCCATCAGGTTGGCCAGCTCCGGTGACGCCAGACTCCCGCCATCCTCCAGCCTGCGCTTGATCTCCTGATCCGAGGGCAGCGCCTCGAGTTCGCGGTCCAGGCCGCGCCGCTGCTCGAGATCCTCGATGAGCCGCATCTGCACGCTCAGCATTTGCGGCGCCTCGGTGCGCGAAACGCCCATCAAGAAGTTCTGCGCCACGTTGTCCCGCAGCACCAGCCGCGCGACCTCGTCGGTCATCGAGGCCAGCAGCGGGTTGCGCTCGGTCTCGGGCAATTGTCCGCCGGAGACGAGGGCGTCCAGCAGAATCTTGATGTTGACCTCATGATCGGAGCAGTCCACGCCCGCGGAGTTGTCCAGCGCGTCGGTGTTCATCTTGCCGCCGTTGCGGCAGAACTCGATGCGGCCCAGCGCGGTCGCCCCCAGGTTGCCGCCCTCACCGATCACCTTGACCCGCAACTGGTTTCCATTGACCCGGACCGCGTCGTTGGACTTGTCGCCCACGTCGCCGTTCGACTCGGTGCTCGCCTTGATGTAGGTGCCGATACCCCCGTTCCACAGCAGGTCGACCGGAGCGAGCAGGATCGCGCGAACCAGGTCCGGCGGTGACAGCGATTCGACATCGTCGGCCAGTCCGAGTGCCGTCCTGGCCTGCGGACTGATCGGCACCGATTTCACCGTCCGGTCCCACACACCGCCGCCCGGACCGATCAGCGACGCGTCGTAATCGGCCCACGACGAACGCGGCAGCGCGAACAACCGCTGCCGCTCCCGGAACGAACGCGCCGCGTCCGGAATCGGATCCAGGAAAACGTGCCGATGGTCGAACGCCGCCACCAAACGAATGTGCTCCGACAGCAACATGCCATTACCGAACACATCACCGCTCATATCACCCACACCGACAACGGTGAAATCCTGCGTCTGAGTGTCGATTTCCAGCTCACGGAAATGCCGTTTGACACTCTCCCACGCACCCCTGGCCGTAATCCCCATCGCCTTGTGGTCATAACCGGCCGACCCACCCGACGCGAATGCATCACCAAGCCAGAAACCATAGCTGTGGGCGACATCGTTGGCGATATCCGAAAACGTCGCCGTTCCCTTATCCGCAGCCACCACCAAATAGGTGTCATCACCATCCCGACGCACCACCCGAGCCGGCGGCAGCACCGCACCGCTCACACGATCCACATTGTCGGTGATATCCAAGAGGCCGGAAACGAACGTCCGATAACAAGCAACACCCTCAGCACCCAACGCCTGCCGATCCCCCGCCGGATCACCAGTGGCCGCAGGCGGCTGCTTCACCACAAACCCACCCTTGGCACCCACCGGCACGATCACCGCATTCTTCACCGCCTGTGCCTTCACCAAACCCAACACCTCGGTCCGGAAATCCTCCAACCGATCCGACCACCGCAAACCACCACGCGCCACCGCCCCGAAACGCAGATGCACACCCTCGACCCGTGGCGAATACACGAATATCTCGAATTGCGGCCGCGGCCTGGGCAATTCCGCGATCTCCTGCGGTTCGACCTTCACCGAGAGGTAATCGCGCGACCCACCGTTCGCGTCGGTGACGTAATAGTTGGTCCGCAACGTCGCTTTGACCAAGCCCAGGATGGCACGCAGAATGCGGTCCGAGTCGAGGCTGACGACCTCATCGATCCGTCCGCGGACCTTGATCTCCAGCTCAGCGGCGCGCTCGGCGGAGCAGGTATCCGGGTCGAAACGCGCCGCGAACAAGTCGACGAACAACCGCGCGATGTCCGGATAGGTGAGCAGCACGCGGCAAATGTTCACCTGACTGTACGGAAAACCGGCCTGCTGCAAGTATTTCGCGTAGGTCCGAAGAATCGAGACGGCCCGCCAGGGCAGCCGGGCGCGCAGCACGAGTTCGTTGAGACCGTCCGCCTCGGCACGGCCGTACCACATCGCTTCGAACGCTTCCACGAACCGCTCACGCATCCCGCGAACCGCTGCCTCCAGCACGTCGGCACGTTGGGAGGACTCGAGCAGCTCCGCGTCCAAATCGCGGTCCAGCGAACTGCGCAGCAATTCGGGACGGGCCAGCAGGCCGAAGTCGTATATCCACCGCTCGCCGCCGGCGCCGCCGTCGGCGGCGGTCTCCAGCTCGACCTGGTATGGCCGCTCGTCCACCACCTCCACACCGAGGCTCTGCAAAATCGGAAGCACCTGACTCAATGAGATGCCCCGCCCGCCGATGTAGAGGGTGAAGCGCCACGAACCCGGTTCCGAATCCGGCCTGCGGTAGAGATATTGGTCGATGCCGCCGTCGCGCACCCGCTCCAGGCGCACGATGTCCGAGAGCGCACGGGCAGCGGCGAAATCCTGCTTGTAACCCTCCGGAAAGGCTTCCACGTACCGCTCTACCAAAGCGGGATCGAGCACCGTCGACGTGCTCACCTCGTCGTTCAGGTTGTCGTCCCAGGTGCGGCTCGCCTCGGCGAGCAGATTCTGCAACCGCAACCGGTTGGCCTCGGAGGTGTCGGCGGTGGGTGGCGCCTGACGTGCAGCGCCGATTTCGGCCTCCGGCAGCCGCACCGTGAAATACACACGCGCCAAATCGCTTTCGCCCACGCGCGCGGAGTAGTCGATGGACACGCCGCCGAATTCGTGGACCAGGATATCCTGCATCTCCAGCCGCGCCCTGGTGGTGTATCGATCGCGTGGCAGGTAGACCAGGCAGGCGACATAGCGGCCGTAGGCGTCCGCCCGGAGGAACAGGCGCACCTGGCGGCGCAGGCCCACATTCAGTACGGCGGTCGAGGTGCGGCGCAACGTCTCGGCATCGGAGGAGAACAGTTCGGTGCGCGGGAAGGACTGGATGACCTCCAGCATCGCCTGGCCGGAGAACGAATCCAGATCGAATCCGCTGTCTTCGATCGCGGAACGCACTCGGCGTGCGATCACCGGGATGTCCAAGACGTTCTCGTGCACCGCGGTGACAGTGAAGACGCCGATGAACAGGTGCTCGCCGACGGTCGCCCCGCTCGTGTCGAAGTCGGCGACCCCGATGAAGTACGGGTACACCGAGCGGTGCACGGTGGCGGGGATCAACCCCTGCGTCAGCGTGAGCAGCGGACGGTCGCCGCCGTTGACCGGAACATGGAAGTCGGTGCCGACGTCCGGCCGCAGCACCCCGAGGCAGGTGCCCGGCGCCATCGCGGAGCTCGCCCGCTCCTGGTCGGCACCGAGTCGGTAGCGGGCATAGCCGAGGACGGTGAAGTTTCCCCGCCCGAGCCAGCGCAGCAGATCGGCCGTGTCGACCAAATCGCTCGCGGCGAACGGCGCCGCCCCCGAGCGTGCGGCCCGTTGCAGGTCGTCGGCCAGTTCGGTCTGCACCTGCTTGATGGCCTCGGTGTCGTCGATCACCTGCCGCACGTCGTCGACCACGTCCGGCACGGCGGCCTCGACCCTGGCCAGCAGCGCCGGGGCGGTCGACGGGTGCAGCTGGATATGCATCCAGGATTCCCGGAGCACGGCCGCGCCCGCGCCGTCCACCTCGTGCGGTGCGGCGTGCGTCAGATGTCCCTGCGCGTCCCGCTCGACCTCGAAGATCGGGTGGATGATCTCGCTGACGCTGACACCCATCCGGCTCAACGACGAGCTGATCGATTCGACCAGCAGCGGCATGTCGTCGGTGACGATCTGCACGGCGGCGCCGATACCCGACCCGTCGTCCGGGTGGTACACCCGCACCAGGGCGCGACCAGGGAGGCGAGTCGCCGCCAGCTGCAGGTGCCGGCGAAAGATCTGAGTGATGCCGGTGATCGCACAGTCCACATCGCCCGCGTCGACGTGGCGGAAATACGCTTCCTCGAGCGTCGCGAGTTCGCCGCGCAGCGACTGCGGCAAACCCGCGGCCCACGCCGCGCTGGACAATTCGGACGAGACGGTCATTTTCGCCAACTCCCTCGGATATCGGTTCCGTAACAAAGTGACGCCGGTCCGAGAGTAACTGTGCGCCGAAGACGCGTGGGTGAATTCCCTTCCGATATCCGGGTGTTCACCACGACCGCGGAGTTCGTCGCGCAGCTGCCGAGATCACACGGTTGACCTCGGCGCAGTACAAGATCGGACCCGCGAACGTCAGGTGAGCGCTACAGGTCGTATCCGCGGCGGCAGTAGCGCCCCACCGGGACCTCGGGTCAGCTCGGCCGCCGCGTCGGTGGTCCCGGCCACCGATTGCTCGAACTGCGCCTGCGCATTCACACTCCCACCCTAGCGAGCTACGCGCGGGTAGGTGTTGCTCCTCGTCCGGGTTGTCGGCGAAGGTTCATGGCGGCGATGGCCGGAGGCAACCACCTGCCGGGGGAATGTCGCCAAACGCCGAGCAGTGGTCACGATCAGGCCGCCACCCGGTATGGCCTGCGGCCAACCAGGCCGAGGGGTGTGCGACGAAATCGTTTTGCCGAGAACGTGTCTGTGGGCTGCGAGACAGTCGTTCCCGGTCGGCTTCTCCGACGGACCGCCCCGTCGGACAGGTGGGTGCGGACCGGACTGCACCCACCCGCCGTAACCGATCTAGCCGCGCGTCAGTTTCCGGTGCGTAACCCGGTGCGGGCGGGCGGCTTCCAACCCGAGACGCTCCACCTTGTTGGCCTCGTATGCCTCGAAGTTGCCCTCGAACCAGAACCACTTGGCCTCGTTGTCGCTGTCGCCCTCCCACGCCAGGATGTGCGTGCAGGTCCGGTCGAGGAACCAGCGGTCGTGCGAGATGACCACGGCGCAGCCCGGGAACTTCTCCAGGGCATTCTCCAATGAGCCGAGGGTCTCCACGTCGAGATCGTTGGTCGGCTCGTCGAGCAGGATCAGGTTGCCGCCCTGCTTGAGGGTCATGGCCAGGTTGAGGCGGTTGCGCTCACCGCCGGAGAGCACGCCCGCGGGCTTCTGCTGATCGGGGCCCTTGAAACCGAAGGCGCTCACGTACGCGCGGGACGGCATCTCCTGCTGGCCGACCTCGATGTAGTCCAGGCCGTCGGAGACCACCTGCCAGACCGTCTTCTTCGGGTCGATGCCGGCGCGGTTCTGGTCGACGTAGCTCAGCTCGACCGTCTCGCCGACCTTCACCTCGCCGCTGTCGGGCTGCTCGAGCCCGACGATGGTCTTGAACAGCGTGGTCTTACCGACACCGTTGGGCCCGATGACCCCGACGATGCCGTTGCGAGGCAGGGTGAACGACAGATCCTTGATCAGCTGGCGGTCGCCGAAGCCCTTGTCCAGGTGCTCGACCTCCACCACGACGTTGCCGAGACGGGGACCGTGCGGGATCTGGATCTCTTCGAAGTCCAACTTCCGCATCTTTTCGGCCTCGGCCGCCATCTCCTCGTACCGGCCGAGGCGAGCCTTGTTCTTCGCCTGCCTGGCCTTGGCGCCGGAGCGCACCCAGGCGAGTTCCTCCTTGAGCCGTTTCTGCAGCTTCTGGTCCTTCTTGCCTTGTACCTCGAGGCGTTCGGCCTTCTTCTCCAAGTAGGTGGAGTAGTTGCCCTCATAGGGGTAGGTGCGGCCGCGATCGAGTTCGAGTATCCACTGCGCGACGTTGTCCAGGAAGTACCGGTCGTGGGTGACCGCGAGCACGGCGCCCTGGTACTGCGCGAGGTGCTGCTCGAGCCAGTTCACGCTCTCGGCGTCCAGGTGGTTGGTCGGCTCGTCGAGCAGCAGCAGGTCGGGCTTGCTCAGCAGCAGCTTGCACAGCGCGACCCGGCGGCGCTCGCCACCGGAGAGATTGGTGACCGGCTCCTCCGGCGGCGGGCACCGCAGCGCGTCCATCGCCTGCTCGAGCTGGGAGTCCAGATCCCAGGCGTCGGCGTGATCCAGCTCCTCCTGGAGTTTGCCCATCTCCTCCATGAGCTCGTCGGAGTAGTCCGTCGCCATCAGCTCGGCGATCTCGTTGAAGCGGTCGAGCTTGACCTTGATCTCGCCGAGCCCTTCCTCGACATTGCCGCGGACGGTCTTCTCCTCGTTGAGCGGAGGCTCCTGCTGCAGGATGCCGACGGTGGCACCTGCCGCGAGGAAAGCGTCGCCATTGTTCGGCTGGTCCAGTCCGGCCATGATCTTCAGCACGCTGGATTTACCCGCGCCGTTCGGGCCGACGACGCCGATCTTGGCGCCGGGAAGGAAGTTCAAGGTGACATCGTCGAGCACGACTTTGTCGCCGTGCGCCTTGCGAACCTTCTTCATCTGATAAATGAACTCAGCCATAAGTGTGCAGCCTATCGGTGCGGGAGACGGGGGGACGAAGCAGAGCTACCACTGCCGTCAGGACGAAACCGGTCATGCGATCAGGTGCCGACGGGCTCGGGCTCGGGTGCGCTGCCGCGAGGCGGTGCGGACCCGACGGCCGCGACATCCTCCCCCGGCCCGTCAGCGACCGGCACCCGATCTTCAGCACCCGGACCCGGCGAAGTATTCCGCGTCGCCATCTCGGACCATCGTGTCACGTGCGCGGCACAGCGGGACAGATCGGGGCCGACCGCCGTGGCGCGCATCTCCAGATCGCGGCGCTCGACGCCGTCTTTGCTGCGGTACTCGTGCGAGCGCAGTTGACCGTAGGCGATGATCGGGTCACCGCGGCGCAGAGACGCGTCGACACCCGCCACCAACCTGCGCCAGCAACTGACGGTCAGGTACAGCGTCCGGTAGTTGATACTGCCCATATGAGCTATGTGGGACTTCGAGCGGTCGTCGGCGCTCGGGTGTCGGTATTGAAAGATGAGGGCAAGGTTTCACACCTGGCCCAGCAGAGGACAGGTTCGTCCTGGGTCGAAACTCAGGGCGCGTCTATCGTCGGAGCGTTCGAAGACCTGGACGTGTCCGCTTCTATCTCGCCGTTCGATCGGCCGGACCTGGGACGCTGGTTCAAGGAACAGTTCGCCGACTCGTTCGACATCTTGGTGTTCTCCAAGATCGACCGCGCGTTCCGGTCGACCCGGCACATGATCAAGGTTGCGGAATGGTGCGAGGAGCACAAGAAGATCCTTGTTTTCGCCGAAGACGGTCTAGTTCTGAACTACCTGAATCCGGCACCCGGCCTCGAAGGGATGCTTGCAGAGCTGTTCGTCTACATCGGTTCGTTCTTCGCCCAGCTGGAGCTGAACCGGTTCAGCACCCGAACCAAGGACGGTCATCGGATCATCCGGCAGACCGACCGATGGGCATACGGCATCCCACGGTTCGGGTTCAAGACGGCCCCTCACCCGTCCGGCAAGGGCCGGTGCATCGTCCAGGACCCCGCAGCACAGCACGTACTCCACGAGCAGATCAAACCCCGGGTGTTCGCCGGGGACTCTCTGACGTCGATCGTTGCGCATCTGAACAAATGCCCCCACGAACTGAGGAACGAGGAATGCCCCGGACCATGCCAAGGGTCTGCTGTGCCGACTAGCCTGGAACGTTCCCGTGTCGAGTCGGGTAAGCCTCGGCTACGCCGGGAACCGTGGACACACTCAGCTCTTCTCGGGATTCTCACCAGCCATGGCACGCAAGGAATCAAGGTGGCATCGGACGGGTATCCGGTCCTGACTGCGGACGGCTCCATGATTCAGATGGTGGACCCGTCGTTTACAGCGGAGGAGTGGGAACGTATCCAAGCGGAGGTAGCGAAACGTCGACTGTCCGGCAAGAAGCGGGTCAATTCGGAAAACCCGATCCTCGGTGTCGGGTTCTGCGGCAAGTGCAAGCGAGCGCTGTCCCAGCACATTCCGGCGAAGGAAATTCGGCACACCGGGTACTTCCGATGTGCGAACAAGCCGGACCAGGGTTGCAAGGTACTGGTCCGCACTGATGTGGTGTTGCCGTTCTTGGAGGAGACGTTTCTGGGACACTACGGCCCACGGCCGGTTATTCGGCGCGTGCTCGTTCCCGGCAGCGACAACCGGGCAGAGTTGGAGCGCGTAAAGGACTCGATTCAGCGAGTACGGGACGAGTCCGACGCTGGACTGATCGTCACGCCCGAGGAGCGGGCGCAGTACATCGGCCGATTGAAGGGCCTTACGGCCCGTAAGACGGTTCTAGAGGCGTCCCCGGTCACTGCACCCAGGTACGAAGTTGAGACGACCGGAGAAACGTTCGCGGAAGCCTGGAAACGGCTGGATGCGATCGGGCGTCGGGACATGATGCGAGAGGCCGGTATCCGGCTAGAGGTCCACTCGAAGATGCACCTGCACCTGTTCGATACTGGCGATACCGCAGAGGGCTACCAAGAGTGGATGAGCCGCGTAAAGGCGGGACACGTCGACTCGTCATCGTGGGATGGCGAGAACTACACCCGGAGCGAGGCAACTGGTTGGACCTTCTGGACCGACGACGACGGCACCGAGCATTGGCACCGAGTTGCCGGTGGCGGCGAGGAATGGGTTAACGGTGAGCGTTCCAACTGAGCTACAGGTCAGCACGGTCCAGCTCCGGTCAGTCCGAGGTGATGCGTTTGACGCATTGGTTGAGGTAGAGCCCGATGGTTCGCTGACTATCCTGACCGAGGACCGAACAGGCTACGGATCTGCCCATATAGCGTATGCGCATGAGTTCTTCGGCCGAGCTTCGCGAGAGCTAGAGCATAAGTACATAACCCATGATGGCAGGCAGAGGGTTATATCCATATGGCATGGATGCCCTACTGGCACCGCGTGAGCCTGAATCGAGAACCCCAGTTTCCGGCCGAGGTTTCCCATGGTTGAACTCATATGCCCCGAAACGGGCTCCAGTTTCACTTGTGGGCAATTTCCAGACTTTCCAAGGGTCTTTGTATGGGTCGATTATTCTAATCGCTTAGAGAGCCGTTTAGGCGGCTCTTTCAGTTGGGTTGTTAATCCATTAGACAGGCCGAACGCCTGCCGTGAAGTAGACCGGCCATCAGGGCCGGGTATTGAACACCCATATGGACCGGCTCCGAGGCCGGTCGAATGAAGTACCCCGAGCAGCAGCGAGGGGGTTGAGTTGGTTGGACCGAGCGAGTAGCGAGGTTGGTTAGTAACTAGAACTCTCTAAAGAGAGTTCTTATTACGCGTATACGCACGCGTACGTTCACTCGCTCTCCCGCGCGCAGGGGTATTCCTCCGGGCGTGTCGCGATTCGACGGAAGCGCTGTATGGCCGTCTAAGCCCTTGAATGTGCCAACCCTAGGCGAGTATCCATCCTTGATACGTTCGTCCGCCTCTGTGGCGTCTAGAGGCCAATACGGACGATGCTAGAATCTGGGTACAATTACAAGTCCGACGTATCGGTCGGACTGATGCAATCGTACGTGTGAGGATGCCCACGGGCAAGCGCGGCGACTCACTCGGCCTGTCGCCGAGACTCCAGGGCACCGGCGATGATTTCCCGCGCCGCATTCCCTGTCACGGATTTACCGATCAGGGAGTCGAATGCCTGATGGTAGATCTTGATTTCCCTCGGTTGTGTAACCGTCAGCTCTGCGGTTATCGCCTCGACCAAGACAATCTTGTTGTCGAACATTGAGAAATTCGTCGGAGCGAACAGGATTTCCGCCGTAACTGGAACGATTCCGAGGGTGACTCGTGGGAGCCCGGTCACGGCAAGCAGCCGGTCTAGCTGACCAACCATGACGGCATCGGTGCCAACGGTGGTGTAGAGCGCCTGCTCACCGATCAGGAAGTGAAACCGGCGCTGCCCTCGGTACAGGAGCTGTTGCCGCTCCAGACGCTTCGCTACGCCCGCTTCTATGTCACTGGGCGTCTGATAGAACTGGCTCACGTTTCGGAGCACTCCGGCCGCGTATTCGGCCGTCTGCAAGAACCCAGGGACAAAGAACGGGTTGTAGATCCGAACTATCTGTGAGGTCTCGGTCAGGTTCACCAGCGCGTGCTGTCGGCGCTGGGTTCCGGTGCCAAGCACCTTTCGCCATTCGACGTATGCAGCGTTGAGGTTGTCCAGGCTGGCTATCAGATCCGGCACCTGGTCTACGGCGTTGCAGTGCTCGCACCATGCACGGATGTCGTCACGTGACGGCCTGATGTGCCCGTGCTCGACCTTTGAGACCTTGGTTTGGTGCCATCCGTTCCGGCGCGCCAGCTCCGCGCCGGACAACCCCGCATTGAGACGAAGCTCTCGGAGTCTGCCTCCGAGAGCTTCGCGCTGCTGGTGAATCGAGCTGGTCACCGAGTGACGTACTCCGCGTATGGCGTCGCCAGCTTCCACAGCCGGCCCCGGACCCTTCGGCAGTAGTCCACGATTCCGGGATCGGTGGTCACGGCCGCACCGGCCGGTTTGCCGTCCTCGCCAGCGAGGTTGAACACCACACGTTCGTCATCGAACAACCACCAGTCATCTGGCGGCACCTCCCCCGCCTCATGCCGGGGCAAGTACCGGATGTCCTCCCCGGACTCGATGTTCCGGCCGGTCACGGAGAGCAACCAACGGTGATAGTCCGAGTGAGGTACCGTCACGACACGTACCCGGCTTACAGACACGCCCCGGTCGGTCGTATCCCTCATGAGCGCGTGCCACGGCACGGGCGGTTCATCCGGTGCAGGTTCGCCAGCGAGGAACGCACGTAACCGATTGTTCTCGGCTGGCTCGGCGTAGGAGTCCCGGACTTCCAAGTGGAACGCAGAGTGCCGCAGTCCCCGGAACCAGTCCGGCCACGGATCACCGTTGACTAGCAGCATTGCCGTAGAACGTCCTTCCTAGCTTCGGCACCTCGATAGCCGTTTCGTCGGCGGCTAGGTCGAGCTGGCTCAGCGTCTCATCATCCGTAATCGGTCGGCCGGAGAGGACGAAGGTACCCCTGCCCGTGTCCTCCATTCGGGCACCGATGAACGTGTCCGGTTCAGCGAATCCCGTTATCAGGTGCGGGATTTCGACTGTCCCACGCGTATCGGTCTCCCAGCCCACGGCTACGTAGCTGTGGTGGTCGGTGGCGTACAACGCCGGGCAACCGTTGGCTTCGGACCCACCTTTGCCCAGAAACTTTAACCGCATGTCGAGCCCTCCTATCAGGCCATGCACGTGCATGGTTGTCGCAAGTCCCAGTGTGACCCAGAAAAGCACCTCACGAAATGCTGAGTTCGAATCCGTGCATAGCTGTGCATGACAGTGGATCAACCATGATCGAAGTCCGTAGCGTCCACGCACAGGCGCTCGGGGCCGGTGCCAGTTGTCCTGGCCCTGAGCTGCCAGCCACCCGACGACACGAGGGGTTATTCCGGATGGGGCTTACCGAACCGCAAGCGAAGGTGCTGGGCGTGCTAGCCGCGCTGGGACCGTACGGCACGTTGACCGTGCGGGAGCTGTGCAACGAAACCGGCTGTTCCGCACCACGGATACGAGGAGTCGTCAACCTACTAACGTATGACGGGCTGGCGTTGAGAGGGCGGCGGACCCCTGCTGAGTATCAGATCACCGGCAGCGGTAGGAATCTGTTGAACGACCCCCGGTATCGCGACTACCTGCCGCGACCCAACGAGGTGGCGCTATGAGGTCGAAACCAACAGCGATCGGCTACTTGCGTCGGGACGTATCCGGCGTATCCCAAGTATGGGACGAAACCCAGATCCGCAGTGTCGCAAAGCGTCTCGGGTACGACTTGGCGAAGGTTGTGGTGTTCGGACCGAACACCGATCACCCCCTGACGCGACTGATGAACGTGGTCCGGACGGTTGACGTCGATGCCGTGATCGTGCCCGGCGTAGCTCACTTCGGCGGGGAGGTACCGACGGAGTTGGTCAAAGTCGCTGACGTAATCACCACAAACACGGGACAGACCTTCGCACGGTGGGCCACCGGTTGCAGCGATGGCCGGGCATTCGACACAGCCGAACACGATGCTTGGATCAAGAACCTGTAGGCAGTGGTGACCCGACGTTCCGCGCCGGGGGCGTCTACCCCCTCGTGTGGCTGGCTCAACGGGTTTCATTGCCGGTACGGACCGACCACGAACTACGTAAGGTTGAGTGATGACAGTAGACACCAGACCGGCGACTCTGGCATGGGTCCAATTCCGGAACTTCGCCCTCAAGAACAGGGCCGACACCAAGTGCGAGACACGCGCGGCAGAGCTTGACGAGAAGATCCGGAAGGCAAACGAGATCATCCGCGAACGCACCGGCAGCGCCGATACTGGCCTGGTTGAGACTCCCGCTGCAAAGTGCTCGTGCCCGGCGTGTGCCGGTGACACAGGCTCCCCGGCCTGACAACCTTTACCCCCGAGGAACCCCAGAGTTTCGGCTCTGGGGTTTTGGTATCCCTCGTCACTATCTACGCCACTCTCGTAGAAATCAGGGGGGTCTCGTACCTATATATAAGTGAGAACCCTCACTTCTACCCAGAGCGTGACGAAATTCGGGGGTGCGTGACCCCTATATATAAGTGAGGGAGGAACGAACGACCTTAACTCTAGATATTTCTATGATTCTAGTCACATTATGGGCAGTTCGGTCAGAAATCGCCCGTACATAACTAGTGGGGACACGCAGGCTTCGGGCCTGCTTTATTTTTGTCCCAATTCATGATCGAACATGAAAGGAAATGACGTGTGACTGGCACCTGCCCGAACGGGCACAACATCAACTCAGCGGCCGACCGCGACGGGCAGGGTTACTGCCTCACCTGTCGCACCCAAAAGAACCGCCAATACCGTAGCCGCCAACGGGCGGCTCTAGAACTTGCCATGGTCCTCGAATCGCACGGCGTAGAGGTAACCCGATCGGAACCGCCGATTGATCTAAAGGTGCTAGGTGCCGCACTAGCGTCCGGATATGCCAAACCCAAGTAAAAGAAACACCTGAAACAGATTCTGTGCCGCCTACGGCGTTCGTTCCTAGGCGGCTTTTTTTATGCCTACGGGCACTACGAAAGGAAACACCAACAATGTTCGAGATTGCTTTCACCGCCTCCAAGGTTTCGACCGAATGGCCCAACCTCGGCACACTGCCTAAGCCACTGGCTACGGCAATCGCAGTCTATGACGAATCCCAGTACGTCGAATCACCGTCGCTGGACGTCGGTGCCGACACCATCACGACCAAGAACATCCGCGAGCGTGTGGCAGAGCTGGCCGCCGAACTGTCCACACAGGCACACCACCAGGAGGCACGAAACCGGGTCCGTAATGCTCTAGCGTGGAACGTCGTAACTATCGCCGGTGAGCTAGCCCCGGAAATGATCCGGCAGACTGGGCGCAAGTTCATTGACGCGGTAACCCGCTACACCGATGCGGCCCTAGCGCTCCCTAAGGTGATTACGCCGGAAACGATTATCGCGGGTGGTGCTGAGGTTCTGACAGCCTGGCAGGCTGCTCGGGATGCTGCCGCAGAACTGGCGGTGTTTGATTCTTGGCTGGCGTCGCTGGCGTATCTCCCGGCTTACCAGGGCCACGAAACGTATGTGTGGTGCCGACTGTTTTCGCCGAAGGACCGAGACCAGGCCCAGCGGTTGAAGTCCGCTCACCAGGGGTCGGCCAACGATTATGCTCGTGCGATCAACCCGGTGTATTTCGCCGCTGTCCGTGGCAACGTCTCCTGGTCTCTGAATGATCCGAAGCGGGTCGCCGAAATCATTGCCGACATTGAGGCTCAGCCGATCCCGGAAAACGGCTGGAAGGCGTAACCCTGCTATTTGCCCCGTAGCGGATGTTTCCCGCGTCCGTAGGCAATTCACACCAGACATATCGAGTTCGGCCCTCAGGCGGCAATCTGAGGGCCATCAGGAGAATCATGCACCAGAAACCATCCGCGAACCTCAACACCGTACAGAACCCTGATTTAAACGAACTATGGCGATCGGCCACCCCAGAGGACCGGGAGGCGGCGTATCAGTCGTTTGTCCGAGCTACCGAGAAATACAACGCCGCTATTCGTGTGGCCGGTGATGTCCCGTGGTTCGAAAAGGAACCGGACCCCGAGGCCGCTCGACGTGAACTGTTCTTCCGCAGGTACGACCGGCCCGCGCCACCGGTATCCGTCCCTTATTCGTCCCTGGCCGATATTCGCGCCGGACACACCGAGCGGGCTTAAGCCCACAAGACCGGAACCGGCCATACCGGTTCCAGAATGGAACTACTGAATGAGTATCAACCGTAAGCCGTCGTCTGCCGACATGCTGAAGCGTGCGCTTGCCGATACCCCTCGGCGTGCGCCTGCTGATATCGGGGATGAGTTTGCTAAGGGTGTCGCCCGGCGTCTGGAACTCCGGGGCATTACCGAGGTGCCTGGTCTGCCCGAGAAACCCGAAGAGTCAACCTGGGAGGACCGGTTCCTGGAGTACGTACGACGAACTCAGGAACTGGAAGAGAAGTGGGCGGCCGACCGTCAGGCCGAACAGGAAGCGCAGTACGTCACACAGACCACGGCGGATCTCATCCGGTCCGCCATGGCCGAGACCTACCGGCCTAGCTCACGTTCGGATATGCCGTTGAACGGTCCGGCGATTCTGCGGGCCGCTGGTGGAACTCCTGACGGCGGTTCGTCCTGGGCTCGGGATTCCGTGGCGTCGCTCCTGCGTGGGGGTCTAATCCATTGAGACCCGTTGAATGGTGCCGCCGACCGGCAAACGATTTCGACACCGATTGAAGGGGCGCAAGTGAACGCACCGCGCATTCGAACCCTCTGGAACAAAGCCCGTGGTGAGATCACGCACAAGATCACACGCGAGGGCACCTCGGCGTTCCTGCTGATGAACGACCAGGAACTTGTCATACTCCGCGACCTGATTAACTCTGCCTTGGGAGGCACACAGATTGACCACAGCGAGTGACGAACCAAAAGCCAGCGGGAAGCGCTCCCCGATCGTTCACCACGGCACCCTCGGTGCCGGTGGCGACCGTGGGAACCTATACACCTCATTGCCGCACGCGCTTGCCCGAGATGCACGATTGACGGCAACAGCCCGGTCCGTGGCGTTGTATATCTGGTCTCACGTAACCGGATGGCAGACCTCCGCCGAGGCAGTAGCCGAGGACCTTGGTACGACAGCGAAAACGGTTCGTGCCGCCCTGGCGAATCTGCAAGATCACGGCTGGATAGTTCGACAGCCCTATGCCCGGCCAAGGCGTAAGCCATTCCGTGAGACGTGGCACCTCCAGTTGTCGAATACCCCGTTCACTCCCGAGGAGATCGAACGATATTCCCGAACCGTCATCGTTGATGGTGACGGTACCCCGGTAGAAACTACCGAGGGTCTAGATACCCTCGGTAGAAATGACCGAGGGAGGTCGGTAGAAACTACCGAGGGAGGGTCGGTCAAAACTACCGACCAAAGTAGTGAATCCCTAGTAGTGAATTCACCAGAAGTGAATTCAATTTCTAATGGGTTAGAAAAATCCACCCAGGAGGAACCTGGGGGTTCCATCTGGGATAAGCCGCCGACTGAGCGGCTGAGGATTCACAACCCAACTGGAACGAACCGGAGTTACGACGGCGAGAACGTAGGAGACCTAGACCGGTCTCCGGAGGTGGGAATTATTCCGACTGAGGAACGTTCCGCCCCCGGCGTAGATACATCCGAATTCCCAGAGGATGCCCGGCACCTGTACCAGGCCATCACCTCAGCATCGGGTAGCTGGATTTCCAGATCAAAAGCACCCCTGCAAGAGTTGACGGAGTTCGCAGGACTCCCTACCGCCATGCGGACTTCGGACGCTTCGAAGTGGCTGAGCGCGAATCGCTGGATTGAAGTACGTCAAGCCAATGGCGTAGTAGAGATTCGGGCTGTGAAAACGCCCCAGATTCAACGCTAAGCGACGAAATCGGCTCGGGGGCACCCGAGTGCACACCTAAGCCTGAGATGGTCGATTGAGGCGTAGCCTGTGGACGCTGGCAACCTAAGGTGTTAGTTCCACCTTAGGCAGTCAGCAAACAAAAGCCCGGTGCTACACCGGGGGTTTCTGTGTATCTACTTCGGCGGAGTCATGCCCTCTTCGTCCCCTAGCGCCAGCATTGCATCCAGCTGCTCTTTGGTGACGATCGATCGCTCGGCGGCGAGGTAGATGAAATCCAATACGGCAAGCTGCGCTCTTCTGCGTTCGCGAGCCTCGATCCCGGCTTTGAACTCTAGCTCTTGTTGATCGCGGGCCACCTGCTCGGCTTCGCTGATATCGAAGTGTCCATACGCAAGTTTGTCTCCGAGCACCTGAACCACGTCACCGTCGTCTATGAACTTGCGACCATTGCTGATCAGAACGTGAACATAAACGCTCCCGAACGATTTGACTGCCCCATGCGAGCCTTTCCCTGTGGGCCAGCCCCTGCGTGCTAGCCCGCCCAACAGTGTGACGGGATCACCCACGGAAAGCTTACGGTCGTTGCTGTCGATATCGACTGACACATTCCCTCCTTGTGTGGCGAACTGTTCCGCCTCGAAACGAGGATAGCCAGCTCTGGTATTGCAACACAAATGGAATCGAGCCCGTGAGTATTGGGTTCTGCGGGGGTACCGCTCGGTACAACGAGGGGATGCACAGATACCTGATCCTCGGTGGGTGGTGCCCTCCCGTGCCGGGTACTGGGGTGTGGGGTGCACCTCGGGGCGTGGCCCCTGCACTGGGTATTACCGGGTGTGACCTGGGGAATACGGGGGCCTCTCCGTGTGGCGTCTGGGGTTTAGGCGCTTGCGTGGCGCTGGGTACTGACCTCGGGACGCTGGGGATTCTGCTGGTCAGGCTGGGATTTGCTGTATCTCGACGTGCCGACAGCCCTCGGGTGGGTACACCCGGCATCGGCACGGGAAAGGGCTCCGACCAGGGAGTATGTCCCTGGGTGCACCCAGGGGGGTATACCCTCGCCCCCGTGCGCTGGATCGGGGGTGAATGCGTCAGCAAGGTCTTGTACGGGTTTTAACCCCGTCGATAACTGTTCAATCGCCCTAAATAGCCAAGGGGGGATTCCCCGATACGCGAGAGCGAAGGTGTGCGTCTGCGATGACGACGCCTGTGGTCGAAAGTTCGAAAGTGCTCCATGGAGTCCAGAAAGTCATCAACCTGCCCATCTTCGGAACGTTCTTCAGGATCGTATCAGTGACGGACTCAGGCGCGAAGGTTCCTACCTTCTGAAGCGCCAAACAATCGTCCGCCGTGGCTGCATCTACTCCAATCGCCTTTAATGTACCTTCCAATTGTCGCGCGGACGGAGTAGCGAACTTGACTAAATTCTCAGAGGCAGGGAGGACTAATCCCGTCAGATGCGACGGCAATTGGGACAGCATGAAACCATCAGTGAATAATCCTGGGTACAGGTCGATCAAATTTTCAGCAAAAGTCTTTCTTCCGCCGAATCCGTTCCATGCCGCACCGACGCCCTGGATGTGTCGAAAATCTGCACCAGCGCTCGGAAGATCACCAAAGGGAACGAAGTGGGAACAGAACAGGGAGAACGCTTCCTCTGGATTTTTCCAATGGAAGAGGAACACGCGTCCAAGCATTACCACTGTCAGCGCGTTCATCTGTTGTGTTGTGAGCCTCGGTGCCATCTTTAAAGCATCCTGAAGGGCAGTGGCATGAGTGCCTCTCTGCTCCTTCTGCGACAGCTCTACGACTAAATTGACCAGTAATGACCCTAAATCGGCGTCTCCAGAGGAGACGTATTCGACCTGCGCCTGTTGCAAGGCGCGCTGCATATGGGGCCGTTCCATTGACGAAACAGCATCAGGAGCAACGCTTGTCTGCCGATGCATGTAGTTTTCGAGGAACTCTTGAGCGCGCTCTTCAACAACTTTACGTGCGGTCGCGGAGTATCTTTCAAACTCCGTCCGCATAAGTTCGGTACAAATGCGAACAACCTCGTCCGGCTTTACGCCTTCAGTGATGTAAACATCGCGAGCGGCTTGTATCTGACGTGAGTAATCGCCGCCGCTCTGGCCCTGGCGAAACCAGTTCACTTCTCATTCCCCATGCCACCCTCCACGCGCACATCGCCCGTGGCCTGGATGTTCCGGGAGCGGTCACCGCTCGTCTGCGTTTGGCGGACATTTTTGCTTGGTGCTGGCTGATTCGGGTTGCTACCGCCCCACGGAAATGTGAGAGCCGTGGCTAAGAGCGCGACAACGCCTAGTGCGATCAGGACCCAACGAGGCCAACTGTTGCTGATCAGCGGAAGCATTCCAACAACAAGGGAGGCGATCCCGAAGGTCGCTCCGCCGATCCACTTCCAATACACCGCCATGATGACTCCGCCCCGAGGTCTCGCACACTGAGTTCGGCCGAAGCATACTCTCCTGCACCAGGTCCCAGCGCTCGACGCGACGATGCGGCATACGGATTCTCGTGACGTGACTCGAGTGCGAATCGCTGCTGTGATACGGTCACCGGTACAAGTCAGCCCCCGGAGGTGCTACCAACACCGCCGAGGGCCTGGGCGAGGAACTGGGTCTAGCAGTCCGACGCCGTAGGCCGTGAGCCTACCGCATTCGGCTATTCAGCCATCTTCCCCCGCTTGCTGCGCTGCAACCGTCGTACACCTACGGTTGGGCCGCTTCACCAGCGGTGCCGTCGCCCGTCAGAGGGGCCAACGCACCTGTTCCGATGAGACAGAGCCGCACGTAAAGGCGGACTCGGAGTGCAGCCGCCACGGTGGGCGGCACGGATCGTTGGACGGCAACCGGGTTTCCCGTGCTCTGCGTCCTCCGACCGGGCTCTGTCCAATAACCCAGTCCCGGCAGGCCGAGTAATCCCCGTGCCTGCGTGCAACCGAAGCGACGATACGACCGACCGACCGGCGGAGCCGTCACGCGCTAAGGGTGTTCCCGTGCTTCGCGGTACCGGGGTACCCCTTCGCTTCCTCCCCTCACTCACTCCCAGCGGGTTTGCACTCGTCGGTTTGGGTAGTAGACAGAACAGGGTGCCGTTGTCCACCCATTGCCCCGAGGTGTGATCGAGCCTGCGGGAATTGCTCGCCAGCCGGAACGTGAGCACCTGTTCGCCATTGGTCAGATCCCGCTTGATCGGATGAGTCGCGATCGTTCCGATCACGGTCGCGTTCGCCTCGTACATAGTTGTGCTCCTTCACATTCGGATCCGGGCCGTCGGCCCGGAATTTCTCCCCCTCGAGGAGACCCCTTCCATCGTGGGCGGAATCCGCACGCGCAGCAGGACTGATCCGCGAATGTGCACAACTTTTCGATATGTGAAAATCGCGTTTTTCACGCGTGGGGTCAGATGACCGATAGATCGGTGTTGGCGCCGCAGAGGATGACGATCGGGCGCTCATCCGGCGCGGGAACATACACGCCACTGTGAATGGCGGCCAGCGCCGCGGCGCCGGTCAACTCGACCAGGATGCGGAACTCGCGCCACAGGTACTCCCGCGCCGCGCCGATCGCATAATCACTGACCAGCAACGACCGCACATGGTTGCGACGGGCGACGTCGAGCGCGATGTCACCGATCCTGGTCGGACCCAGCGAATCCACGGTGGTACCGGACCCGGCGACATCCACGGGCCGGTCCGCCTCCAGGGCCGCACGCAGGATGCCGGCGCCCTCCGGCTCGATCCCGATGACCTGCTGACCACGCCCGAGCGCAGCCGCGATCCCGGCGACCAGTCCGCCACCGCCCACCCCGGCCAGCACCGGCGGTCGTCCGCGCACCTGCTCTTCGAGCTCCAGCCCGATCACACCCGCTCCGGCCACCACGGCGGGCAGGTCGTAGGCGTGCAGCAGCAACGCGCCACGAGCGGCGGCGAGTTCGGCCGCGTGCCACCGCGCCTCGCCGTAGCAGGTCCCGTGCCAGAGCACGTCGGCGCCGTGCGACCACATCGCGGCGACCTTGGCGTGCGGCGCCGTCTCCGGGACGACCACCGTGCAGGACTTGTCCAGCCGGGCGGCGGCCAGCGCGGCCGCAATGCCCGCGTTGCCGCCCGACGCGATGACGACATGATCGATGCCGTGCCCGAACTCCAGCAGCGCGTTGAGGCTGCCGCGCACCTTGAATGTCCCGGCGTGCTGAAGGTGCTCGAGCTTCAGCGTCACCGGTACCGCACCGGACGGGCTCGCGACGGACGTGTCGAAGACGGGGGTCGTGCGCACCTGCCCGGCCATCCGCCTGCGCGCGTCGCACACGTCCGCCCGTTCCACCCGCCCGACCGGTCTGCGTGCGGAGGCGGTGGCGCATTCACTCACTTACGCACTTCTCCATCTCGCCTGGCCAGTTCGGCGAACATCGCGTTGTGCGCGGCGAGAGCGGCGTCGTGGTCGCGTTCGGCGGCCCGATCGGTGCGCTGCGCGAGCCGATGGTCGCTGCGGGACCATTGGATCAGCAATGCCAGCATCACCACCACCAAGGGAACCTCGCCGGTTGCCCAGGCCAGACTACCGCCGGTGCGTTGGTCGCCGAGTAGATCCGCGTTCCAGCCGAGGCCGAGGCCGCGGTAGAACCAGTCACCCAACACGGTGGTCATGCTCATCAACGCGATACCGAAGAACGCGTGGAACGGCAGCGAGCCGAACACCATCGCGAGCTTGGTCAGCGGCTCCACCTGCCGTGGTTTGGGATCGATGCCGATCACCACCCAGTAGAACAAGTAGCCGCTGAGCAGGAAGTGCACGTTCATCAACAGGTGTGCCGCATGCGAGTCGGCGTAGGTATCGAAGATACCGCCCAGGTACAGCGCGTAGAAGCCACCGACGAAGATCGCCGAGGCGACGAGCGGGTGGGTCAGGAAACGCGACACCGGGTTGTGCACCACGGCCAACAACCACTCCCGCGGACCCGGTGCACCGCCGCGACCGGCCGGCTTCAACGCGCGCAGCGCCAGCGTCACCGCGCCACCCAGCGCGAACAGGATCGGTGCCAGCATCGACAGCGCCATGTGCGCACCCATGTGCACGCTGAACATCGCGGGCGAATACCGGCCGACCCCGGAGGAGGTCGCGATCAGCAACACCACGCAGCCACACAGCCAGGCGAGCGTGCGCCCGAACGGCCACGTGTCCCCGCGGGCACGCAGACGCCGCACACCGAGCAGATACAGCACCGCGAGCACGATCGACAGCGTTCCGAAGATCAGGTCGAACCGCCAGTCGAACAGCAGCCGCGCGATGGTCGGTGGCCCGGCCAGGTTGTAGCCGAGTTCCACTTCGGCGGGGGTCGGGACCGATTGTGGCGGTGGCGGTGGCGTACGCCCGAGTCCGACCGCGAGGCCGACGGTCGCGGCGAAGATCAACACCTCGATACCCGCGTACCGGACCAGCGCGGCACGATCACCGGCATCCGCCGCCAGAGCGGGCAGTGCCGCGCGGCGCTGGAAAAACCCCAGCACGCCCAGCAGTACCAGCGCGGCGGCTTTCGCCAGCACGAGCCGGCCGTAGGTGCTGGTGAGCAATTCGTCCAGCGGTACCCGGACCCAGGAGTTGAGCACGCCGCTGATCGCGATCACGGTGAACGCGACCGTCGCAGTCAGCGAGAAACGCCGCGCGGCCAGGTCGGTGTGCGCTGCGCCGCGCACGGCGTGTGCCAGCACGGCGAATAGTCCGCCGATCCAGACCGCGGACGCGACCAGGTGCAGGATCAGGCTGTTGGTGGCGACATCATGCGACCCGCCCGCCGACGAATGCCCGGTCAGTGCCAACGGCAGCATCGTGATAATCGAGGCGCCGAACAACACCGGCGTCCAGCCCCAGCGCAACGCCAGCCGGCACCCGATCGCGACGATCAGCGCGAAGATCGCGGTGGTGCGCCAGGCGCCGGCCAATTCGATCTGCGCGATCGCCCGCCACAGACTCTCGGGCCGGAGGACATCGGCCACCGGCCGGCCGGTGGTGTCGGAGACGGTCAACGGCACGAGCAGGGCCGCGCAGCACGCCCACACCAACGCGAAATTCGATGCCCGGCGCACGGCGCGGTATCCGCCGACATCCAGCAGGCCGCCGGACTGTGGTGGCACGAGGAACGCGGCGAACAGCAACGAACCGACGGTCAGCGCCGCCGACAGATCGGCCAGCGCACGCACCGCGGGCAGGCCGTAGGTGGTCGCCGCGCCGGGATCGGGAATGCCGAGCAAGCTGAGTGCCTGCGCCGCCGACAGCCCCACCACCAGCGCCGCCAGCACGGCCGCGAGGGCGCCGGACACCGCCGCGACCGCCGCGACCGCGACCCCGGAGCGGGAAGCCTCGGCATCACGAGCGGCGGACGGGACAGCGGCGGGCGGCATACGACTGAGCGTAGTTCGGCTGATATTCCGTAGTCCGGTCGGGTTTGGGCGGATATTCTTCAGCCGCGGATCACCACAACGCGGCAATGACGGGTCTCGGGGTGGCTACAGCGTTGCTAATACTGGGCAGCCGGCCACCTGGACGATCGCTATAATTGGCCCGCTGGACAGCACGGCCGATGTCGGCCATGGTGGAACCCGCTGCCTCCGTAGCTCAGTTGGATAGAGCAAGGGCCTTCTAATCCCTAGGTCGCAGGTTCGATTCCTGCCGGGGGCGCAAAGCACCGGGGATCCGCAAAATTTTGCGGATCCCCGGTGCTCATACCCACCAGCCGCGAAACTCAAACACCCGAGAAGCTCCGTCCGGATGGACCGACCACCGGGAGCGGCTCGGCGCATCGGCCGCGTCCGCGAGATCTTTGCTCGTCGGTTGCGGCTCGTCGGTTGCGGCTCGTCGGTTGCGGCTCGTCGGTTGCGGCTACCCAGCGCACGCGCGACGGTACGGTCGGTCACCTGCTGACCGACGGGCCACCGGAGTCCCGTCGCAGCTACCGCCTCGAGCCGCAGCCCAGCGGATCGCGAATTGGCAATTCACCGGCTGTCGAGCAACCTGTCCCCATCCGCGGGCGTGTTCTGCTTCAATCGATATATGTGCAGGTGGATGGCTTATTCAGGTGAGCCGATCCTGGCCGAGGACCTTTTGTTCCGGCCGAAGCATTCGCTGATCGACCAGAGCTTGCACTCCCGGCTCGGCGCGACGACCACGAATGGCGATGGCTTCGGGATCGGCTGGTACGGCATAGGCACGCGACCCGCGGTGTTCAAAAGCATCGAACCCGCGTGGAACGACCGGAACCTGCGCGAGGTCGCGGGACAGGTGCGAACGCCGCTGCTGTTCGCCCATGTGCGGGCGTCGACCGGAACGGAGGTGCAGCGCAGCAACTGCCACCCGTTCCGGCATGGGCGGTGGTTGTGGATGCACAACGGGGCGCTGCGCGGTTTCCACGAAACCAAGCGCGACTTGATGACCGCGGTCGATCCGGCCCTGTTCGCCGACATCGAGGGTTCCTCCGACTCGGAGTTGCTGTTCTATCTGGCGCTCACCTTCGGCCTGCACGACGATCCGATCGCCGCGGTCGCCCGTGCGGTCGGCTTCGTCGAGGATGTCGGCCGCGCACACGACCTCACCGCCGCGGTCCAGATGACGGTCGCGACCACCGACGGCGCGACGATGTGGTTCTTCCGCTACTCCAGCGAGCGGCAGACGCGATCGTTGTTCTACTCCACCGACATCGCCACCGTGCGCGCGCTGCATCCTGAGGTCGAGGACCTCTACGAGTTGGGCGAGGAAGCCCGATTCGTGGTCTCCGAGCCGCTGCGCGACCTCCCCGGGGCGTGGAACGAGGTCCCGGAATCGTCGGCCGGAATCGTCTATCCGCGCCACGACGAAATCGTCGCCTTCCAGCCCGTGACTCCCTGACACCGCGCTCGCGCAGTGCCCTCCGAATTCCGCTGTGCGCGAGTCGTTTCGCCCGAGGACTTCCCCGCACCCGCAGTGGCCGGTAAGGTGAAATCCTTGTGCGCGGCATACCGGAGGGGGACGGACAGCGTGCCGTCGGAGCACGATTTCGCAGCGCCGCCGCGCTCTACGCAGCTCTGCTGGGCGCGGGATTCCGCAGACAGTGGCAGTACAAGCTGGCCATGTTCGCCGGGCTGTTCACCAACTGCGTATTCGGATTCGTGCGCGCGGCCGTGCTGATCGCCGCGGTGGATGCCGCCGGTGACTTCGGCGGTTACGACCGGGGCAGTATCGGCGCGTACGTGTGGATCTCGCAGGGACTGCTCGGTGCGGTGCAGTTCATCCCGGCGCCGCTGGGCGAGCTGGACGATCGGGTGAAGACCGGCGACATCGCGATCGATTTCCTCCGCCCGGTCGACATCCAATGGGGTTATCTCGCCGCTGATCTCGGGCGCGCGGCCTGTACCTTCCTGCCGCGTGGAGCGCCGAGCTTTGTGGTCGGGATGCTCACCTTCGGCCTGGCGATGCCCGTCACGCCCGGCCCCTATCTGCTCGGCCTGGTGAGTGTGCCGCTGGCCGTGGCAGTTTCGTTCCTGTGCCGGTTCGTCGTGGTGCTGATCGGATTCTGGGTCGTGGACACCCGCGGTATCCGCGCGCTGCACTACGCCTGCGGGACGTTCCTCGCCGGGCTTCTGGTGCCGGTGCACATGTTCCCGTCCTGGCTGGCCGCGGTCGCGGCGGCCACGCCCTTTCCATCGATCCTGCAGGCGCCGGTCGACGTGCTCTCGGGCCGGGTGACCGGGGCGGCGGCATGCTCGGTCGTCGGCGTGCAAGCGTTCTGGGTACTGGCGATCGCGATCGTCGGCCGGGTGCTGCTGGTAGCCGGGCGGCGCAGGCTGGAGGTGCAGGGTGGTTGAGGTCGTCACGCCCCGCTCCGGCACCTGGTCGACGCCCTATGTGGCGGTTTTGCGCTCCAGGATCCGCGCCCAGCGTAGCTATCGGCTGTCGTTCGCCAGTGACGTTTTCAGTGCATTCGTATTCGGGCTGATAGAGCTCGCCGAAGTGTGGCTGCTCTTCCGTAGCGCGCGGGTACTCGGCGGCCTCGACCTGGACGCCGCGCTACTGCTGTTCGGGCTGAGCCATTCGAGTTTCAGTCTGTCCCAAGTATTGTTCGGCCACCTCGATACGCTGCCGGCCCTGATCAGGATGGGACAGCTCGACGCCTATCACCTGCGCCCGCAACCGCTACTGCTGCAATTGGTCACCAGCGACATCTCGCTGCGCAGATTCGCCCGCGCCTCGGTCTCGATCGTCGCGCTCGGAGTCGGTCTGGTGCGTAACGACATCGACTGGGGTGCGGGCCCGGCAGTGCTGCTCATCCTGACGCTGATCGGCGGTATCGCGCTGTTCGGCGGGATTTTCGTCTGCGCCGCCGGGCTGCAGTTCTATCTGATCGATGGCGCCGAACTCACGAACAGCTTCACCTACGGTGGCTCGTTCGCCGCGACGCAACCGGCATCGGTATTCCCCACGCCGATGAAGCTGCTGTTCGGATTCGCCATACCGGTCTCCTTCACGGCCTACCTACCCACCCTCGCGCTGCTGCGACTGCCCGGTCCGCCCCTGCTGCCCTCCTGGTTGGCCTGGCTGACTCCGATCGCGGCGGTATGGGTCTGGGTGTTGGCGCTGGGTTTGTGGCGCTTCGGCACACGGCACTACCAGGGAGGGGGCGGATAGGCATGGCACAGTCGGGGCGCGCAGATGCGATCATCGATATGGAGGGCCTGACCAGGCAATTCACCCTGTATCGCAAGGACGGCCGCCGCTGGCGCAGGCGGCGCGAAACACTCACCGCGGTCGACGGGATGACCGTCCGGATCGAACGGGGCGCCGCCGTCGGCTACATCGGCGCCAATGGCGCAGGCAAGTCCACGACCATCAAGATGCTCACCGGCATCCTGGTGCCGACGTCGGGCAACGTGCGCACCTGCGGGCTGGACCCGGTTCGGCAGCGACGCGAACTGGCCGGGCGAATCGGCGTGGTGTTCGGGCAACGCTCCCAGCTGTGGTGGGATCTGCCACTGCGCGAATCGTTTTCGATTCTCGCCGCGATCCACCGGCTGGAACCGGATGCGGCGCGCAAGCGCACACATGAGCTGATCGAGCAGCTGGAGATGGCCGACACACTCGACACCCCCGTGCGGCAACTGTCGCTCGGCCAGCGTATGCGCGCGGAAGTGGCTGCGGCGCTGTTGCATTCGCCCGAACTCGTGATCCTCGACGAGCCGACGATCGGTCTCGACGTGTTGTCCAAACAGCGGCTGCGCGAATTCCTCCGCGCCGAGCGCGCCGAGCGCGGCACGACTCTGCTGCTCACCACACACGACATGGGCGATATCGAAAGGCTGTGCGGCCGTGTGCTCGTTGTCGACCACGGACGTCTGGTGTACGACGGTTCACTGACCGGTTTGGCGGCCACGGTGGGCGCCCGCCGGGTCCTGGTAGTCGACTTGGCAGAACCGGCGCCGGACCTCGATGACCTGCCCGCGGCCCAGTTGCTGAGCAGTGCGGGCAACGGCATGCGGCAGCGGCTGGCCTTCGATCCCGAGCGGATCACCGCCGCACAGTTACTCGCCGCCGTGGCCGACCGGGCCGAAGTGCGGGATCTCTCGATCGAAGAGCCCGAGATCGAGGACGTGGTCCGCCGGATATACGAGTCCGCCCGCTGAGCCGGCGGGCGGACTCGTATGACTGATCGGCTCCCCGGTTCAGTCGCCCTCGCGTGCCCCCTGGTCGAGCCGGAAGGGCGGGTACTCGTCGCGCATCAGACTCGCGTAGGCCTGGACCCGAATGATCCAGCGATTGACGCCCATCACGAGGTCGTAGACGCCCTGCGGGTAACGCGCCGTGAACAGCAGCGCGATCAGCGCGACGATCAGCAGGATGCTCAGCAGCGGAAGCGAGGCGCCACCCCGGTCGTCGCCGCTCATCCCGAGCGCCACACCGCCGCTGACCATGGCACCGACGATCAGATAGTGCGGAATGGCCAGTAGCCACCATTTCACCAAGACCAGGCCACGGTGCAACGTCGGCGGATAGTCGATCTCCAGATCGGCCGGGTATTGCGCGCTCGATCGCAAGCTGAACGGTGGGTACCGGTCGGTCCCGAGCACGGACAGCGCGTAGAACGTGACCCGCCAGCCCCAGCGCATCACCCCGACATTGAAGTCGAACAGCGTCCGCGGGTACTTGCCGGTGATCAGGATCGCGAAGAAGGCGACGATCGTGACGACCAGGTAGGCGATGTGCAGGAAGAACAGCACGATGTAGTGCGGGATGGCCAACAGCCACTTGACCAGCCACATCCACCGTGACAACCCCGGGTCCAGATCGCCTCGAACGCGAATCGCGCTGGCCGGCCCGGCGGATTTCTCAGGTTCCATTGATCGACACTCCTTCCGAATGTTTGTGATACAGGCCACAAACAGTGCGGTATGTCCCGATTGTCGCGTATCCGGCCACTGCGAAACGACACCATCCGATACCGACACGCCAACGAATCGGTACACGACCACCTGGCGCGCACCGGCCCCGGCCGCACGGGTGGCGCGATCACCCGCCCGGTGTGCGCGGTCGGAGTGTGCGCGAATTGCACTACGCCACCGCGGCACGGAACCTGGCAAGCGTTTCGACCGATCACGTTGACACCGGGGGTATTTCGACTATGCGCGGATTTCGTCCGCTGTGATGATCGTCGGTGTGCAGCCGTTCCGGTAGTGCGCCGAGGCATGGGCCGCAGGAAAGGCCCCGGTGCGGCGCGCCGACTCCGGCTACTCGATCCGCTTGGACCGGCTGGACGGCACAGCGGATGGCCTCGCCGGCGCTGTGCGGGCGCCGGCCGTCCCCACCCGCTGAGCGTCAGGCAGGTCCGTTCGCCTGTGCCGAATACAGGCTGACTTCGCCGTCCTCGCTGAGAAATGCGTTGACCAGCATGGTGCGGGTGGCTCGGAGTTCATCCCGATCGGGGGCGGTGGTGGTGATGGAGATCTGCGGGATGACCGCCCAGTTGACCACGTAGCGCTCGGGCGGGCCGTCATCGTCGGATAGCCGGGCGAGGCGGAAGACCGAGACGGTTTTGCGGACGATCAGCATGCGCACGACCTCCGCGATTCGCTCGGGGTCTTCCAGGGCGAACATGAACCCGAATGTCAACTCGGGCGATGACACGTAGGCGGGCACGAGCACCGAGGCTAGCCGATCGGACCGGGGCGCGCAGCCGACGCGACCGATCAGGTTGCCGCTTGTACGCTCTGCTATTCACAGGGTGTGCAAGCACACCTGGGAGCAGGTGACACCGATCCGTAACGGAGCATAACAATTTCCCGGCAGCTTTCCGATTCGGGCATAACCCTATTGCGCCGCCTCGGCTATCGCGCTTTCCTGAAAGTGTCCCGATTTCTCGGACCGTCTTCTCTCGCATCGTCGCGGATTTCCCGGTTTTTCTGCCGTGCTGGTGGACCGTGGGGCGGCATCCGGGTGCGGGACTGCGCCGGAGCCGAGGGGCGCCCTACCCGAAATCCCCCTCGGCCCTGGCGTACCCAGCATTACGTTCGTGCCGCAGGGATATGTCATGACAACAGATTTCGCTCAGCGCAGTTTCCGAGCCGACGAACTGCCACCGGCCGCCGCGTTGCTTCGTACCCTTCGTGAGCCCAGTGCCGACCGGCACCGGCACAGTGTGCTGGACGCCGCGCGCAAGCTCGTCGAATGCCATGAGCGACGAAACCGGGCACTGCGACAGGCGCATGCTCCGGAGGCCTCCAGCACGCGCGTCGCGGCGTGTAGTCACGTGCTGGAGAACATCGACGCCCAGCGCGCCCAGTGGATCGGACAGATAGACGCCTGGGTCGCCGCGAATGTCGAGCACCGGGCGGGCTCCTCGATACATACCGAGACACTCGGCGCGGTCATTGATCGCATCGCCGAGAAATGGGTTGCCGCCCAACAATGTTTGGGCGAGGAGATCACGATGCGGCCACATCCACTGCAGGTGGACGGGGAAGCTCACGTCCAGTGGAGCAGGCTTGCCGAGCTGATCGACGGCTACCAGGATCTGATCACCGACGTCATCGAACACCGACGCCGGCTGCCGGTGTGGTGATCAGCGCTTTCGTCCGTGCCGTGCGCGAGATACCGCTCGGCCACCGCATCCGGCGTGACCCCGCGGCGGCCGCCTCGTTCCGCTCGGTCACGTCGTGGATCCACGCCCCGATCTCCCTCGTGATCTCACGTGATGGCTCCGGTGAACATAGTGGCGATATTGCCGATGCGCCGGGGTATGTCAAATACTGAATGACATCTTTGTTGCTCTCGAATTCACCGATTATTTTTACCGATCATTTACACCCCGGGCGCTTGACTTCGGCTGATGCAAGCGGCGGAGACGGATCACTCTTCGGCCGGCACGGCATGGATACCGGCGGGGGTTCGAAATCTTCTTCTATACCGAGACGATCTGTTCGAGAAGCCCGGTGTTGTAGGGCCGGCCCCATTTCTCACACAATGCGCGCACCCGTGAAGCCATCTCCGGATAGCGGCTCGGAGGCGGTCCGCCGAACAGATGATGTTCGATCAATACAACGAATTGCCGGGCATCGAGTGGCGCACCCTGGTTATTTCCGCGCAAGTCCCGCAGAGCAAGCCTGGGCGGACTGTTTCCAGATACCGATCCAGCGGCCAGGAGAGCTGGAGGTCGGCACAGATCTGATGGCCACGACGGTGACCGGCGCGATCACGCCTATGCTCGGCCCGAACTGCGCGGGCAAATGCGACCGACCGCGCTCGGTATGGGTGCGGGGGCACCCGAGTGGCAGTGATCCGCCCACGCACGGCGGATCTCGTCAAGCCGACTCGGCCTCCTCCGGGGCCGAAACGCTGCGGACTTCCGTCGGGTCCGGCGAGCGCACCGGCAGTAGCACCGCGAGTCCTGCCGCCAGCACGACGAGCAGCCCCGCGATGCCCGCGCGATCGGCGTCGAACAGCCAGACGAACAAACCGAAAAAGCTCGGGGCGAGGAAGGACACCGCGCGCCCGGTGGTCGTGTACAAGCCGAAGAACTGCCCCTCGCGGCCCGGCGGGGCCAGCCGCACCAGGAACGAGCGCGCCGACGCCTGCGCGGGACCGACGAAAACCGTCAGCAGCAACCCGAAGATCCAGAACATCAGCGGGCCGGACACCAGCAGCAGCGCGAAGCCGCACACCAGCATCGCGGCCAGCGATGCCACGATGATGATCTTCGGCCCGGCGCGGTCGTCGAAACGTCCCGCGACGATCGCACCCAGCGCGGCAACCACATTGGCGGCGACGCCGAACAGCAGCACATCCGAGTCGCCGATTTCGTAGACCCGCACGGCCAGCACCGCCCCGAAGGTGAACACCCCGGCGAGACCGTCGCGGAACACCGCGCTGGCCATCAGAAAGCCGACCGTGCGACGGTCGGTGCGCCACAGCTCGCGCAGGTCTCGCCAGAGCACCCGGTACGAGGCGAAGAACCCCGCGCTCGCCGCGCCGGGATCGGCGTCGGTCCGGGGCAATTCGGGCACCGCGAACATGACCGGAAGCGCGAAGGCGGCGAACCAGACGGCGGCCAGCACCGCGATCAGGCGGATATTGAGCCCGTTGTCGGTAGGCACGTCGAGCAGCCCGCGATTGTCGCCCGTGCCGGCGATAAACCCGGCGTAGCAGATCAGCAGCAGGAAAATCCCACCGAAATAGCCCATCGCCCAGCCGAATCCGGAAACCCGGCCGACGGTCTGCGGCGTGGACACCTGCCGCAACATCGCGTTGTACGGGACGTTCGACAGTTCGAAGCAGGCCGAGGCGAACGCCAGCAGCACAAGACCGAGCCACAGTTCGTGGTAGTCGTCGTGCACGAAGAACATCAGGGCCATCGCGGCGATCATGAGCGCGGTCAGCACGCCGAGCGAGCGCTTGCGTTTCGCGGACGCGTCGAAGCGCTGTCCGCTGATCGGCGCGGTCAATGCCACGATCAGGCCGGCTATCCCCAGCGCCCAGCCCAGCCAGGCGCTGGCGGACACCGTACCGGGCAGGTCGTCGCCGACCTTGTCGGTGAGATACACCGAGAAGACGAACGTGAGGATGACGGCGTTGAACGCCGAAGACCCCCAGTCCCACAGCCCCCACGCCAGCATTTGCCCGCGCCTGGCGGCCTGCCCGACCGTCACTCGCGCGTCCACCTCGGTCATGCCGCGCAGCCTAATGGGCGCCGGGAACGACGGGGGTGTGAATCCCGCGCCGAGCTTGCGAAGACCGGGACAGCCGTCGAATCGCAGCCCGGATCCGGCGCGCCCGGTTCACTACGAATCGGTTCGGGCCAATATGCACCTAGTTGCATAATAAGGATCGTCGCAGCTATTCTCACCGCATGGCACTGGAGCATGCGTTGCTGGTATCGCTGAGCGAGCGCGCAGGCTCGGGTTACGAGCTGGCACGCCGCTTCGACAAGTCCATCGGCTACTTCTGGAGTGCGACCCACCAGCAGATCTATCGCGTCCTCAAGCGGATGGAGGAGTTCGGCTGGGTCAGCGGCGAGTCGGTGGTTCAGGAGGGTAGACCCGACAAGAAGGTGTATTCGGTGAGCGAGCCGGGCCGCACCGAACTCGCCCGTTGGATCGCCGAACCGAGCGACTCCGGCACTCCCCGCAATGAACTCGCGGTGAAGATCCGCGCCGCAACCTATGGCGACATCACCGCGTTGTGCGCTGAGGTAGCTCGCCACCGCGACCAGCACACCCAGCGGCTCGAGCTGTATCGACACATCGAAAAGCGTGACTTCCCGGCCCCGGACCAGCTCGCCGGGACCGCCCTGCACCAGTACCTCGTTCTGCGCGCCGGCATCCGTGTGGAGTCGGGATTCGTCGAATGGTGCGACGAAGTTCTGCAAGCACTGGATCCGCGCGCCGCGGCCTCGCACCCGAAGTAACGGAGAAAGGCGACCGCACCGATGAGCTCCTTCCCCCACCTGTTCGAGCCGCTCGACCTCGGCCACACCACCTTGCGCAACCGCGTGGTGATGGGCTCGATGCACACCGGTCTGGAGGACCGCGCCTGGGACACCAACAAGCTGGCCGCCTACTTCGCCGAACGGGCACGCGGCGGTGCGGGCCTGATCATCACCGGCGGCTACGCCCCCAACCGCGCAGGCCGGCTGCTGCCGTTCGGCGCGAAGCTGACCACCAAGACCGAGGCCTACCGGCACCGGACGATCACCAAGGCTGTGCACGAGCAGGGCGGCAAGATCGCCGTCCAGATCCTGCACGCCGGTCGCTACTCCTATCTGCCGGGCAGTGTCTCGGCGTCGTCGATCAAGGCTCCGATCAACCCCTTCCGGCCACGCAAGCTCTCGGCCAAGGGCATCGAGCGGACCATCGACCACTACGCGCGCTGCGCCGAGCTGGCCCAGTTCGCCGGGTACGACGGCTGCGAGATCATGGGCGGTGAAGGCTATTTCATCAACCAGTTCCTCGCGCCGCGCACGAACAAGCGCAGCGATGAATGGGGCGGCTGCGCGCAGAACCGGCGGCGGATCGCGGTGGAGATCGTCCGCCGCACGCGCGCCACGGTCGGCCCGGACTTCATCATCGTATTCCGGCTGTCCATGGCCGACCTGGTGCAGAAGGGGCAGACTTTCGACGAGATCATCGCGCTGGCAAAGGAACTCGAAGCCGCCGGGGTGAACATCCTCAATACCGATATCGGCTGGCACGAGGCGCGGGTGCCCACCATAGTGACCTCGGTGCCCCGCGCGGCCTTCGTCGAGTTCACCGCGAAGATCACCGCCCAGGTGAGCATTCCGGTCTGCGCGTCCAACCGGATCAACATGCCCGAGGTAGCCGAGGAGATCCTGATCCGCGGTGACGCTCACCTGGTGTCGCTGGCCCGCCCGTTCCTCGCCGACCCGGAATGGGTGAACAAGGCCGCGCGGGATCGCGTCGACGAAATCAACACCTGCATCGCCTGCAATCAGGCCTGCCTGGACCACGCGTTCCAGCGCAAGGCCGTCTCCTGCCTGCTCAACCCCCGAGCCGGGCACGAGACCGACCTGAAGCTGCTGCCGACCCGCCGCACCAAGCGCATCGCGGTCGTCGGCGCGGGACCGGCCGGGCTCGCCGCGGCAGTGAATCTCGCCGAACGCGGCCATCGCGTCGAGCTGTTCGAGGCCGCTGACCAGATCGGCGGCCAGTTCGACATCGCGCGTCGCATTCCCGGCAAAGAAGAATTCAGCGAGTCGATCCGCTACTACAACCGGATGCTCGAGCGCACCGGTGTCACCGTGCACCTGAACAAGCGGGTCGGCGCCGACGAACTCATCGCCGGCCGCTTCGACGAGGTGGTCCTCGCTACCGGGGTGCGGCCACGCATCCCCGACATTCCGGGCATCGATCACCCCAAGGTGCTGTCGTACGCCGAGTTGGTCCGCGAAGCGAAACCGGTCGGCCGGCGAGTCGCCGTGATCGGCGCGGGCGGCATCGGTTACGACGTCAGCGAATTCCTCACCGTCGAAGGTCATCCCGCACTGAAGCTGGACGAGTGGAAACAAGAATGGGGCGTCACCTCCGACGACGAGCAGGTTCCCGGACAACTCACCACGGCGAATCCGGCGCCCGCGGCACGCGAAGTCGTTCTGCTGCAGCGCAAGACCACCCCGTTCGGCAAGGACCTCGGCAAGACCAGCGGTTGGGTGCACCGAGCCGCACTGAAGGCCAAGGGAGTCGAACAGATCGGTGGCGTGAACTACGAACGCATCGACGACAATGGCCTGCACATCAGCTTCGGCGAGAAACGGCAACGGCCGCAGGTGATCCCGGTCGACAACGTGGTGGTGTGCGCGGGCCAGGAATCCGTGCGCGATTTGGCGGCGCCGCTACTGGCCGCCGGTGTCCGCCCGCATGTCATCGGCGGCGCCGAGCTGGCCGCCGAACTCGACGCCAAACGCGCCATCGACCAGGGCACCCGGCTCGCCGCGCGGCTGTGAAAGCTGGATCCGGGGTGCGTTGGTGGCGGTCCTTCCAGCGCGTACACCGGGACGGCAGCGGCAGCCAACATGAGCGCGTGATGCACCGCAACGCATCCGGCCCGCAGTATGATCCAGCCGCCACCGTGGGCGCCGACGGTGCCGCCCATCGCCTAGGCTGCACCGAGTGAGCCTGCCCTCCCCCACTTCCGAGAACCGCGCGGTCGTCACCGGCGCCTCCTCCGGCATCGGCACCGCGCTGGCCGCCGAGCTTGCCGCACGCGGATACTCGCTCATCCTGGTCGCCCGCCGCGGCGAGTTGCTCACCGAGCTCGCGCAACGGCTGACCCTGGCCCACGGCATCACCGCCGAAGTGCGCCCCGTCGACCTGGCCGACCGCGCCGAGCGCGGTGTACTCGCGCAGGAGCTGGCCGCGCGCGATATCGCCATCCTGTGCAACAACGCGGGCATCGCGACCTTCGGCGCGGTCGCCGAACTCGACCCGGCCTACGAACGCGCCCAGATGGAACTCAACGCCGTCGCCGTACACGATCTGACGCTGGCCGCGCTGCCCGGCATGATCGCCCGAGGCGGCGGGGGAATACTGATCAGCGGCTCGGCCGCCGGGAATATGCCGATCCCGAACAACGCCACATACGCCGCGAGCAAGGCGTTCGCGAACACCTTCGCCGAGTCGCTGCGCGGTGAACTGAAGGGCTCCGGCGTGCATGTCACCCTGCTGGCTCCCGGCCCGGTCCGCACCGAGACCCCCGACCCGGCGGACGCCTCGATCATGGACCGGATGGTGCCCGACTTCATGTGGGTCTCCTCGGAAGCCACCGCCAAGGTCTCCATCGACGCGCTCGCCCGCAACAAGATGCGCGTCGTTCCCGGCCTGATCAGCAAGGGTATGAGCGTGGCGGGCCAGTACGGACCCCGCGCACTGACCGCCCCCATCGCGGGCGCCTTCTACAAGAAACTCGGCGGTTGAGCGATCTGCGTCACCGGCAGCGTCAGCGACCTGTCAAGAAGGACCAGCGGGTGGTCAAGAATGCGCAAATGACCAGCCCACTGCCCCGTCACCCGGCGTAGTCCTGGCGTCGGCCCCGCATTCCGAGAAAGCGGGGACGATTCAGGAGAACACCGTGACGCTGCTCGACCTACTCCCGTCCTTACGGTCGGGATCACCCTCACGCCTCGATCCCGCGATCTGGCCGCGGGACACGCACTACGACGCTGACGGCAGGATCACGGTCGGCGGCGTTGCTCTCGCCGACATCTGGGCGGTGGTCACGCGGTGGCTTACCGCGCCGGTGACGCCGAGCTCAACCTCGCCGAACTCGCCGACATCCTGGAGGACGCCCTCGACGCCGCCTGCGCCCGGCACCGCTTCCCGCGTCCGGTCATCGCCATGGAACCCGGCCGGGCCATCGTCGCCAGAGCCGGTGTGACGCTGTACCGGGTGCTCTCGGTCGAACACATCGACGGCGGACACACCTACGTCACCGTGGACGACGGCATGGGTGACAACCCGCGTGCCGCGCTCTATGGCGCGGTGGTCGCCAGCCGCCATCCGTGTGGTCCGCAGATGACCGCCACCGTCGCGGGCCGTTTCTGCGAGGCGGGTGACCTCCTCGCCACGGACGTGCGGCTGCCGGCCGATCTGCGTCCGGGCGAAGTGCTCGCGATGCCGTGCACAGGCGCCTACCACCACAGCCTCGCATCGGCCTACAACGGTGTCGGCCGCCCACCGATCATCGCCGTCCGCGACTGCCGCGCCCGGGAACTGGTGCGTCGGGAGACGTCCGCCGATCCTCTGGCCCGCGACGTCGGCCGCTGATACCCGGCGACGCGGGCTCGATGATCTGGTTGCGGCACGCCACGTTCGGGCAGCGGTAGACGTACTGCGCGCGGTACCGACCCCAGCGGGCTTCGGACCCCTACGTAACCGCCGGTCGTCGCGAAATCGCGCTCAGCGGCGGCGCGGTGCCGAAGAGGCCGCGGTCCCGGCTAATGTTGCACGAGTGTCCGACAAATATATGGTGTGGATGGATTGCGAGATGACCGGCCTTCGCCTGGACAGCGACAAGCTGATCGAGGTGGCCGCACTCGTGACCGACAGCGATCTCAACATCCTCGGCGAGGGCGTCGACATCGTCATCCACGCCGATGACGACGCGCTGGCCGCGATGCCCGCAGTGGTCGCCGAGATGCACGCCCGATCCGGCCTGACCGACGAGGTCCGCCGCTCCACGGTCACTCTCGACGAGGCCGAGCAGCGACTGCTCGACTACATCCGCGAGTACATCCCGACCCCCCGTACCGTGCCGCTGGCCGGTAACTCGATCGCCACCGACCGCGGCTTCATCGCCAGAGACATGCCGCTGCTGGACGCCCACCTGCATTACCGGATGGTCGACGTGAGCTCGATCAAGGAGCTGTGCCGGCGCTGGTACCCGCGCATCTACTTCGGCCAGCCGGAGAAGGGCCTGAGCCACCGTGCGCTGGCCGACATCAAGGAGTCCATCCGCGAGCTGGAGTACTACCGGCGCACCGCGTTCGTCGCCCCGCCCGGACCATCCACCACTGAGATCGCCGCGGTCGCCGCCGAGGTGGCCGACGCGGTCGTCGAAGAAGTCGCCGAAGACCGGATTGGATCAGCCCAGGTCAACGGCTCGCCAGAAGCCGATTAGGGAGTAGGCGGGGTAACACGCTAATATCTAGCCCGCCGGTTGTTCACCGGCGATGGTGAGCGTAGTTCAGTTGGTAGAGCACCAGGTTGTGATCCTGGCTGTCGCGGGTTCGAGTCCCGTCGCTCACCCCAAACGTCATAGTGCGCGAACCGGCCCCCCGGGGCGGTTCGCGCACTATGACCAGCAGATTCTTCAGCGTCGACGATATCGACCACCGGAATCGTTCTACCCGGTAGACGACGAGTAGATCGATTACGCCCGCTTTCGCGGCGGCAATCGCCTCCTGGACTTCAGTCGTTTCCGGAAAGTGGTGCGCCGCATCCGGTTCGACGAGCGCATCTGGTTCGCCCAGCCGCGGGCCAACGGACTGGTTGCCGCAAAACCCGGACAGCTTCCCCGGTCGGGGTCACTCGAGCCACCCGCATACTGGAACCTGTCGTGAGCCTCGGCGTCCCTTCGACCGCGTGACCTCGACCAGGCCATCCCGCGGTCCGGGGGACGGACCGGTCCAGCTTGTCGAGCTTCAGCGGTTCACCGGGTGTCACGAGGGCAGGCCGCGCATGGGACGAGGCACCGCCTGACGAGCGGCCTACCGCCCCGACCCGCGGGCCAGCCGATCAGCGCATTGGTCACGCAACGCGGCGACGGTCATGTTGCTGAGAGCTCGTGCGGCGGGCGAGCCCAGAAGTCGGATCAGCCGAGTGTGGAACTCCGTGGAGGTGAGTCCGAATCGCAGGTAGGCCTCGGCGTCGTTGCCGCCGTAAGGAGCCCACACGGTGGCGAACTCCAAGATGTCGTTGTCGAAACAGTCCATGTGCGCTGATCCTCAGTGCTGCAACGGCGACGGGATCACGATACGCAAGCCTCGTCGGCGTCCAGGCGTGGCGGTGGCGTCCGATAGCGAGCGGGCGTGGCGCTGAGCCGGATGGGGTTCGCGATCTGGCGGACGACTGTCCCCCGCTCCGAGTCGGCGATCTCGACCACCGGCCCGAGGCCGAGCCGGTCAGCGAGCGCGACCGCCTCGGCGATGTCGTTGACCGGACCGCACGGCACCCGAGCCTCGTTCAGCGCGTCGAACCAGGCGTCGGCGGTGTCGGCGGCCAACCGCTCGTGCAAGATCTCGGCGAGTTCGTGCTGATGCGCGACGCGGCCGGCATTGGTGGCGAAACGCCGGTCGGCCGCCAGCTCGGGCGTGCCGAGCACCCGAACCAACTCGGTGAACTGCCGGTCGTTTCCGACAGCCAGCACGAGCGGCCGGTCGGCGGTCCGGAACACCGCGTAGGGCGCGATGCTCGGGTGACTGTTGCCCATCGCCCGCGGTACAACGTCCGCGGCGACGTAGCTCGACGCCTGGTTTGTCAGCGCCGACAACAGCGACGACAGCAGATTCACTTCGACGCGCTGACCCGCTCCGGTCCGGTCACGGTGCCGCAGGGCGGCGAGGATCCCCAGTGCGGCGTGCAGCCCGGTGATCACGTCCACCACCGCCACGCCCGCTTTCGTCGGCGTGGCAGGATCGGGGCCGGTGATGCTCATCAGTCCCCCGGCGGCTTGGATGAGCAGGTCGTATCCGGGCAAGACATGTTCGCCACCGAACCCCGTGATGGAGCAGTACACCAGACCGGGATTGATTTCCCGCAGTGTTTCGTAGCCGAGGCCGAGCCGATCCATGGTGCCCGGTAGGAAGTTCTCCACCACGACATCGGCTCGCTCGGCGAGCGATCGTGCGGCGGCGCGGCCCGGCGCAGAGGTCAGGTCGATGGCGGCCGACCGCTTGTTGCGATTGACCGCGAGGAAGTACGTCGATTCGCCCGCGGCCCATGGTGGCCCCCAGCTCCGCGTGTCGTCGCCGCTTCCCGGGCGTTCCACCTTCACCACCTCGGCCCCGAGGTCGGCGAGCAACATCGTCGCGTACGGCCCGGCGAGCACCCTGCCGAAGTCCGCGATCACCAAACCGTCGAGCGCGCCACTCACCGGAAGGCCGCCTCGCCGGTCAGCGCCTTGCCGATCGTCAGCTGATGCATCTCCGATGTGCCTTCGTAGGTGAGCACGGATTCGAGGTTGTTGGCGTGCCGGATCACGGGGTATTCCAGCGTGATGCCGTTCGCCCCGAGAATCGTGCGGCATTGCCGGGCGATCGCGATCGCCACCCGAACATTGTTGAGCTTTCCGGTGCTGATCTGTTCGGGGGTGAGCGCACCGCGGTCCTTGATCCGGCCCAACTGGTAGGCCAGTAGGTGTCCGGTGCCGAGCGCCACGGCCATATCGGCGATCTTGGCCTGGGTCAGCTGGAACGCCGCCAGTGGCTTGTCGAACACCTCGCGGGTCCGGGCGTAGTCGATCGCGATCTCCAGGCAGTCCCGTGCCGCGCCGAGCGCTCCGAAGGCGATGCCGAACCGGGCCTCGTTCAGCGCGGTCAGCGGACCGCGCAACCCCTCGGCGTTCGGCAACTGCGCCGAGGCGGGCAGCCGTACATCGTCGAGCACCAATTCGGAGGTGACCGAGGCGCGCAACGACATCTTCCGATGGATCTCCGGCGCCGAGAATCCCCGAGTGCCGGCCGGGACGACAAACCCGCGGACACCGGACTCGGTCTGTGCCCAGACGACCGCCACGTCGGCGATCGAGCCATTGGTGATCCACATCTTGGTGCCGTTGAGGATCCAGTCGCTGCCATCGCGCACGGCATAGGTGCGCATGCCCGCGGGATTGGATCCGAAATCCGGCTCGGTCAGCCCGAAGCAGCCGATGGCCTTACCCGCCGCCATCGCGGGCAACCATTGCTGCTTCTGCTCCTCGCTGCCCCAATGATGGATCGAAAACATGGCGAGGGAGCCCTGCACGGAAACCAAGCTGCGGATGCCCGAGTCGACCGCTTCGAGCTCGAGGCAGGCCAATCCATAGGCGGTGGCGCTGGTGCCCGCGCAGCCGTACCCCTCGAGGTGCATACCCAGCACGCCAAGCGCACCGAGTTCCTCGGCGAGTTCGCGGGCCGGAAGGACGGAGTCGTCGAACCACCCGGCGATATGCGGCCGGATCCGCTGGGCGGCGAACGCGCGCACCGTGTCACGCATCGCGATCTCCTCGGGTTCGAGCAGGGAATCGAGCGCGAACAACTGGGTCAGCGACTGTGGCTGAGACATCTTTCCTCCGGCGACTGGAAACTAGTTGGAGAACGTTTGCGAGAACGATTGCGCAAACGATTGCATCCATTAACGTAGAGGGGCGAACAGCAATGGTCAACCGCCGAGGGAAAGCAGGACCACCGCATGGACGGACCTGGCCGAGCACCGACGTTGAGGGAGATCGCCGAACGAGCGGGCGTCCACGTGTCGACCGCGTCGCGCGTGCTGCGTCAGCCCGAACCGGTGGACGGCTGGTCGGAGTCGGCCCTGCGGGTTCGAGCGGCCGCCGACGAACTCGGGTACCAGCGCAATCTCTGGGCGGCGAGCCTGCGGACCCGCAGGACCACCACCCTCGGTGTGGTCATGCCCCGGCTCACCGACGGCGTGGTCGCCACGACTTATCAGGGCATCGAAGAGGCCGCTACGCGTGCCGGGTACTCCGTCCTGCTGTCGAGTCCTCCCGACAACCTCGCCGCGCAGCGCCGGGCCATCGAGCTTCTGGTCGGCAGGCAGGTCGACGGGCTGCTGCTCAGCGGTTTGCATACGCCCGGCCGCGCCTTCGTCGACTCGCTGCCGGTCGGCCGTGTTCCGATGGTCGCCGTCACACGGCACGGCGAGGCGGGGTTACCGTTCGTCGGAGCCGACGACGTTCGGGGCGGGCGCCTGGCCGCCCGGCACCTGCTCGACCGGGGATACGCCGACATCGCGATCATCGCCGGTCCCGCACACGCCAGCACTGCGAACGACCGATTGGCCGGCTGCACAGCCGAACTCGCCGACGCGGGCATACCGCTGTCGCCCCGGCGCGTGCGCCGATCGAGTTTCGACGTCGACGGTGGCATCGAAGCGGGGCACGCACTGCTGGACGCAGCCGATCGGCCTCGAGCAGTTTTCGCTGTGTCCGACACCGTGGCGCTCGGCGTCCTGGGCGTCGCCCGCGATCTGCGCTTGCGGGTTCCCGAGGATCTCGCACTCATCGGATACAACGACATCCCGACCGTCGCCCAGCTTCCGGTTCCGCTCACCACGATCCGCTCCCCCGCCCGCGACATCGGGGCGGCCGCCATCCGGGCGCTGCTGGACATGGTGGACGGGCGGGAGCCGGACCCACGACTGCTGCCCGTCGAGCTGGTCGTGCGCGCCACCACCTGACGAGCAGAGCGGGCGACCGATACGATTTACGCAGGCACGTCTGGTGCACAGGAGGCGCAGGGTGCTTGGCCAAGTCGATTTTCGACGGCTGTTCGAAGCCGCGCCGGATCTGTATCTGGTGCTCGACCCCGACCTTCGGGTCGTGGCGGTGACCGACGCGTATGCGCAGGCGACGATGATCGACCGCGATCAGGTCGTCGGTCACGGCATTTTCGAGATTTTTCCCGACAATCCCGATGACACGGCAGCGGAGGGGGCTCGCAACCTGCGAGTTTCGCTGGAGCGCGTCTTGCGCGGCGGGGTCACCGATGCGATGGCGGTGCAGCGTTACGACATCCGCCAGCCGGACGGCAGTTTCGAGCAACGGTTCTGGAGCCCGTCCAACTCACCGATCCGTGACTCGCGCGGCCGGTTGCGCTACATCGTTCACCGAGTCGAAGACGTCACCGAGTTCATGCGGCTACAGGCTGCCGAAGCCGCCCAGCAACAGGAAACCGCGCACCTGCACGCCGCCACCGAACGCATGGAGCAGGAAGTCTTCACCCGTGCCCACGAGGTGGCCGAGACCAGCCGTCGGCTCAAAGAGACCAACGCCGAACTCACCGAGTTGTATGCGCGTACCAAGGAGCTCGACGAGCTGAAAAGCCAATTCTTCGCCAACGTCAGCCACGAACTGCGCACCCCGCTGACGCTGATCCTGACGCCGGCGCAGCAACTGCTCGATGCCGTGCCCGACCAGGATCCGGCCCGCGGCGGCCTAGAGATGATCATCCGCAACGCGCAGATCCTGCTGCGGCAGGTGAACAACCTGCTCGATGCCTCCCGGCTGGAGGCGGGCGCGGTGCGACCGGACTACACCCGGGTCGACATCGCCGAACAGGCCCGCCTCAGCACCGCGTTCTTCGAATCGGTGGCACTCGACCGCAGCACCGAATTCGTCGTCGACACCCGGTCGGCGATCGCCGAGCTGGACCCGGAACATCTGCAGCGGATACTGGTCAACCTGCTGTCGAACGCCTTCAAATACACCGGCACCAACGGGATCGTGCGCTGCGCGGTTCGGCCGGAGCGCGGTCACGTCGTGATCGAGGTAGCCGATAGCGGTCCCGGTATCCCCGCAGCACACCGAGACGCCGTCTTCGACCGCTTCCGGCAACTCGACGGCGGTGTGGCCCGCTCGACGCCCGGAACCGGGCTGGGCTTGAGCATCGTCCGTGACCTGGTCAGGCTGCACCGCGGCGATATCCGCATCACAGACGCACCCGAAGGCGGCGCATTGGTGACCATCGACCTGCCCATATCCGCGCCGGCCGGCACTCCGGTCCGCGCGGGTGCCGACGCCGAATCCGCACCACAGCCGACCACCGCCGGCGAGGCGCTCGCCGAATTCACCCCCACCGCACCGGCACCGGCACCGGCGCCGGACCTCGAATACACCGGCGAGACGGCGAAGCCGGTCGTCGTCGTCATCGAGGACAACCCGGATCTGAACGCCCTGTTGCGGCGCACGCTGTCGGCTCGATACTGCGTACTGGCCGCCCACGACGGCCGAGATGGGCTGGACCTCGCCCGCCGCCACCGGCCCGACCTGCTCGTCTGCGACCTCATGATGCCGAACATGGCCGGCGACGAACTTCTCACCCGGGTCCGCGCCGACCCCACACTCACCAACACCCCGGTGTTGATCCTCAGCGCCCGAGCCGACGACCGATCACGGCTGGCCCTACTGCGCGTCGGCGCCAACGACTACCTGCCCAAACCCTTCGATGTCACCGAACTGCAAGCCCGCGTCGACAACCTGGTCAACCTCCGCCTCGCCGAATCTCGACTCCGTACACTGCGGATCGCCGGCGAACGCGAACGCATCGCTCTGGAACTGCACCGCACCGTCGTGCATCGCTTGTTCGCCCTCAGCCTGCAACTCAGCGGAACCCGGCCCCTGATCCGGGTCGGCGCCGTGGCCGATCGCCTCGATGCCGCCGTCACCGAACTCGATGCCGTCATCGACCAGATCCGGCTCACCATCAACGAACTGGACACCCCCACCACCAGCGCCGATCTCTGCGTCCGGCTGTCGGGCCTGATCGGCGATACCGCGGAAACTCTCGGCGTCCACTCGGCCACGACGTTCCGGGGGAGGTTCGACACCCTCGACGACACTCTCGGCGACGCTCTGCACGACGCCGCCCACCACCTCGTCGCGACCATCGCCCGCCGCCACCCGGACAAGATCGCGCTCACCGCCGATCTCGATGACCGTGAGCTGACTCTCACCATCACCGAAACGACTACCGCCGGCACGGTTATCCCGCCCCCATCGGCCGGCGACACCGACCTGCTTCCCCCGGTGCTCACCGCCCGGCACGCCACACTCGAGGTCACCGTGGCGCCGCCCGGCGACACCACGTGGACCTGGAGAGTCCCGATCCAACAGCCGGCACCGACCTGACACGGCGGAAACGTCTGTGCGGCACTGATAGCCGACGACATGTCCACCTCGTCCGGGCCGCATCCTCCGAAACAACGCGGTCGTCGCAACCTCTCGATCGAGAGCGTTGCGACGACCGCGTGGTCCCTGGCTTCCCGGGTGGCGCGTTCGGCGTTATCCTGCTGTGGCTCAGCGGTTGTCGTCCGCGTTGCCGGCCTTCCAGACCGACCACGGAATGTTCCAGTCGCCCAAGCCGTCCACGCCGGAGAGGGTGCCGCCCACGGTGTTCTTCACGATCGTGATGTCACCGCGCTTGGCGTTCTGGAAGACCCATTGCGCGTTCGCCGGACTGAGATTCAGACAGCCGTGGCTGGTATTGCTGTAGCCCTGCGCACCGACCGACCACGGTGCCGAGTGGAAGAAGATGCCGCTGTAGGACAGTCGCGTCGCGAAGTCCACCGGTGTCTTGTACCCGTCCGGGGAATTGACCGCCACGCCGTAGGTCGACGAATCCATGATGATCTTCTCGTGGCGGTCGGCCACGATGTAGACGCCGTTGTCGGTGGGCGTGCTGTCTTTGCCCATCGAGGTCGGCATGGTCCGGATCACCTGACCGTTCTGCTCGACGGTCACCTGCTTGGTGTTGTCGTCGGCGGTGAAGACCACCGCGTCGCCGATGGTGAAGAACGAGTGGATGTTGTCCTGGCCGTAGAGCCCGTCACCGAGGTTGCGTCCGTAGACGTTCACGTCGATGTTCACCTTCGTCCCCGGCGCCCAGAAATGCTCCGGCCGCCACCGCACCTCGCGGTTGTTCACCCAGTAGAACGCGCCCTCCACCGACGGCTCGGTCGTGATCTTGATCGCGGCCTGCGCGGCCTTGCGGTCGGGAATGTTCTCGTCGAACTGGATGGCTACCGGCTGGCCGATGCCGACCACTTCCGCTTCGCCCGGGACCAGATAGGGCTTGGTCTGGTTGCCCGGCGAGCTGGTCGTGAAGCTCAGCGTCGCGGAGTTCGCGCCACCGAGCCCGATCGCGTCGGCCTTCAGCCGGTAGGTCTTGCCATAGCCGAGTACCTCGGCGGTCTCCCAGGACCGTCCATCGGCGGCCAGCTTGCCGCTCACCGGCTTGCCTTGCGGGCTGACCAAGGTCACATTGGTGAATTTGCCGTCCTCGACCTTGAATGTCATCGGCATCCCAGGCGAGACCCCGACCTCACCGTCCTTGATCGGAGAGAGCAGTTTGGGCTTGATCAACTCCGTAATGGGGTTGCGATCGATGACCACCTGCGCGGCGTGCGAAGCATCGGATGACGAACACCCGGTCGACGCCAGTGCGGCAACTACAACAACAATGACAGGTGCGGCGATCGCGCGTACCGACCACCGTCCGGACGGTCTACGACGACCCTGACCAACGCTCATTTCAACCCCGTTTCAAGTCTCGGTGCTCCCGGAACACACCGATGGCTTCGGATACCAACCGCCACGCCGCTCACCCGCCCTGTTACGGGCGGTCGGGACCACAATCGGACATTCTGCCAGGACGCCATGCCTGGGCCAATGTGAACACGTGGTCCGTCACTGCAGCGTTACAACCGATAGATCAACTCGGCGCGGCCCGGCGTTACCACGCGGCAAGACACCGCATCGACGCCGTTCAGGGCGCGATTTCACTTCTAGTACCCCAGCCTGTTAAGGTTTGTCCCGCAGCGGAAACACACGCTGCGCGCGCCATTAGCTCAATTGGCAGAGCAGCTGACTCTTAATCAGCGGGTTCGGGGTTCGAGTCCCTGATGGCGCACCCAAATTAGCAGGTCAGGCCCGATATCATCGGGCAGGCTTGGTCCGTTCTAGCGGACCGTCACCAAAAGCCCCCCAATAGTTCCTCAGTCGGCCGTTCCCAGCTTCAGCTCCAGCATGGCCGCTGAGCCTGCGATCCCCAGCCAGACCGCGCAGATCACTGCGGCCACCGCGGGCCCGGCGATCATCGCCACGGACCCGTCGGCATAGCAGGTCCCGATACCGCGGAGATTCAGCCGCGCTCGGTCATCTGTTGATCCATGCCCGGTACGACCGATCGAGATCCGCGGTTCAGATCACGACTTGCGCCGCATCACCGCCGTGCCGACACCGGCGAGCAGACCGAGCGCGCCGAGCACGATACCGATGATGCCGAGCCGGCGCGCGGTGTCATCGCTGAAGGACCCGCTGCTGGTCGACATCGCCGGAATGTCGCCATGGTTCTCGGCCCCACCGGATTGTTTGGCCGCCAAAGCCAAGGTCGGGGCGGGGTATTCGGGTTCACCCTGATCGGTGGCGGACTGATCCCACTTGACGACCTGGCCGTCGGCATAGGTCTGTATCGCGGGCGTAGTGATTTCGTCCGTATCGGGCAGTCCATTGGCCAGCACCGAGAACTGACCGAACTGTCCCGGCCCGATCCCACCGCCCGCATCGGCGGTCCAGGTGATGGCGGTGACGTTGCCGTCCTTGCGAGCTACCGCTTTCCAGCCAGGCACTGCCTCGGTATCGACATCGGTTACCCCCGGAAACTGGACCGTCAACTCGACGGTCGGGCTATTGGTCGCCGATTCGTTGGGCACCCGGAACACCAGCACCGCCGAACCGCCGCGCGCCGCGTCCGGCGCCGACACCGTGACATGAGCCGATGCGGGAGCTGCGGCGATCAGCACGGCTGCGGCGGCGGCACCGGCCGAACCCACACGTCCAAGCCGAGATTTATTCATCGTCGAGATCACTCCTTCTGGAAAAGGAATCGAACGCAACTGATGCTCCGTAGTGACGATAGCCCCGCAATGCCCCTTTACCAGGGATATCGGCACGTCCGGCGACACAGCGCTACCGCGACCCCGACTCGTACACGAGGTTCTTGCTCGCGTTCCTGGTGCGTTTCGGATGAGTTGATCTCGATCGATCGACCACTCCAGCACCGGCCGGTATCGTTGAAAACGTATGGCCCCCATGGGCTGCGGCCGTGGCCGAGATCGCCTGCTATTGGATCGGGAGGTCCTTTGAGTGCCGACCGCAGCGCCTTGTACGACCGTCGGACCGCATCTCGAATCCTTACCGCGCTCGCGGGGTCGGGCGAGTTCCTGACCGGCGTCGTCCCTTCTGCAACGGCTATCGACTATTACTCAGTGCCAATGGTTTTCGAGCCCGACTCGCATCTGACATTGTCGCAGCGGTTGTATCTGGAGCGGTTCATGCAGCCGTGCCGGGCCGAACAGGTCTCTTCGGCGACGCATCGAGTCGGTTGGCTCGACGAGGACGGTGTCGCGAATACGGGCCACTTCCATGCGGATGGACTGGGACCGATCGTGCCGATCGCCGCGCGTAGCGCGTTTCTCGCGCTCTGGCACGCACTGCGCGCCGACCAGGGCTTCCTCGGTCGAGTGAACAGTCTGGACGAGCAGGCTCGGATGGTGTTGGCCGCGACCACCACCGATCACGAACCCTTGGATATCTTCCGGGTCGGGTTGGAGGCCACCGCACGGGCGTTGGTCCAGCACGCACTGCTCTCGCACCACACCCCGTACACCTCGGCGGCGGAGTTCGCATTCGCACTGCGGGATTCCGGACTGTTCCTGGCAGTGGCGACCCGATGGTTCTGGGAGTTGCAGGCGTCGACTTATCGGCGCGGGATGATTCCGGTGACGCTGCACACTGATTCCGATGGACGGCTGCGCTACAGCTCGGACACCGTGACGACGTTGCAGGCGATGAAGGACGCGACCATCGACCGAGCGCATGCGGTCATGGACGAGGCGCGCACCGTGGAGGGATTGGATACCGAGCAAGCGATCGCGAAGTATCACGACGAGCTCGATCTCATCTCCCGTCAGTACGCGCTGCTGCCGACGGGGCAGCGACCGGCCTGTTTGGCAAGCATGCCGCATCGGGCGGGTGCCGAGGTCCTGACGCTGTTGCCGCTGGTGGTCGACAGATTCGTCGCCGCGTTCGCGCTTGCTGTCGAGCGATGTGAGATTCGTGCGGGATTGCGCGAGGACGACCTCTCCGAGAACGGCTCCGAAGCCACGTTCGCGGTGCCGGACATGAACTGCAAACACTGTGTCCTGACAATCGGCTCGGTGCTGGCCTCGATGGACATCGTCGTCCACGACATCGACCTCGATCGTAAGACCGTGCGCGCCGAATTCCGCAGTCCCCGCAATCGCGAACGTGCCTTCGCGGCGTTGCGTGACAGCGGCTACAACCCGACCACGCTCGCGGCGGCGGTCGCGGTCTCGACCACGAATTCGGATGGATGATCCCGCCGCCGATTCCGGCCGTGGTCGACCCTGTGGTCGCGGAGTTCATCGACACCGCGGTCGTCACGTTTGCCGCTGAGCACGACACACCTCTGCATATGGTGTTTCCGGAGGTCTTCCAACGCAATCTCGACGCGATCCGCACGGTGCTCGACAGACGCGAGCTCTCGCATCGGATCTGCTACGCGCACAAGGTGAATCGTTCCCGTGCCTTTGTCGTGACCGCGGAGCGAGCAGGTATCGATATCGATATCGCCTCCAGCGGTGAGCTGGACAACGCGCTGGCGGCGGGCTTCACGGCTGACCGCATCGAGGCGACCGGCCCCAAGGGGGACCGATTTCTGCGGCGTCTGGTGACCGCGGGTGTCACGATCAACGTCGACAATCTGTGGGAGTTGGAGCGGATCGGTCAGCTCGCCGACGATCCGGTGCCGGTTCTGCTACGGGTCGGCGAGATAGCGGGGACCGCGACCAGCCGCTTCGGTATCGTGCCGTCCGCGATACCGCAGGCATTGTCCGCTCTGCATTCGTTCGGTGACCGAGTTATGTTGCGGGGGTTCTCTTTTCACCTCGATACCGCCGAGTCTCGCGACCGGCTCCGCGCCGTCGCGGCGTGCCTGCCCCTGCTCGAGGATGCCTGGGCGCGTGGTCTCGAGCCATCGGTGCTCGATATCGGTGGCGGTCTGCGGCAGGTGTTCACCGCCGATGCCGCCTGCTTCGACAGCTACACGCTGGCACTGCGTGATTCGCTGCGTGGCCGAGGTGAGCGCTTGGCATGGGCGAATGCCACCTTCGGCTACCACGTCGACGGCGACATAGTGCGCGGCACGCCGGTGTTCCACAAGTACGCGAACACCGTCGCGCCTGCCACTGCCCTGACCGAACTACTCGATGCCGCCGTGCCCGGCCACCGCAGGTCGCTGGCGGCGCTACTGTGCGACAACATGCTCGAGCTGTGGCTGGAACCGGGCAAGGCGTTGGTCGACCATGCCGGTATCACAGTGGCCTCGGTGGAGTTCACCAAGGAACTGTCCGACGGCACGATACTGGTGAATCTCGACATCAGCCGTGACACGGTCACCCCCGCCGATCAGGAAATTCTCCTCGACCCGCAGCTGATTCCGGTGGGCACGCCACCCGCCCCCGAACCGGTGCGTGTGTTCCTCGCGGGACGGTTGTGTCTGGAGCGCGACATGGTCAGTAACCGGGCGGTGCGGCTTCCGTTCCGGCCCCGCCCCGGTGACCTGCTCGTCTTCACCAACACCGCCGGTTATCACTCGGATCTGTCCGCGGCCACGGCCGCTGCGCATCCGCCTGCGCCCAAGTTCGCGGTCACCCGCGGATCGTCCGGATTCGTCGTCGTGCCCGACGCCGACTATCGAGTTGTCCAGGAGGAACTGTGCGACCGCACGACAGCATCACCGAATTGATCGGCGACACACCGCTGTTGCGCCTCGACCCCGCGGTCCACGGACTCCCACGGGTACAGCTGTTCGCGAAACTGGAATCGCACAATCCCTTCGGTTCGGTCAAGGACCGAACCGCCTGGGGCATGATCCGCGATGAACTTCCCACGATCCGCGCCGAGGGCCGCGCCTTCCTGGAAGCCTCCAGCGGCAACACCGCCAAAGCTCTGCGCGTGCTCGGCGCCATGCACGGAATCGAACTGCGCGCGGTGACCAACCGCATCAAAGTCACCGAGGTCCGTGACATGCTGCGGCTACTCGGCACCGATATCGTGGAACTCCCAGGTCTGTCGGAGTGCCCCGACCCCACCGCCCCCGACGATGTCTCCTCGGTGATCGCCGGGACCACCGCCCGCGAACCCGACCGCTGGTATCACGCCTCCCAATACACCAACGAACGCAACGTCGAAGCACACCACCACGGAACCGGCCGCGAGATCCGCGAATCCTTGGCCGAGGCGGGCATCGACCGGGTGGACTACGTCATCGGCGGGCTCGGCACCACCGGCTCCACCCGCGGCACCGCGTCCTACCTGGCAAAACATAACCCCGACCTGCGCACGATCGGTGTCGTGTCGGCGCGCGACGACTTCATCCCCGGCATCCGCTCGGAAACCGAGATGTGGGATGTCGGACTGTTCCAACCCGACTTCTACCACCGCATCATCGCCGTCGATGCCGACACCGCGGTGCGAGCCACGCTGGCTCTCGCCCACCGATACGGCGTGCTCGCCGGCCCCACCTCCGGAGCCGCCTACGCGGCAGCTCTCGACATATCGCGATCCGCGGCGGCGGCACTGGGCCCCGATGACCCGGATCTGGTCGCCGTAGTGATCGTCTGTGATCGGCTCGAGCCATACCTGTCGTATCTGCGGGCGCGGAGACCGGAGCTGTTCGATGACGAACGCCGCCCCGCGCCGCCCCAGCCGAGCGAACTGGCCGCGGTTGCGCGCCTCACACCCGAGGGCCTGGCGGAAGCCGACCGCACGCAGCGGCTGACCGTCGTCGATACCCGCGGCGCGATGGCCTATCGCGTGGCGCACATTCCGGGCGCGGTGAATCTGCGCGACGACTTCCTCGAGGAATGGGCCGACCGGCAGATGCCGTTCTGCCGATCCCGTCCGCTGGTGTTCGTCTGTCCGGTCGGGCGGGTCTCCCAACACTTCGCGGCGCTGGCACGACGCGCGGGCTATGACGCCTACAGCCTTGCTGGAGGCATCGCCGCCTGGCGCGAAGCCGGGCTTCCGCTGGAACGCGGCCGCTGAGCAAGAGACTGTCGCGGACGCGCTTCGGGTCGCGGTGACGATGGGACAGGAAGCTGGTATCGCCGCAGCCATCGCCGACGATCCCACACAGGCAGGCCAACACGATGGGCGCCCGCACGCTCGTCCTGTGTCTCGTGTTCGGTGTTCTCGGTTCGGTCAACCCAGGTAGTAGCAGCAGCGTCGACGCCCCGGACCGGACCGGTGCCACGGGCTCCAGCGAGGCGCCCGGTTCTGCGCAGTGGTCGGCTGGTAGGCCCGCGTGCGAGGTTCATTCGGCGTTCGCGGGGCGCGCGATTGCCGAGTTCACTGATTGTTTGCTTGCTCCCGGATTCAACGACTGTCAATATCGACAGATGTCTAAGTCCGAGTTGTCGATCACGGCTGCGTCATCGTGTGAGGTCAGGCCCATGATTCGCGAGCCGTTGACCGCCGAGTCCGCGACCGAGTTGGCCACGGTGTTCAAGGCGTTGTCGGATCCGGTGCGACTGCGATTGCTGAGCCTGATCGCCAGCCATGCCGGGCAGGAGGCCTGCGTCTGTGATGTCTCGGCTGGATTCGACGTCAGTCAACCAACGATTTCCCACCATCTGAAGGTGTTGCGTGAGGCGGGACTGCTCGGCAGTGAACGCCGCGGCTCGTGGGTGTACTACCGGGTAGAACCTGCCGCGCTGCAACAGCTTTCACATCTTCTCGACGGCGGCGTTCCAGCGGTGAGCAGCCGATGAGCGGGCTGCGTCGTCGGCTGGTCGCCGAATTCCTCGGCACGGCATTGCTGGTCGCGCTGGTCGTGGGCTCCGGGATCGCCGCCGAGCAACTCTCCCCCGGCAATATCGGGTTGCAGCTGCTGGAGAACTCGACCGCGACCGTGTTCGGGCTCGGTGTGCTGATCCTGGTGTTCGGCCCGGTATCGGGCGCGCATTTCAATCCGGTTGTCTCCATCGCAGATTGGTTGCTGGGCCGTCGCCGCGGCACCGGCATCGCCGCAACCGATCTCGGCGGCTACATCGTCGCCCAGATCCTCGGCGCTTCGGCGGGTGCGGTGCTGGCGAATGCCATGTTCGACCTGGATGCCTTCCAGGTGTCCACCCACGACCGCATAACCAGCGGTCACATTGTGGGTGAGGTGGTGGCCACGGCCGGGTTGATCATGGTGATCATCGCCTTGGCCCGCACCGGACGCGGCGCCCTGTCCGCGGCCGCGGTCGGTGCCTATATCGGTGCGGCGTACTGGTTCACCAGCTCCACCGCGTTCGCGAATCCCGCCGTCACGGTCGGCCGTATGTTCTCCGACACCTTCGCCGGTATCGCACCCAATTCCGCACCCGGCTACATCGCCGCGCAGATCCTCGGCGCCGGAATCGGTTCGGCCGCGATCATCTGGCTCTACCCCGACAGCGCCTCGACCGCGGACAACGTCACCGTCCCGCACACCGCGCCGGAACTGGATCTGTCGACCAAATCGTGAAAGGACTCTCCACCCATGGCATCCACCCCGAGTGTGCTGTTCGTCTGCGTCCACAACGCCGGACGTTCCCAGATGGCCGCCGGTTTCCTATCCCATCTCGCCGGTGCGGCGATCGAGGTCCGCTCCGCCGGCAGCGCGCCCGCCGAATCACTGAACCCGGCCGCGGTGGAGGCGATGAACGAGGTCGGTATCGACATCACCCGCCAATACCCGAAGATCCTCAGCTACGACGCGGTGGAAACCTCCGACGTGGTCATCACCATGGGCTGCGGCGACACCTGCCCGGTACTGCCCGGCGTCAGCTACCGCGACTGGAACCTCGAAGACCCCGCCGGTAAAGGCATCGAGTCGGTGCGCCGGATCCGCGACGAGATCCGCGCCCGCGTCGAGGATCTGATCGCCGAGCTGCTGCCCGCCCGCACCTGACTCCACAAGGACCCCCATGATCCGGCGACCGACCGGTACGGTTGCGCGGCCGGGCCGGTTTTTCGCGCCCCCTCCGGCGCTGCGGGTTCCAAGATCGTGCCGACCGCTCATCCGGCGAATCCGGCTCCGTAACGGCGACGCCCACCGAGCCGAAATACCCGTGACCTTTGCGTGACCTGGGGTTTGTCTCACCTGCACCATGAGTCTCAATTCGGACGAAGCCACCGCGCGCAACCGCCGAAATCCGCCTGCCGGGCCGAAAAATTCTGTGACCTGTCGCACATTGGGTTTACCAGCAAACTCCCAGCTCAGATGACGGTCCGTCACCGCCTCCTAGACTTTCCAAGATCATAAACCCCGTTCATTCATAACTGGTTCATTCTGCGTTCACTTGGCGTGACCATTCTGCAATCAGGTCACAAAGCGACCTGAAGTTTGGTAAGCCGAGGAGTTATAGACACCGATTCGGTAACGATCGCTCGGGTGGCAGCTGTCAGCCAGGCGATCGGTGGAGCGGGAATCCGGTAACGGACCCGCAATCCCCATTCTTCCGCCCGTTTCTTCGCATCCAGGATGCGGAGTCCGCGCGACACCGCGCTCCAGGCCCCTCGAGGGCGAACCGGCGCCGCACGCACGAAGCGCGCCGTGTTCCAGGGACATGAATGTCCCTCACAACAAAAGTACACAACAGCACATGGCCGTTTCGGCGAACGTCCACGAGCGTCCGCCGCAGGATCCGTGCTGGCCGAACGCGGCCGGATCGAGAAAGTCCCCGAACAAGGAACCGATTCGCAATGCCTGACAGACGCCTTTCCACCCTTCGCCGCCCCTCGCTTCGCGAAACCATCACCGTCGCCGTCGCCGCCGTGGGCGTGGTGGCCGTGGCAGCCTCCTCCGCAGCGTCCATGGCCGACGACAGCGTCCCGTCTCGCATCACCATGGTGGCCGAGCAGCAGCAGGACGCGCCCGCTCCCGCCGTCGCGCCGCCCGCAGCCGCCGCACCTGTCATCGCCGAGCCGGTCGCGGAGGCGGTCCCCGCACCCATGCCTGCTCCAGCTCCAGCCCCCGAGCCGGTCCCGGCGCCGATGCCCCCGCCCGCCCCGCCGGCCCCGCCCGCCCCGCCGGTGTACGCGGACAACCTGGACGGCTGGATCCAGCAGGCGCTCGACATCATGGCGGCGAACAACATCCCGGGCAGCTACCACGGGATCCACCGCAACATCATGCGCGAGTCCTCCGGTAACCCGCAGGCCATCAACCTCTGGGATTCCAACGCCGCCGCGGGCATCCCCTCCAAGGGTCTGCTGCAGGTGATCGATCCGACCTTCCGCGCCTACCACGTCGAGGGCACGTCCTGGGATATCTGGGATCCGGTCGCCAACATCGTCGCCGCTTGCAACTACGCGGCGCACCGCTACGGCACGATGGACAACGTCGACAGCGCGTACTGAGCCAGACACACAGAACCACAGCCACACAGCCTCCCCGTCCGCCGATGGGGAGGCTGCTGTGTGTTCCGGGCGAGCTCACTCGGTCGGCTATGGTCGATGGATCTCCGACCCCCATGGACACCCCATGACCGATTACGCACACAGCGAAGCGGCGGCCAAGAGCCGCACCGAGAAAGCGCTCCGGCTGGCGGGTTACCTCTGGCAGCGCGGCATCACCGGCGCCGAGGTGCTCGCGATGTCGGCGGCCGTGCGACGCAAGCTGGCCAGGGCCGCCGCGACCAATCCGCCCAGCACCGACGAGACCTGGCTGACGGTCGCGAAGCTGCTGAAGCAGAAGGACGACTGGGCCACCCGTCATCCGGAACATCCCGCGGCGCGGCGCGAACACGTCGACGAGAAACTGCTCTGGGTCAAGCCGCCGATCACGCCTTGGTCCTGAATCGATACCGAAAGCTGTTGTACCACAATAGCTTCCACTTCGACTATCGGCTTCCGTAGACTGGCGTCATGCAACCGCTGACATCGCCGTCGCGATGACCGAGCGCAAGCCGTCGAAACTGACCTTCGAATCGTGGATCGAAAAGCAGATCCACGAGGCGGCCGAACGGGGCGAATTCGACAATCTGCCCGGCACCGGCAAGCCGATTCCCGGAGCCGATGCGGCCCACGACGAGGACTGGTGGTTACGCGGCTATCTGCGTCGCCAAGGAGTAAACGGCGACGCCCTGCTGCCGCCCTCACTGCTGCTGCGCCGCGACATCGAGCGCCTGCCCGAGACCGTACGCGAGTTCACCGTGGAGCGGCAGGTGCGGGCGGCGGTGAGCGAGCTGAACAAGCGCGTCGTGGAGTGGCTGCGCCTACCGCAGGGTCCTTTCGTGCCGATCGCACCGGTAAACGCGGATGAGGTTGTCGCGCAATGGCGGACCGAGCGCGATGCGGCGCGGGCACGGCGCGCCCCGTCATCGACAGAGACGGCGCAGCGGCGCCCCGCGGAGGTCATCGCGCGCCCACCTCGACGACGCTGGTGGCGCCGATGGCTGATCCGCAGGCCCCGTGCCGGGTGACAGGTCTGATCCAGCCCCCGTCAAGCACCCAGTTCGGTCGCTTGCTCCACCTCGGCGACCACTTTGTCCGCGAGTGCGCGCAGCGCCCGCGCCTCCTCCGCCGTCATCCGCTCGACGAATACTCGACGAACCAGATCCACGTGGTTCGGCGCAGCCCGCTCCAGCGCGGCGCGCCCTTCCGGCGTGAGTTGCACGATGATGCCGCGGGCGTCCTCCTCGGCGGGTCGCCGCTGCACCAGTCCGCGGGCGTCCATCCTGGCCAAATGTTTGGACAACCGGCTCTTCTCCCAGCACACTTGGGCGCCCAGCTCTTTGGCGCGCAGACAGCCGCCGGGCGCCGCGGACAGCGCCACCATTAACTCGTAGTCCGCCAGCGACAGGCCATCGCCGGCCAGACCAGCCGAAATCGCCCCATCCAAGCGCTGACGCAGCCGCACATAGGCCTGCCAGGTCGTCTGCTCGTCTGTGCTGAACCACCGGACCATGGGAATGAAGTGTAGTACCCATTGGTTGACATGGACACCAACTTTCGGGGAGGCCCCCTGACCGTCGTCACATTTCCGACATCATGGCCCTGCCGCGTCTTCCCGCCCGACGCCGCCCTGCGTGAGTGACCGGTCCGAAGTGTTGTCACCGCCCACAAGCAGCGCGAGGGTGCCGGATTCGAAGTGCGCGGACCCTTCCCGAGTATGGATCACTTCGAGCATGGAGCACTTCGAGAGCTGCGCGCCAACAGCTTTGACGGCCGCCTGCGCCCGCAATCCCCTAATGCCCTAGTTCCGTCCCCTTACAGTTGACAATGAGGCGAGCCGTCACAACAGTGGATGCGGCGTCCGGTCGGGCGCTCCATCCACCGCAGCAGACATAGAGGAATACATGAACGTTCGCCGGCTCACCGTCAGCGCGGCCGTCGCGGGAATGATCTTTCTCGCGGCACCCGCCGCCCTAGCCGCCCCTCCGACCGGTTCCTCCGGGACCGGTTCGTCGGCCGTCGACACCGGCTCCGCCGCGACCGGCTCGGCCGGTCTGTCGCAGACCGGTTCGGCCGGTGGCGCCTTCGCCAACTGCGACGATGCCCGCGCCGCCGGACGCGCCCCGCTGTTCCGCGGGGAACCGGGCTACGGCCCGCACCTGGATCCCGACGGCGACGGCTTCGCCTGCCCGACGGTCTGAACCGACCGCCACAACGACGACACCCGGTGGGCCTCGCCACACCGGGTGTCGTCGTTTTCCAGCTCGGGAAGATCTCGAACAGCCACTAGCGGAAGATCTTCAGCAGCACCAACCCGGCGAGCACGGCGGCGGCGCCGATCAGACTGTATTTCACCTTCGGCTCGTTCAGCTTGGCGACCACGATCTGCTTGGTATCGTCCGCGATACGGTGCGGATCCGCGCGTACCGCGAGTTCGTCGAGCGTGCTCGCCAGCCGCGTGCGGGCGGCCTCGATCTCCTGCTCGATCCGCTCGGTATCCTTTGCCACGTTCCACCCTCCTGTTGTCGATTACCGCGCCTGGGGCGGCACGACCACGCCGCGTGCTCGGCCGTTCGCGGACCGCCCAGGGCACGCGGACGAGTCTATCCGTCCCACACCGCGCGTTCGGGGCTGCGCGAAGATCTCCTGGCCAAGGTTTCGGTAGGTTTCGGTGGGTTTGGGTTACCGTGCTGGAGGTGACCACCAACCGACGACTCTCCCCTGGAGACACCGCCCCCGACTTCACATTGCCGGACGCCGACGGCAACGACGTCTCGCTCGCCGACTATCGCGGCCGCAAGGTGATCGTGTACTTCTACCCCGCCGCGAGCACGCCGGGCTGCACCAAACAAGCCTGTGATTTCCGCGACAACCTGGCCGAGCTGAACGTCGCGGGCATCGACGTCCTGGGCGTCTCGCCGGACAAACCCACCAAGCTGGCAAAGTTCCGCGACGCCGAAGAGTTGACCTTCCCGCTGCTGTCGGATCCCGACCGCGCCGTGCTCACCGCATGGGGCGCGTACGGCGAGAAGACCATGTACGGCAAGACGGTCGTCGGCGTCATTCGCTCCACCTTCCTGGTGGACGAGGCCGGCAAGATCGCGGTGGCGCAGTACAACGTCCGCGCCACCGGCCACGTCGCCAAACTACGCCGCGACCTCTCGCTCTAGCGGCCCACGCTGCGAAAAGCCCGGCGCCGCAAGGGCTCCGGGCTGCACAACTGAGCGCCAAGGGCAGCTGGCCTCAGCTTCCGCGGCGAGCACGCCGCACCGCCGAGCGGGACCGGTCATCCCCGGTTCGCGGCCCGGCTCACCAGCGGCCGCGAACCCGCAGCACCGCAGGCGCTGCCGAACAAATCAAGACGGCATCACCTGCTGTGCCGCCCATTGCGCCATCAAGCGGAGATGCTCGTCCCACCAGTCCGCCGCTTCCGGGGTGAACGCGGCGGGCGGCGGAGACTCACCGGGGAACAGCAGCGCCTCGTTGGGCGCGCCCACCTTGCTGTGCGCCGGGACCCCGGTGCCCAGCGCCGGTGGCAGCTGGGCGTCCGGCTCTTCCTGGCCCGCGGCTTCGGTGGTCGACAGCGGCAAGGGATCATCTCCCAGAGTGCCGCCCCAGTGCCGGCCGGAGAGCTGCGATCCGGTCCCGGCACCGGTTGCCGAGGCGACCGGCCCGGTGGAAGGTGCGTCGGCCTCGGAGCCCGGCGTGCGGTCCAACCCCCCCACGGAGCCCTCCACACCCACTCCGTCGCGCTCAGCGTCTGCTACCACGGTCGGCATCGGGCGCGAGAACCCATTCAGCACGTAACCGCCGCCGACGACCATTCCGCTCGCCAGCACCCCGGCCGCGGCGAACAACGCCACCCCGCCACGCGCCCGATGCGGCTCATCTGCCGGCTCGGCAGAACTCTCGGATTCCATTCGCACGCTCAACGCGGCTCCGGCCGCGCACGCAAAGGTGGCCATCGTGGACGGGATCACCGGCGCCCCGAAGTCTTCTACAGCGGCCATAACCGCCGACTCGGCGGCCGCGGAGCCGATCAACGCCACCGCGTCCGGCCGGGTCGCCGCCGCCTCCAACTGCTCCCAGGCCGCCGTCACGGCCGCCTCCAGCGACTGCGCAGTCGTCCGGCCGGTCCGCCCGACCGCGGCGAGCACCCTGCGGCGCCCGCGATCGACCAGGGTGAACGCCTGGTAACCGGGGACGACCTCGCAGATCAGCAGATTGTCGAAGGCATCCAGCCAGGTCATCATGCCCGCAACGCTCAGGTGGGCCGATTTCGCCGAGACCATGGAAGCGCTGTGCCAGGGGCCGCTGGCCAACCTGGTCACGATGGCGCGCCGCTGCGCGGCGTCCCGATAGGCGACCGCCACGCCGCCGATCTCCAGGTCCGGGTCGAGCCCCGCGGCCAACGCGTTCAACACCGTCTCGACGGCTGCTGCCACGTTCTCCGCGCCGTCACCGTCCGTCCGACCCACCCGGCGCAGCAGCATGCGGTCCACGAGCTTCTTGCCGTCGGCAAGCGCTACCGCATGCACTGCACCTCGTTCGGTGGAAACGCCGAGAGTCACCACAGATTCAGCCACCACTGATCACGCCTCCCTCTGGCATGGACCGAGCTCACGAGCTTGCCGAAAGCCATGAGCCGCATGGATTCCCCTGCTCGCCGCACGCATCGTGAGACACGCGCGCTCGGTGTGTGTTCGGCGCCACAGTGGAGCCGGATGGGTCGGGGTATCAACAGGGCCGGACTTCAACAGCAGACACATGTGTCACCGACGTGCCCGTACCATTAGCCTGGATGCGTGGAAGTACGCGCGGAGGCCAGGTCGAAGCACCGTGTGGACCCTGCGTTGGAGCTGCAGGACGACCCACAGGAGCTCATGCCGCGACGTCGGCCGACGCAGGAACGCAGCAAACGCAAATTCGACGCCTTGCTCCAGGCGTCCAGAGAATTGCTCGTCGAAGTCGGTTTCGAGTCGTTCACCTGTGAAGAGGTCGCGGCCAGGGCCGAGGTGCCGATCGGCACGCTGTATCAGTTCTTCGCCAACAAGTACGTCATCGTCTGCGAACTGAATCGCCAAGACCTGGTTGCCGTTTCCCAAGAGCTGGCCGACTTCCACGGCGAGATCCCGTCATTGGACTGGCTGCGGCACATGAACCAGTTCGTCGACCACCTGGCCAACCTGTGGATGACCGACCCGTCTCGGCGGGAGGTATGGCTCGCCATGCAGTCCACGCCATCCACCCGGGCCACCGGCGCGATTCACGAGAAGCAGTTCGCCGAAGTCGTGTCGCAAATGCTGCGTCCACTCACCCCGCGCACGCCACGGCCCCGGCGCACCATGATGGCCGAGGTGCTGGTGCACGTGGTCTATTCGATGCTGAACTTCTCGGTCCAGGATGAACAGAGCAACGCGGACGCGGTCGCCGAACTCAAGCGGCTGATGGTCGCCTACCTGCTCGTCGCCGAGAAGGAATCGCGCACAGCCAGCCAGCGATAACGGGTGGTCCCGGCGCGAACCGGGACCACCCTGCGACTCAGCCGGCGCTGTCGCGGCCTTCGATGAGATCGGCCAGCTCGCCGGGATCTTCGAGCACGACCATCGCGGCCGCGGTGTCGCCGTCGTGGGTCAACGACAGGTGAACCCTGACCCGGGGCAGGAATTCGGCGGCGAGGCCGTGCAGCTTGATGCTCGGCCTGCCCCACGCGTCGTTGACCACCTCGATCAGCGGATACGGGTTGTCCCCGATCTGCGGGCGGCGGGCGAACCGCGACGAAGCCCAAGCTTTGAGCACCGCCTCCTTCGCCGCCCACCGCGCCGCGTAACTGCGCGCCGGGTCGGTCCCTTTACTCTGGCAGTAGCGCCGCTCGCCCGCGGTGAAACTTTCCCGGAGCATGGTGGTTCCGGCGCGTTCGAGCTGTTCGGCGAACTCGGAGATGGTCACCAAGTCCAATCCGATACCGAGGATCGTCATAGCCGCGCAGCCTACGACGTGATCGCCGACGGCGTGCGGGGACCCCGCGCGGCGGGTTTCCCCGCCGCGCGTCCGGTTACGCGCATCCGAGCCCCTTCGCCCGGTACGCCCCGTCCTCGGCCAACCGCGCCTCGGGCGAGAGCAGCACATCCGCCTCGAGTTGCCGAATCCGCTTGGCGGGCGTGCCCTCTCCGCCGAGACGACGGTCCGCGGGCCGCTCGTACAGCGGGGCGCCGCCGCACATCGCCTCGACGAACCGCTGCCGGCCGGACAGCTGCCGCTGCTGCGCTTTGCGCTGGTACTCCGCGCGCTTGCCCGGCTCGATGGCCTGGATGAACGCCTGCGGATGCACCACCGCGAGCAGACCGGACACATGCCCGAAGCCGAGCGAGGTCACCAGACCCGCCTTGAGCGGCAACCGGTCGCCGAACCGCAACGGCTCCCGGACCCACACCAGGTGCGGGTACTCGCGCATCTTGTCGTCGACGCAGTCCAGGCTCCGATTCGGCGGCACCACACCGGTTTCCAGCACCTGGCACAGACCGATCAGCTGGAACGCGGCCGCACCACCCTTGGCATGGCCGGTCAGGCTCTTCTGCGACACGACGAACAGCGGAGCGCCGTCCGACCGCCCGATCGCGCCGGCGAGGCGTTCGTGCAGCTCGGACTCGTTGGGGTCGTTGGCCGCGGTCGAGGTGTCGTGCTTGGAGATCACCGCGATGTCGTCGGGCTGCACACCGAGCTTGCGCAGCTCGGCGGCGAACCGCGACTCGCGACCTCCGCGGCCCGCGCCGAGAGCGCCCAGGCCGGGCGCCGGAATCGAGGTGTGCACGCCATCGGCGAACGACTGGGCGAAGGCCACCACGCCGAGGACCGGCAAACCGAGCTCCAGGGCGATATCTCCCCGGGCGAGCAGCACGGTACCGCCGCCCTGCGATTCCACGAACCCGCCGCGGCGGCGATCGTTGGCGCGGGAGAAGTACCGGTCGCTGATGCCCTTGGCGCTCATGACGGCCGAGTCCGCGGTCGCCGACATATCGCCGAAGCCGACGATGCCCTCGATGCCGAGGTCGTCGTAGCCGCCCGCGACCACCAGTTCCGCCTTGCCGAGCCGGATCTTGTCCACGCCCTCCTCGACCGACACCGCGGCGGTGGCGCAGGCCGCCACCGGGTGCACCATCGCGCCGTAGCTGCCGACGTAGGACTGCACCACGTGTGCCAGCGCGACGTTCGGCAGCGCCTCCTGCAGGATGTCGTTCGGCCGCGGCTCACCCAGCAGGTTGTCGATGTAGAGCGAGCGCATCGAGGACATCCCGCCCATGCCGGTGCCCTGGGTGTTGGCCACCAGCGACGGATGCACCCAGCTCATCAGCTCCGCGGGGCTGAAACCGGAGCCGATGAACGCGTCCACCGTGCACACGATGTTCCACAGCGCCACCCGATCCACCGAGGCGGCCATATCGGGCGAGATACCCCAGATGGTCGGATCCCAGCCGGTCGGGATCTGGCCGCCGACCGTGCGCGACAGCTTGGCCCGGCGCGGCACCCGGATCTCGGTGCCCGCTTTGCGTGTGACCGTCCAGTCACCGGAATCGGCGACCGGCGTGATCACCGTGTGCTCGGGGTCGGCGGCATGGAAGGCGCGGGCCTCGGCCTCGCCACCCACTGTGAACGACAGGTCCTGGTCGAGGAAGACCGAGGTCATCAGCGGGGCGGAGCCGTCGGTCATGGCGCCGTCGTCCGCGTAGCGGCGCACACCGCAGCGTTCGACGACCGCGTCGTGGTAGCGCTCGGCCAGCTCGTGCTCTGGCACATAGTCGCCGGAGGCGACGTCGTACCAACCCGGCTTGGGATCGTTCTCCCACGTGATCAACCCGGTGGTCCAGGCCAGCTCCAGCACGCCCGCCGCGGACAGCTCGTCGGAGACCTCCATCTCGAAGCGGGTGCGCGCCGAGCCGTACGGGCCGAGCTCCCCGGCGCCGATGATGACCACCATGTCGGCCGGGTCGGCGGTCACCTCACCCCACTCGGGCACCGGAAGCGCCGAGGACATGGTCGGCGGCGCCGGCAGTGCCGCGATGGTCTTGGCCCCGGTCGTCTCGGCCGCATCGAGGGTCTCGGACTCTGCCTGCTCCGCGGCCTCCTTGGCCAGCGCGGGCAAGTCGAGCTTGGCCTTGGCCAGTCCGCCGGTCAGGTCGATCTGCTGCGGACCGGCCTCGGTCACCTGCCGGGCCCGCGAGGTGCACCACTTGAGCAGCTCGTCGGCCATCTCGGTGGTGGACCAGGTTTGCACGCCCGCCTTCTCGACCGCGGCGACCATGGGGTCGTTGTGGCCCATCAGGCCGGTGCCGCGCACCCAGCCGATCAGCGCGTGCACCAGGGTGACCCGGGCCGACCACGATTTCTCGGCCCGCCACTTGCCGACCACCGCGTCCAGTGCCGCCTTCGACTCGCCGTAGGCGCCGTCACCGCCGAACAGACCGCGGTTGGGCGAACCCGGGAGTACCACATGCAGTTTCGCGTCCACATCGTGGTCGGCGCCCAGCTTGGACAACCCGCCGATCAGCCGCTCGACCGACCACAGCAGCACCCGCATCTCGAGTTCCGCGCGGGCGCCCGCGTCGGCGAGGTCACCGGCCACCCGCGGCGCCGCGAACGGCAGCAGCAGGGTCGGTGTCATCGCGTCCTTGACCTTGATCTTCGCGCCACCGGCGTTGTCCACCTGCTCGGTGCCGACCCAGTCGATCAGCGCGTCGATGTCCTGGTAGGAGGCCATGTTCGCGGGCACGATCCACAGGGCCGCGCCGTGCCGGGCGTTGTCCCGGTACAGCTTCCGGTAGAACCCGAGACGCTCGTCGTTCAGCGTGGACGTGGTCACCACCACCGTGGCGCCACCGCCGAGCAACCTACCGGTCACCGCCGCGGCGATGGATCCCTTGCTCGCGCCGGTGATCACCGCGATGTCCGAGGACCAGAGCCCGGGCTCTTCGACGCTGCGCGCCGCTTCGGCGATCCGCTCGTACAGCCCGGCCAGCACCGAACGGGCCTCGTGCTTCGCCCGCTGCCGCCACCAGTCCGCCTGCGCGGCAACGGCTTCGCCCGCCCCGAGGAATCCGGTGACCGGACCGTTCGCGCTGCCGGCGTCGTCGGCGAGCCAGAGCCGGGCCAGATCCTCGCGCGCCGTGGCCCACCGGTCGTCCAGCAGCACCGCCTTGCGCGCGTCGAACGCGGGCGCGACCGAACGGGGCCAGTCCGAACCCAGTTCGGCCGAGACCAGGTCGACCAGCGATTCGTCCGTCGCCTCCGGCGCGGAGATCCGCTCGGAGAGTCCGAGTTGCTCGAGCACCACGCGGGCGGCAGTGGCCAGCACGCCGTCGCGGCCGGTGATCTGCTCGGTGAATTCGCCGAGCGCGGCCGCGTCGACGGTCCCGCCGGCCCCGCCGCCCGCCGACGGCAGCGACACCGCGACACCGCGGCGGGCCGCGACGGCCTGGACGGCGGCGTCGATGGCCGCGTCGACCGAGGCGGCGTCGCTCAGCGAGCCGGAGACCAGCCCGCCGAGGTCACCGCCACGCACGCTGGTGCCCTCCCGGGTGCCGAGCGACACTTCGGTGGTCACGTGGCTGGCCCACCCGTCGCCGAGTTCCCAGACCTTCTTCACCCGCTCGGCGATGGCGGCCGGGCGCTTACCGGACGGGCCGAACACCTTGCGCAGGTGGTCGCCGACGGCGTCGGTCAGGACCGAGCCGAAGGGACGGTAGGTGCGGGCCAGCCGCTCCACGGTCGCGGCGAGCGCGCCCATGTCGGCGTCGGCCGCGCCGTCGATCGCGCCGAGCGAGAGCTCGGAGCCGAGGTCGACGAGCAGCTGATTACGCCGGGAGGACACGCCGTCGCACAAGCCCTCGATGGTGTCCACCGGACCGATCTGGTCCAGCCGCAGCTTCGTCCACAGTGCGATCAGCGCGCGGGTGGCGTCGGCGGCGGTGAACGCGATGTCATCCGGGCGCGGGCCCGCCGAAGTCGCGACGGCCGCGGCGACCGGAGCGGCCGCGGCGACCGGCGCCGGGGTCGCGGCGGCGGTGGGCTCCTCGACCGGTTCGTCGACATGCGCCGGGTCGGTGTCGGTCGCGTACACGATCGCGGCTTCGCGCTCGACGTTGAGCACCTCGACCTTGGCACCGCCGAACGCCGGCAGTTTCAACGTCTGGGCGGCCAGGTTGGCCACCGTCGGTGTCGCGCCGAGGCCGATCTCGATGAACCGCTCGACGCCGAGGCCACCGTGCGCGGCATCGGTGAACAGCAGGTCCTGGGTCTCGATCCAGCGCACCGGGCTGGCGAACTGCCAGGCCAGCAGCTCGATGAGCACGACACGGCACAGATCGGCCGGGCGGGCCGCCCAGTTGTCGAAGTCGGCCAGCACCGCGGACAGCGGCTCCGACGGCACCAGATCCGCGATCTCCTGGATGAACGCACGCTCCAGCGAGAACGGCCTGGGCACCAGGTTCGGAATGTAGCGGCCGAGCAGGATCTCCGGGTGCAGGTCCACGGGCAGCAACTGCTCGAGCTTCTGGCGGAACTCCGGAACGCCCTTGCGCAGCACGGTGGAGTGGAACGGCACATCGATACCGGGGACCAGGATGAATGCGCGCCTGCCACCGAATTCCGCACGGCGCCGGTCGATCTCCGTCTCCAGCGCCTCGAGCCCGGCCACCGTGCCCGCGATGGCGTACTGCGAGCCGCGCAGGTTCAGGTTGACCACCTCGAGGTATTCGCCGGCCTGTTCGCCGACACCGTTGACGAAGTCGACCACGTCCTCGTCGGGCAGCCCGATCTGCGAGGGCCGGATCGCGGCCATCCGATAGTCGCTGCGGCCCTGCGCGTCCCGGGGCACCAGCTCGTGCATCGCCGAGCCGCGCTGGAAGACGACCTCGAGCACTGCCTCCAGCGGCAGCACGCCCGCGACCGCCGCCAGCGCGTTGTACTCGCCGACCGAGTGGCCCGCGAAGATGGCGCCGTCGATGAACGCACCGGCCTCACGCAGTTCCGCCACCTGGGCGACACCGAGGGTCGCCATGGCGACCTGGGTGAACTGGGTCAGGTGCAGCACGCCATCCGGGTGCCGGTGTTCGACGCCGCGCGCTTTCAGGTAGGTCGGGTTGTCCCGCACCACGGCCAGGATCGAGAAGCCGAGTGCCGCACGGGTGTGCTTGTCGGCGCGCTCCCAGATCGCCTTCGCGGCCTTCGACCGGGCGCGGGCGGTCAAACCCATGCCCTTGCTCTGAATGCCCTGGCCGGGGAAGGCGTAGACGGTCTTCGGCGCGGCGGTGCGACCGGTCGCGGTCATCACCAGCTCGCCGCCGGTCCGGCAGGAGACCTCGATGATCTCGCTGCCCGCGTCGACCGCGACGCGCTCCACACGCACGTCGATCTCCGCGCCGGGGCGGACCATGCCGAGGAATCGAGTGGTCCACGCGGTCAGCGTCCGAGCGGGCACCGAAATGGCCGGATCGATCGCCGACACCGCGTGCTGCGCGGCGGCCGACAACCACATGCCGTGCACGATCGGGCTGCCCAGCCCGGCCAGTTTCGCGGCGGCATCGCTGGTGTGAATCGGGTTGTGGTCACCGGAAACGGCGGCGAAGGCGTGCATGGTGCGCGGCGCGACGAGGGTGACGTCGCGCCGCCGCCGACGCGGGGTGTCGGTGGCCACGTCGGACAGCGTGCCCGCGGCTCGCGGCGGATCGGCGAGTTCACCTGCGCCGTTGCGTCCGCGGATCGCGAACCGCTCGGTGAGCGTGGCCAGCTCCGGCATGGACATGCCGGTTTCCGGCTTGTCCAGCATCGCGGTGATCCGCACGGTGACCTCGACGACCCGGCCGAGGTCGGTGTCGAGGGTCTCCCCGGCCTCCGCGCGGACCGCCAGCACGCTGGTGTCCGCGGGCAACTCACCGGCGAGGTGGATCTGGTGGTCCAGGTGGACCAGGTCGAGCATGCCCTCGATGACGCTCTCACCCTTGGCGGTGCGCGCGGCGCCGAGCACCGCGAACACCGCCGGCCAGCAGGCGCCGACCAGCACGTCGGGCACGGTGCGACCGAGCGTGCTCAAGGTGGCGGGCAGGCCGGAGCCGGTCACGCCGGCGTGATCGGCGACGAGATCCGGCGTCCAGGCCAGGTTCACGTGCGCGACCTTGCCCTTGACCTCCGGCAGCGCCTGCCCGGCCGCGACAGCCAGCAGCGCCGACATGGACTCGTCCGCATCGGCCTCGGTGACGACCGGGGCGCCGCCGTTGGCGACGGTGGTCGGCACGGTGATCCGGATGCGCACCGCGTTGTCCGCCAGCAACGGAACGGTCAGCTCCAGGTAGGAGTGCTCGGTTTCCGGGCCGGTGGTCTCGACGAGCGTCGCGCCGCTGGGCGGATGCACCGCGCCCTTTTCGTCGACGACCCATTCGGAGAGATCGCCGAGCCGATGCACCGGGTTGATGGTGGTGCGCCCGGCCCACTGGACGTCCGGTGCGGCCAGGACGGCGTCGATCGGGCCCGCGGTGATGCCCGCGGTGCGACGTGCGTCCACCGGGTCGGGCACCAGGCCCGCACGCACCAGCGAATACGCGGCGTCCTGCTCGAAGCGGTCGAGCAGCTCGCCGACCGGCTCGTCGACCCGGGTGATACCGGCGACCGCGACGGTGCCGGGGATGACGCACACCTGATCGGCCGAGTAGCGGGGATCATGCGCCTGCCACAGCGAATCCGAGCGCCACCAGCGGCGCACATCGCCGTCGACGACCGGAACGAAATTCACCGGTTTGCCGGGCGTCTTGCACAGGGATACGAAGAACGGGACGTCGGCCGGGTGCAGCAGGGTCTGCGCGGCGACGGGGTACTGCTCTTTCAGAGCGCACAGCGCCGCGACCGGGTCCTCGAAGTCCTCGTCGCTCGGGAACAACGTGGTGATCTCGCCGCGGTCGGCCGGATGCAGCCGGGACTCGGTGCGGCGCATCATCTCCGCGAACCGGTCGCGCCAGGTGATGTCCAGCCAGACCGAGCGGGTGGCCTCCGCGATCGCATCGCCGAGGTCGCTACCGCAGTCGAAGTCCTTGCGGCGGTCGAGGCCGACCGCGAGTTCGACGTAGCGCTCCAGCCACTCCTGGTAGGTCATGGTCACCAGGTCGCCGAAATAGGGCTTGGCGGTCACGTTCAGGGCCGCGATGATCTCGTCCCGGCGCGCGGCGACCGCGTCGGCGTCACCGGCGACCTCGTCGAGCAGGCGGCCGGTACGCGACGCGGCGTTGTCGATCTCATGGATGTCGGCACCCAATTGGCTTCGGCCCGAAGCCATTCCGCCGGACGCGGTGCCCGCACCGACCCAATCCGGCGTGCCGGGGGTATCGACCAGCAGCTGCTTGACTTCGGGAGCGGTGGTTGCCTCCAGCGTCGCCATCGCGGCGGTGCCGACCAGCACACCATCCAACGGCATGACGGGGTAGCCGTGCTGCACCGCCCATTCACCGGTGAGGTACTCGGTCGCGCGTTCGGGGGTTCCGATCCCGCCGCCGACGCACACCACCACGTTGGCGCGGTTGCGCAATTCGGCATAGGTGGCCAGCAGCAGGTCGTCCAGGTCCTCCCAGGAGTGGTGGCCGCCGGCCTTGCCGCCCTCGATGTGCATGATCACCGGATAATCCGGCACCGCGTCGGCGATCCGCAGCACCGCGCGGATCTGCGCGACGGTGCCCGGCTTGAAGGCGACGTGCGCGATACCGACCTCGGTGAGCTCCTGGATGAGCGCGACGGCTTCCTCCAGCTCCGGAATGCCCGCGGTCACGATCACGCCGTCGAGCGGGGCACCGGCCGCGCGGGCGCGCTGCACCAGTCGCTTGCCACCCAGCTGCAGCTTCCACAGGTAGGGGTCGAGGAACAGCGAGTTGAACTGCACCGCGCGACCCGGCTGCAGCAGGTTCTTCAGCTCCGCGACCCGGTCGGTGAAGATCTGCTCGGTCACCTGGCCGCCGCCGGCCAGCTCCGCCCAGTGGCCCGCGTTGGCCGCGGCGGCGACGATCTTCGCGTCGACGGTCGTGGGTGTCATGCCCGCGAGCAGGATCGGCGAGCGGCCGGTCAGCTTGGTGAACGCGGTCTCGACGACGATGCGCCCGTTGGGCAGCCGCACCGGTCGCGGCGCGAAGGCCGACCACGGCGTCGCCGGTTCCGGCGCCGCGCCCGGGGTCAGCAGGCCGCGTTGTCCGGCGCGAGTGGCGGCGGCGACCATGCCGACGCCGGTGCCCTTCAGCGTGCCCGCCGTGACGCGGGACAGCAGATCGCCCGGACCCAGGTCCAGAATCCATTGCGTGCCGGCCGAAACGACGCCATCGACGACCTCGACCCAGTCGATCGGGTCCACCAGGATCTGCCGCGCCAGCTCACCCGCCAGCTCAGCGTCCAGTCCGCACTGGCTCGCCCAGCCGCGCACCAGGTCGACGGTGTCGGCCAGCGCGGGATGGTGGAACGCCACGTCGACGGCCACGTCCTCGAAAACCGGCGCGAACACCGCGCCACCGCGCATCTTGGCATCGCGCTCGCGCGCCTGCTCGTCGTGGATCTGCGCGCACCGCTGGCGCACCCGCTCCAGCTGCGCGGGCGGGCCCGACAGCACCGCGCGACGACGTCCGTTGCGGATCGAGATCACCACGGCAGCGGCCGGATCGACGCCTTCGCATACCTGTGCCACGATGGCCCGCAGCTGCTCCGGGTCGACGTTGGACACCGCGACCATCGGCGACCGATCACCCACCGGCATCAGCCCGCGCCGCCGCGCGACCAAGCCCGCCGCGGCGCCGATCATCTGCGCGATCGCCAGCAGCTCCGCATCACGCGTGCCGCCCGCGTCGACCGCGGCAGCCGCGAGCAGTCCCTGCGAGTGCCCGACGACCGCGACCGGCGCGTGCTCCGCCGCGTCGAGGCCCTGCAACCGCAGCGCTCGCACAGCCGCCACCTGGGTCAGCAGCACACCCGGCATGGACACCGCGGCCGAGCGCAGCACCTGATCGGAGGGGGCCGCCGAGACTTCGCCCTCGTCGGCGTCGGCAAGTTCGTTCTCGAGCATCCACCCGATCGGGTCGAAGCCGACCGGACGCACTACCAGCAACTGTGTCGCAACCGGTTCCAGCAGCGTGGCCGCCTCATTGACCAGGGCGGTCAACTCCGGTTCCAGCGCGCTGTCGCGCCCGATCTCCTCCAACTCGTTCAGCCACTTGGCACCCTGTCCGCCGAAGGCGAGCGCGTATGGCACGCCACCGAGCAGACGATCCAACAGCGGTGACCGCGCCCCGTCCGACGCGGCCTTCCCGGCGGCGGCGACCGCCTTCGCGCTCCGTCCGTTCCCGGCCTTGGTGCTCTCGTTGATCGTCACGACGCTTCGACTTCCTTTTCCATGCGACATGCCTCAGCGACACGCCGGTCCCTCTAGGTCTGCGGATGATCGCGGGCGATCGGCTTGATAGGGGCGAGAATGACACAGAATCATGAGGAAATCCTCACGTTTATCCGTCTGCCGAAGGGTTACTTAGGAGTATTCCCGTACGCGTGTACCAGAATGGTCGGAAACATGACTCAGCCTCATATTTGAACTCCCTGGTCTCCGGGTTACCAACGCGTAGGAAACATGAGCGCCCCTCATGTTGATCGTTGTCGAATCGTTATAATCCCAGGTGGGGTTACCGGCGGGTACGCCACGCCGACCCAATGTTTCGTTATGGCCGAAATGCCCGGTACAGTTTGGACGGTCGTACCACCAAGCGCGAGTGGCGAAATTGGCAGACGCGCCAGATTTAGGTTCTGGTGTCCTCGGACGTAGGGGTTCAAGTCCCCTCTCGCGCACAGATTCGCAACAGATCTGTTGGATATCCGGTACTGAGGGGGAGTCCGATGGTTCCGTCGCCGCAGCAGCGGGCTCTGCGCCATGTCGCGGCACTGTCTTCGGGTGGTCCGTTGGATCCTCGGCTGCGGCTGACGGCGAACTTTCATCCTGACCGGATGATCGAGGGACGGCCGATCCTGCGCAGGATGGCCGAGGTCGGGGTCTACCAGTCACAGTTCGTGACGGGAACAAGCAATGGCGGATTGACTGCACATCCAGGTGGTGACCGGTGGCGCTGGGAGAGCCGTATCTTCGCAGGCGCCTACGACCACGTCACCGCTGCTGAGCGTCCCGTTTACGGTGCACTGAACTTCCGGAACGATCCTGCGGGCGGAGCACCACGATTCGGCTCTTCCTATTTCCGGCTCACCGCTGACACCCTTTCGCGAGCCACGTTCTGCTACCCGGACAGTTCGACCGAGCCCACCAACTTCGGTGTTGCGGAGTACTTTTCACTGATCGAGTTGGCCGAGTTCGATGATCTGGACGCCCTGGACCGAGACATCGAGGCGCTCGTTCTGGATCCCAGCTATCGCGGCACGGATGTGCATGGCTCGGCCCTCCAACTCCCGTGTCCGATCGACTGGCACCGCGGCTTTCGGCTCAGCGTCGTCGGGCCGTCGCTCTTCCGATGCTTCCTCGCCCGTCAGGTCACTGCGATCCGCGGCACACCAGCGCAGCCGGCGCCCACGAAACTCAGCCGAGCGCCGGAGCAACCAGGCCACGACTCGCCGGAGGCAACAGGCCGAACACCGGCCATGGTTCGTGCTCGGGGGAGATCGGGCGACGCGCCTTATCACCGACCCGACCTCGACACCCTCGGCCGTTCCGGCCGAAACCCTCGCCGCGGCAACGCTGCCGCCGGGACCGCCTCGGGGAGTAGCTGGGGGCCGGAGTTCCCCTCCGAGCCCGGCCCCCAGCTATCCCCCGAGGCGATCGGTCCGCGATGATCCGTGGTGGGTTCGATTTCTTCATGACCATCAGCTGGCCACAATTTCTCGCGTCCACGGCTGGTCGGGCAGGCCGTGGCTGTTGAACACGAACAGGCACGCCGCCTGTGAACGTCTTTCGCCAGTTCCACCAGCGCTGGCGGACCAGTCGGCTGTTCAATCGCGCGGCAACGAGTGCCGACCGGTACTGCGACTGTCTCTGCGAGGCAGGAACGCGCGACTGATGCCCCAACCACATCCCCAAGCCGACGACCGCCCACACCGGTTACCCCGCCCGGCAATCGGATGGCTGGAGTGCTTGAGTGGGACACATGAAATCGTCCGATGCCGCGTTACCTTTGGAGGCGTTGCCGCATCCGCCGCGTCGGATTCCGATCATCGGCGATGTGGCCAGTGTCGACCGCCGCCGCCCAACACAGCATGAGCTGAAACTGGCACAAGGCGGGCTGGGCCCGATCTTCCAGCGGAAACTGCTCGGCACGCAGCTGATCATCGTCGCCGGGGGCCGTTTGTCGACTCAGTGCAGCGACGAAACAGCCTGGGGACGTGTGCTTCTGGGGCCGCTGGCCAAGCTGCGGCCGATCGCCCCACACGGGATGTTCACGGCCAGTTCCAAGGACCCGCTGTGGGGACAGGCCCGGCGCGTCCTCACGCCGGGGTTCGCTCAGGCCGCGATGCGCACCTATCACGATGCGATGGCCTCGGTTGCCGACGACCTGGTGACCGAATGGGCTTCGGCGGGCAGTGCAGGCGTAGCCGTTCATTCGGCGATGACGCGCGCCACCCTCGAAGTGATCGCGCGAGCCGGGTTCGGTCGGGACCTGCGGTTGTTCGATCCCGCGGGGACGGCTGACGATTCGGACCGGTTCGTTCGGGAGCTGGGCCGCACGCTGCAGTGGGCGTCGGAATCCACGAATGACGTGCCTCTCATCGGCCATGTACGGGCGGCGCTGCGCGGTCCGGCCGCGCGCCGCGACATCGCCTCCCTGCAACAATATGTGGACGAGCTGATAGCGGACCGTCACCGCGAAAACAGCAGCGAAGCAACCGATTTGCTCGGCTTGATGCTGACAGCCACAGACCCGGAAACCGGGGCCCGGCTGCCGGCGGCCAACGTCCGGGATCAGACACTCACGTTCTTGATCGCCGGGCACGAAACCACGGCCGCCCTGCTGGAAGTCGCGTTGTTCCACCTGGCAGAAAACCCGGACTACCAAGACCGTATACGCGGCGAGATACCTTCGCAGACAGCCGGTCTCAGCTATGACGAGGTAACCAAGATGAGGTTCACACGCCAGTTCCTCAACGAATGCCTACGACTGTGGCCGCCCGCGCCCGGCTTTTTCCGGATCGCACGCACCGACCAGAACCTTGGTGGCTACCTGGTCCCGGCCGGGCGCGCGGTGTTCGTCCTCGCCCTGGCCGCGCAGCGTGACCCGGAGGTGTGGGGTGCGACCGCCGAGGACTTCGACCCGGACCGTTTCGACTCCACCGCGCTGCGCGCGTTTCCCGACAGGTTTTTCCAACCATGGGGCACGGGCCCCCGCTCGTGCATCGGGCGGGCGTTCGCGCTGCATGAGGCGACGCTCATGCTCGGCCGGCTGGTACACGCCTTCGACCTGCGCACGACCTCCGCCACGCCGCTGACCTTGCGGGAGCGCGGAACATTACGCCCCGAACCGTTCGAATTGACCGCCCGCGGCCGATCTGTGGCTGCCACCGCCGGCAGATGAGTGAGCTCACCGATGTCATGGTTTCTCATCGAAGCCCTGGGGCCGCTGGACACCCCTATGACTATCCTCGCCAAGGACGGCGAACGCCGCGATTAGGTGTCATTGCGTTCCTTGCAACGCAATGAAGGTGTCGATGTCGGCGACCTGACCGACTGGGTCCGCCGGTCCGGCTCGGTCTTCGATCAGGTCGTATCCGGCCGCGGTGGTCACCGCCGTGTTCAAGCGCTGCCCGTGCTCGGTCCAGAAGACGAGGTATACGCCCTTCATCTGTGGGTCGGCGCACCGGACGAACCCATTCGCGCACATCGTCCCGCAGCCGGAATCGGTTGGTACGCAGGAGATCTCCAGGTTCAGCAGCGCCTCGATTCTTGGATGATGAGCACCGATGACGCAGACGGATTCAAGCGGGTTCGCTCGCCGGGCGAATTCTTCCGCAAAGTCGTGAAATTCGATGACGCCACCGCCTTGATAGCTCTCGGCACGAATCCCGAACCCGACGCCCGGTTCACCTCGAACATCGTGGTTCTGCACGACAACGGGCATCTGATGAACTGGCAGATCTTTGCCCGTGGCCGAACCGATCTGGACCGGCCCGGCCTTCGCGGACTCACTCATGACGTATCCGACGTGGACCAAGCCGCCCTCGGCCCACACGAAGCACTCGGCCTGACCGATGAACCCGGACCCGACGTACCGGCTGCGGCCTTGATCGCGTTCCCACCCACCGGTGCCCCACTCATCGCGCAATGGATCGGGCAGGTACCCACCTGGATCGACTGGCAACGCGAGGGAGACGCCGAACTGATCCACCGCGACGACTGGAAAGCAGTCGCCAAAACAGCGGTCATGCTTCAACCCGGCCTACCCGGCATGAAAGCCGTCACCGTCGCCCGCATCCGCGCCCACACCCCGAATGGATGGCAACCCGTCACCATCACATCCCGCCGCTACCCCGGCGAAGTCGGCAGCCGCCTGCACATCGTCAGAATTGCCCGGGCCGAATAAGCTCGCCGCGGCTGCTGGGTGGCGACGACGAAGACCAGAAATGGAACGATATGGTCGCCGGCGCAGTCACGGCGCGAGCCACCGCGGGCAGTCGTCCTACCCCTCGTGCCGAGCCGGGTTCGGCCGGCTGTCGCCGTTGTCACGCCACCGCAGGGGAAGGCGATCCTGCACGACTCGGCGGTAGACGAACAGCACGACTCCGACAAGGATCAGCGCGCACCCGGCCAGGACTTCCTTGGGTTCGCCAACGTAGCTCAGGCCGGGGTTGAGCGCGCCCACGACGAGGATGACCGCGTTGAACGCGGCGACGGCTACCGCGATCGGGATCCAGACGCGGGGTAGCCGGATCGGGCGGGGCCAGTCGGGGCGGTCCTTGCGTAGCAGCACGAAGGCGATGACGGCGAGTGTGATCGCCAGGAGGTAGCCGAGGTTGCTGGCGATGAGGATGGCCACCGACTTGCCGACGAACAGCAGGATGCCGAGGTTGACGATCATGGTGGCCCATAGGGCACGGCTCGGCACACCGCGGGAGTTGAGCTGATCGAGCTGCTTGATGGACATCTTGTCCGCCGACAGCCCATACAGGGCACGGCTGGCGTCCGCGGAAGAAGAGATCATGCTCAGGAATAACGCCCCGCACAGGACCGCGGCGATCAGGTCGGACAGACCGCCGGAGATGTGGCCCATGCTGACGATGCCGTAGGTGATCGGATTGGCCGTGAATTCGTCCGCGGTGAGCTGACCGGACGTCGCCAGCGGCACGATCGTGTAGGCGCCGACCATGAACAGCGCGATCGAGTTCAGCGCCCGGGAGGTGTCGCGGGTAGTGTCGCGGTATTCCGGGGCGAACACCGCGCACAACTCCGAGCCGTAGATCGCCCAGGCCGACACATACAGCCAGACCACAAACGCGGTCCAGTTCCCGTCCACGTGTGCGGACAGGTTGGCCGTGCTCCACTGCCCGGCAACGAACGGGCCGATGGCCAGTGCGAGCAGTACCACGGCGAAGGCCACGCCGATGACTTGGTTGAAACGCAGCGCGACCCGGATACCGAGCACGTTCAGCATCGTGCACGCGATCACCGTGAACGCCGAGATGCACTGTGGCAGGCCGAAATCGACGCTTCCGAGACTGAGCAGGGTGAAGGTGACGCCGGGGAACCATTGGGCGTGGACGAGTTCGCCGATGGTCAGCCCGACCAGCGACAGCACCAGCGCCCAGCCGCACCAGTAGCCGAATGCGGCGAGCGGGGCGATGGGAGTGAAGTATCGCTTCCACCCTTCGGCGGCGAACATGGCCACACCGCCGGCCTTGTCGGCGAACATGGCCGCCATCTCGGAGAACAGCTTGTTCTGGCACACCGCGACCAGTGACAGCACCAGGCAGATCGCCACCGCGGGCACAGCGCCGATGCCTCCGACGACGTAGCCCACGGAGATGAACAGGCCGTTGGCGATCGGCAGGGCGAGCATGAAGCCGTCCTGCCAGCGCAGTGTCTTGGGTGGGCGCGGCGGATTCGAGGCCATCCACGAATTCCTCTCCACGAAATGCACCCTCATCCCGAACGAGTGACCACCTGATCAGCGAAGCCTCGAGGCCGGGGCGGGCGTAGTCAACCGTTGGGGGCGTCGGCTCGTGTTTGCGGGTGGTCGAGTTGCGACGCCGCGATCCATGCCGCGATCTGCGCCCGCGAGTTGAAACCCAACTTGGTCAGCACGCGCTCGACGTGCCCCTGGGCGGTGCGTGGCGAGATGACCAGGCGAGTGGCGATCTCCCTGTTGGTCAAGCCTTCGGCGACCAGTTCGGCGACTTCACGCTCGCGTTTGGTGAGCTTCCTGCCAGCGGCGTCCTTCGACGCGGGCGCCCGTTGTTCACCGAGGGCATAGGCGATCGCGGCGTCGAAGCTGAGCGCTGCGCCTTCCCGCTGGGCCGCGGCGTAGGTCCGCGCGCTCATTGCCTGTCGTGTCCGGCTCTCGCAATCTTCCTGATAGACGAGCATTTCCAAAAACTGTATCGACGGGGTGCCCGCCGTCCGGCCGATCCGCTCCGCGGCCGCGGTCAGCACGACCGCGCGCTCGAAGTTCGCTTCTTCGGCGGCGATCCACGCCAGTACTTGCAGACACATGCTGGTGTTCGTGCGGTCCGTTTCGGTCCGGCTCACTCGCAGTGCCTGCGCGAGTAGCCGAGCCGCTCGCACCGGATCGCCCTGCCTCCACACCGCGATCGCCAGGGCCCACTGCACGTAGGACCGGTACATCGTTTCGCCGCGATTTTCGCTGATCCTGAGCGCACGCTCATAGTGCTCGATTGCCCGGGTGGTGTCGCCGCGCAGTGCGTGTGAGAGACCGAGGAATGTCAGGGTGTCGATCTGGAAGACGAGGTTGCTGGCTTCGGCATACACCTGGATGGCCTTCTCGAACAGGGGGCCGGCATCGGCAGGGTTCCGGCTGAACAGGGCGAGAAGCCCGTCGGCGAAGTCGATGTGCGCACGGAACAGCGGGTCGCTCGTCTGCTCGCTGAGCGCGCGCCCTGCGCGCACCAGAGCGGCCACCGCGGAAGTATCGCCCTGGGTCGCGGCCATGGTGCCGGCGGCATAGAACGCCCAGCCCTGGTCGATGGTGACCGGTCCGGTGCGGCGTGCCAGCAGGCGGTCCAGCCAGCGACGTCCCTCGCTGAGCGAGCTCACGGAGTACCAGAAAGGCACAAGAGCGCTGGCGATCCGAAGCCCGGCCTCGGGGCTGTCGGACACGCAGAATTCCAGCGCTTGCCGCAGGTTCGGTTGCTCCCGGCGCAATCTGGACAACCACTCGACCTCGCGGGGACTGACCCAGTCGGCATTCGCGTCGAGCGCCAGCCGTTCGTACCAGTCGCGGTGGCGGCGGGTAAGCTCGACGTAATCGCCGTCCTGCTGCGCCTTTTCATGACCGTACTCCCGCACGGTGTCGAGCATTCGCAAGCGCGCGCCACTTCCCGATTGCTCCGGTGTCAAGATCGACTTGTCGACGAGAGATGTCACCGTGTCCAGAAAGTCGGGATCATCGCCGCAAATGGATTGGGCGGCTTTGAGTTCGAAGGTGCCAGCGAACACCGACAGCTGGGCCCACGCTCGTTGTTCGGCCGGTGTGCACAGGTCGTAACTCCAGTCGATACTCATGCGCAACGTCTGTTGGCGCACCGGTGCGCCCCTGCTGCCGCGCGACAGCAAGGCGAACCGATCGGTCAACCGTTGCAGGATTTGTTCGGGCGACAGCGCCCGCAACCGCGCCGTCGCCAACTCGATCGGCAACGGCAAGCCGTCCAGCCGCTGGCAGATCCGGGCGATCGTGACCATGTTTTCCTGGGTGAGCTCGAATCCCGAGACAGCCGCGGTAGCCCGATCGGCGAACAACCTCATCGCGTCGTTATGGGCCGGGGTCCTCGGTAGGCGATCGGGATCGGGGACGGCGAGTGGGTGGATCGGCAATATGGCTTCTCCGTCGACGCCGATCGGCTCACGACTCGTCGCGAGGATCCGCAAACCGGTGCTCGTGCGAAGCAGAGGTTCGGCGAACTCGGCCACCGCGGCGACTATGTGCTCGCAGTTGTCCAGCACGAGCAGCACTTCTCGATCGGCGAGATACTCGGCGAGCACCTCGCGTAACGGCCGCGGCGCCCGGTCGTGCAGCCCCAGCGCACCCGCCACGATGCCCGCCAGCAGTGACTCGTCATGCAGTTCGCCCAGTTCCACGAAAGCCACGCCGTCGGCGAAACCGGGCTGCGCGTCGGTGGCGATCCGCACCGCCAGCCGCGTCTTGCCCACCCCTCCGATCCCGGTCAAGGTCACCAACCGCGAAGACGTCAACGCGTTCGACGCGTCGACCAGCTCCGTGCGCCGATTGATGAAACTGGTCAGTTCCACCGGAAGCCTGCTGCGGCCCGAACCCGGCGAGGTGTCCGACCGTCGATGCTCCCACGATCGGGCCGAGCGTGACTCGCCTCGGGGCAGTGATTCGGCGTCGTACTCGGCTGAGGCCGCGCCGCGCAAGGGAATCTCATCGACGACGAAACCGTGACGGAGTTGGGCTTCCTGTAATTGTTCACCCAGTTGCGTGGCGGAAGGGCGGCCGCCCGGATCACCGGACATGGCGCGTTCGATGATGTCACTCACATCCTCGGGAATGCCGCGCCCCCGCAGGTCCGGAACCGGCTCGGCGGCGATCCGGAGGAACTGGGCCACCAATCGCTCACCGCTGCGCCGTTCGAAAGCGGCATGACCGGTGATCGCGGCGAACAACGTAGCGCCGAGACCATACACATCCGCGGCCGGACTCGGCGGCTCGCCGCCGACCACTTCCGGGGCGGTGAAAGCCGGTGTACCCGTCACAACACCGGTGGCGGTGACGAACCCGCCCACGATATGAGCGATTCCGAAGTCCACCAGCGTCGGCTCGTCGTAGTCGCTGAAAAGAATGTTCCCAGGCTTGACGTCACGATGCAGAACCCCGAGGCGGTGCGCGGTCTCCAGAGCCCCGGCCATTTTCACCCCGAGCCGCAGCACATTCGCCAGGCTCAGCGGCCCGTCACTGCGGATCCGTGCGTCCAGGGAGCCGCGCGCGTAGTACGGCATGACGATGAAAGGCCGACCATTGCCGGTCACACCAGCCTGCAAGACATGCACGATGTTGGGATTCCCGGTCAGCCTGCCCGCTGCGCGCCGCTCGCGGAAGAACCGCGCCCGATTGTCCTCGTCGAGATCGGCGGTGAGCACCTTGACCGCCACCACACGGTCGAGCGAGACCTGTGTGCAGCGGTAGACAGCGCCGAAACCGCCACGGCCGATCTCCACGGCGTCGCCGAACCCGGCCGCCGTCAGTTCCGCCGCGACCGAACCGGACACATCGCGTTGCGTCGCGTATGCATCGCTGCCGGTCATCATCTACACCGATTCATCCCGTCCATGCCAATGGCAGACGCACAATGCTCACCTCTCGATGACGTATCCCCAGAGTATCGCCAGACGAATGCCGGGAAGCATAGAAAGCCCCGACATCATTGTGGAAGAAGCTCGAATGCCGCAGTATGTCCCGGCCGGATCGCGGCGAAAAGACGGCGACCGACAGTGGCGATCCGAGTGATGTCCAAGCGCTCCGCAGTCGCGACAACCGAGGCATCAGCGGTGCCGACCGGCCAGTGCCAGTAGCGGGCCACCAGTTCGGCCATACGCAGCCAGTCACCCGGATGCACCGGCTCCACCTCGTGGATACACCCTTGTTGCGGCCCTGTGATCGAGTCCCCTCTCGCGCACAGAACAGCAACAGATCTGTTGGATATCCGCGTAGGGCGGGGGTGCGGGATTTGCCGTGTCGGCCAGCACTCGCCGGATAAGGTCGCGCGCGTGGCGTCAGACGGGATGGGCGGGAGCTTCTGCCGCACTTGGTGTGCGTGTCAACTCACGCAGGTAACTGCCCATTGTGAGGTTGACGAGCTCTCCGGAGCGTTGATCCATGCCGAATTGGATGCCCACGCCCCGCCGGGCGTCGAGGTCGATGAGGACCAGCCCTTCTACGCCGACGTTCTTCTCCAACCACGAGAAGAGGTAGGTATTGTCGCGAAGCTTCCAGTACCAGCAGCGATCGGTATCGGCGAATCCATTTTCTGCTCCGCCGGAGCATACCCAGGTGAATAGATGTTCGTTGAGGTAGATGTGATCGTAGACGTCATCGCTGCTGTAGGCGTAGCGGATTCGGCGACCGATGAGTTCGTCGGTGCTCGCGTGGGGGCTGGACGCTGGTGACTCAGTGTCTGCAATCCGGCCTTGAAACCAGCGCTGCTGGGCGAGGTGCGGGTGGGCGCCGAGGCCGAGTTCGCCTATCGCTCCAGTGACTTGGCCGCTGATCAGGTCAATGGCCGCGGTCACCACCGTGGGGTGATTTTCATTGGATCGTCGGTAGTGCAGGAAGAACAGCCCGGGCTGCATCTCGAAAAGCTCGTAGGTGTCTGTGCCGCTGGGCGAGTTGGGTTCCGTTGTCTGCCAGTCAACTGTCGTGTCGGTAAAGGTGTGCGTAAAGATCACTGCGGTGCCGGTGTCAAGGAATTTGGCGTCAATAACGATCCGCCGCCCAGTGAGAGCGCCGCTGTCCTCCGGGCGGTATTCGTCGAAGCCCTCGGCCATCTCGTTCAAGGGTGTCCAGTCGTCCTTATTCCAGCTGAAACCGGTCGTTCGTTGAGTCATGGCCTGCGCTCTTTCTCTGGGTGTGGGATGCGGTAAAGCGGGTGTATATGCGTACTATGCTGTGAAAGAACGTCTTTCAAATTCGTCCAGGCGGTTGAGGTACCACTGCGTGAATGAGGCAACGCGTTCCTCTTGGGCTGAGTAGACGCCGGGTTGGTAGGTGCGTGACATGACGCCGGCTTGGTTGTTCTCGGTGATGGTCTTGTCTTCTCCGAGGGTTACTGCCCACACTGCGGAAATCTTATCTATGTCGTAGTCGTGCCCCTCGGTGGCATCGAGGTCTACCAGCCATGAAGTGACCAGTTCGGTTTTGGTCGGCGCGATCGGGGTGTAGCGGAAGAGGATGGCGAAATCATTGTTGCCATGCAAGGTTCCAGTTGGGTTGAAGCTGAGTCCGGTTTGTCCCCCGTCGAATGCGGTGAAACGACCCATCAGGGTGCTGGCAGGTGTGCCGTCGAGCGTTTCGGTGAGACACCCCTCGCGGATAGGCAGTCGTGACGCGGATCGGAAGAACTCGCTGTCGGCGTCATCGGCGAACATGTGTGTCTCCATGCCGCGCTCTCGCACCTGCTTCTCCCATACAGCGAGCTTCTGCGCGTACTGCGCTGCAAGCTCTCCGCCTGCGGACCCCGCACCAGCGCCGAACGCCAGCATTTTGAGTTCGTCGTGAACGCCGGTGTAGGTGGGATGCGCGGATAGGCAGTGGTAGCACTCGAAGAAGTTCTCTATATTCAACTTCCAATTAGCCTCGACCAACCAACGTTCCTGCTTGATGACTTTTGCGTGGTCGAGCCCGTGCAAGTCCAGGAAGGGCCGCAGGTCGCCGATCATGTCCTCGAAACGTGGCGGCTCTCCGGGAGACAGATTGATGAAGATCAGGTCGGCGTAGGTCTGCACGTGGCAGCGCTGCAACCCGTTCGCGGCGGGGTCGAAATCGTCGGGCATGAAGCGCGGCGGTTTGAGGTTGCCGTCGAAGTCGTAGGTCCAAGCATGGTACTTGCACGTGAGCGTTCGACTTGTGCCGCTCTCGCCGGTGCAGATGAGAGATCCGCGGTGCCGACACACGTTGTAGAAGGCGTTGATCTGGCCCTGGCGGTTGCGCACGATGATTACGCTCTCGTCGCCGAATTTGTAAGTTAACCAGTTGCCAGGATTGGGGATACGCGAAGCGTGGTCGACGTACAGCCATTGGGTGGTGCCGTACATCTGCATGTCCAACGCGAAGATCTCCGGGGACGTGTAGTACTGCTGCGGCAGACTGCGGCCCGGTATCGGAGTCGCGGTGGGAACATCGGAGGTCACGTCGAGACGGGTGGACAAAGTGGCTCCTTTGCGGAGATATGTGAGCGGCGGTAAGCGTTGTGCGCCCAACAGCTGAGGCCGGTATCGCTTGGCGCTACCGTACAAGTGACCGGTAAAGTGACCGTAGCTATGCGCCGGGTGTGAGTCAAGGCACGTTCGTAACCTCATGGAGACGCGTGTGCACCCCAGGACGCACGCTGATCGCGATGAGTAGGGTGTTCTGAGGTTGGGTAGCGACGACGAACAGACACGGCACAGTGCCGTGAGATCGAGGTGGTTCTACGATGGCCTACGGTCGGCCGCGGCAACGGATGAACCCGGCAGATCGTCGCGCGCAGATCGCCGCCGCCGCGCGTGACCTCATGATCGAAGGGGGCTTCGCTGCGCTGACCCTGCGGGCGGTCGCGGTTCGCTGCGGCATCTCTTTGGCTGCGGTGCAGCACCATTTTGCCGACAAGGGCGAGCTGTTCAAACATGTCATCGAGCTGGTGACGGCCGAGTACGACGAGCGGTACGAGCAGGCCGTCGTTCAGTCCCACGGTGACCCGGAACGGCGGTTGAGGTATTTCCTCAATTACCTGGTCTGCGAGGATATTCAGTCGCCCAGATCAGCGGGGTTCTTCTACGAACTGTGGTCTTTGGCGTACCGCGGCGACGTCGCCGACGAAGCGATGACGCAACTTTACGACCTGCAGATTCGGCGCGTCCGTGACCTCGTGTGTGAGCTGAACCCTTCGACGGACAGGCAGGAGGCCCTCGCCCGGGCCGGTGTCATCGTCGCCGCAGCGGACGGGCTGATGTTGACCGTGGGAGCCGGCAAGCGCAGCGAATTGATTCGCCAGGACGTCCCGCGGGATGCGCTCGTCGAGCTGATGGTGGGTCTGGCCACCCAACCGATGGCGCAGTGACCTAGGCACCCGACGGTAAACGACCGGATACGGCGACGAGGAGTTCCCGCAGGTGCGCTAGCGCCCGTTCGGTCAGCCGGGGATCGCCAATTGTGATCTGGTGGAAAACCAGTCCGCTGGCGGCCGAGTAGACAAGGTGGCTCAACGCCGGGTCGTGGCCGAGTCCCGCAAGCTCGAGTTCGGCCCGCAGCGCTTCGACGTAGGCCAGGTAGATAGCCTCGACGTGAGGGCACAATTCCGGGCGACGGCGGGACTCCAGAATCAGCTCGTACTGGAATGCCTGATCGTGCGGGTTCTCGGCGATCATCGCCGACAATCCGGCGAAAAGGGCGTCGATATCACCGCTGCCGGGTCGGGCGCTGATGGAGGTCACGCTGTTGTCCAGCGAGAAGCGCAACGCTTCCTCCAACAGGGCGTCTCGGCTGCCGAAGTGATGGGCGACAAGCCCGTGGGCCACCCCGGCTTCCCGGGCGATCGTGCGATAGGTGAAGTTCCGCAGCCCCTGTTCGGCTCCCACGCGCACCGCCGCTCGCAGCAGCGCATTCCGCCCCTGCCCATACCGTGGGCTCGAGCGTGTCGTGTCCGTCTTCGCGGGCATGATCTCCCCTTACTCGCACTTCGCCGGCGGACCTCCACAAGCCCCCGAGGGTCACTTTCGCGCAGTTGCCATCGCCCGAGCTTTCCGCCGAGCACCAGGTTACTTCACAGCCGGCTGCGGAAATTTTCGCTATCCACTTGACCAGTTTGACTCACATCAGGCATATTGTGTGCCACCGATCACAATTGACCAGATGGATAGCTTTCCTGGGCGCAACGGTTGCAGTGGTGTGCACGACCGTTCTCGCCGTCGACGCCCGCGGCTGGGCCGGGTTCATCGACGGAGCCATCGAATCCGGCCTCCGGAACGCCCAGCAGATCATCACCGAGTTCGAAAGCGAGAAGTGACCGCCAATGCGGACGCCGAGAACCTACCGAGATTCCTGGCGACGGCCGCGTTGATCGACAACGTCGAGATAGAAGCCACCGATATGCCGTCCGGCGCCGCCGGTCCGCACTGAAAGCCTCCCCTTTCTCCTTTTCCTTCCCCCGAGGTCTCCCATGTCCGAACCTGCCGCATCGCCGGCCCCCGTTACCCACCCACCGAAAACCCTGCGCTGGCAGGACGGATTCATGCTCGCCCTGCCCATTGCCAACGGCCTGTTCGTCTCCGTCGGCTATGTCATCGGCGCCATCGGCGCCATCCCGGCGGTCGTCATCTGCGTAGTGCTGTCTGTGGTAGCGCTGCTCCAGAACAAGCTCTTCTCAGAGATGGCGGCCATGTTCGCCGACAAAGCCGGCGGTGTGGCGATGTTCGCGGCCGAAGGCTGGAAACGCTACTTCACTCCGGTCGCACCGATCGCCGCATTCGGCTATTGGTGCGGCTGGGCGCTGGTGCTGTCACTGGTCGGGCTGACCATCGGCGAACTGGTCCACGCCCAGTGGTTCCCCGATACCACCTTCACCCTGTTCAGCCTCGGAAGTGTGGAGTTCGGGCTGCCCCACTGCATCTCCGCCTTCACGGTGATCGCGTGTACGGCGTTGAACGTACTCGGCATCCGCGTCGCACTGCGTTTCAACCAGGTCATCGGTGCCGCATTCGTTATCGTCCTGCTGGCGCTTGCCGTCGGTCCGTTCGCTTCCGGCCAGTGGACCACCAGCAACCTGACCGCACATCTGGACGGGAACTGGACCACGTTCGTGGTCTGGATGTACGTGTCGGCCTGGGCGATTTACGGGTCCGAACTGTGTGCCGTATTCGCCCCTGAGTACCGTGACACCACACGTGATACCTCCCGGGCGCTGAATTCGATTGCGCTGTTCATGGTCGCCGCCTACACGATCGTGCCGCTGGCCACCTCAGGTCAGCTCACCGAGCAGGAGTTCGCGGCAAACCCGATCACCTACGGAATCGTCAGCATCGGCCATATCTCCGGTGGCCTGTCCGATCTGATCACCGTGATCCTCTGCGGCGCCCTGTTCCTGAGTATGATCTCCTCCTCCGCGGACGCCGGACGCGCCCTCTACGGGCTCTCGGCGGAGAAGATGTCGATCACTCAACTCGATCAGCTCAACGCTCGCGGCGTACCCAGCCGCGCACTGTGGGCGACCATGGTCGTCAATCTCGTCATCCTGCTGTTCGTCGGAAACTCGGTGGCGATCCTCATCGCCAGCAATCTCGGTTACATCCTGTCGATCTCATTGGCTGTCATCGCCTTCCTCCTACTGCGTAAGGATCGGCCCGACTGGCCGCGCCCGATCCGCTTGCCGCGCATCTGGATACCGATCGCGGTGGCGGTTGCCGCGTTCAACGTGGTCATCCTCATCGTCGGAGCGCTCAACCCAGGCCTCAGCTACGCCGGCGGAATCAAGGAGGTCTTGCTCGGGTGCGCACTGCTGCTGCTCGGTGTCGCACTGTTCTTCTACCGCAGAATCGTCCAGGATCGTGCTCCGCTGACATGGCGCGAAGATGAAAGCCGCCCGACACCGGTACAGCCGCGGGGGTAGCACGATGACCGTCGATCCCACCACTCGGCTGCGTGTCATCCACGAACGCAGCCTGCCGGCCTTCGCCACCCACGCCCTCGCGGGCGCACCCGCCGACCGGCCGCCGCGCGAACATCTGCGCACTCCAGGAAACCCCATCGCTCTCGCCCGCACCATTGCCGGGAAGGACCCCCGATGACCGAAACCACCGCCACATACGGCGACGCCGACCGGATCTCTGCCTCACTGGACGCCGGATGGCAGCTCCCGGCCGCGCTGTACAGCGACCCAGCAGTGCACGAGCAGGAAAAACGACAAATCTTCGCAAAATCGTGGTACTACGTCGGCCGGGAGCGAGATCTCAGCGAACCCGGCTCCTACCTGACCGCTCAGCTCGGCGACCTACCTATCGTGGTCGTGCGCGACCGCGCCGGCGCTTTGCACGGTCACGTCAACATCTGCCGCCATCGCCTGCATCCGGTAGCTGAGGGGTCCGGATGCAGCCATCTGTTCCAGTGCCGTTATCACGGCTGGACCTATACCCACGACGGTTCGCTCCGGTCGGCCCCTGGGCTACGCGACGAGGACGCCTTCGACCGGCAGACGCTCGGCTTGCGGCCGGTATCGGTGGACACCTTCCGCGGATTCGTCTTCGCCAATCCCGATATCGCCGCCGAGCCGCTGCACGACTACCTCGCCGGCGCCCATGAACTCATCGATGAACTGGACCTGGATTTCGCGGATTGGGAGCACGCCGGGACCTACACCTACGACGTCGCAGCGAACTGGAAACTGTTCACCGAGAACGCACTCGAGTGCTACCACTGCCCCCTGGTGCACGAAAACACGTACGCCACGGTATTCCACACCACCAAAGCCGACTACCAGTGCACCGAATTCGACAACGTCGCGGTACAGATCGCACCCGTCACCGAACTGACCGAACGCATCGCCCAACGGCCGGGCGGACTCGATGGTTTCCGACTGCTCTACCTATGGCCGATGACATTCCTCTCCGTCGACGACTTCGTCGGAATCGTCGCCCGCACCATTCCGGTCGGGGCGCACGGCAGTCGATTCGTCGTCGACGCCTTCGTCAAACCCGGCACCGACCCGGCGGTATTGGAGCAGTGGCTCGATGTCTACGACCGCACCTTTGAGGAAGATAAAACCGTCGTGGTAGCGCAGCAAGCCGGCTACGACAGCGGGGTGATTCCACAAGGACGCTTGATGACCAACTGCGAATCGACCATCGCAATGTTCCAACGTCGCACCTGGGCAGCCCTGCATGAGCCGAACGGGCCCGGCTTGCCTCCGAAATCGCCCACCGCGACCGGGCCGGCGCCGACCGGACCGGCCGCGCCCACCGCGCAGGCATTCTGGGAGGCGGACTTGCGCGTCGACGCCGTCACGACGGAGGCCGATGCCATCGTCTCCCTCACTTTGCGTGCTCCCGACGGCACAACCCTTCCGCCGTGGCAGCCCGGTGCCCACATAGACCTGTGCCTGACTGCCGAGTTGACCCGGCAGTACTCGTTGTGCGGCGATCCGCGGACCCCGGACCGGTGGAAGGTCGCCGTGCTCGACGAACCGCAGTCCCGCGGCGGATCGGCCCATGTGCACCGCCAGGTCAACGCCGGTGACCTGATACGGGTACGCGGACCCCGCAACCACTTCGCCATGCCCGACGCCCCAGCCTACCTATTCATCGCCGGCGGAATCGGCATCACCCCGATCCTGCCGATGCTCAGCGAGGCCGAACAACGTGGCGTGCCATGGCAACTGCTCTACGGCGGACGCACCCTCTCGTCCATGGCGTTTCTCGAGGATCTGGAACGCCACCGCGACAAAGTACTTCTCCGCCCGCAGGACAGTCATGGGCTGCTCGACCTCGACGGCTTCCTGTCCGGCGCGACGCCCGGCACAGCGGTGATGGCCTGCGGACCCAGCGGGCTGCTCGATGCGCTCGATCTCGTCTGCACCGCGAACTCCGACGTAACTCTCCATACCGAGAGATTCACCGCCAGCACGCCACAGGCCGCGACGGACAGTGCCTTCGACGTCATGCTCGCCCGCAGCGGCACCGTTGTCCGTGTCGAGAAAGAACGCTCCGTCCTGCAAACCCTTCGCGATCACAACGTACCTGTGCTGTCGTCGTGCCGGGAAGGACTGTGCGGCAGCTGCGAGACCCCGGTACTCGAAGGCGATATCGACCATCGCGACAGCATCCTCACCGAAGAAGAACGCCGAAGCGGCGACACGATGATGATCTGCGTCTCCCGCTGCACCTCACCTCGCCTGGTCCTCGATCTCTGACCCCACGGGACTGTAATTTCTTCGGCGTGCGTCGTGCGGCGCTGCGATTTCGAGTGGAGGTGACCTTCGCACAAGACAGTAAAACCGGATGGGGGAGATCAGTCGGTAATGAGGCGCGTCGTCCGATCCGGCAGGATCCCGGCCCAGACGAGTTCCTCATAGATCCGCTGCTGCTCATCGTCGAGATTCGAGTACAGCATGTCGTATGCCAGATCTTCCTCGGCGAGCACCGCGACCGGATCCCAGTCGTCACCGAGCGCCGCGACGACGGCGCTGCGCCGTCGTGCCTCGTCCAGCGTGAGGTCGTAAGCAAAATTGTGGCCGGCCATGTGGGCGTCTCCAACCAGGTTCTTTCCAAAGCGAGTTGATGACGATGCCCAACCACGCATTCTCGGGCAATGACCTGCATCACGTTCCATGGTTGGACTTCGTCACATTTGACGCCCGTGCGCAAGCCGGACCACGGAGTAATGCGTCCACAACACCACGACACGTCCACCACTGAAAATCGGGCACGGCGAGGGCCCGGCAAAAGATCCCAAGCGAACCCGAGCAGTCCGCACAGCTCGGCTTCCGGACAAGGCTCGAGCACCATGCTCATCACACACCGACAGCGTCGATGACGCAGCTCACACGTATCCGGCAAGCCGGAATCCCGTCGCCGCCCGAACAGTTGTGAGAGGTCATGGACCTGTTTACCCCCGTCACCCTCGGAGACATCGAACTCGCGAACCGTCTCGTCATGGCACCACTCACCCGTGGTCGCTCCGGGCCCGACGGTATTCCCGGCGACCTGGTGGTCGAGCACTACGGTCAGCGGGCGAGCACTGGGCTGATCATCACCGAGGGCACGTACTCCAGTCACGCCGCGCAAGCGTTCGTCGGGCAGCCCGGCATCGTCACGGACGCGCAGGTCGACGGGTGGCGGCGGGTCGCGCAGGCGGTGCACGCTCGGGGTGGGCGGATCGTCATGCAGGTCATGCACGCCGGACGGGTCAGCCATCCGGAGATCAACCGAGGGGCGCCGATCGTGGCGCCGAGCGCGATCGCGATCGACGGCCAAGCGCGTACCCCGTCCGGCAAGCACCGGTACCCGGTGCCGGAGGAGCTGACAATCGCGCAGGCCCAAGCCATCAAGGACGATTTCGTGGCGGCCGCGCGCCGGATCGCCGAGGCCGGGCTGGACGGGATCGAGGTGCACAGCGCCAACGGGTACCTGCTGCACGAGTTCCTCTCCCCTGCCTCGAACCAGCGCACCGACGAGTACGGCGGGTCACCGTACAACCGGGCGCGTTTCGTCGCCGAACTGGTCGCCGCGGTGGCCGAGGAGATCGGACCGGGCCGGGTGGGCCTGCGCATCTCCCCGGAGCACAACATCCAGGACGCGCTCGAGACCGACCGGGACGACGTCCGCGCCACCTACGGCGCGCTGCTGGACCGAGTGCGCCCGCTCGGTCTGGCCTACCTCTCGGTACTGCACGCGGAACCGGGCGGTGATCTTCTGCGCGAACTGCGCGAACGGTTCGGTGGCCCGATCGTCGCCAACAGTGGCTTCAGCTCGCCGACCACCCGCGAAGAAGCCCTGCGCTTGATCGAGGACGCACATGCCGACGCCGTCGCGGTGGGCCGTGCCGTCATCGCGAACCCCGACCTGGCCGAGCGCTGGCGCGGCGCGCATCCGGAGAACCCGCTGCGGCCCGCGCTGTTCTACACCGACGGCGCCGAGGGATACACCGATTACCCGTTCCTGACGACCGTCTGACGCCCGCCCTTTACCGCTCTATCGCCGGAGTCGGGAACCGTTCCCGCTCCGGCGATTTCACGTAAGGGTGCGGCATTTCGGGCGTCGTCGGCCTGCTCACACAGTGATGTGCCCGAGCTGGCAAGCACTCCATCGGTCGGCATAGGCGCTCCGAATAGATGGGTGGCGCGCAGCTCGCCCATGAATCGCTCGCACAACGAGGGACCACCGGCGGTCAACAGTTCGGCTCGTGCGGTCAGTTCCGGCGCGGTATCCAGCCAGCGAGTGCCCCACGCGCTCAGTTGGGCGAGCACCGGGACCAGTTCGATCGCCGCCTCGGTGAGGCGATACTCGACCTTCTGGCGATGACCCGGGTCGTCGTGGCGGGTGAGTAGGCCCGCGTTGACGAGTTTCACGAGCCGGACGGCCAGGATGTTCGACGCGATGCCCTCGATGGACGCGGCGAGCAGTCCACGAAAGTGGGTGTCACCACCGAAGATGATGTCGCGCAGGATGATCAAGCTCCATCGGTCGCCGAGCACTTCGATCGTCATATTGATCGGACAGCCCGATCTACCCATCGCCACCGGCAGCTTCTCACGAGCAACTGGTTGCACCACAGGATCAGTCTAGATAATTTTCTCGGGCCGATTGCGCATTGCAATCAGAAGTGTTGCCGATGGCACAACGGCCCGCGTTCAGCACATCAATGGGCGACGCCAGCACCGCTACTGGTCGATGAAGAAACCACTCGAAAGCCTTGCACATTCCATCCGCCCAGACCTATGGTCATACCACACCGCTGTCGTACCTGATCTGGAGGGGACAATGGACATACGCAAGCAACCGGTCCGGGTGATGTTGGCGAAGATCGGCCTGGACGGACACGACCGAGGCGTGAAGGTGGTGGCCCGAACACTCCGGGACGCCGGTATGGAGGTCATTTACACCGGCTTGCACCGCAGCCCGGAGCAGGTTCTCGAAGCCGCGATCCAGGAGGACGTGGACGTGCTGGGGGTCAGTCTCTTATCGGGTGCTCACATGCCGATCTTCACGCGGATCTTCCAGCTGATCGACCAATTGCCGGACCGGCCGCGGTTCGCGATCGTCGCGGGCGGCGTGATGCCGGATGAGGACGTGAGCGAACTCGAGCAGATGGGGGTCGCCGCGGTGCTCGGCCAGGACACTACGCCGGAGACGATCGTTTCCCGAATCCTGGAACTGACCGCCTTGGTGAGGGAGGCCTGATGGAGCAGTGGAGCTGGCCACCACGGTACGACGAGTCCTACCGGCCGGACTCCGGACAGCGGCACTGGTTCCCACGCCGGGAGACGATGCCGGCGGCGCAGCGCGATGAGGCGATCCTGGCCCGGATTCAGGAGGTCATGGCCTACGCGTGGGAGCACGCGCCGTTTTATCGGCGGAAATGGGACGAGGCCGGGATCCATCCGTCGTCGATCAGGAGCCTGTCGGACTTCGAGAAGGTTCCAGTGGTGCGCAAGGAAGAGCTGCGCGCGGATCAGGCCGCGAACGAGCCGTTCGGCAGCTACCTCGCGGTGCCCCTCGCCGAGGTCAAACACATCAATGGCACGTCTGGCACCACAGGTCGGCCCACGGCGTTCGGGATCAACGAACGCGACTGGCGCAGCGTCGCGAACGCTCACGCTCGAGTCATGTGGGGTATGGGGATCCGGCCGGACGACACCGTGCTGGTCGCGTCGCCGCTGAGCCTGTACTGGGGTTCGTGGGGCGCGTATATCGGCGCGGAGCGGCTCGGTGCCCGCGTGTTCCCGTTCGGGGCCGGGACGCCCGGACAGACCGCGCGGACTGTCGGCTGGATGAAGCAGATGGGTGCGACCGTCTTCTACGGAACTCCCTCCTATGCCCTGCATCTGGCCGAGGTAGCCACGGATGAGGGCGTGGATCCAGCGGCTTTGGGTCTGCGCAAGCTGGTTTTTTCCGGCGAACCGGGGGCAAGTGTGCCGGCGATACGTTCGCGGATCGTGGCGGCGTTCGGCGCGGAGGTCTACGACTCGGGCAGCATGGCCGAAGTCAGTCCGTGGATGCATCTGGGAGCGGCGGGCAACGAGCCCGGCGTCCTTTGCTGGCAGGACCTGGTTTACACAGAGGTGTGCGACCCCACCGGTCATCATCGAGTCGACTACGGACAAGAAGGCACACCGGTCTACACCACACTGGAGCGAACTAGTCAGCCCATGATCAGGCTCCTCTCGGGCGACCTGACCCGCTGGGAGGCGCCGTCGACCGATAGCGGCCGAACCTATCCGTCGCTGCCGCGCGGAATCTATGGGCGGATCGACGACATGTTCACGGTGCGCGGGGAGAACGTCTACCCGGGCGCGATCGATGACATCGTGATGGCCGCCCCCGGCTACGGCGGTGAACACCGCATCGTGATCAGCCGGCAGACCACGATGGACGCCCTCGCGGTGCAGGTCGAGTACAAGGATGTGCCGGACACAGCACTGGAGGCCTGGGCGAACGAGATCGGCCACCGCCTGCGCAAGGCGCTCGGAGTTGGCGCGACGGTCGTGCCCGTGCCCCCGCTGACGTTCGATCGCACGGAGTTCAAGGCCCGCCGGGTCATCGACGACAGGGACCTGTTCCGCCGGCTCGGGACGTTGCCGTGAAGGGTCCGACAGATATCGTCGACGCCGTACTGGCCGGTGATCCGGCAGCCGTCGCACGAATGCTCACCTTCGTCGAACGCCGCGCCGACGGCGTCGACGAAGCACTCGCAAAAATGCATCAACACACCGGCCGCGCCCACGTGCTCGGTCTGACGGGCCCACCGGGCAGCGGCAAGAGCACACTCGTCTCCGCGCTCGCCCGCCACTACCGCGATACCGGACGCAGCGTCGGCGTGCTCGCCGTTGATCCGTCGAGCGTGTTCACCGGCGGAGCGATACTCGGGGACCGGATCCGGATGAGCGAGCTCGCCGGCGACTCCGGCGTATTCATCCGCTCGATCGCCACCCGGGGCGCGCTGGGCGGACTGTCCCGTGCGTGCCTGGACGCGGTTGCCGTGCTCGACGCCGCCGGCAAGGACATCGTCATCGTCGAGACGGTCGGGGTCGGGCAAGCCGAAGTGGACGTCATCAGTGCGGCACAGACCGTGGCGGTCGTGAGCGTGCCAGGGCTCGGCGACGACGTGCAGGCCATCAAAGCGGGCCTGCTGGAGATCGCCGACGTCCACGTCGTCAACAAGGCGGACCGCGAGGGCGCAGACCGCACGGTCGCGGAACTGCGCGACATGCTGCGACTGTCGCACCCCCGTCCGGGGCAGTGGGATGTGCCGATCCGCCGAACCATCGGCACAACAGGGCAGGGCGTCGCGGAATTGGCGGCGCAATTCACCGACCACCTGGCCTGGATCACGGATAACGGCGAACGGGAGCGTCGCGCACGCGACAACGCCGCCACCCGTATCCGCTGGGTGGTCGAGCAACTGGTAGCGGACCGGCTGCGGCCGGGTGTCACCGAATTCGATCATGCCGTCGACGAGGTCACCGCTCGCCACGATGATCCGCTGTCGGCCGCCAAGGCACTCATCGCCGGGCTCTCCAGCGATACCCAGGAGGACTTTTCATGAACGACGGCAATTTCCGGCTCAGCACCGAAGCCTTGGTCGGGTCGGTGAACGATGACCTCGAGACCTGGGAGAACGAGGAGCTGGCAGCATTTCTGGCACGTCAGCCGGAATCGCGGGAGCACTATCGCTCCGGCAGCGGTCTGCCGGTCCAGCGGGTCTACACGCCGACCGATCTGCCGCCGGACTGGCGCGATATCGGGCTCCCGGGCCGGTACCCGTTCACTCGTGGTCCGTATCCCACCATGTACCGCGGGCGGACCTGGACGATGCGCCAGATCGCCGGTTTCGGCCAGGCCGAGGAGACCAATCAGCGCTTCCGATACCTGATCGCTCAGGGCCAGACCGGCCTCTCGATCGACTTCGACATGCCGACGTTGATGGGCTTGGACAGTGACGACCCGATGAGCCTCGGCGAAGTAGGCCGCGAGGGCGTCGCCATCGACACCCTGCCCGATATGGAAGCCCTGTTCGATGGCATCGACCTCGAGCAGATCAGCGTATCGATGACGATCAACCCGTCGGCCTGGATTCTGCTGGCAATGTATGTCGCGGTAGCCGAACAGCGCGGGTACGACCTCGACAAGCTCTCCGGCACCATCCAAAACGATATTCTCAAGGAATACATCGCCCAGAAGGAATGGATCTTCCCGGTCCAGCCGAGCATGCGAATCGTGCGGGACACGATCAGATATTGCGCCGAACATATGGCGCGGTACAACCCGATCAACATCAGCGGATATCACATCAGTGAGGCCGGGGCGAACGCACAGCAGGAGATCGCCTTCACCATGGCGATCACCGAGGCATATGTCGAGGACGTGGTGGCCACCGGGCTGGACGTCGACGCTTTCGCACCCCGCTTGTCGTTCTTCTTCGTCAGCCAAGCCGACCTGTTCGAGGAGGTCGCCAAGTTCCGCGCAGTGCGGCGGTTCTACGCACGCATGATGAAGGAGCGCTTCGGCGCGAAGAAACCCGAGTCGATGCGGCTGCGGTTCCATGCGCAGACCGCCGCGGCCACCCTCACCAAGCCGCAACCGATGAACAACATCATCCGCACGACACTGCAGGCGCTGGCGGCTGTGTTGGGTGGAGCCCAATCTCTGCACACCAACGGCCTCGATGAGGCTTACACCATTCCCAGTGAGCAGGCGATGAAGATCGCGCTGCGTACACAGCAGATCATCGCGGACGAAAGCGGTGTCACGAACGTGATCGACCCACTGGGCGGCTCCTATTACGTTGAGAACCTCACCAACCAGCTGGAGCAAGGAATCTCCGACTACCTCGTCAAGATCAAGGATCTGGGCGGAGTCGTCGCCGCGATAGAACAGGGCTACTTCCAGCGCGAAATCTCCGACAGCGCTTACGAGTACGCGCGCCGCAAGGCCAGTGGCGACCGGCCGGTGATCGGTGTCAACAAGCAGGTCGAGGACGAGACCGAGAAGATCGAAACCCACAAGCTCGACCCGGCGTCGGAGTCCCGCCAGATCGAGCGGCTGCGACAGATCCGCCGGGACCGTGATCCGCAGCAGGCCGCGGAAGCCATGCGCCAGCTCCTCATCACGGCTGCCGATCCAACTGCCAACCTGATGCCGGCGACCATCGCCGCCGTCCGAGCCCATCTATCGATGGGCGAGATCACCGGCGCGCTCCGCGACGTCTTCGGCACCTACACCGAGACTCCCGTTTTCTGATGAGAGGTCGCCTTGACATCCCACTTTGGATCTTGATTACCTGGACCAACCATGCGTGAGTTGACGAGTTGCGGTGCGATGCAATCTCCGCCGCGCCGCTGTGTCCGGGGCGAGGCGTGTCTTTCCGACCGCACCTTATCCGCATGCCTATCCCTGATCGGACCCGAACCTCACAGGAGCGAGAAAATGTCGATCACCAAAGCTATCTCGTGAGCGCCCGAGTGGGCTGGGAGCCGGTACGGCGAGTTCGCACTCATGAACAGGTGCTCGCCCAGATCGAGCAGAAAATCTTCGACGGCACGCTGCGCGCCGGCGAGAAGCTGCCCAGCGAGCGGGAACTCGTGATGATGCTGGGTGTGAGCAGGACCAGCGTGCGCGAAGCGCTGCGCGCCCTGGAGGCCATGGGCATCATCGAATCCAGGACCGGATCCGGTCAGAGTTCCGGCTCGGTGGTGACCGACAAGTCCACCCCCGCGCTGACGAACCTGCTGCGACTGCATATCGCGCTCGCCAACATCAAGCTGGCAGACCTCGTCGAAACGCGGGTGCAACTGGAGCGCAGCGCAGCGAGCGCCGCCGCGGCCGCGCGAACCGAGGACGACCTACGCAGGCTGAGCAGCCTTGTGGAGTCGATGCGCGCCGCGGACTCCGATTACCCGGAGTTCAATGAACTGGACACCGAATTCCACCTGACGATCGCGCGTGTCTCCGGTAATGCGCTGGCCGCCGATCTCATGCAAGTGCTGCGTGGCGCCGTCGAACGCGAGATGGCCGAGGCATTCGCCGGTTTCGATGACTGGCGCGCCGTCGCGAACTCGCTGGTCGATGAACACGAAGCAATCCTGCACGCGATCGGAAAGGGCGACGGGCAGGCAGCCGCCGAATTGGCGGCCGCCCACATTGTTCGCTTCTACCAAGACCGAATCGCCAACTCCTAGCGAATCCCGGACAAACACACTCGGGTGAGAGTCGACCGTAGCGGTGCCGACTGTCGAGCCACCGACCCGCCCGCGCGCCGCCCTGCTACAGTGGCGTGCGAATTTCCTCCGAGATTTCGGATTCGATGACAACAACTCGACTGAACCGCCTCAAATTCCGGGTTACTGCCCCCAGGGACAGAAAACTCGCTACCGCGACCAGGGTTAGTGATCCGGGGTAGGAAATCAAGGGAAGCAGAGCCGCCAGTACGGTCGGCAGCAGAAATCCGGTGTAGGTCAGGGCGTAGTAGATTCCGGTCAGCCCGGCCAGGTTCTGCGCCGTGGCGATCGACTGGACGTGCATCAACCCGGCGACGACACATACCCCATACGCGGCACCCAGGACAACCGCGACGAGCAGTCCGAATGCCGGGTGGTGGAGCCAGGTGGCAACCGCCGCGAGTGCCAAACCCGCGGTCATGGCGCTGAGCCCGACAGCCAGCGACCGCCCGCGCGTCCACTGTTCCAGCCGAGGCACGAGCTTCTGTACGAGCGCTCCGGTTCCGAGGGTCACCACCGTGAGAAGCGTCGCGTATGCGGTCGTCCAGCCACCGAGCTGCTGTTCCAGAGTGGCCGGCACGATCGCATAGGCCACACCGGCGGCGGCGAAAACCCACGGCGCCGCGGGCACCACAATATCGAGGAATCGGCGCCTACTGTCGGGACTCATTCGCAGACTGTGCGATGGTCGATCCAATGCCCGCATCGCGGGCATGCGGGTCTCGGGCGCCTGAACGGCCAGCGAAACCGCACCGACGGACAATACTCCATGGATGACATACGGCAGTACCGCAGGCGCCGGCCCCCATTGCGCGAGCACGCCCGCGACCGCGGCGCCGAGCCCGAATCCGAGGGTGAGCGTCAGCGTCGGCCGACGCGCCCCCGCGGCCGGCTCGGCAGCAGGATCATAGGGCGCCATTGAAAGCTCCTTGATCCATGTCGTGCCGACCGACATGGCAACACCCACACCAACTCCGGCCAGCACCCTTCCGATACACAACAGAATGAACATGTGCAGACCGGCCGCAAGTAGAACGCTCCCGAGCACCGCCATCAGAGTGCCGACAAGCAGAATCGGCCTACGTCCGAAGCGATCCGACAGCCCACCGGCGACGAGCAATCCCGGAACAAGTCCGAATACGTACAGCCCGAGAAGCAAGTTCGCCTGCCAGCTTGCGTAGTCTCCGAGGGTCTCGTACATATTCAATAGCGGCGTGAAGTGATTGCCACCCCACGCGAGCAGGAACACCGCCGGTGCGGCGCGCAGCCAAACTCGCCCCTCTGGCGAAGTCGCGGAGGTTCTTCTCGAAAAGCCCATCTCAGAATGTGAGCGTATGGCTGTCGTAGCGAACGACCTGATACCGCGCGTGCCACAGGAATTCCTTGCCGGTCATTTCCAGGGAAATGCCGACAGACGAGTAACTGATCATCATTGATTCCATTTCTGGGTTATGGCGGACTCAACCGGTCGAACGTCGAGACCAAAGGATCGTCGTGGCCTGGAGTCCCCGTAGCGAGGCAGATTCCAGTATCCCGTATCCAGACTCCTATCAGGTCTATCATCTCGCTCACGAGGGTTCCGCAGCGGCCCGCCCACGACGCCCGGTGAGGCTCCGTGTTCGACATGCGGAGATAGTGCGGCGAGACGCTATCGCAACAGTTCAGCCCGTCCGCGTACTTCTAGGTCGGCCGTTGCAGGCGCACGGCGGCAATCAACGAACATCGTCCGGATCAGGCGGCCGCCAGTGCGCCGATCAAGGTGTTGGCCGCCTGGCTGAGATGTTCGCGGGTAAGCGACTCGGCCAGATCCACATCCCCGTCCCTGATCGCCTGCGCGATCGCCTCGTGTTCTCGCCACGCGACTTCGCTGTAGTCCGGAATCGAGTGCACGGCGAACATGATCCGACTGATCTGCGACCACACCGGTGCCAGGGCAGCGAGCAGGAACCGATTCCTGGTGGCGGCATAGATGGCCCAGTGGAAATCGCGATCGAGATCCCAGAGTTCCTCGGTACTCAGTCCTGGCACCCCGGCCTGGGACACTTCCAGCTTGCGTTCGAGGACGGCATCCATAGCACTCAGGTCCAGCCCCGGCGTGGCGGCCGCCCACCGCACCGCCTCCACCTCCAGCGGAGAACGAACCGCGTACACCGCCCGCATGTCCGCCACAGACAGCGTCGACACCGTGGCCCCGCCCCCGGGCAGCGACTCCACGAGCCCTTCACTGATCAGGTCATTGATGGCGTCCCGGACCGGCATCCGACTCACCGCGAGCTGCGTTGCCAGCGATGTCTGAATCAACCGAGTCCCGGGCGGGATCTCGTTGAGAATGATCGCCGACCGGAGTCGCTTCAACACTTCGGTCCGAATAGTGGACGCATCGTGCATGGGAAGCGGACTCAGCGGCGATGATGCCCGCCCTTCGGTCGATATTTCCCCCAGTCGCGTCCCCTGCATGTTTTGCTTATCCCTCTCCGTGTATCCAACAACTCTGATCAAGAGTCTCCAACGATGAAATCTCGACCACCGCGGGGCGATGGCGCATCGCTCATGTCGTCGCTCATGTCATAGACAACTGCGCAGGCGGCGAGGCGTCACGGATCAAGCAGTACTCGACGACATCGTCGACCGACACAAATGATAGTCCGTGCGTTGCCGCGAACTCCGCACCTTCCCGGGCTCCTGCAGTGGACGTCGGCACCAGTTCGGAGACCAACTCCGCCATCGCTCCGATCGGTCGCACTCCCGCACGGGTCAACAGTTCGACCACCGCCTCCACCGGCCCCGGGTTCTGCGCGATGCCGCCACGGCGCGCACGGATGGGAGCCACGTGACCCGGACGGGTGAAATCGCATGCCCGCGACCGGGGATCAGCGAGCGCCCGAATGGTGCGCGCACGATCCGCGGCAGAGATTCCGGTACTGATACCCGAGGCTGCGTCCACCGTCACCGTGAACCCGCCGACGGTGCCGGAATCCGTCAGTGGCCACATCGGTGGGAGCTGTAACCGAACACAGTCTGCCTCGCGCACTGCGACGCTGACGAACCCCGATGTGTGCCGGATGATGAACGCGAGCGACGCCGTCGTGGCGAATTCTGCCGCGAGGGTCAGTACAGCCTCCCCAGGCGACGAGCCGCATAAAACCACCATCCGCCCCTGGGCGAGATCACGCAGCACTTCCTCCACCCGAGGCTGTCCGGTCATCTCGACTCCTCCACTGTTGTTGCGGCTGATCCAATTCTTCGTTCCGACCCATCGAACGCGGCGTGGTCGCTACGTGCTCTCGCCGACCGCAAAGGTGACCTGTCACCGGACATTCGGGCACGACGCCGGCCGCCACCTCGAACGACGTGCTGCCGAACATCGCGGTGGCGGGGCCTCGAACGGAATGATCGAGGCCCTTTCGGCCGATCGATCGGAATGCTGCTCACTGCTTGCCGGCTTTGATCACCTTTTCGAAGTAAGGCGAGGGGGTAACCGTCACCCTGATCTCGCGAACCTCGTGAGCATCGACCGGCAGGCGCATGGAATCGGGCTCTCCCCACAGGAGGGTGAGCTCCGTTCCCGGTTCCGCGTACTCGTTCGCCACCAAAGCGGTGGAAATTACGTGCCGAGCGTTAGCGGTGTACGACGCCCACTGAGATACTCCGATATGTTCGCCGTTCATCAGCACGGAATCGGCGGTATAAAAGGAATTCAAGGGAGTGGGGAGTCCGATGAACCGCGCTCCCGGTCCCGGCCCGAACAACGTCGATGCGAGGGCGCTCGCAACATCGGCGTCATTCCATTCCAGAGTCACCTTCTGGCGGTGTTGGTTGTCCGCTTTTGCCTGCAGCGCGTCTCGCCCGACGAAATCGCGGTCCCAGTCGATGAGCCAGCTGTAACCGGCCTCGACCGGATCCACGTAGTAGTCCTCGACACGGTCCGAGACGTAGCTTCCGCCAAGGGAGCCGATTGCCGCATAGGACGTCGCATCCAGCGTTTCCCGGAATGCCTTGAACGCATCGCCGGAGTAGATTGCGGGCAACGGCTCCGCCAGCCATCCGGACTCCTGGGCAGTGGAGCGGTAGGCGGCGTCACCGGCCTTTCGCAGGCCGTATTTTTCTCCCGCCTCCTCCAGCGCCTCCCGCACCGCATCGTGATGTTGCCACGGGCCGTAGATCTCGAACCCTGCTGTGCCGGCCATGCCATGCCGGAGAGCGCGTACATTCTTTCCCGCGATCTGGAATTCGCCGATCCCGAAGAACGAAACGTCCGGCAGACTTCCGCCGGCCACCTCCGTCACCAGCGACAGCGCATACGGGCCCTGGACCTGCATGCGGAACACATCGCGAGGCAGCGACAAGTCTTTATGCTCGATCGTGAAATCGAAAGAACTGTCGGCCGCATTGTAGAGCACCCATTCGTCAACAGCGGGAGACAATCCCACAATGCGATAGAAATCTTCCTCTTCGTGGAAGATGATGCCATCCGAGAGCATGTTCCCGTCATGCCCGGCCAAGACGATCTGCTTGGCCCGGCGCACCTTGAACGGATCGAACTTGTTGACCGCCAGTGTTTTGAGGAAGGCAATGACCTCGGGCCCACGCAAATGCAGCTCGGTCATGAAATATGACAACTCCAGCAGTGCGACGCTGTCCTTCCACGCGCGCTGCTCATCCCGCCAGTTGGTGAACTCCAACGGCGTGAGCGCGTAACCCTGCGTGGGCAATCCCATCTTGTTCCCACGCAACAGCTTCGCCGCACCACCGGCACCCTCGATAAGCTGTTGCAGGTTCTGTCTACCAGCCTTCTCCGTCATGTTCTCCCTTTCCGGCCACGACTGGGAAGTACACCAGGCCACGCCCACTGTATCCAGTATCCGAGACTAGGTCGCCCGCGTTCGGGAGTCAATGCCGATGCGGAAAGCCCTTGCCGCTCGGAGCCCCGGCCGCACCGCCGCAAGCGGCGGGTGCGCATCACCCGGTCGGGCCCGTTGGCCTGCGCGAATCTCGGACATCACCGAGTGAACGACGCGGCCTTCCCCCTGCCCAAATGTGTCCGCGCAAGATACAACCGTCGACCGGCGCAACGCGCCGATCGCGAACTCGGATCCCCCACCGCCCGGCGCGACCGACCGAGACGAACCTACGGATTGCGATGTGCCGAACGGGTTGGCAACGACCGCCTCGACGTGGACCCCGGGCCACAGCCGATCTGCGTGTCGAAAGCGCTGTCGGTGAACCGGATTCGGCCAAGAGGCGGTGCAATGACCACCCCTGACGAACTGACCGGGACACCAGCACTCGGTGGCGCCCGTGCGGCCGGTACACCGCCGCACGACATCATGCACCGTGTCGGCGTTGCCCCAACGGCCGCAGCTGCATGCCGGGACGCGTCCGTCCCAGTTGCACGGACAGCGCACGAGAATGGGAACAACTTCGGTGCCGCAGCGCAGTTTTTCCACCGCAGCGCATCCGAAGAGGTAGTCACTCGGTACGGAAGGTTGTCGCGGTGACCGGCGTACCGATCCAGGCCGGTGAGCAGACCCGATTTATCGAGGTATTCGACCGGAAAAGCTCAGGAGACGTCAGCTGTCGAGAGCTCGGCGGTCTTCTTGACCTCATCGTCGTCCAGAATGAACAGCAGCTCGGAATCACCGAAATCCTTACGGCGAAACCAGTGGCTGAATGCTGTGGCTGTGGCCACATCCGGCACCTCCAGCAGCGAGCAGAAGTCGTATCGGCCCACGGTCATACAGCGCTCGATGACAACGATTCCGAGCTCGGCGGCCTTGGCCATCGTGAGTTCGCCCCGGCGCTCGGGCTGCGCAAGGCCGGTACGCAGGTGCTTTCCCATCATGAAACAGCGCATCGCATGTCCTTTCGAACTGAGGATCGGTGTCAGGTGGTCCGGGGCCGGTGGTGCAGCGCGGCCGGGGATTGTGCTCGACAGATTCCGCGATCGCACGTCCAGCACGTCGTAGCCGTAGGTGGCGTCACATCGCCCGTCTCACACAGCCTCGAGCAGCACCGCGACGCCTTGGCCGACGCCGATGCACATGGTCGCCACCGCACGACGTACTTTCTGGTCGGCGAGCTCCATCGCGGCGGTCAGCGCGAGCCGTGCGCCACTCGCGCCGAGCGGGTGCCCGAGCGCGATGGCGCCACCGTTGGGGTTGACGTGCGCGGCGTCGTCGGGCAGCCCGAGACCCCGCAATACGGCCAGCGCCTGGGCGGCGAAAGCCTCGTTGAGTTCGATGAGATCGATATCGCCGATGCTCAGTTTCGCGCGGCCGAGCAGTTTGCGCGTCGCCGGCACCGGACCGATACCCATCACACGCGGAGGAACTCCGGCATGCGCGGCGGACGTGACCCGGGCCAGTGGCGTCAAACCGTACGCGGCGACAGCCCGCTCGGAGGCGATGAGCACCGCGGCAGCACCGTCGTTCACGCCTGACGAGTTGCCCGCGGTAATGCTCCCGTCCGGCGTTATCGGGCGGAGTTTCGCGAGAGCCTCCAACGAGGTCTCCCGAGGATGCTCGTCGACGGCGACGGTCTGCCGCTCGGCACCGCGACGCCGCGCGACTTCGATCGGAGCGATCTCGCGTGCGAGGCGTCCCGAGGCGATCGCTTCAGCTGCCCGCTGCTGCGATCGCAACGCGAAGGCATCTTGATCTTCCCGCGCGATACCGTTCTCCTGGGCGACGATCTGAGCGGTCTCCGGCATCGATTCGATGCCGTAGCGCTGCTCCATACGCGGGTTGACGAACCTCCAGCCGATAGTCGTGTCGTACATCGAGGACGTACGACCCCAAGCGGTTTCCGCTTTCGGTAAGACGAACGGTGCTCGGGTCATGCTCTCCACACCGCCGGCGATCACGAGATCGGCGTCGCCCGAACGGATGCTGCGGGCAGCGAAAGCCACAGCGTCGAGCCCCGAGCCGCACAGCCGGTTCAACGTCACACCGGGAACGTCGACCGGCATACCCGCGAGCAGGACGGCCATCCGGGCGACATTGCGGTTGTCCTCGCCGGCCTGATTGGCACACCCGAAGACGACGTCGTCGATTGCGCTCCAGTCCACCGTGGGATTGCGCCCCATCAGACCGGTGAGGACATGAGCGGCCATATCGTCAGGCCGGACGTCTGCCAGTGCGCCGCCGTACCGACCGAACGGAGTCCGCACACCGCTGACGAGAAACGCTTCACTCATGATCTTCCTGACATCGACTATAGTATATCGTAATCTTGACGGTCGTAATCATTACATGGCAAGGTCTAGAAATGTCCAACTCGAATTCCGTGGCCGTCGTTACCGGCGCCAGCCGAGGTATCGGCCGTGCTGTGGCGACGCGACTCAGCCGCGAGGGCTACCGTGTGGCGCTCGTTTCGCGTAGTGCGGACGAACTGCGCGAAACCGCCCGCCTCTGCGCCGGGGAGACCCTCGTGGTGCCCGCGGACATCACGTCGACCGAGGCCATCGACCGGCTGTTCACCACGGTCGAAGACACTTGGGGCGACGCGAGTGTCCTGATCGCCAATGCCGGCGCGGGCACCTCGGCACCGCTGGCGAAGACCAGTGACGAGCAGTGGGCGCACATGCTCGACTTGAACCTGACCGCACCCTTCCGGTGCATCCGCCGCGCCGTCCCGGCCATGATCGAGAAAAGGCACGGACGAATCGTCGTCGTCGCGTCGGTCGCGGCCAAGCACGGCGAGCCGTACATCAGCGCCTACACCGCCAGCAAACACGGGATCCTGGGCGTGGTCCGCTCGGCAGCAGCCGAGCTGGCGAGCAAAGGCATCACCGTCAACGCGGTGTGCCCGGGATACGTCGATACCCCGATGACCCAGCAGACCGTCGACTCGATCACCGAGAAGACCGGCCTCACCCCTGCGGAGGCACGCGCAGCCCTGGAAGCCAAGCAACCCAACAAGCGCCTCGTGCACCCGGATGAAGTGGCCGATGTCGTCGCACTGTGTATCACCAATTCAGCCATCAACGGGCAAGGCCTGACCATCGATGGCGGAGGAGTCCAATCATGAACAGCCCACGAAATCACCCACCACAGTCGATCCGATGCAACGGAGGCGCGGCATGAGCCTCGAGTTCGTGAACCCACCCGAACTGGGCGTACCGAAAGGCTTCTCACACGCCGCGGTGGGTTCCGGAAGGATCGTTTTCCTCGCCGGCCAGACCGCGCTCAACCCGTCGGGCCAGATTGTCGGCGAGACAATAGCCGAGCAGTTCGAACAGGCCCTCGGCAACCTGCTGGCCGCACTCGAGGCCGCGGGTGGCGCCCCGTCGAACCTGGCCAGCCTCACCATCTACATCGTTGACATGGATGCCTACCAGGCGGAGTCTCGCGCCATCGGTGCAGTGTGGAAGCGACTTGTCGGCGCCTGGTACCCCCCCATGGCCGGCATCGGAGTTTCCCGCCTGTGGGACGCCGAGGCGATGGTCGAGCTGCAGGGCTACGCCGTTCTGCCCGACTGACCAGGAGTTCCTCTCCAGTCCACCGGCGTGACGACAAGTCCGAGCGCCGCGATCCTGCGGTCGGGGCCGCCGCGAACACCGCACCACCTCTCTATATGTTGAATTATTTGCGATCGTTGCGAACAATGCACTGCATACTGAACACCGACGCGCGCACACCCCAGGAGCGACGCCATGCCGCCTGTCCCCTCCGCTCACATCGACACCTTCTGCGGAGATAATCTTCCACCCGAGCAGGAGTGGCCCGAGCTGCTCTTCGATCTTCCCGGCCTGAATTATCCCGAGCGGCTCAACTGCGCGGTCGAGCTGCTCGACAAGGTCGCGGATCGCTTGGGAGCCGACCGGCCGTGCCTGCTCGCACCCGGCTCGGACCCGTGGTCCTACGGCGACCTGCGTCGCGTCTCGAACCAAATCGCGACGGTCCTCACCGAAGACCACGGCATCGTGCCGGGCAACCGTGTTCTGCTGCGCGGTCCCAACAACCCGTGGCTGGTCGCCTGCTGGTTCGGCATTATCAAGGCTGGCGCGGTCGCAGTCACCACCATGCCCTTGCTGCGCGGGAGCGAAATCGCCGCCATCGCGGAAATCGCCGCCGTCGACTTCGCACTGTGTGACGCGCGTTTCGTCGACGAACTCGTCGCCTCCGGCATTCCCGGTCTCCGCGTCGTCGAGTACGGCGGCGAGGGAGGTCTGAGCTCCGCCATCGAGGGTAGGTCCGAGGAGTTCGCGGCGGTCGACACCGCGGCCGAGGACGTGGTCCTCATCGCGTGCACGTCGGGAACGACCGGCCGCCCCAAAGCCACAGCGCACTTCCACCGCGACATCCTGGCGATCGCCGACACGTTCTCGGCGCAAGTGCTGAAGCCCGAACCCGACGATGTCTTCACCGGCACGCCGCCGCTGGCGTTCACTTTCGGACTGGGCGGCCTGGTGATCTTCCCGCTGCGCGTCGGCGCCTCGACGTTGCTGCTGGAGAAGGCGACACCCGACCAGCTCGCAGAGCTGATCGCGCAACACCATGTCTCGGTCTGCTTCACCGCGCCGACCGCGTACCGCGCCATGCTCGCGTCCGGCAAAGCGGACTCGCTGTCGAAGCTGCGGCGCGCGATCTCCGCGGGTGAGCATCTTCCCGCCGCCACCTGGCAGTCCGTCTTCGAACAGACCGGTATCAAGCTCATCAACGGCATCGGGGCGACCGAGATGTTGCACATTTTCATCAGCGCCGCCGACGATGAGATTCGCCCCGGCTCCACCGGTCGTGCGGTACCGGGCTTCGTCGCGGCGGTGCTCGATGAGCACGGCAACCCGCAAGAGCCCGGGAAACCGGGACGACTCGCGGTCAAAGGGCCCACGGGTTGCCGCTACCTTGCCGACCCTCGGCAACGCACCTACGTGCAGGGCGGGTGGAACATCACCGGCGATACCTTCATCCAGGACGCCGACGGCTACTTCTGGTACCAAGCCCGCAACGACGACATGATCGTCTCCTCCGGCTACAACATCGCCGGCCCCGAAGTCGAGGAAGCGCTGCTCGAACATCCCGATGTGCGGGAATGCGGCGTTGTCGGACTGCCGGACCCGGCGCGGGGTCAAATCGTCAGCGCGTTCGTCGTTCTGCGCGAGGGGGTCCAGGGTGACGACGAGCTGGCTGCGAAACTGCAGGAGTACGTCAAGCAGCGCATCGCTCCCTACAAATACCCTCGAAGGGTCGAGTTCATCGACGCGCTCCCGAAGACGAGCACCGGCAAGCTGCAGCGATTCCAACTTCGCGAACTGGGTTCGCGCGAGACCACGGAAGCGCAATGACCGCAGAATCCGGCCCGGCGGTGACGATCACGCGAATCGTGGAATGGCCCGACACCGACGCCGCCGGCCACTATCACCATTCCACCGTAGTCCGCTGGGTCGAAGCGGCCGAAGCCGAGCTGCACGAACAGCTCGGGCTGCCGGACCTGTTCGGTGTCATCCCCCGGGTCCGCTACGAGGTCGATTATCACGCCCGGCTGTGGTTCCGGGACCGAATCACCATCAGGCTCGAGCTCGCGGCCCTGGGACGAAGCTCGATCCGCTACGTCTTCACCGTCCAGCGTGGCGATGAAGTCGCCGTCAGCGGCGCCATGTCCGCCGTGCACATCGACCCTGCCGAGGGACGCGCAGTTCCCTGGCCCGAGCACGTCCGCGCTCTGGTGAAAACCGCCGATTGACCGGGCCCGGCCCGGACTCGGTTGCAGTCCGGGCCAGGTCTCGACCTTCGAACCGACAGGCTATATGCCGCATGTTTGATGCTAGTCGAATTTTCGGCATATAATTTCCGACTTGGGCTCAGCCCGTTATCGGGTGATGGTGGCGTCCCCGGCCGGGTGCGAAGGGGCTCACAACACCTCGCTTTTTGCCCGAGCGTGTCATCGGAGCGTATGGGCGCCCTGCCGGTCATCGAGACAGCCCTCGAGCCATGACTCGCGGTCAAACCAGCTCGCCCGCATTGATCACCTGACAGTCGCCCATCCCCGCAACGCACCCACAGCTGTCTCGGCCGTCACCCGCACACAGCATCACCATGCCCGATCAACCGCGGCCTGCCGCGCTGTGGAGTCGGCAGGTGAAAGCGCGGTCGCAGCCGCCCGGCGACTGTCAGATGCGAAGTCGACTCAAACCACCGTCCACCGTGAGCGTCTCGCCCGTTGTCGATCCGGACCGCGGTCCGACCAAGTAGGTCACTGCGGCCGCCACCTCCTCCGCGGTGATCAGACGCCCATGCGGTTGCCGCGCACGCAGGGCAGTGAGTGCACCTTCGGGGTCGTCCGAGGATTCGAGCAGACGCTGCACCCATGGGGTGTCGACCGTGCCCGGTGCCACCGCGTTGACACGTATCCCGTCCACGAGCAGATCTGCGGCCATCGCACGTGTGAGCGCGTCCACGGCTCCCTTGCTCGCACTGTAGAGGGCCCGCTGCCGGAGACCGGTCGTCGCAGCCACGGACGTGATGTTGACGATGGCCGGCGCATCGGATCGACGCAGGTGCGGGATGCAGGCGCGGCTTGCGCGCGCCACCCCCAACAGGTTCACGTCGAAGACTCGGCGCCATTCGTCCAGCGAGTTGTCGAGCACGGTGCCCTGTGCACCGATGCCCGCGCAGTTGACCAGAATGTCGACCCGGCCGGCGACTTCGACGAACTGCTCGACCGCGCGGGAAACCTCACTATCCGACGTGACATCCGCGGAGATACCGACGATGCCGGTATCCGGCGACGCTTCGGTCCGGTCCAGAACGGCTACCTGCGCGCCGCGCTGGTGCAGCATTACCGCGACCGCGCGACCGATCCCCGATGCCCCGCCCGTGACGAGCGCAGCCCGTCCGGCCAACTCCGGCGACTCATCCATGATTCACGAACCGCTGCCGCTGACGACCGAGACCATCTATTTCCATCTCGACGATGTCGCCATCCCGGAGGTAGGGGAAACGACCGGAAAGCGCGACCCCTTCGGGCGTGCCGGTCAGGACAAGATCGCCCGGATCGAGGCGCATGTACTGACTCAGGTGCCACACAATGTATTCGGCGCTGAAGATCATGTCCGCGGTAGACGAATCCTGTCGCGCAGAGCCATTCACCCACGTTCGCAGACGTAACCCCGACGCGTCGACCGCATCGGGCGGCACCAGCCACGGGCCGGTCGGCGTGAACCCGGGTGCGGCCTTCCCCTTACTCCACTGACCGCCCGAATCGTCGAATTGGAATCGGCGCTCCGAGACATCGTTGACAACCACGAAACCGGCGATGTGGCCCCGGCTGTCGGAGACCGAGTCGAGGTATTCCGCTGCCGCGCCGATCACGATGCCCAACTCGACTTCCCAATCCGTCTTGCTACTGCCCTTCGGGATGGTGACATCGTCGTGCGGGCCGACGACCGTGTTCGCAGGCTTCAGGAAGATCACCGGCGTTTCGGGCGGCGTCGAGTCCGACTCGGCGGCATGAGCCGCGTAGTTCATCCCTACACAGATGACCGAACCCGGTCGAGCGATAGGCGAGCCGATTCTGATTCCCGCCGGCAAATCGCTCTCGGGCAGTACACCCGAGGCCAAGGCCTGCCGAACCTCCTCGACACCCCCGTTTCCGAGAAAGGCCGAATCGATATCCGAGGTGAGCGGACCGAGCGAATACGTCCGATCAGCGACGCTGACAAACGGTTTCTCACCGCCGGCCGGGCCTGCCCTGAAGATTTTCATAGTACTGTAGGGGTCCTTTCCTCGAGGTGTGTCTAGCTGCAGCGACCGGCCGCGCCACCCAGGTCGAGCACCGCGACCGTCAGATCTCGACCGGAGACGATGCCTCGCTCGAACCAGCGGCACCCCACCGCAGCGTGAGCATGACAGCCGCGATGGGGTGAACTGTATCCAGTATCCTAAAAGCAGGCGCTGGTGTCAAAGCGAATTCGTTACACTCCCGGTCACTCGACGATGGGAAATCTATGCCGGACCGCCGAATTGCGGACCCACTTCAGCCGATGCTGAAAGGCTGACCCCACAGCGTGACGTAGCTGATCACATTGCTGGTCTCGATTTCCAGGCTGACGTAATTACGGGCTTGGGCGTAGCCGGCGCAACCGGTCACACCGAGCGTGGAATCAGACCAGGAGACACTGGCGTCTTTGCTGTAGAACGCATTGCCGTTGTCGTGCCGCTCGTTTCCGTAGTTGTCCGGGTACTCCAGATCCAGGATGTTGTAGTTGACGACCTGGCCGGGCCCCAGGGAGAGGTTGGCGTTCGCGCCTGCCGTGCCTGTCACACTCTGGCCCGCACCAGCGACACCGGCGTCGCCACCCACGCCACCGCCGGAGATATTCACTTGGCAGCCAACGATATAGCCGGGTTGGATCCAGCCGATGCTACCGTCGCCGCCATCCAAATGTACGGTGGCGGTGCCGCTGACCCAAACATTTCGGTGCACCGGTGTGGCCCCCATCGATGGCGAAATATTCGCCGACTGCCCGATGGCGCTGAGGGTGATGACGGTGCCATCGGACAGAGTCTTCACGATCTGGCCGTCCGGCAACGGAACGAAGGTGTCGGCGTTGGCCGCGCCTGCCGAGAAAAGGCCAATGGCGAGAGCGCCCGCGGAACCGGCAACGGCCAGCCGCGCGCCGGTGGCAAGAGTACGTGTCATATCGAATCCTGAAATGCTCGAGGTGAATGGTTACGTCGTTGTGGGGAATTCGGTCGGATGATCAACGTCGGCAGCGTGTCACCCGAGGCTGAACGGCTGCCCGTACAGGGTCGTCTTCGAGTAGTGCTCGCCGATGATCTCCACGACGCTGTAAGCCCTGGCCTGCGCGTAACCAGCGCATCCCTGCACATCTATCTGCACATCGCGGTACTCGATGCTGTACGTCCCGGCCGTAGTGATGTCCTTCTTCTCGACCCGCACAAACGTCACCTGGCCAGGGCCCAGATTCACCGCCAGCGAGCCCGATCCACCGAATGATCCGTCCGTACCCAGAGAGAAACCGGCACCCGCACCCACCGCGTCGCTGGCGATAGCGACCTGGCAGCCGATGATGTAACCCGTATTCACCTGCGACGCACCATGTGTCGAGGAATTGTTGGTACCGGGGCCATTGGTCGGCCCGTTCCATGGGCCGACGGTGCCCTCCGGCGTGTCGGTTACCTCGGCACGGATCTGACCCGATACCCACGCCACCCTGCCGGCGCCATTAGCCGCAAGAGACGGGGATATCACCGCATACTCGCCGACGCGCGACAGCGTGACACTCGGAGCGGACTTCTCGCCGTCCGGCAACGGAACAAACACATCGGCGGCGGCCGTGCCGGTCGAGGTTGTCGCGACGATAAGAGCGGCGGCCGCGGCGGTACCGACGGGCACGAGATTGGAAATGACAAGTCCTGGGAGCTTCATTTGGATTCCTTGGAAGGGTTGAGCGAACCGACTGGAAATGATCTCGTCGGCGTCAGGAAAATGGTTCGGTGGGTATCGGTTCACATATCCAATGCCACACTCGTCGGCGTGTCCCCGCGATGGGAGAAGACGTAGCTCCACAAGGCCACGAGCAACGCCATCCCATACACGAGCGGTTCGACGAACGGCGAAAGCCCCCAGCTACGCAGCCCATTCACCACGACCGCGAGAAACAGCGCAGCGAGCACGGTGCCGACGACGTTGAATTCCCCCGGGCGGATCGCTGTCGCGCCGACGAATACAGCGATGAGAGCGGCCCAGAGAAGATCTACCGGCGATTGGGGATTTTCGCCTCCCGCGCCCGCCAGCATCAGAGTGCCGGCAATTCCGGACAGGACGCCGGCCAGGCCGAACGTGGCGAGAGTAAGGGGTTTCACGTTGATGCCGATCGACCGGTCTGCCGTCGAATTCCCGCCCGACATTGCGAGGTTTCGACCGAACGGGGTGTGTTGCACCAGCCACCAACCCCCGAGGCATACCGCAGCGGTCATGAAGACGAAAAGCGGGACACCGATCCAGGATGGCGTGACGAATTCGGTCGGCGGCGTGGACATGTCCGGACTGATGATCAGCATGATCGAATAGATGATCATCGCACTCCCGTACGTCACTAGAACGGAGGAGCTCAAATTCAGGTAAGCGATGAGCAAGCCGTTGACGAGGCCGACAACTGCGCCGACCACGAGCGCTACGATCACCGCCAGGATGAGATCGCCGCCGTGATTGCCCACCACGACGCCGCTGACCATCGAGCACAATGCGGCGTTGTAGGTCACCGAAAAGTCGAAACGTCCCGCGAGGAGCGGGAACATCGAGGCCATCGCGAGGACGATGACGATACTCTGCGCGCCCAAGAGGTCTTTGATATTCGGCATGCTGATGAACAGCGCACGGGTCGACGGCTCGACAGCGAAGAAGACAACCACCGCTATGAGCAGAAAGAGCAGACCGTACTTCTGATGGATAGTTCGCGCAGTCGGAGGCCGCTCTCGGGCTAGCTCGAGTCGCGCGAGCGGTCCGCGAAATATGTTCGCCGCCCGCGCTGCTGTACCGCGGTTATCCGTAATGGTGCCGTCGTTCATGCTGTTTCCTAGTTTTTCGTACACCAGACTGAAAAGCTCATCCGGATCGGATATCCCCGCGCCGCCGATCTCACCTACCGGACCCCGCTCCTATTGACGAGCACCCGATCACACTCCCCGCCTGCAGTTGGTCTCTTCCGATGCCACCGGAAAAGCAGCCGAAACCTTCTTCGGCGGACAACGGGAGCCGACGCGGGATGCCACCCGAACCGGTGGGGGCCCGGCAATTCGCCAGAACTACAAGATTTCCGAGCGACACGGCGCCGATCGCGGCGCGCCAGGGCGTGTGACGATCAATGCGAGATGTTGACGACGTGCGCCGCAACGTGTGTTTCCAGATCGTTGAGCCACCCTTTCGAGGCAGCGTAGGAAAGCATCCTCGCAAGGCCTTCACGGCGCGCATGATCTCGTGAAGTCCCGAGTTGCTCGTGCAGGAAAGCGATACGAACCCAGGCGTGGTCGGGCCTGTCATGAGCAGAGACTTCGTGGCACTGCGCCAGCAGAGCGGCGAACCGAGACTGCGAGACACCGCCGGCATCGATATGGAACCCGTTGAAATCTTCTGCGTCGGTGACGCTGAAACCATCCATTTCGGCGACGACTATCAAGGATCGAACCTCCGATGTTCGCGATAAGTATCTGGTCCGCAACGGGCTTCCCGCAACGACCTGGCGGGCGGGATTGCGGCGAATCACGTTCTTGCGCAACGCCGCACTGGTGGCGAAAGTCAGGGCGCCAGAGCGCGAAATTTCGAGCGGTGGAAAACGAGTGAGGAGGCCGTAGCGGATGTGGTCAGAGCCTCGATACGCAGGAGAACTATCCCATGGTCACCCGCGTCGAACGTCGACTCAACCGAGCAGAGCATCCACACCGCCGCGCCTTCCACGAAGACTGCGGTATCACGCACATGCAGATCCAGGCCTTTGAACCTATCTCCGTGCTTCGAGGCCATCTGCTGGGCCAGTGCACCCTGAGCCTCCGCGAGTATCGACACGCCGAGGCGGGGCGCCCCTGCGAGTCGTGGCCACGTGGTGCTCGACCATTGCACACAGAAAGCGACGAGCGGCGGCTCGAACGAGACGGTGACGAAACTCGACGCCACCATCCCCACGGCCTCTGGACCGTCCGCACCATCCATCATCGCGCAGATGCTCACCACCCCCGATGGATAGCAGCCGAACGCCTCGCGGAGAACGCCAGCGGAAAGCTGCTCGCCGGAATGCTGCATAGGCGACGCGACATTGAAAGTCGCAGGGCCGGAACCCGTCACCTCGGGACTCCTTCTATCTCTACTAACAGGTCCGCGGGGCAGGTGTCCCGCAGGGGTAAGACAGCTCGCGGACATGAGTGGGAACGGCTTGTCGATATCGATTGCCCACCCGCGACGGCTGACGCCGTGATCCGCTGTCTCCGTCCCCGCGGGCAATCCCGGCACAAACTGCAACTGGCCCCGCCGTTCCCGATCAAGCCTGATCAGAGGCCTTTGACATCGTTTTCGTGCTGCGCTCGAGCACTGGCGACAGCATTGGCGTATTGCGCTGCATACTCGCCCATTTGATCCCGCACGTTGTCCCAGCGCTCGATGCGGCGCGAAAGCTGCCCCTGGAAATGCGGTATCACGTAGTGGGCGAACAACTCGTACGACCGCTTCGTAGCCAGGCTGTTCGCCATCTCGCTGGCGAGGATCAGGAACGTGCCGAACCCGCCGGAACTCTCCTGCAGCCGCTCGATGAGCTCGATTGCGTCATCAGGGGTTCCGATCACGCCGACCCCCGAGTCTCGAACAATGTCGACCAGTGTGGTGTCCTCGTTGATGGCGAGGTTCTTCGTCATCGAATCGAAGGCCGCCTTGTCGCGGAAGAAGTACTCGCCCCACTTATCGATACCGAATTGGACATCCCGCTCGGCCTGCTCGCGAGTCTCGGCGATATGCATGGGGGCTACCATTCGCCACGCGGAGCGCGGGGCCGGAGCTACACCGAACTCACGTCCCCGGTCCTGCAGGATATCCCAGTGCTCGGACAGCACTGCCAAAGCGCCCGGAGTACTGGCCGCGATGGACAACAAAGGAAGGCCATGTTTGCCGGCGAGGCGCGGACCGGACGGCGAGACCATCGCGGCAACCACGATTTCGGGGCAGGGTCGCTGGAATGGGCGCAGGTTCAACCGCGCGTCGACCATTTTGAACCACCCCGTGTCCATGGTGAGCGGCTCATCGGATGTCAGCAGATGCACGATTGCTTCGGTCGCCTCCTCGAGACGTGCCCTGATGCAGCCGTAGTCGATGCCGAACAGCGCCGTATCGGACGGCAGTGAACCAGGGCCGAGCCCGAGGATCACACGCCCCTGAGTGAGGTGGTCGAGCAGGACGATGCGCTCCGCGGTGTTGAACGGATGGTGATACACCGCTGATACGACACCGGTGCCGAGCCTGATTCGCCTGGTGCGTGCGGCCGCCGCGGCGATCATGATTTCGGGCGACCCAATGGTCTCGTAACCACCGGAGTGGTGCTCGCCGAAGTACGCCTCATCGAAGCCGAGTTCATCGAGATGGACGACCAGGTCGAGGTCCCTTTGCAGATCGAGGGTTGGATTTCCGTGCACGGGGTGGAACGGAGCGAGAAACATCCCGAACTTCATACTCGACGACAAAGTTTCGACTGTCTCGGATTGATTGAGAGGTGATCGATTGAAAGGTGACATTTGCTAATCTCCAACCTATTTGATGGCGGTCGATCGAGCTGCTGATTCGGCAATGCCGACCGGTGCTGCCGCCTGCAGTCGAAACCGCTTTTCAGCACCGACGCTCCGGAAATCAGGTCACGGAAAAAGCATCCGGCTCATCGCGGCATACAAGGGCGATGATTTGTCACCGAGAGCTTGCGCCATGGCGAGATGGTCGGTATCGGGAAGTACTACAATGTCTGGGCGGCAACCGATCTCATGAAGGTCGTGGACGAGAGCTTCGGCCTGATTTCTGAAGAAATCCCCACTCTGGCCCAACCTCTGGGCCTCCGGGAATCCGTGTGCGACAACGACCCGCTCGGGAGTGGTTTGGATATCGTGCACGACACTCGCCTCGGCCGGGCGTTCGTCCTGGTCCGGATAGAGCGGATCGGTGATCGTGAAATCGTATCCGCCACTGATGAGTCCGCACCCTTTGATCACGTCGGAGGGTAGGTCTGCGGCCTTTATCCAGTCACCGCGGAAACTGAGCAACGCAGAAATATTCGCTCCGGCCGAGTGGCCTGCGACATAAAGTTTGTCGGCGCTTCCGCCGCAGTCCGCTACGTTATCGAATACCCACTTCAGGGCTAGTGCGCCGTCTGCTACGTAGTCCGGGTATCCATGGTCCGGCTCGAATCGATATCCGACACTCACGAACACAGCTCCACGCTCCAAAAACGCTTCGCCGAGGTATCCGTAATGGGAAGGATGTCCTTCACGGAACCCGCCGCCGTGAAAGAAGAGGAGCACCGGTGCATCCGATACTCCGGGCGGCGCGAATATGTCGAGAGTCTGAAATGGGTCCGCTCCGTACAGGATGCCCATCTTGGAATTCGTCCGGACACTCAGATCGAGCGTTTGCTCATAGGACGAGATATAAAATGAACGCCAATCGGGCTCGTACCGATCCGGAAATAGAAACGTCCGGTAGCCAGTGGGATCACACTTCCTGGGTTGCGCTTTCATCGCCCCATCCTTCTCGGATCGATGTATTTTCGACGGACCGAAGCCGGTTCACGCTCCGACGATTCCGTATTTGCCGGGGGCGATCACCCCGTTGGGATCGATAGCCTGCTTGATCGCCGAGGTCAACCGACCGAACTCCGGCAAACGCTCACCCGCCCGCTCCTGCCAATCCGTCGGCGTACGCCCGATCGGCACCCCGATCGCGTCATAAGCCGCCACCAACGCGGCATAACACTCCGCCATCCGCCGACACTCATCCGCATCACCCCGATCGAACATGATGATGTGCAAACCCCGCGCCGCACGCGGACCACACACGAACTCCACCATGTAATCGAACCCGTACTCCGCCAACACCCGCCGCGACACCTCCTGCTGCACCGCGGCAGCCTCCCCCACCATCGGAGTCGCCGGCAAGAACCACGTCGCCCCACCCGCACGCCAATCCAGCAAACCCAACTCCGACTCCGTCGGCTCACCACTGAACGTATCCAGATGAATCCGCAGAACAGGCGACTTCTCGATCTCCTCATGCGCGATATAACGAGCCCGCCCCGACGCCTCGAAATGCGCCCGGATCCGCTCGATCCCCGCATCCAGCGCCTCGAAACTCGGACCATACAACGCACCCGACACCGTCCACGCCCCCACCCCATGCTTATCCCGCAACTCCCGGCGCACCTCATCCGGCAACGGCGTCAACCCACCCGTCCGCTCATACGGATACGACTCCAGCGTCCCCACCCCGTACAGATCACTGGTGACCTTCATCAACGTCGGCACCGCATTCGACAACTTCAACGGCCGCACCAACTCGATGATCTCCGCCAGATCCCCATCCTCCGGGAACGTGAACGCGAACGACCGAATCGCCGCCGGCCGCGGCATCAACCAAATCGCCGCCTGCGTCACGACCCCGAAATTCGACTGCGAGAACAACCCATCCAGCAACGGCCCGAACCCCGACTTGTTCAGAAACCGCATCCCCGACCCACCCAACGACCCATCACCCGGACAGAACACCTCCCCATCCGGCAACACCACCTCCATCCCACACAACATCCCGAAATGATCGAAATACGGCGTATACCCCGCACCCCGATCCAACGCATTCCCCAACACCCCACCATCCGGCGGACCCGACGTCCCACTCAACATCAACACATCCCCCCGCCCAGCCAACTCCTCCCGCAACTGCCGAAACGTCACCCCCGGCTCGATCACCGCATACCCCAACCTCTCATCCACCGCCAACACCCGATTCATCCGCTTCCCCAAATGCAGCACCACCTGCCCCCCACGCACCGGCGACAACTCCCCCATCCCCAAATTCTGTCCCGTACTCGTCGGCCACAACGACACACCATGCTCATTCGCCAACCGCACCACCACCTGAACATCCCCCGTCGACCCCGGAAAAACCACACCCCCAGGCACACGATCCCCACCCGGCAACCGATTCGACCCATACACCCCCAACACCTCCGGCGACGTATCCACCGCCTCCTCACCAAGAGCCGCACGAACAGCTGCAAAAAACGATTCGGACATAGGTCGGATGTTCCTTTCTGCTCCTTTGGCCCCTGCCTCGCGATGGGTATGCGAGATCAAAGGAGCGAATACAATTGTCTGGTGATCAGATTCGTACTTCGGCAATGGACGGTGGCTGCCAGTCGGCCGCGTCCGTCGATACCTGGTAGACGCGAGCAGGCGAACTGAAAGGCATCGAAAGATTCCGCATGAATGCGGCGAGGCGGCCCGCCTCATGGCTCGCCTGCCGGATCCCTTCCGCGATTCGCGCCAGCTCACTCACCCGGGGCTGACGTTGCAGGTCATAGCGAGCGAGTGCCGCCGGTATGTCGTCTGGGGTCCGACCGAGTTCGGCAGCAAGCACCGCCGCGTCCTCGAGTGCCGTACAGCCGCCTTGTCCCAGGTGCGGCGTCATCCCGTGTCCCGCGTCGCCCACCAGGACTACGCGCTCGTGGACCAGGCTCGATGGCACAGTCGGCAGCGCGAAGATGTCGTGATGCATGACCACGTCACTGGACTCGATCAACCTCGGGATCGGCGCGTGCCAGTCCGCGTATCGTGCGAGCACGGCGGCCCGCTCGTCAGCATGCCGCACGCCGGGCGGCGTCGCCGCCGAAGCGTACCAGTAGACATCGCCATTGGTGAGCGGTAGAAGACCGAATTCCGCTCCTGGACCGAAAGTCTGAACGCCATAGAGTTCCTGCTTCGGCTGCATGGGCGCGATACCGCGCCAAGCCGTCGAACCGGTGTAGGCGGCGCGAGGCAGATCCGGCCAATACTGTGCGCGGAGTCGGCTCTCGATGCCATCTCCGGCGACGACTACGTCCGCGTCATCGACCTCCACCGCATCCGGACCGCGAACGACCCAGCGCCCGTCCGGACCTTTCTGCGCCGATGTGACCGGTACGCCGAGTCGAATCGAATCCGCGGGCAGCGCAGAGCGCAACAGCGCATGCAAGTCGGCGCGATGGAGCCCGACAATTTCTCCGCCCCAAAGCTTTTCGACAGTGGGACCGTCTACCCGGGTCAGCCACCGCCCTTTCGGCGTGCGAATCCCATGACCCAAGTTCAACTTCGGCAGGGCATCGAGCTGAGAATCGAGACCGAGCGCTCGGAGAGCGCGAATAGCGTTCGGGTACATGCTGATGCCGGCGCCGACCGGGGCGATTTCCGTCGTGCGCTCGAGCACCGTCACCCGCCAACCCGCGCGGCGCAATCCCACCGCAGTTCCCAGGCCTGCGATGCCAGCGCCAACTACGACCGCATGCTGCTGAACGCTCAAGACCATCTCCGTGACTTCACGATCCACCCAAAAGGGATCTGTATCCAGTATCCCGAAGATATGTGACCTAACTCCAGTCGTCAAGAGTTGACTAGTCGACTGCGTATGTGACCATCGCCCGCGTCAGTCGCGGCCGCATGCGCGGTGGACACCGGACCGAAGCCGATTCGCGCGTGGGCCATGAACGCAAGAGTCTCCGGACCCGCCGGGCACGCCGCGAATACGCCCCGCCGAGGAAATCCCCTCTGCCGCAACAAGGGGTTGTCTCGACCAGCGCCGGCACCGACATCCACCGAAACTCCCGTCAACCACCTTTGACGTCCGTCTAATGGTGTCATTGCGATCGTCTGGATCGCACCATATCGGACCCGGTTACGGGAGGAGCTTCCTTTGCACAATCCTTTCGCCACCGAGATAGCGATCGAACTCGGCTTGCTCACTCCCGAAGCAATCGAGGAGTTCTCGGGACCCGCCGCCTTGCCGGCCGCACAGGTTACCCGGCCGAAGCCACCGGGACTTCCCGCTGACGCCAAGTGCGCGCGCTGTTCTCGGGTTTCGCGCAGGTACGCGACAACTGCCGGGAACGGCTCGCCGATTTCGCGGCAAAGATTCCCTCAGTCGCAGACCGCCCCGCTCGACGCCGAGCCCACCAGTTTGGTGTATTTCGCCAGCACACCCCGGGTGTAGCGGGGCGGCAAGGGTTTCCAACCCTCCTGTCGGCCGGCGAGTTCGTCGGCGTCGATCAGCAGATCCAAGGTTCCCGCGGCGACGTCGAGGCGGATGGGGTCGCCGTCGCGCACGAAGGCGATCGGGCCGGCGTCGACGGCTTCGGGGGCGACATGCCCGACGCACAGGCCGGTGGTACCGCCGGAGAAACGTCCGTCGGTGAGCAGCAGGACGTCCTTGCCCAGGCCGGCACCCTTGATGGCCGCGGTGATAGCCAGCATCTCGCGCATACCGGGACCGCCCTTCGGGCCCTCGTACCGGATGACCACCACATCTCCCGCCGAGATCGTGCCATCCTCGAGCGCGTCCATCGCGGGCCGCTCACCGTCGAAAACCCGTGCGGTGCCGGCGAAGACGTCGGATTCGAAACCAGCCGACTTGACCACGGCCCCATCGGGCGCGAGCGAACCAGACAGAATGGTGATGCCGCCGGTCGGATGCATCGGCGACGCCATCGCCCGGATCACCTTGCCGTCCGGGTCCGGCGGAGTGATCTCGGCCAGATTCTCCGCGACCGTCCGCCCCGTCACGGTCAGGCAGTCGCCGTGCAGCAACCCGGCGCCGAGCAACGTCTTCATCAGCACCGGCACGCCGCCGATGCGATCGACGTCGGTCATCACATGCCTGCCGAAGGGTTTGACGTCGGCCAGGTGCGGCACCCGGCGACCGATCCGAGCGAAATCATCCAGCGTCAAGTCGACGTTCGCCTCGTGCGCGATCGCCAGGAGATGCAGCACGGCATTGGTGGAACCGCCGAATGCCATCACGACCGCGATCGCATTCTCGAAGGCGGGTTTGCTGAGGATGTCGGACGGGGTGATCCCCTTCCTGATCAATTCCACCACCGCCGCGCCGCTGCGCCGGGCGTAGCCGTCGCGGCGGCGGTCGGTCGCGGGCGGCGCCGCACTGCCCGGCAGCGACATGCCGAGCGCCTCGGCCGCACTGGCCATGGTGTTAGCGGTATACATCCCGCCGCAGGCCCCCTCCCCCGGACAGATGGCTCGCTCGATGGCATCGACATCGTCTCGGCTCATCAGCCCGCGCGCGCAGGCGCCGACCGCCTCGAACGCGTCGATGATCGTCACTTCGCGCTCGCTGCCGTCGGACAGTTTCGCGATTCCGGGCAGGATCGAGCCCGCGTACAGGAATACGCTCGCCAGGTTCAGCCTGGCCGCCGCCATGAGCATCCCGGGCAGCGATTTGTCACAGCCGGCCAGCAGCACCGCGCCGTCCAGCCGCTCGGCCTGCATCACCGTCTCGACGCTGTCGGCGATCACCTCGCGCGAGACCAGGGAGAAGTGCATCCCCTCATGTCCCATGGAGATCCCGTCCGACACCGAGATGGTGCCGAACTGCATGGGAAATCCACCACCGGCGAACACACCGTCCTTGCACCCGCGGGCGAGCCGATCCAGCGAGAGATTGCACGGGGTGATCTCGTTCCATGACGACGCCACCCCGATCTGCGGCTTCTCCCAATCCTCGTCCCCCATACCAACCGCGCGCAGCATCCCGCGCGCGGCGGTCTTCTCCAGGCCATCGGTGACGTCGCGGCTGCGCGGCTTGAGGTCGGACACCTTCAGCTTCTCGGGCACGGTTGCCCATCATCCTCGGTCGGGCGGGCGAACGGCAGCGACCACGCCGAATCACATCAGCACGATCAGGACAGTCCGTGCGGGCTGCAGGCCGGCCCTCGCGCCGAAGTAGCTACTGCACCTCGGGCCGTAAGTAGCGGCCGTACATCCTGTCGGAGTACTCGACGGGATGTACGGCCGCTACCCGGTTGACCCCGTGTTCGCCGCTGAAGACCTTGGCCCGACGTGGTTTTCAACGGGCCGCTATCTCGTACGCCCTGAGCATAATGGCGGCAGACGAGGAGGCCTGGACCGTACGCTCACAACATGATCGAGCATCCGAGACTTCACTCGATTCCGGGCGGACGCGAAGCCCCGCGGCGGGACCCGGAACCGCGGATGGCTCCGGAACCCCTCTGGCGCGAGGCGCTCGGCGAACAGTTGCGCACGCTTCGCCGGGATCGGCGCGAGACGCTGGTGGAAACCGCCGAGCGGGCGGGCATCTCCCCGCAGTACCTGTCCGAGGTGGAGCGGGGTCGCAAAGAGCCGTCCAGCGAGATGATCGCGGCTCTGGCGGGATCGCTCGGCATTACGCTGGGCGCACTCATCGAACAGGTAGCGGATGATCTTCGCGCCCAGCGCCGCAGCGCCATCCTCCGGCCGGGGCCGCGTTCCACCACCGGGCCGACGCTCCTGGCGCCGGCCGCTTGATCAGTCGCCGGCACCCAGCACCTGGTCGACGAGACCGTAGTCGACCGCCGACTGCGCGGTGAAGACCCGGTCGCGGTCGGTGTCGTGGCGCAGCCGCTGCACGGATTGCCCGGTGTGCCGCGCCAGGATCGCCTCGATCTCCGCGCGCATCCGCACCAGCTCGTCGGCCTGCAGGATCAGGTCGGGTATCGCACCCTGGCCGCGCGCGGCGGGTTGGTGCAATACCACCCTCGCATGCGGCAGGATGGCGCGGCGGCCGGGCTCGCCGCCCGCCAGCAAGACGGCGCCGACCGCGATGGCCTGTCCCACACACGTGGTCTGCACCGGTGACTTGATGTGCTGCATGGTGTCGTACACGGCGAGCATCGAGGAGAGGTCGCCGCCCTCGCAGTTGATGTACAGGTTGACCTCCAGCTCCGGGCTCTCCGATTCCAGGTGCAGCAGTTGTGCGATGAGCGCGTTGGCCACGCCCGAGTCGATCGGCGTGCCGAGGTAGACGATCCGCTCGGCGAGCAGGTGGGAATAGATGTCGGTGATCCGCTCACCGCCACGCGGATGCTGCGCGATCACATTGGGGATGGTGTAGGTGCTCATGCTGTGTCCCTTCCGGTATGAGCGGGGCCCTGCGTGGTCACACTGCGCTGCCGCCTCCGGGCCTGACCGCTCATGCTGTGTCGTCCATCGGCATGAGCGGGGCCCTGCGTGGTCACACTGCGCTGCCGCCTCCGGGCCTGACCGCTCATGCCGAGATACCGATCCGTTGGCGGTGGGGAACGATCTGTCCGAAGGAGTCGACGATGTGGTCGATGAAGCCGTACTCCTTGGCTTGCTGCGCGGTAAACCAGCGGTCGTGTAGCGAGTCCTCGTAGATCCGGTCGAACGGCTGCCCGGTGTCCGCCGCGATGACGCCGAGCACGGTGTCCACGGTGTAGCGCAGATCGTCGGCCTGGACTTCGATGTCGACGGCGGTGCCACCGATTCCCGCCGAACCCTGATGCATCAGCACCCGGGCATGGGGCAACGCGAAGCGCCGGCCTCGGCTTCCCGACGACAGGAGGAATTGCCCTGCGCTGCAAGCCAACCCGAGGGCAAGAGTCGAGACTTCGCACGGTACCAGGCGCATCACATCGCGGATGGCGAGCATTGCCGGAACCGACCCGCCCGGGGAATGAATCCACAGTGAGATGCCCGCCTGCTGATCCTCCGCGGCGAGGGTCAGCAGTTGCGTCATCAGCAACGTCCCGTTGTCATCATCGAGTGGGCCATCCAGCACCAGTATGCGGCGGCTGAGCAGTTGCTCCCGGGCCCGCCAGCTGAACATCGGCGTCTTGTCATCGTGAGCCATGCCTCCACCGTGCCCGAGGATTCCGGGGAAACCAGCGCCCCGCTGCCCTCGGCAGATCTGCTCTCAGCAGCGAGCCGCGAACGCCCGCCCTGAGGGGCGGCTACCTTTGGTCATCGACCCCGGAAAGCGCACCACCGCGAGCCGGACGCGGCAAGGGCTCGGTGGGTCGGCCCGGCGGCAAAGCAATGCCCGTCGGCCGGGTGCGCCGACGGGCATTGCTGCCACGGAAAGCGAATCGTCAGGATTCTCGTCCCACGGTCGAGGCGGACCGCTGCCGGTTGGTGCGAGCGCGGCGGCGTTCGGCCTGCAGTTCGGCGAGTTCCTGCTCGAGGATGTCGGCGACGCGGAACGAACCGGTGTCGTAGATGTCGGGTGGGCGGACCGTCGGCGGCTGCGCGGAGTCGGACGCGGCACTGTCCTTGCTGTTCTCGGCCGTCGGCGCAGCGGTCTCGCTCGTGGTATCGGCAAGCGGGCGTCGGGTCGCCGCGATCTCGGGAAGTGCGGCGGTCGGGGCTTCGGTGTCGGACACCGGGGGCGGCGTCGGAACCTGGCGGACGACCACCTTCGCTGCGGCGGGTTCGTCGGCGAGCACCCCCGGCGGCGGCTGGTGGTCGGACTTAGCCGGCGCAACCGCGATCGGCTCGATAGCCTCGGCGGCCGCGGCAGATTTCGCGCTGTCGGCCGAGAGGGCACCGCTTGGGGCGGCCACCGCGACGCCGAAGTCCTTGACCTGCATCAACGCGATGGGACGCGGCTCGACGGCCGCCATCTTGTCGAGTGCGTCGAATGCGTCGGTGGACTCGGGCGACAGCGGCTTCCGGGACGTTTCGGCCGGTGCGAGCTTCGACTCGGCCGTCGCCGCAGCGGGACGCTCTGCGGGAGGTTCGGCTGCGCCATCGATTTCCGCGACCGGCTCCAGTATCCGCTGCTCGACCACCTCGACCGGTGCGGGCGCCGGCGGATGCTCGTCGAGAGCCGGCTGATTGCGCGGCACGCCGGACGTAATCGCCTCCGGCGGAACCGGCATCCGGTATCTGGGCAGTGTGAGCCGAATCTGCTCGGCTGGGTCCGGGAGGTCGCGAACCTGCTCGGTCGCTCTGGCGATAGCCAGACCGTAGCGCGCGCTGGCGGCATCATGGATCAGCAGCGCGACGCCGATCATCACGGGCGCGATGGCGTGTACCGCGGCGTCGTACCACGCGCCGGCGCGCAAGTACGGATAGGTGTTGAGACTGACCGTCAGTGCCAGCAGCGCGATTTCGGCGAACGCGACCTCGCGACGGTTGTCGACGACACCCCATTCGGCCACCTTGTTGGTGCCGATCATGATGATGATCAGGCAGACGCTGATCATGCCCTCGAGCAGGTAGCTGAACCAGTACAGCGGATCGGTCGCCCCGCCGGGCGCGATGTTGTGCTGGACGTTGACCGCCGACCACAGCATGCCCGCCGCCACGACACCGGCCAGCGCGCGCAGCGACCAGGATCTGTGCCGATAGAGCGAGGCCAGCTTCGCGTGCGGGCTGGATTCGCGCCGTTGCGCGGCAATCGCCTTGCGGGCGAGCAGGAGATCTCGCATGTCGGCCTTCTCGATCGCTTCGGTGGTCTGCCTCGCCCGGTCGGAGGCGGCGGCAGCAGCCTGCGCTTCTTTCCAGCGTTGTCCGCGTTCCTGAGTGCGAATCCGTTCGGCGAGTTCACGTTCGGCATGCAGTTCGTCCTCCGACAGCGCCTCGGTCAGCGCGGGATCGAACTGATAGGCGAGCCGTCCACGGGCCTTCTCGACCCGCCTCGCCAGCTGTGTAACCTCGTCCTCGATGGGATGTTCGATGACCATCAGCGCTCCCCGCGCGGGAGACTCGATGGCAGACAAGTGATCACGTATGGCAACGGCACACCCCATTCATAGTCGATGCAGCGCTGCCAGCGAAACCGGTACATTTGCCATCTCGTAAAACTCTTTCGACGTGCCGCCGACAACACACTCCCCGCATCTGATCGAGCGCCGGACCATGGACAGCTCTACCGTGTGGCGCTCATCCGGCCCCCGCTATTGAGCAATGCTCAACACTCTGCTAGCAATGACCTGACCGGAAGCTGCGCATGCTCAGCACAAGAGGATGGGTATGGACTTCACACATTCCGACCGAGCCGCCCGCCTTACCGACCGAGTGCGACAATTCGTCCGCGAGGAGATCGAGCCGCGCGACCGCGAGCACGCCGCCTTCCTGCGGGAATCGCCGTGGGCGGTCGCACCGGTGGTCGAAGAACTCAAGCAGAAGGCGCGTGCCGCGGGACTGTGGAACCTCTTTCTGCCCGATCCGGAACTCGGCGCGGGCCTGACCAACGTCGACTACGCGCCGATGGCCGAGGCGATGGGCGGCTGCAGCTGGGCTCCGGAGGTCTTCAACTGCAACGCACCCGACACCGGCAACGCCGAGGTACTGCTGCATTACGGCAGCGCGCAGCAGCGCCAGGAGTGGCTGCGGCCACTGCTGGCGGGCACGATTCGCTCGGCGTTCTGCATGACCGAACCCGAGGTCGCATCCTCCGACGCGACCAACATGGCCGCGACCGCCGTGCTGGACGGCGACGAGGTCGTGCTCAATGGCCGCAAATGGTGGAGCACCGGTATCGGTCATCCGAACTGCAAGTTCGTCATCTTCATGGGGCTCACCGACCCGGCGGCGCACCCCTATCAACGGCACTCGATGGTGCTGGTCCCGCTCGGTTCGCCCGGCGTGCGGGTCGAGCGCATGCTCAGCACCTTCGGTTACCTGGACGAACCCTACGGGCACGGCGAGGTCACCTTCACCGAGGTGCGGCTCCCCATGGAGGCCGTGATCGCGGGGCCGGGCCGGGGTTTCGAGATCGCGCAGAGCCGCCTCGGCCCCGGTCGCGTCCATCACTGCATGCGCGCCCTCGGCCTCGCCGAGCGCGCGCTCGAACTGGCTTGTCGGCGCAGCCTCTCGCGCACCGCGTTCGGCAAGCCGCTGGCCGATCTCGGCGGAAATCGGGAGCGCATCGCCAACGCACGGGTCGCGATCGACCAGGCCAGGCTGCTCGTCTTGCACACTGCCTGGCTGCTGGATACGAAGGGACCGGCCGGCGCGCGGAGCGAGGTCTCCCAGATCAAGGCGGTCGTGCCGAGGATGACCCAGGACGTGCTCGACATGGCTATTCAATTGCACGGCGGCGCCGGGCTTTCCGATGACTTTCCGTTGGCACGCGCGTTCGCGGGCATTCGGTCGCTGCGCTTCGCCGACGGTCCCGACGAGGTGCACCTCGCGGTAATCGCCCGTCAGGAGCTGCGCAAATACGCCACCGACCGGTAAAGCGCCATCGGCCACCACCCGCTGCGCCGAGGCCTTCGATGTGGCGGCAACGCACGCCGCCCCGAGTTCGGCGTGACTCAGTTCGGTGCCGCGATCTTGACGATGCTGGATCTGCCTGCGCTGGTGGCCACGGTGACGAATTGGCGGTAGGTGCGGTTGGCCGAGTCGGGTCGCAGTTCGGTGATGACCACGTCGTAGCGGCCGTCGAGCATAGCGGTGATCATGACGCAATGCGTGGTTCCCACGGGGACCGAAGCGATCCCGGCGTCGATCACGGCCACAGGTGGCACGGCGGCGTCCGGGGCGGTCGACGATCGGGCGACGGCTCCCGAGCGGGCCACGTAATACGCGTGCTGAAAGGCCAGGATCACGTCCGGTCCCGAGTCGGCGGAACCGGTGCCGTTGCCGCGCACCAACTGATCACCACGGATCGGCTCACAGCCCGGGCCGCCGCCGAGCACCGGGTCGGCGACGGTAGCCGATTGCCGGGGCGCGGACGCCGCGTCCGTGTACGCCAGTACCAGCGCCGCGGCGGCGAGTGCGGCCACCATCGCAGCGCCGCCGACCAGCCAGGCGCGGCGTGGTCCGCGCCGCGCTCGGCGCCGGTTGCGGGGTGCCCGGCGCCCCTCAGGTCCAGCGCGGTGCGACGAACGCTGCGGCGCGATCATCCCGGGCCACGTGGGCACCCGCTCGGGTCGGGTCCGGCCGGGGCGGACCGGCCGACCGCCGGGCTCGGACGTGTTCGACGACATGATCTCGCCGCACCCCCTTTTACCGGTGCCTTCTCAGCCACCGTGGGATTCCCTCTCAATGACGTTGCGCAGTAACAACATTGCATATTTCAGTGGATTCTGTCGGTCGAATGATCAACAGACAAAGCCGAACTCGAGGCCGGGCACCCGAATGCGCCGCCGATCGCCAGACAAGCGGCTGGTGCGGTGCGAGCCGGACTTGCGACAGCAGCGCCACCACCGCGAAATGGCCCGCGTCGCAACCCGCGCGAGCCGGGATGTATCGTTGCCAGAAGCAACTAATTGTTCTCGCTAAATAATCTGTTGATGGAAGCATCGAGGTGAGTTATGTCCGCAACCGCTCGTGAGCGGATCGCCACGGCGACCGACCTCGCGGCTGCCGACGAGCTCGGCAAGCAGCTGGTCCGGTTCATCCGAGCGGTCAACCGGGCGAAGCCGCATGTGACGAAGCCCGGCCCGGAGGGACTGGAACGCCTGGCCTACTCCGTGCTGTTCTGCCTGGTCCACGACGGACCACAGCGCACAGGCAGGCTCGCCGAGCTGCTCCATGCCGAGGCGTCCACCATCAGCAGACAGAGCAGATCGCTCGTGGCGCACGGCCTGGTGGAGCGCCGGGCCGACCCCGTCGACGGCCGCGCGTGTGTGCTGGCGGCCACAGCGGAGGGCGTGCGTGTCTTCGAGCAGAACCGCGCACTGCGCAATCGGTGGTTGGCCGACATCCTGGCCGACTGGCCTGCGCAGGACCTGGCCACCTTGACCGACCTGCTCGACCGGCTCATCACAGGAATAGAGACAACTCCCCGACCGCCAGCCGATTCGAAATAGGGCTCATCCATGACGAACTCCACCACCCAGGCTCCCGCAAGCCTGGCCACGGACGCGGACACGTCACTGTCCCACCGGCAGATCCTCACCATCCTGTCCGGCCTGTTGCTCGGCATGTTTCTGGCCGCGCTAGACCAGAACATCGTCAGCGTCGCGATCGTGAAAATCGCCAATAGCCTGCACGGATTCGACGAACAGGCCTGGGCGACAACGGCATACCTGATCACCGCGACGATCGCGACACCGCTGTACGGCAAACTGGCCGACATCTACGGCCGCAAACCGTTCTATCTCCTGGCAATCGGATTGTTCGTCATCGGCTCGGTGGCCTGCACCTTCGCCACGTCGATGTACCAGCTCGCCGGGTTCCGCGCCTTCCAGGGCCTCGGCGCGGGCGGCCTGATGTCGCTGGCGTTCACCATCATCGGCGACATCGTCCCGGCGCGGGAACGGGTGCGCTACCAGGGCTATTTCATGATGGTCTTCGGTACCGCGACCGTGCTCGGGCCGGTGCTGGGCGGCTTCTTCTCCGATTACCAGGAACTCGGGGGCATCGAAGGATGGCGCTGGGTGTTCCTGGTGAACGTCCCGGTGGGCGTGGTCGCCCTGCTCGTGGTGGCCAAGGTGCTGAACACGCCGCACCAGCGCCAACACCACCGCATCGACTGGTTCGGCGCGCTGACGCTGGCGATCTTCGTCGTGCCGCTGCTGATCGTGGCCGAGCAGGGCCGCGATTGGGGATGGTCGTCGGAGCGGGCGCTGATCTGCTACGGCATCGGCGCGGTCGGGCTCCTGCTGTTCGTTCTGGTCGAATTCCGGATGCGGGACGCGGCGCTGATCCCGTTGCGGCTGTTCAAGAATTCGACCTTCAGCGTCACCATCGCAGGCGGGTTCATCGTCGGTGTGGCGATGTTCGGCGCGATCACCATGGTCCCGCAGTACCTCCAGGTGGTGCGCGGCTACTCGCCGACGACGGCGGGATTGCTGATGCTGCCGCTGGTGCTCGGCATCACCGTCGGTTCGCAGTCGGCCGGGCGGATCACCAAGCGGACGGGTCGCTACAAGTTCCTGCCGGTGACCGGCACGTTCATCATCGCGGTCGGCGCGATTCTGTACGCGCAGGTGCACTACGACAGCCCGCTGTGGCAGCCCCTGGTGTACGGCGGCGTGATCGGCCTCGGGCTCGGATTCTGCATGCAGACGTTGATCATCGCCGCGCAGAACGCCGGACCCCGCTCGGACATGGGCGTTTCGACCGCGGCGGCCACCTTCTTCCGGCAGATGGGCGGCACTCTCGGCGTCGCGGTGTTCCTGACGATCCTGTTCAACCTTCTGCCGCACCGGATCACCGACGCGTTCGGCGGCGAGTTGCCGCCCGGGTTCGGCCCCGAGCAGCTCAGCGGTATGCAGTCCAACACCAGCGGTATCGCGGCCCTGCCCGACGCGCTGAAGATACCGATCCTCACCGGGTTCACCGACTCGATGCACGGGGTGTTCTATGCGGCGGCCGCGGTCGCCCTGCTGGCCTGCGTGGTGCTGATGTTCATGAAAGAGATTCCCCTGCAGGACAGTCCGGTCCCGGCGGCGGCGCCGCTGAGCGAGCCGGCGCAAGCCGAATCGCAGTGGGACGCCGACCAGGTCTGGGAGGGTGCCGCGCGCGTGCTGTCGGAGCCGGAACCGGTGCTCGCCGGGGTCGCGGGCACGCATGCGTCGGGTGATCCGGCGGGCAACGGCGCGCGCCGGTTCGAGCTGCACGCGAGTTTCGACGCGGCCGACGACGGGATGACCGGAAGCCGCTCCCTCAGCGGCTACGTCCACCGCGAAGACGGCCGCCCGGTGCCCTCCGCCGCACTCACTCTGATCGACCAACGTGGACGTCAGGCCGGGCGGGCGACCGGAGGCGGCGATGGCGGTTACGTCATCGCAGCGCCCGACGCGGGCAGTTATGTACTGATCGTGTCGGCCGGTGGGCATCAACCAACGGCGGTCAATGTCACCGTCGGGGACCGAGTCCACCAGGTCGACATCACGCTGCTCGGTTCCGGGCAGGTTTCGGGCACGGTCCGGTCGCGCACCCGCGGCGAGCCGCTGCCTGGCGCGACCATCACGCTGACCGACCCGGACGGCGAGGTAGTCGGGTCCACCACCGCGGCGTCCGATGGCGCGTACCTGTGTCTCGGCGTGGTTCCCGGCATCTACACCCTGGTGGCGATCGCCGAGCATATGCATCCGAGCGCGACCACGCTGACGGTGCCGGACAACGGGCCGCTGCACCACGACATCGAGCTCGCCCCGATGGCCGTCCTCACCGGGACGGCGCGATCGGACGGGGGACGGTCGGTCGCCGACGTCCAGATCAGCGTGCTCGACGCCGGAGGTGTCCGCACCGCGACGACCCGGACCGACGCGGACGGCCGCTACGTCGTCACCGACCTCCCCGAGGGCGATTACACGATCGTCGCGCGCGGCTATCCGCCGGTGACCAGCCACGTCACGGTGTTCGGCGGAGAGGTGGGGCACGACGTGCGGCTCGGCTATGTCGACCAGGACGAGGCGAGCGGGACAGTTTCGCCAGAGTCCTGACTCCCGCACAGCTGGCGGGGGCGGTCGTTGCCGAGCGGCCGCCCCTTCCGCGTTCGGGATGTCCGGCTGCGCTGGACCGAGTGCGCCGCCACGGCAATCATCGCTCGATGAGGTAGACGCCATCGCAGTCCTGCCCGCCCCGGCGGGAGCAATTTCCGGGTGCCGAGCTTCGTCGAATTATTGTGATGTGGGTCACTTAGCGGGTCGATTGTACCGGCTCCCACAGTCTCGCTATCCTGGCTGCACTTTGAGACCACCGAGTCTCAATGCTGCCTTCGACGGGGCCGGTTCGACCACCGCACGGCACCGGCGGAGGCCGATTCCTGCCGGGTAGCGCCTGCGGCGCGTGGACTACCAGGAGCGAAACGGATGCGATCGACGTTGATCTCGGCTGCCATCGGTATCGCGGCGATGGCGCTGTCCTATGCCGGTCCCGGCAGCGGTCCGGCCCTCGCCGCACCGGAGTGCCCGAGCCTGTACGTGGTGGCGATCCCGGGAACCTGGGAGACCACCGACCGGCCGAAAGACGGCCCGCCCGGACCCGGAATGCTCGCGGGGGTCACCGACGGGCTGCCCTCGTCGGCGCGCGTCGACTACGTCGGCTACGCCGCGACGGCGTTCCCGTGGGAGAGCGAGGTCTACGGCGCCTCCAAGCGCGAGGCCGTGGACAACGCGCGGGGGATGATCGCGTCGATGGCCAGGGAATGTGGCGCGACGAAGATCGCGCTGCTCGGCTATAGCCAAGGAGCCGACGCCGCAGGGGATCTCGCCGCCGAGATCGGCACCGGCCTCGGCGTCGTGCCGCCGTACCGGATCGCGGCCGTCGGACTCATCTCCGATCCGCGCCGCTCCCCCACCGACGCGTTGGTCGGACCGCCGGTGGGCGGTGCGGGGGCCGGCGGTCCCAGGATCGGCGGGTTCGGTTTCGTCAGCCCGCAGACCCGCACCATCTGCGCGGTCGGCGACCTCTACTGCGCCACGGCCTCGGACGATTTCGTGACCCGCTTCGCGGGCTTCCTGGCCCAGACCTCGCATCCCGACCCCGCCAACCTCTGGCGCTACCAGCTGGAAATGGGCGCCATCGTCGGCGATCTGATGTCCAACGGCGGAATCCCCTTGTTGCAGAGCCAGTTGTCGGAGCCGGCGAACCAGGAACGGGCCCGCTTGCTGGACGAGTTCTACCGCTCCCAGGCGCACACCGTCTACGGCAGCTATCGCGTCGACAGCGGAGCGACCGCGCTGTCCTGGATGCACGACTGGCTGGCCTCGCTGGCCTGAGTCACGGGGCGAGCCGCCGCGCGACCTCGCCCAGACCTTCCGCTACGGCGCTCTGCTGGGCGGCGCTGAGCACGTCGACGAGGACGCGGCGAACGGTCGCGACGTGGCCCGGCGCGATCTGCGCCAACCTTTCCCGGCCCGCGGCGGTGAGTACGGCGATGACCCCGCGCACGTCGGTCGGGCAGGTCTCGCGTACCAGCAGCCCGGCCTTCTCCAGCTGCGTCACCTGGTAGGTCAGACCGCTCTTGGAGGCGTAGAGCGCGTCGGCGAGTTCGGTCATCCGCAGGCGGCCCTCGGGCGCGTCCGCGAGCCGCACCAGCACCTCGTACTGCGTGTGCGACAGCCCTTCGCGCTTGAGCTGCCGTTCCACCTCCCGGCCCACCAGGGCGCCCGCCGCGAGGAAGCTGTGCCACACCCGCATCTCGCGCACATTCAGCCAGGTGGTCTCCACGACTCCACCCTAAGCCTCTTGTTCAAATTTGAACAAGAGGCTACAGTTGAGTTCAAATTTGAACTACTTGGCTGATCCAGCGAAAAGGAGCGCCATGACCGACGAACGAATGCCGGTGCTGTATCTCTCGCACGGCGCCCCGCCGCTGGCCGATCACGTGAGCTGGCCCGCCGAGCTGGCGTCGTGGTCGCGCGCGTTACCGCGCCCCCGCGCGGTCCTGATCGTCTCCGCGCACTGGGAGGCCGCGCCGATCGCGCTCGGCGCCACCGAGACGGTGCCGCTGGTCTACGACTTCTGGGGCTTCCCCGACCGGTACTACCAGGTGCGGTATCCCGCGCCGGGCGCGCCCGAGCTGGCCGAGAAGGTGCGAAACCTGCTGCGCGGACCCGGCGTCGGCGTGGCAGACGTCCCGGACCGCGGGCTCGACCACGGCGCCTACGTGCCGCTGAAGGAGATGTACCCGGACGCCGACGTCCCGGTGTTGCAACTGTCCATGCCGACGCTGGACCCGCAGGTGCTGCTGGGGATCGGCCGCAAGCTCGCACCGCTGCGCGAGGAGGGCGTGCTGATCGTCGGCAGCGGTTTCTTCACCCACAACCTGCGCGGCATGACGGCCGACGACGAGCAGGTACCCTCCTTCAGCGCCGAATTCGACGCGTGGGGCCGCGAGGCGCTGGCCGCCCACGACCTGGACGCGCTCCTCGATTTCGAACGCAAAGCGCCCGCGGCGCACCTGGCCCATCCCCGCGCCGAGCACTTCGCGCCGCTGTTCGTGACACTCGGCGCGGGCGAGGACGACCTCGGTGCGCTGCGCACCGTCGTCGACGGCTACTGGTTCGGCATGGCTCGGCGATCGGTCCAGCTGGGCTGACCACGCGTCATCGGATGCGCAACGCGGTCAGCCGCCAGCCGGCCGAGCGGGTCCGGACGATGCGTGCCGCCAAGGCGAAACAGCGGCCGCCGCGGGCATAAGCGGCGAACACCTCGGCGGTTCTGGTGTCCACGAGGGCCACACTCACCCGGATGGGCACCGCGCCACCGAGACCGCGTCCCGGCACGAGACGGGCGTCGAGCAACGTGCGCACCGCGGCGACAACGGTGGCGTCGGCGACCACGGCCAGCTGCGGCACGGGTCTCCTGCGATCGAGCACCTCCAGGACGATGCGCACCGCCAACTCGGCGAATCGGCGTGCCGCCGAACGGGTTTCGTCCTCCCTCGGCGCCGCATGACTGCGCCGCACCGCGCTGCGCACCCCGGCACTCGACCGGCCGGACACGGCGTGCGGCCGCGTGCGGCAAGGCAGCGCCCGCGTGGATGCCGGTTCGCGCGCCGCACCCTGCGCGTCGGCGCGTCGGCGACTGTCCAAGGGCGGCTCCGGATTTGGAGCAGACGCCAACCAATCCTGATAACCGGCCATGCAAATCCCTTCGAAACCTGGTGTCGAAACCCTGTGGCGACCGATTCTGCGGACGAGCCACGGAAAATCGCGCGTAGTCGGCTACCTATTTCGCCCCGACGCGCCGCCACCCGGATTCGGCGCGCCCGAAGACCGACCTAAGTTGGGAGGAAACCCCGACCCGAAAGCGGTGACCCTGGATGACCGACGAGCAGGCAGCGGATGCGACCGTGCCGGACAAGGCCGCGACCCCGCGCCGCCTGGCCCGCCTCGCGCTCCTGGCGTTCGCCGGAGTGGTCGCCGGTTATCTCGTGCTCGGCCAAGCGATCGCGCTCGTGCCGGTCTCCTGGGAGATGCCGCTGCTGCACAACGCGATCGTCCAATCGGCCGTGCTCTTACTCGGCGCGGTCCGTGACGCGCTGGGCTCGTGGAACATGGTGCTGGCAGTGGTGGCGATCGGGCTCGGGCTGGCGGCGTTTCGCTCGGACGGACGGGGACGGCGGCCGGCGGGCGCGGTGACCGGCATCGCCGTCGTCGGCCTGGTGCTGTCCAGTGTGACCAGCGCCATGCTGGCGCTCGCGGCGCACGACGAGGCGGGCGTCTGGATTCCGTTCGCCCCGGCCGTCCCGTTCAGCACCGTGGGCGACGCGCCCGAGGAGACCGTCACCTACGCGACCGTCGACGGGCAGCCGATTCAGGCGGATCTGTACCTGCCCGAACCGGGACCGGCGCCGGCTGCGCTGGTCGTGAGTATCCACGGCGGCGCGTTCGTCGGGGGCAGCCGTGGCACCGACGCCTACACGAGCTGGCTGGCCGACAACGGATACGCCGTCCTCGACGTGGACTACCGCCTCTCCGGCGCCGCCGACCACCGCTGGGACACCGCGGACGCCGACGTCGCCTGCGCGCTGACCTGGGCCGCCGCGAACGCGCAGCGCTACCACTGGGACATGCGACGGGTCGCCACCTTCGGCGAGTCCGCGGGTGGCAACCTCGCCCTCAATGTCGCGAACAAGATCAACGCGAGCACCCTGCGGCCCAGTTGCGGCAGCGCCGCGGACCTGCCGAAAGTGCGCGCGGCGATCGCGCTGTACCCGGTGGTCGACCTCGCCGCGTCGGGCACCGAGACCGCGGTGGGCGTCGACACGGCCCGCCAATATCTCGGCGGAACGCCCGAGCAGTATCCCGACCGCTACGCCGCGACGAGTTCCGCTCCGCACGTCACCGCCGACTCCCCACCCACCTTGCTGATCCAGGGAGCCGACGACCACCTGGTGCTCGCCGAGCACACCGCGGCCTATGCCGCCACCCTCGAGTCCGCGGGCATCGCGCACCGCTACGTCGAGCTCCCGTTCCTGGACCACGCCTTCGGCACCACCGAACTCGACACGGGCGCGCAGGTCACCCGCCATCTCACGCGCACCTGGCTGGAGGAATACCTGACCTGAACGCGGCCACGCCGGCCGCGGGAATAGCCGCACGCATCCTGCCGTTCCATTGGTTGCCATATCTACCAAATTCGGCAGGATGCAGAACCAAGGAGGCGTCGTGCAGTTCGGAATTTTCACGGTCGGCGATGTGACGGCCGACCCGACCACCGGGCGGACGCCGAGTGAACACGAGCGCATCATGGCGATGGTGACGATCGCGCAGAAAGCCGAAGAGGTCGGGCTGGACGTCTTCGCCACCGGCGAGCACCACAATCGGCCATTCGTGCCGTCATCGCCGACGACGATGCTCGGCTACATCGCGGCGCGGACCGAGCGGCTCGTGCTCTCCACCGCGACGACGTTGATCACCACCAACGATCCGGTGAAGATCGCCGAGGACTTCGCCATGCTGCAGCACCTGGCCGGTGGCCGCGTCGACCTGATGCTCGGCCGCGGCAACACCGGACCGGTCTATCCCTGGTTCGGCAAGGACATTCGCGACGGCATCCCGCTGGCGATCGAGAATTACCACCTGCTGCACCGGCTGTGGCGCGAGGACGTGGTCGACTGGGAAGGCAAGTTCCGCACGCCGCTGCAGTCGTTCACCTCGACGCCGCGCCCGCTGGACGACGTGCCGCCATTCGTCTGGCACGGCTCGATCCGCAGCCCCGAAATCGCCGAGCAGGCAGCCTATTACGGTGACGGATTCTTCGCCAACAACATCTTCTGGCCGAAAGCGCACTTCCAGCGCCTGATCTCGCTGTATCGCCAGCGCTACGAGCACTACGGGCACGGCTCGGCGGACCAGGCGATCGTCGGGCTGGGCGGGCAGGTGTTCATGCGCAGGAACTCCCAGGACGCGGTGCGCGAGTTCCGGCCCTACTTCGACAACGCGCCGGTCTACGGACACGGCCCGTCGCTCGAGGAGTTCACCGAACAGACCCCGCTCACGGTGGGCAGCCCGCAAGAAGTCATCGACAAGACACTCACCTTCCGCGAATCGTTCGGCGACTACCAGCGCCAGCTGTTCCTGATGGACCATGCGGGCCTTCCGCTGAAAACCGTACTGGAGCAATTGGACCTGCTGGGCGAAGAAGTCGTGCCGGTGCTGCGCAAGGAATTCGACGCCATGCGCCCCGCACACGTGCCCGACGCTCCGACGCACGCGGGCCGGGTCGCTGCCCGCGACGGCGCAGTGGAGCAGACCCGATGACCCGCAGCGCCTCCCCGATTGTCGCCGCGTCCACCGAGTTCGAAGCTCAATCGATGAGGAGAAGACCATGACGTCCGGCGCCACCGAAGCCCTGACCGCCGGTACCTGGATCATCGATCCCGCCCACTCCACCCTCGACTTCTCCGTGCGCCACCTGATGGTCAGCAAGGTGCGCGGGCGGTTCACCGACTTCACCGGCAAGCTGGTCATCGGCGAGGACGGCAGCGCAGCGGCCGAGGCCGAAATCCGGGTCGACTCGGTCACCACCGACAACGCACAGCGTGACGCGCACCTGCGCGCCGCCGACTTCCTCCGGGCCGAGCAGTTCCCGGTGGCCACCTTCACGTCCACCGGGTTCCGCATCGCCGGAGCGGATTTCGTGGTGGACGGCGACTTCACCATTCGCGGCGTCACCAAGCCGGTGTCGCTCGACGTCGATTTCCTCGGCGTGCACCCCGGCATGGGTCCCCGGCCCGTCGCGGGCTTCGAAGCCAAAACCGTGCTCAATCGCCGCGATTTCGGCATCACCATCGACATGCCACTGCCCGGCGGCGGCGCGGTGATCGGCGACAAGATCACGCTCACGCTCACGCTCGAAGTCGGGCTGCGGTCCTGAATGATCGGGCGTTCCCGCAGCACCACGCGGGGACGCCCCCGCGGTCAGAACAGCATCTCAGAACAGCATCATCGGCTCGGTCGGCTCGGGCTCGGGCAGCGGGTCGAGCTCCGGCAGACGCGCACGGACCTCGCGGTGAAACCGGCGAGCCAGCTCCAGCGCGCCGGCGTTGTCCGGCGTGTGCAGGAATACCGTCGGCGACCTGCCTTCGCGCAACCATTCGGCGACCGTGTCGACCCACGGTTGCCAGCCCGCGACGGTCCGCTCGACGTCGTCGCGGCCGTGATAACGCACGATCGGATTCTCCGTCAGCGCGCGCATCCGGCGCGGCACCCGTGGCTTCTTCGCGGCGGCCTCCTGCTCCGCCGCGCTGGTGGCCGTATCCTCGAAAAGCACTGTGGTGTCGAACGGTATCCATTCGGCGCCGACGCGCGACAGCACATATTCCAGCCCGGCGGCAGCCTGCTCGTCGGCGAAGAACGCGGGATGCCGGACTTCGACGGCGACCCGGTGAGCGCGCGGTAGCAGACGCAGGAATCCGGCGAGCGCACCGAGGTCGGTCGGACCGAACGAGCCGGGCAGTTGCACCCACAGCGCATGGATACGTTCTCCCAAGGGTGCCATCGCGGTGAGAAACGACCCGAGTTCCGCCTCGACGCCGGTCAGCCTGCGCTCATGTGTGATCGGTTTGGGCAGCTTGAGCACGAACCGGAAATCCGGATCGCACTGACCCGCCCACGATTCCACGGTGCGCCGCGAGGGGGTGGCGTAGAACGTCGTATTGCCCTCGACCGCGTTGCACCACCTGGCGTACCAGCGCAACCGCTCCCCCGGCGCGAGCTGCCGTTCCTGCCATGCCGCGTGCGTCCACATCGCACATCCCACGTGAAGCCGCATGCCTGCGACGCTAACCCAGGCGCCCGACACGAGCACCGTCGCGGTGCCGCGCCCACGGTTTCGACGGCACCCGCGCCGAAGGTCGGCGTGACCGCGCCCCACCGATGGGTGCGTCTGGGGCGCGTCCTGCACCGAACACGCGGTCGCGGAGTACTCCTACCGCTACGAGCGGGCCCACGCGAATCACGCCCACAACACAACGCCGAGCACAGCCGGGTCGACTACGCCCCCGATCGCGGCTGTGGAACGCAGCCGCATCGCCACCGAGGTCGTCCCACGTATCTTCGGTGAGCGATACGCCCCCATCTCATCGACTCCGCCGCGTGGGATCGACAGTCGGGGTGCGCATAGCAGCGGCGTACCCGTGATGGGCTGCCGACGCAGGGACGGCCGTGGTCAGCGAACCCGGTGCCTGCGGCCCGATTTCCGATCTTGACCTCGAGCGGGGTTGAGGATGAACCATGGAGTCATGACTCGTCCCGCTGATTTCTGGAACTCTGTCTACGACCATGACACCGCCCCGTGGGTGATCGGCGAGCCGCAGCCCGCCGTCGTCGAGCTCGAACGCGAGGGCTGGATCACCGGACGTGTGCTCGATCCCGGCTGCGGTGCCGGCGAGCACACGATTCTGCTGACCGAACTCGGATACGACGTGCGCGGGATCGACATGTCGCCCAGCGCCGTGCAATATGCCCGCGCCAATGCGGCCGCACAGGGCGTGCCGAGCGCCGCGTTCGAGGTCGCCGACGCGCTCGCGCTCGGCGACCGGCCGGAATTCGCCGGCGACCCGCCCGGCTCCGCTCCCGCGTTCGACACCATCGTCGACAGCGCATTGTTCCATGTTTTCGGGACCGAGGACGCGGAGCGCGCCGCGTACGTCCGCAGCCTGCACGCCGTCTGCAAACCCGGCGGCATCCTGCATGTTCTCGCGCTCTCGGACACAGAGCCCGGGTTCGGGCCCCGGATCAGCGACACGCTGATCCGGGAGTCCTTCCGGGATGGCTGGACGGTGGCGGACCTGCGTCCGGCACGGTACCGGGGACGGGTGACCGAACTGGTGGCCCGGGACGCGGTGGGCCTGGAAATCTCCGAGTCCGGGAAGGTCGACGTCGCCGCGTGGCTTGCCAGGATCCGCCGCCAGTAGCGAGCGCGCCCGGGGCCTGGCGATACGCAACCGGTCTTGCCGAAATACGCTGCCCGCACTAACATCCTGCTCTCGCGAGACCGATCGGTCTCCAATCCCGGTACGACGTGCCAGCGGCACGGCGGGAGACCCGCGTTCATGATCGGAGCCGACCCTTTGGCGATGCTGCTGTATTACGTCCTGCTGCCGCTCTATCTGACCGAAGCGATATTCCGCCTGCTGGACTGACGGTATCGCCGCTGACACACTCGCTCCTCGGCGTCGTGGACATCCACCGCGGCCATCCGAAGCAGCCGCCGCGACCGACCTCCACGGCGTCGCATCCAGTGGAAGGTGCGCCGCTGCCGATGCTGCGCGACGCCGTACCCCGTCCGGTGCGACGAGCCGCGCGGGCGCGTTGCCGTCGGGTTGCCGAGGCGGCGATGGGGGTCGGCGACCGGGCAGGCGGGCCCCGGGCCGACGCGACACCGATCACGGGCTCCACCAGCCGATCCCGGATCAGCGGCCCGATCGGCCCGCCCGCGCGCGACGCCACCCGCGATCAGAGCGAACTAGGTGCGACGCCGGCCGGCGGATCTGGACGGATGGCCTGGTGCACCCACTAGATTCGAGGGATGACCACCGACGCTCACGTTCCGCTACCCACGCGCGTCCACGCGTTCGGGGACGACGCCCTCGGTGACCACGACGCGGTCGCCCTCGCCGCGTTGGTGCGCGACGGCGCGGTTTCGCCTCGTGAACTCGCCGCCGCCGCGGTGGCGCGAGCCGGCCAGGTCGAACAGCTGTCCGCCGTCGCCTACCCGAGCTACACGAAACCGCTGATCCCCGCCGAGCGGACCGGCATCTTCTACGGCGTGCCCACGTTCGTGAAAGACAACACGGACGTCGCGGGCATGCCTACCAACCAGGGCACGGCGGCCTTCCGCGCCACACCCGCCCGCGCGCACAGCGGCTACACCCGGCAGTTCCTCAGCACGGGCCTGACCGTCCTCGGTAAGAGCGCCATGCCCGAGTTCGGTTTCAACGCGAGCAACGAGCCGCCGCACGCCCCGCCCACGCGCAATCCGTGGCACACCGGGTTTTCCGTGGGCGGGTCGTCCGGCGGGGCGGCCGCACTGGTGGCGGCCGGGGTCGTTCCGATCGCCCACGGCAATGACGGCGGCGGGTCGATCCGCATTCCGGCCGCCTGTGCCGGATTGGTCGGTTTGAAGCCGAGCCGCGGACGGCATGTCGTATCGGGGCTGGCTCGCCGGTTGCCGATCAACATTGTCAGCGAGGGCGTGCTGACCAGAACGGTGCGCGACACGGCGGCGTATGCCGCGGCAGCCGAACGCTATTGGCGAAACCCCGCGCTGCGGCCCATCGGCCATGTCGAAGGGCCCGCGACCGGGCGGATGCGGATCGCACTCATGCTGGACAACATCGCGGGTCCGCTCGCGGCAGGTCCGACCCGGGATGCCGTCGAAAAGGTGGCCCGCATTCTCGAATCCAGCGGTCATTCGGTCGAGCCGGTGCCGCTGCCGTTCGACGCGGCGATCGAAAACGCCTTCCTGCACTACTGGGGAATGCTCGCCGCGGCAATCACCACGACCGGAAAGTTTCTCGCTCGAACGTTCGACGCGCGGCGCGTGGACGACCTGACCATCGGCCTGCGCGGCCTCTTCCTGCGCCGGGCGCTGCACGCGCCGCTGACGCTCTACCGGCTCCGCGCGGCGGCCGCGACGTACGAGCAGGCGCTCGGACCCTACGACGCGGTTCTGCTCCCAGCGCTCGGCCACGCCACTCCGAAACTCGGGTACCTCAGTCCGACCGTGCCATTCGACGAACTGATCGACCGGCTACGCGCCTACGTCTGTTTCACCCCGATCAACAACATCACCGGAACCCCCGCCATCGCGGTTCCGGCGGGCCTGACCGACGGGCTCCCCCTCGGCGTCCAGTTCGCCACCACCCGCGGCAACGAACGCACCTTGCTGGAATTGGCCTACCTGGTCGAATCCGAGCTGCCGTTCCCTCGCCCGGATCGCTGAACAGGCCGAATCAGGTGCCGTGCGTCACGGCGCGACGGCACTCGCCACGGACGGCGGGCTGTCGCGGTGCACCGGGCCGTGGGCACCATCGCAATGACCATCCAGCACCGGAAGCAGACGCCGCGCGTCCGCGGCCACGGACGCGGCGACACCGCGACTGTGGTCGACCTGCAGCGTGGTGTGGGTGATGCCGTAGTCGTAGTCGAGCAGCCGCTCGATCCGCTGACGCAGCCCGTGGCAGTCGGCACCCGGTCGCACCAGCACGTGCGCCGACAACGCGATGTCGCCGGAGGTGATCTGCCACACGTGCAGGTCGTGCACCTCGTCGACGCCGTCGATGGCGACGAGCCGGCGCCCGAGCACGTCCGGATCGACGCCCGCAGGCGCAGCCTCGAGGAAGATCCGGCTGGATTCGCGCACCAAACCGAGCCCCGCCTTGACCATCAGCGCGACAACGACCAGCGTGGCGATCGCATCCGCCCGAGCGAACCCGGTGATCAGCACGACGAGGCCGGCCACGGCGGTGGCGATGAATCCGTAGAGGTCGTTGAGCACATGCTGGAAGGCTCCCTCGACATTGAGACTGGACCGGTTGGCCTTGCTGATCGCCCAAGTGGCCGCGATATTCACCGCGACACCCGCCAACGCGGTCGCCAGCACGAGCCCGCCGGTCACTTCCGGCGGCTCCAGCAGACGCCGCACCGCCTCGTAGCTGAGCCAGCCCGCCAGCACGAGCAGCGTGACACCGTTGGCCTGCGCCGAGAGGATCTCGGCCCGCTTGTAGCCATAGGTGTACTTGCCGTTCGCGGGACGGGCGGCGAGCCGGATCGCGGCCAGCGCGAGCACGATGGCTGCCGCGTCGGTGAGCATGTGCGCCGCGTCCGACAGCAGTGCCAGTGAGTTCGCCAGCACACCGATCACGACCTCGATCGCCATGAACCCGGCGATCAGGGCGAGCGCGACGGTCAGCCATCTGCGGTCGGCGTCACGCGTCACCCCGTGTGCGTGCGCGTGGCCCTGCTCGTGCTCATGCTCGTGCCCCATCGACTCGACCCCTTCCCATCGCCGAAATCCTCGCCGAAATCCTCGCCGAAATCCCATCGCCGAAATGTATGCGCATATCTGCATTATTTTGGTCAGCATAACGCACGATGACCGGCTAGCGATAGAAGTACCCAGTGATGTGGATCACGGCACAGCCATCTTCATCGGCACGGCCGTCTTCATCGGCACACCTGGCCTGCGCGAGCACCCAACCGACCACAGCCGACCGAATGTCCGCGCGGTCGCTGCGCGTCAGCCGAGCACGGCGTGGATCAGGGCATAGGAGGAAATCACGGCGGCCAGCCCAGCGACCACGCTGACCACGACGTTCAGCGCCGCGTAGAAATAGGCGCCGGCCTCGGCCAGCCGCACGGTTTCGTAACTGAAAGTGCTGTAGGTGGTCAACGCTCCGCAGAATCCGGTGCCCAGCAAGACAAAAAACGGCGTCGCCAATGCCGTGCCCGCGCCGCTGAGCCCACCGAGCACGAAGCAGCCGATCACGTTGACCAGGAAGGTGCCCCACGGGAACAGGCTGTCGCGACGATCCTGCACGGCCCGGTCGATCAGGTACCGCAGCGGAGCCCCGATCGCGCCGCCCACGACAACGAGCAGCACATTCATGCCGACCGCACGCGCGCGCGGCGCAGCCGCTCATACCCGGCCCGGGTCAGCCACAACGCCGTCGCCGTTGCGACCAGAGCGCAGAGCAACGTGCCCGCCGCGTAGGCGAAGGCGAGCAGAACCGTCTCGGGCCGCAGCAGACCGCGAATCTCGTTGGTGTAGGTGGAGAACGTGGTGAATCCGCCGAGAATCCCCACGCCGAGGAAGGGGCGCAGCAATCGATGCGCCGCCCAGATCTCGAGGACCGCGACCATCAGCACCCCGATCAGAAAGCAACCGCCGACATTGGTGACGAACGTGGCCAACGGGAACCGGCCCGGCTGGACCGGCAACCACCGGGCGAGTCCATAACGAGCCAGCGCGCCGATTGCTCCGCCCGCTGCCACGACCAGCAGAACATCGCCGTGCGAGCGCCAGAGGTCTCGCCAGCGGGCGCGGGAACGCGCAAGGATATGAGCGTCGATGGGCTCTTCGGTCAGTTCGGGCATGTATGTCTCCTACACGAACGGTGCGGTGCTGTCCGGGCAGGGACTGTCGGCGGCGGCATGCCGCGGTTGTTCCGGGTGACCGGAGCGGCGAGCCCCACCGCCGCGCTGGCGCCAGGATAGTCACTCGGCGGCTCGACCCGCGCGACGGCACAGGTCACGACGCTGCGACAGCCGCACTCCGCAGCGCAGCGAGCGCGACGCGCAGATACCGAAGCCCTCCCGCGGCTCCGCGCCCGGCCGGGGATTCGGCGCCAACGAAGTCCCGAACAGGCCGCGCCGGATCGATTCCACCGGGCAGGCCTCTGCCGATTGCGAACACACCAGCTATTCGCGGGCGCCTGCATCGACGCATGGTCGCAAGCGGGTGTCGTTGTGGCAACGATACGAAACGGCGGCGCTGAATTCTTCGATAGTGGACACAGGCTATGGGGCCGAAAGAGCCTGGCGCATCCGGGCTTCGGGCGAGCCCCGGGACAGGTTCAGGTAGAGGAAGCGACATGACCACAGCAACCGTCATCCGTCCGCTAGCGCCGAGCGAGGAGATCTTCGCCAATAGCGAAGTCCTCGTCGGCTATTCGATCCGGGTGGCCGGTCGGTTGGATCTCACGGCGCTGTCGGCCGCGTTCGAGGCCGTGGTCCGTGCCCGACCGATCCTGGGCGCCCGCCTGGAATCGGACGGGCACGGCCGGCACCTACTGCTCGAATCAACCGGCGCGCCACCGGAAATCTCGGTCGCCGACGGCGACCCCGAGGAATTGCTCACCGGCGCGCGCTTGGATCAGCGCAGAGCACTCGCCGCGCTGTGCGTGGTGCGCGACGGCATCAACGCGGGCGTCACCTTGGTGACCCACCACAGCATCGCGGATGCCTATCATTCGCTGGCGGTATTCGCCGAGCTGTGGTCCTGCTATACCGAACTCACCCGAGGTCACCTACCCGACCTGCCCCAGCATGGATTCCCCAAGCCGGTGGAAGACCTGCTGCGCGAGCGCTGCGTCGAGAAGATCGACGCGCCGGCGCTGCCGCCCCGCCCGGTCGATGTCGCACAGATCAATTCCGGCCCGGACGATCCCGACTATCTGCTGCCCCACACCGCCCGCTGCAGGCTGACCCGGGATCAGACCGCGGCGCTGGTCGAGCTCGGACACCGCGAGAAGACCACGATCAACGGGCTCGTCTCCGCCGCGATCCTGCTCACCGAGGCCGAATTGCGCGGGCTACCACTGGCCGAACTGAGCTACACCTACTCGGTCGACCTGCGCAACCGGGTGCGGCCGCCGATCGGCATGACCGAGGGCACGAACGTCCTCGGCTTCGCGAATTTCGTTCCGTCGCCCGGCGCGACGATGATCGGACTGGCCCGCGGGATCAGTGATGCGTTGCGCGGCGGGCTCGACGCGGGCATCGTGCAACAGACCCCGCTGCACATCCCCGAGATCGCCGCGGGTCCGCCGCCACGCGCACTGGGAATCGTGCTCGCCACCAACTGGGGCCGGGTGCGCAGGCCCGAGGTGCCGGACGCGTTGCGGATCATCGACTTCCGCTCGATCATGCTCGGCAAGCCGGACAAGACCGGACGCCGGCTCCAGCAGCCGAGCGGCACCATCATCATCAGTACCTTCGACAACCGGTTGAGCATCGAGATCCACCATCCCGACGAGACCACCGCCGAACAGCGGTCGCGGGTGCGACTGCTCGCGGCACACCTGTCGGGGTCCGGCACAGGCGCCGCGTGAAACCATGATCGCGCGCCGGAGGCCGGAACGCGAGCCGGCTACGGTTCGTCAGGGACATCAGGCCCGAGTGGCGGTGCGGGCCAGCGTGTGCAACGGATCGGTCAGCACGTCGGTGAAAGCTAGTTCCGCGGCGCCGATCAAGGTCGCGTCGCCGCCCAGGGCACCGGTGCGCAACCGGACCCGTTCGCGGACGGCCCGCAGACTGTTCACCGCCACCCGCCTGCGCACCTGCGCCGCGGACGAGAGATAGATTTCGCGCAGTACACCGCCGAAGACCACCATCGACGGATTGAAGATGTTGACCAGGCTGGCGACACCGTAGCCGAGCCATTCACCGACCTGGTGTAGCGCGTCCCTGGCGGCCGAGTCACCGCGGGCGGCCGCCTCGACGATCGCGTCGACCGCCGCCTGTCCCGGCGGGTCGGTGCGTCCCGCCGCCGCGATCAGGCCGAGCTCGCCGGCCTCGGCCTCGAAACACCCCTGGGAACCGCAGGCGCAGGTCCGCCCGTGCGGGTTCAGGATCATGTGCCCGACCTCGCCGCCGTAGCCGCCTTCGCCGCCGAGCAGCTCGCCGTTCATGATGATGCCGCCGCCGATGCCGATGTCGCCGTGCAGGTAGATCAGGTTCGCCAAGCCCTCGCCCACCCCGCGTTCGCGTTCGGCCAGCGCGCCGAGATTGGCGTTGTTACCGACCGCGACGCGCAGCCCGAGGTCGAGTTCCGCGGTCATCTCAGCACCGAACGCGACGTCCATCCAGCCGACGTTGGGCCCGTATCGGACGACGCCGTCCTTCTCGCGGACCATGCCGCAGAACGCGACGCCGACGCCGACACAGACCGAACCCGACGCGGCCACACCGATCATCGAGCGAGCCATTGCGACCAGTGCGGCGATCACGTCCTCCGGGTCGAAGGCGCCGCTGGGCCAGGGGGTTTCGCTGCGATCGAGCACCGCACCGCCCAACCCGACCCGTGCGGCGGCGAGCCGGTCCCCGCCGACGTCGAGCGCGACGACGTAGACGTGTCGTTCCTGCGGCCGCACCATCAGCGACGGCCTGCCCGCCCGGCCGGTCTGACCGGGTAGCTCCTCGCTCACCAGACCGGCGGCGGCCAAGTCGGCGGTCAGAGCGCGGATGGTGCTGCGGTTCAACCCCATTCGCTCGGCGAGCGTCGCACGCGACACCGGGCCGTCGCGGTGGACATGCCGCAGCAGCGTGGCGAGATTGCGTGTGCGGATCTCCTCGAGGGAAGGTACTGCTCGCATTGACCGGGCCTTCGTCGCGGGACGGGATTCATCGATGCGGGGCTGTTCTCCACTTCCTGTCATTCGACGACCGGCGGTTCGAACATAGCTAGTGCCTCGAAAAGGTGGCGCCCTTTCCGCAGTCCCCTCATCGAACCGCGGAAGGGCGTTCGGTATCAGATCCCGTTATCTCAGCTGTTGCGCTTCTGTTTCTTCAGCACCGCAGAGTGAGCCTTTCCGCACCGGCCCGGAGGTGCGGCCGGCTCGACGTGGAGCGAATGTTGTTCACGGCAACATATCCGACTGTGACGCAGCGCACAACAGTCGATTCGTTCTTCGCCATAACGATCCCGGCACAGGCGCTTTCGCTGAGGTGGATACCGTTGTGTGTGCGCAGGCAGCGTGCAGCACCGTGATCCCGGAGCCCGTGAACAGCGGCCTCGGCCGACCACACCCGGTGCCGCCACAAGGTCGCATCGCGCTCGGCGATCGCGCCCTCGACATCCGGCCCGCGACCGCCGCGTCGAACCCGGCCACGCGGGATCGGGCGCGTAGTGGGGAGTCGGCGCAGTACGCTGGAGGCGAATCATGGCGCGGCAGCGACAGGCTGGGATCCGGGAGGGGAACAGTGAACACGCTCGAGCTCGATCCGGCGGCGGTGGCCGCCTACACCGCGATCGCGGACGCGGTGTCCGAACAATTGGCGTCGGCGGCCGCGGTCGCCTCCGGCGCGGTGAATCCGGCGCAGTTGGCCGCCGATCTCGGACTCGTGGGCGCCGAATTCGCCGCGCGGTTCTCCGCGGCAGTGTCCGAACACGCCGAGGCGTTGTCGACCGCCGGGCAACTGGTCGGCGCCTACGGCCGGGTCCTGCGCGATTATCGGGAGCAGGCACAGAGTGTCGACGCGGCCACGGCGGGCGCCATCACTCAGGCCGGGGAGGAACTGGCATGAGAAGCCTTATGGGACTGCGGAAACGGTCGCACGTCACCGAGCCGGCCCGGACACTGAGCACCGAACCAGGCGTCGACCCGCCCATCATCGCCGCGCTGGTAGGTCCGCTGCTGACCTTGCGTTCCTCGCTCGGCACCGGTGTCGGCGTTCCGAATGCGGCTGCGACCAGCGCGCTTTCGGCCGCCACCACGCAGGCGGCCGACACCGAGGGCCCGCACCGCGAAGGCCTGTACGCCCTGGAGTCCTCGTGGACCGCACGCAGCGCCGACGCCGCGGTGCCCGCGCTGCGCACGACGCAGACCCAGATCGGTGACATCTCCGATCGAGGTCCCGCTTACCTGTCCGTCCTCGCCGACGCGCACGCGACGTCGGGGCGTGCGGCCCAGCGCGTCGACCAGATCATCGCGGAGTTCCGGCGCGATGCGCGCGAGATCCTGGACAACGCGAGCTCCGCGCCGGAGACCGACGCCGTCATCGCGCGTGCCACCCAGGCGCTGCGGGACGCCATCACGACGGTGACCGCGGCACGCACCGAAATGAGCGACCACACCAGAAGACTCGATGACATGGGACCGCTCACGGTGACCGCGCCGGCCGGCATCGCCCAGGGCGGGACCGTCCAGCCCGGCGCCACCGGGAACGTCATCCCGGGCACCACTACACCGGCCACCACGCAACCGATGGACCCGGCCATGGCCGCACAGCTGCAGTTGCAGCAGCAGCTCATCGCCGCGGGGGTGCAGCTCGGTAGCACCGCCATCAACGCGGGCGTCGATATCGGCACGCACATCATCGACAAAATCGCCGAGGTCGGCATGCATACCATCGATACCGTCGCGGCGTCGGCGGATAAAGCGATTCCCGAGCTCATCCACCCCGGCTCCACCACAAATTCCGGCACGAACGGCGACGAGTCGAGGAATTCCTCGAAGCTGTTCGACTTCGGCGGGTCGCCGGACAAACCATCGTCCAGCGGGACCAATTCAGTGATTCCGCCCAATAATTCCGCACCCACCGCTCGCTCGGCCGATCCGAAACCGGAAAGCAAGCCCGCGCCCGCCGCCGCACCATCCGCCCCCGATTCAACGCCCCCCGCGAGCCGCCCGGACCCGCCCGCCCATCCGCCAACTGGCGGCATGGTGCTGCCACCGGCACCGCCTCCAGCCGGCGGCGACCAGGAACACAAGCCGCGCGACGGCCAGCTCGGCGTGACCATCCCGTCCGCCGTGACGGCGGTTGTGCCGGTGCTGGGCGAATTCGACGATGACGCGCCCTGACCGGGAACATCCCAGTCAAGGCGCGGGCCAAGGCAATCCGTTCGATACGGGTCTGCCGATGCTGCGCATACCCCCGAGCAAGTCGTCGAAGCGTCGTCCGCACACCCGCCGCGCGGCGGTCCGCCGTCGCCACGCAGAGTCCGAGGCCGCGCAGCCGCCGGACGAGCAGAGCCCGCGGCCGCGATTCGGCGAGTGGGAACAATGGCTCGATCCGGCACCGCCCGCCGAGCAGCTGCCCGAAACGCCTGTCGCGCAGCAGCACAGCGCACAGGCGCAGCCGCCCGCCGCCGAGCAGGGCGATGGCACGGTGCCCGCGGTCATCAATCGGTCCGGCATTCATCCCGGCATACCCGTGCGCCATCCCCGACGGCACGCGGATCAGCCACGCGGTGGCCGATCGCTGACCGTGCTGATCGTGTTGGGTATCGCGGTCGCCACCGTCTCGATCGGCCTGACCGTCATCTATGGTTCCGAGACGAAGACGCGCCCAGCGGCGACGTCCGCGGCCCATGCGGCCGGCGCCGCTCAGGTCACCTCGACGTCCACTACTCGGGCGAAGCCGCCGTGGGCGATCGCGACGCCGGGATGCGAGCAACGGCGCACACCTGACGTCGTCTCCGGCACCGACCCGGGCGGCACCGGAAACGGCCCCGACGCCATCCTCGCCTTCGAGTATGCCTACTACGCTGAGCGTTCCGGGTACCGAGCCCGGGCGGTGGTCGCACCGGACGCGGCGGTGTCACCCGCCGAGCAGATCCAGCGCGGCATCAACCAGGTGCCGGCCGGCACCCGCTACTGCGTGCTGATCACCCGTGCCGGGGATCGTCCCGCCGGACAGGAGCGGTGGGAAGTCCGGCTGGCCCAGCAGTTCCCCGGCGAGGAGCCGAACACCTTCACACAGTTCATCACCACTCGGACCGGCGCCGACCAAACCCTGATCACCGGGATCACGGCGGGCTGACCGGTAGGTTCGCCCGAGACATGGGGTGTTCCAGTGGTCCGCCATGCCGGTTTCTCCTCGGGTCGATTGCCGATCATGCGGGAACCCACGCGAAGCTATCTTGCCGAACCTCGGTCCAGCACTCGCCCAACCGCCGCTGGAACGATCGCGGGGCACCTGTTGTGGCGGAGTTCGAATCGCCTGCGGGAAAGCGTGATTCGGCCGCTAAACTCTGCGGATCGACAGGGAAGGGGGCCGCATGGACGCGGTTGTCAAGGAGGTCGCCGAGGAGGGCAAGCGCCTGATCGACCGCGCCTGGCTCGGCGAACTGAGCCGCGACCAAGCGGTGCACATGTTCGTCCAGGTCGGCGACGGCATGGTGCGTCACGAGACCGCGCTCACCATCATCGACGACGGTGTGCGGCGGCTCACCGCCAACGCCAGGCGAATACGCATCCTGCGCCGGTGCACGCTGCTGGAGATTCCGGTGTTCGGCGCGTTCGCTGGGCTGGCCGCACTGTGCGGCGATTACACCACCGCGGGGCTTTCGGCGTTGTTTCTGCTGATCCTGCAGGTCATCCACCGTACGATGCTCCGTCCGCCAGCTGCCCCCACCAACCCAAAAGCCAGCCGGGCCAACTGAGCCCGCGCCCAATCGCAGGCCTCGCGGATCGGCGGCTATGGCATAGTCTGCGTCTCATGGACGGCACGATCGGCATACCCGGCCCTCATCCGCACGAGCCACACGGTGTCGGCTTCGCGTCCAAGCTGAACTGGCTGCGTGCGGGAGTACTCGGCGCCAATGACGGCATCGTGTCCACCGCGGGCCTCGTCGTGGGAGTCGCCGCGACCACGACCGACACGGCCACGCTGTTCACCGCGGGTATCGCGGGCCTGTCGGCCGGAGCGATCTCGATGGCGGTGGGCGAATACGTGTCGGTCAGCACCCAGCGCGATTCCGAGCGCGCCCTGCTGGCGCGAGAACGCTGGGAGCTGCACGAGGAGCCGGACTACGAATTGGCCGAGCTCGCCGGGATCTACCAGGCCAAGGGCCTGACGGCGGAGACTGCGCGCAGAGTCGCCGAGGAACTCACCGCGCACGACGCGTTCACTGCACACGCCGAAGCCGAACTGGGCCTGAATCCGGCCGAGTTGACCAATCCCTGGCAAGCGGCGTTCTCCTCGGCGGTGGCCTTCGTCCTCGGCGCGTTGCTTCCGCTGCTGGCGATCCTGTTGCCACCGGTGAGCGCCCGCATCCCGGTCACCTTCGCGGCCGTTCTGGCGGCGCTCGCGATCACGGGCTCGGTCAGCGCCGGGCTGGGCGGGAGCCCGCGCGGGCGGGCGATGATCCGGGTGGTGCTGGGCGGCGCGCTGGCCATGGCCGTCACCTACGGCATCGGGCAGCTCACCGATATCGCCGGACTCTGATCTTCCGCGCAGACGGTGCCGTGCGAGTCGCGCCGCCGATGGGGCACTCCGGATTGCCACGGGTCTGCCCGCGACGCCGCCGGAAGTTTCCGGTTGCTCGCCGAGGAATTCCTGCACACTGCTCCGCCTCGCCCGCGCTCGAGCGGTACGCGCTTCGAACGTCATGACGAATCCCGCGGAACCGAGACCGCTAGTAATACCAGCGGCGGCCACCGACCGGACGGCCCACCGAGCCTGCGATCAGCAGCACGAGACCGATGATCAGCACGATGATTCCCGCGGTGGTGAGCAGGGAAATTCCGAGCAGCCAGCCGAGGACCAACAGGATGATGCCGAGAATAATCATTGCCGTATTTCCTTTTCTTGATAACTATTTCGCGGTCAACGGATTCGAGGTGCGCGCCACCGCGCGCGCCGGGCACCGTTCAGCACCGGCGCAGGTCCGATCACCGCGATGGCGCGCAGCACGATCCCGTAACCGAACAGCGCCCCGGTCGGGCCGTGGGACTGGTAGTCGAACGCGAAATTGCCGGGCGTCGCCGGTGTTGCCGACCACTGCGGCAGCTCCGGGAGTCACCGTCGCGACCGAGACGACGAGCCCGGTGATGCTGATCATGACAATCCCTATTACGTCGAGCGTAGGACAACTGGGCTATTCCCGGCGTCGGGATGATCAAACCGAGTAAAACGGAAGTTTGTGTCCGGGCGAATCGGTGCATCCGAAATGGAGGACGTGCACGATTACCTTGTCACCCGGGAGTCCGCGTTGGCGATCGAACCGACGCTGCGCGGCGTCAGTGGCATCGACTCGGTCGACATCGATGTGCCGGTCAGGCCACGCCCTCACCCAGTGCCCGGATTCGGTGCTGCGGGCGAGAGGTCGCCTGGCGCTCCGGTTTCCGGCATCGCAGGCCCTCGGCGCAGCGGATGCCACTCCGTTGAGATGGTGCGAGCGACGATGATCGCCGCACCGGCCGCCGCTCGCGGGACCCGGGCATCGCATGGCCGGCTGGGCTGGAGACCGGTGCGCCTGAGCTCAGTACGGGCGACTGGGCACCCGCGTACGACGGAACGGCACCACCGTCCACCAGGTGATACACCACCACACCCATTCGAGCGGACCGTACTCGAAAAACCGCAGCCACACGGCGCTGATCAGCATCTGGCCCACGATGACCGCGGCCGCCGAACCCAGCAGCGCCGCATAGTCGGCGGAGCCGGACAGCCCGAGCCGCGGTTCGGCGAGCAGGATCAGCGCCGTGGCGCCGACGTAGTTGGTCAATGCCATCCGTCCCAGCGGCTGAAGTACCTCGGACAGCACCTGCCCCGGTTCGATGCGCAGCAGCAGCAGAAATCCGGTCAGGTAGGCAAGCGCACCGAACAGGCCGGCCACCGCCGCGGCCGGCGTGGACCACAAATCCAGGTACGGAGTGCGGTACTCCCATCGCCCTGCCACCACCGCGGCGGGCAGCGCGAGCGCGAAAACGGCACCGATCTGCCAACTCCGCTCGCCCACTGTCCGGACGATCCCGGCACGAGCGGCGGCCATACCGAGCAGGAACAACCCCGGCACCAGCGCCAGTTCGCCACCGAGAGCCACAGCCGCGGCGACGGTGCCGACCAGCCCGGCGACCAGAATGACCCCATTCGGCAGCGCCGCCGCAGGCAGCAGGATTGCCAACCCGACCAGCGCGTACGGCAGCAGCGCCGCCCCCTCCTGGAACTGCTGATGGATCAGGCCGAGGACCCCGAGCGCGACCAGGTGGCGGACCAGCACGAGTCGCGGACGCTCGCCGCGCTCGTCCGCGTGGTCCAGTAACCGGGCGAAGCCGAGCCCGAACACAAAGGAGAAGATCGGCAAGAACCGTCCGTCGAACAGCACCGTCAGCGCATGCCGGACCGGAATCACCATGCCCGTCTCGTCCGTCGAGGCCATGCCCGCGATCTGGCGGATAGTCACCACCAGCATCCCGCACAGCGCGAAGCCCCGTACCGCGTCCCATTCGGGGCTGCGTAACGGACCCGCGTCGTTGTGCATGGATCTCACGGTATCCAGCCCGCGCGCTTCGACCGGGATCCGGCGCGGAAATGTCGTCTCTGGCCGGTCAAGGGCTGACCGCGAGGAAGGCGAAGGCCGCGAACAGGGCGATGTGCACGCCGCCCTGCAAGAGGGTTGCCCGTCCTGGCACGACCGTGAGCCCGCCCACCACAACGGTCAGGGCCAGCAGAACCATTTGGGTGGCGCCGAGGCCGAGCACCAGCGGTCCGTCCAGCCAGATACTCGCCACGACGATCGCCGGAATGGTCAGACCGATACTCGCCATGGCCGAACCCAGCGCGAGGTTGAGGCCGATCTGTACCTGGTCGCGGCGAGCAGCGCGGGCCGCGGCGAGCGTTTCCGGCAGCAGCACCAGCAGCGCGATCACCACACCGACCGCCGATTGCGGCAGCCCCGCCGACGCGACCGCCGATTCGACGGCTGGTGAGACCACTTTGGCCAGCCCGACCACGCAGATCAGGGCGACGAACAGCAGCGCGAGGCTGGTCACCGCGGCGCGCGCACTCGGCGCCTCGGTGTGCTCGTCCTCCTCGGCGACGACGCCGTCCGCTTCGACCGGCAGGAAGTCATCGGGATGACGCACCGTCTGCACCATGACGAACAAGCCGTAGAGCGCGAGGGAGGCGACCGCGGCGAAGGCCAGCTGCGCCGGGGAGAATTCCGGGCCGGGCTTGCTCGTGGTGAAGGTCGGCAGCACGAGACTGAGCGTGGCCAGAGTCGCGACGGTGGCCAGGGCCGCGCCGGCGCCCTCCGGGTTGAACACCGCTATCCGCCTGCGTACCGCACCGACCAGCAGGGCGAGACCGAAGATGCCGTTGCACGTGATCATCACCGCCGCGAAGACCGTGTCGCGGGCCAGTGTGGAAGTCTTGTCGCCGCCTGAGCTCATCAGCGTGAGAATGAGCGCGACCTCGATCACAGTGACCGCGATCGCGAGCACCAGCGAACCGAACGGCTCACCGACCCGCCTCGCGACCACCTCCGCGTGGTGCACCGCCGCGAGCACCGCCCCGATCAGCGCGGCCACCACGATCGCCACGGCGACACCGGGCAGACTTCGCCCCCAGGTGGCTGCGAGAGCGAGCAGAGCGAGCAGTGGTACGAGTACGGTCCAGCGGGTGGTCAACACACGGATCATGCACCCATCGTCCCAGCAAATTACCCGCACCCCGGCCGGGTGACCAATCTCGAGGTCGCTCACCGACGAGTCCGGGTCGTGGCGTACCGGTCCAATTGGCCGGCAGGCCGCCCTGCTCGGCAGGACGTATTGCCATATTCCACTTTCCGGGTGATCACCGCCGATGCGGTTGTCCGCCTTGGTATTCGGACCAGCAGACAGACCCGTATTCGCTTCGGCGGAAGCAAAGCGCAGCGCCGACTTATGAAAGTGGACCAGGCGCGGCGAGGCGACGTCGTTTCGGAGAACATCCGGCAAGGAATCGACCCCGCGCCGGTCGATAGGCGAGAATCTGGCGGTGCGGACCCAGTTCACTGCCGAGCTCATCGCGTTGACCAAGGACTTGACGCAGATGTGCACGCTCGCCCACGACGCCGTCGAGCGTGTCACCGACGCCCTCGTCGACGCCGACCTCACCGCGACCTACGAGGTCTTCGCGCGCGACGAGCAGCTGCAGAAGATGTACGGCGCGTGCGAGGCGCGAACCGTGGTGCTGCTGGCGTTGCAGGCGCCGGTCGCTCGCGACCTACGGCACGTGGTGACCGCGATCCAGATCGCCGGTGAACTATCCCAGATCAGCCGGCTGGCAAGCCGGATCGCCGACCAGGTGTATCGGCGTCATCCGGAACACGTTGCGCAGCAACCGATTCTGGGCATCTTCGCGGCGATGGGGAAGCTCGCGGCCGAGCGTACCGCCTTGGCAGGGCGCGCGGTCGCCGATCACCAACCGCCATCGGAGGACACACTCGATGGCCTGACGATGGAATCATTGCACCAGCGATTGCATTCAGCCCTGCGCGATCCCGCGTCCGCGCCCCCGACCGATATCGCGATCGACAATGCGCTGCTGGGGCACCACCTCGAGCGCTGCGTCGATCACACCGCACGCATCGATCGGCTGATCCGCTTCGTCGACACCGGCGTACCCCCCACAGCACAGCCCAGCGACGACGACTGAGTCCGCGTCCTAGAGTGGAATGGTGCTGTTCGACCCTGCGGGAGTCCTGATCTCGGACGGCGGGTTGGCCACCGAACTGGAAGCGCGCGGCCACGACCTGTCCGACCCCCTGTGGTCGGCTCGACTTCTGGTGGACGATCCAGCTGCCATCGAGGCCGTACACACGGCCTACTTCGCGGCGGGCGCCGATATCGCGACCACCGCGAGCTACCAGGCGTCGTTCGACGGTTTCGCCGCGCGCGGGCTGGACCGGGCGGAGTCGATCCGGCTGTTGCGCCGCAGCGTGGCATTGGCCCGCGCGGCGCGGGACGCCTGCACGGACGAGCGGAGTCGATGGGTCGCGGCCGCTATCGGCCCGTACGGCGCGGCCCGCGCCGATGGCTCGGAATACCGCGGGCGTTACGGACGAACTGTGGCCGAACTCCGCGCCTGGCACCGTCCGAGGATGGAGGTGCTCGCCGACGCCGGCGCCGATCTGTTGGCCCTGGAGACCGTTCCCGACCTCGACGAAGCCGAGGCGTTGGTGGATCTGGTGAGCGACATCGGTGTTCCCGCGTGGCTCAGCTATACCATCGAGGGCACCCGCACCCGTGCGGGCCAACCGCTGGTGGACGCTTTCGCGGTCGCCGCCGCGGCGGACTCGATCATCGCGATCGGCGTCAACTGCTGCGCACCCGCCGATGTCGACACCGCGATCGAATTCGCCGCCCGCACCGGCAAACCCGTGATCGCCTACCCGAACAGTGGCGAGAGTTGGGACAGCACCCGCCGCGCCTGGACCGGAACCGCCCAGTTCGCCCCCGACGTGGCACCTGCCTGGGTCGCCCAGGGCGCCCGCATCATCGGCGGATGTTGCCGCGTCGGCCCGGACCGAATCGCCCGCCTCGCAGCAGAACTACGACCCACACACGGCCGCGGTGCCGCCGATCAGCCCTCCGACGGCGTGTTCGGCTGAGCATCCAGGTGCGGTCTTGCGCGGCGCGACGGGTCCGAAGGCCGGCGCCTCGTCGACCCGGTGCACAGCCGAGCCCGGGACTTCCCCCTCATCAGCCCCGTGGTGTCGGCCAAGTGCGGTCTTCGGCGTGGACAACCATCCGCGCAACCGCGCGGCTCCCCTGCACTCCTCGTGATCGAACCGCCCTCGAGTCGGCGCCGGCACGGCGATTCGGAGGCGGGTCCACACTGCGGTCCAGCTACCGTGGCGTACTGGCCGATCCGCCGCAAAGGCCGGGCAGCATCGAGCTGTGCCGAAACTCATACACGCCGTTTCGATTCTGGCAATCCGGGCCCTGGATACTTTGACGCCGGTTACCGTTTTCGGAGTTAGGAAGTTCGATGAAATCCACGGCACAGCGGCTGGCTCTGATCGGCGTCATCGTCGCGACTTCCCTTGGCCTGGCCTCCTGCTCGCACCTCGGAGCCAGCGAGTCGAACGCGGCGACGGGTTGCGGTTCCGGCGGCCGGGGCTGCGCCGCTGCCATACCGAGCCGCGACGCCCTCGCCCTGCTGAATTCGCTGCGCGTCGCCGACCGCGCACCCAGAACTGGTTACAGCCGTGAGGAATTCGGCCCGCCCTGGTCCGACAACGTGTCGGTGCCCGGCGGCAACAACGGCTGCGACACCCGCAACGACATTCTGCAGCGCGACATGACCGACGTGACGTTCAAGTCGGGCAAGTGCATCGTCGCCACCGGCACGCTCAGCGACCTTTACACCGGCAAGATCATCGACTTCAAGCGCGGTACGAAGACGTCCGACGAGGTGCAGATCGACCATGTGGTCGCGCTCTCGGACGCGTGGCAGACCGGCGCGCAGAAGCTTTCCGCCGACCGCCGCCGCGACCTGGCGAACGATCCGCTGAACCTGGAGGCCGCGGACGGCCCCACCAACCAGGCCAAGAGCGATTCCGACGCGGCCGACTGGCTGCCGCCGAACAAGAGCTTCCACTGCGCCTACGTGACCAGACAGATTCAGGTGAAGGCGGCTTACCAGCTCTGGGTGACCCCGCCCGAGAAAGACGCCATGGTCCGGGTACTGACCACCTGCCCCTGAGCAATAATCTACCGGCCCGCCTTGCCGATCGGTTCCGAAAACACCGAAAGCGCTTGCACCGCGATCAATTCGGAGGGACCGGTCGGCCGCGCTCCGGTGGGTACCCGCGCGAGGGGTGTCCGACGACGGTGTCGCTCTTGGGGCGCAACCGTTTCCCGCCGCGCTGACGGTGCGTTCCCTGCGCGGTGCGCCTGAGCGTCGCGCGTTCACCGCGTTGGCCGCGGCGCCTACCAGGGAGCGCCCTCAGCGGTGCCGACCAGCGGCGAGTTCCTGCCGGTCCAGTGAACCGGCAGGAATTCTCTGCTAAGCCGCCGCGAGTTCGCTGCCTGCGGGCGCGTCCCAGTCGATCCGGTAACGCTGCTCCGGTCCCATGGTCTTCTCCGGATTCATCACCGTCTTGATCATGATCGGCGCGAGCAGCGGCATCACCGTGCGCGCCGCCGGTCCCGGCGTCTTGCTGTGCTTGATCTTCGCCGCCCGCGTACCGGTCAGCCAGCAGGACCGGGACAGGCCTCGGGTGACCACTGGACAGCCGACCAGCCCCATCGATGCCCGTGTCGTGACGGAGAAAACGGACATGAGGCCGGTGCGTCTGAGAGGATCTGGGCCGAATATCGGACGCACCTTCCTCCGACACTTACTCCTAAGGTTGGCGCATGGCGTGGAAACCCACTGAGATCCCGGATCAGACCGGACGCACCTTTGTCATCACCGGCGCCAACGGCGGGCTCGGCGCCGTAACCACCAAGGTCCTCGCGGCCAAAGGCGCGACCGTGATCATGGCCTGCCGAAACACGGCCAAGGCGAAGGAGGTCGCCGACCGCATCGACGGTGATGTACGGGTGGCCGAACTCGACCTGGCCGACCTGGCCTCGGTGCGCAAGTTCGCCCAGTTCGCCCAGGACAATGCCGAATTAGATGTCCTGATCAACAACGCCGGGCTGATGAACCTCCCCTTCTCCCGGACCAAGGACGGTTTCGAAACCCAATGGGGAGTCAACCACCTCGGGCACTTCGCGCTCACCGGGCTGCTGCTGAACCAGATCACCGATCGCGTGGTGACGCTGGCCAGCATCGCGCACAGGCAGACCCCGAAGCTCTGGATCGACGACCTCGACTACAACAACCGCCGCTACCAGCGCAATCTCGCCTATGCGCAAGCCAAGCTGTGCAACCTGATGTTCGCGCGGGAACTGCAACGCAGACTGATGGAGTCCGGGTCCGCCAAGCGCTCCTACGCGGTCCACCCCGGTGTCTGCGCCACCGACCTCTTCACGCACACCGAGACGCCGCTCGACCACATCGCCAAGCCTTTCATCCGCCTGATCGGACATCCCCCCGCAAAGGCGTCACAGTCGACGCTGTTCGCCGCGACCATGCCCGACGCCGACCCCACGGTGTACTGGGGGCCGACCAGACTCTTCGGCACCCGAGGCCCGGTGCGCGCCTCCCCGTCCACCCGCCTGTCGAAGAACACAGACCTCTGGCAGCGGTTGTGGACGGAATCCGAACGACTGACCGGCGTCACCTACTCGTTCTGAACGCCACCGGCGGCGACCGCGTCGCCGAACAACACAAACCCAGCTCTACGGGCTGCGTAGTAGAGCGGGTACCGTGGTGGTCGTGTCCGCCTCACCACACCGCCCGGCACACGATCGCCCGGCACACAACCGCCCGGCCCTCATCGCGCTGGTGGTCGTCGCCGCGCTGGGCTGCCTGGCGCTGGCGTGGTGGCAGTGGGAGCGGTATGAGTCCGTCGGCGGCACCGGCCAGAATCTCGGGTACGCGCTGCAGTGGCCACTGTTCGCGGCGTTCGCCGTCTTCGCCTACTTCCGGTTCGTCCGGCTCGAGCGCGAGGCCGAGGAGGACAACGCCCCCGCCGACACGCGGCGCTCCACCGCCGCGTCCAAACGCGCCGCGACACCGGTTGCGCCCAGAGAGATCCCGGCGGGCCTGCTGCCCGAGCGTCCGAAGGCCGTCCAGGACGAGGACCCGGTGCTCACCGAGTACAACCGATACCTCGCCGAGCTGTACGCCAATGACACCGACACGCAGGTCCGCACAACGGGCCTGCACACCCGCGAGAGGAGCGCCGGTTGAGCACCAGCGAGAATTCCATCGAGACCGCAGTCGCCCCCGCACCGACGGCGAACGCCGCCAAGACCGCCGCCGCCGAGATCGCCTCCGCCAAGATCGCCTCCGCGTTGGTCCGCTACCGCACGCTGGCCTGGATCACCGGTCTCTGGCTGCTGCTGCTCACGGGTGAGATGATCGCCAAGTACGGCTTCGGCGTGCACACTCCGAGCTGGATCGCCGTCGTGCACGGTTGGGTGTATTTCGTCTACCTGGTAGTCACGGCCGATCTCGCGGTCAAGGTGCGCTGGCCGGCCCTGCGCACCATCGGCACGCTGCTCGCCGGCACCATCCCGCTGCTGTCGTTCTTCGTCGAGCACATCAATGCGAAGCAGGTCAAGCAGGCCCTCGCCGGCTGACCGCGATCGGCGGGACCCCGGTCAGCCGGCAAGTCCCGCCAGCGCGGGCACCAACTGGGCCAATGCCCGCCCCCGATGCGAGACCGCGTCTTTCTGGGCGGGCGTCAGCTGAGCGGCGGTGACGGCACCGCCCGCCGGAATGAACAGCGGGTCGTAGCCGAAACCGCCGTCCCCTACCGGCGTCCGCGCGATCGAGCCCGGCCATTCGCCGCGCACCACGATCTCCTCGCCCCCCGGCACCACCAGCGCGCAGGTCGACACGAACCGCCCGCCGCGCCGCTCGTCCGGGACATCGGCGATTTGCGCCAGCAGCAACGCATTGTTGGCGGCGTCGTCCCCGTGACCGCCCGACCAGCGCGCCGACAGCACGCCGGGCATCCCGTTCAACGCGTCCACCTCGAGGCCGGAATCGTCGGCGACGCACGCCAAACCGGTGGCCACGGCACCGTCGCGGGCCTTGGCCAGCGCGTTCTCCGCAAATGTCGCGCCGGTCTCGGGAGCTTCGGCGTAGGGCGGTACGTCATCGAGCCCAACGATCTCGATTCCGGCGACACCCGCCTCGTCGAGGATACGGCGCAGCTCATTCAGTTTCTTGACATTGCGGCTGGCGACCAGCAAACGGCAGGCCATCACTTCTTCTTCGACTCGACCGGCGCCGGAAGCACGCCGGGATACGGCAGCGCCAGCGCCTCCTTCTGCACGACGAACAACTTCTCGCAGCCCGCGAGCGCGGAGTCGAGCAGCTTGTCCAGCGTGGAGCGCGGGAAGGTGGCCCCCTCGCCGGTGCCCTGGATCTCCACCAGCGTGCCGGTATCGGTAGCCACGACATTCATGTCGACCTCGGCGCGCGAATCCTCTTCGTACGGCAGGTCGACGCGCACCCGGCCGTCGACCACCCCGACGCTGACCGCGGCGATCGCGCACGAGAGTGGCTGCGGGTCGGCCAAGGCGCCGGCCGCGCCGAGGTAGGTCACCGCGTCGGCCAGTGCGACGTAGGCGCCGGTGATGGCGGCGGTCCTGGTTCCACCGTCGGCCTGGAGCACATCGCAGTCGATCGCGATGGTGTTCTCGCCGATGGCGGCGAGATCGATACAGGCACGCAGCGAGCGCCCGACCAGCCGGCTGATCTCCTGGGTCCGTCCGCCGATCCTGCCTTTCACCGATTCGCGGCTGCTGCGCGTGTGCGTCGCGGCGGGCAGCATCGCGTATTCGGCGGTGAGCCAGCCCAACCCGGAGTCGCGGCGCCACGACGGCACGCCCTCGGTGACACTCGCGGTGCACATCACCCGCGTCTGCCCGAACTCCACCAGCACTGAACCAGCTGGATGGTTGGTGAATCCGCGGGTGATCCGGACCTCGCGGAGCTCATCGTCCGCCCTGCCATCGGCTCGTCTCGACACGGGCCACAGCCTACTGGGTTCGTTTTGCCGTACCTGCGGCGCGGCGTGTTCGCGGTTCCTTGTAGCTCGCGTCCGAGCGACCGCCGCTGGCGATTTCGTCGCGGACGCGTCGGCCGCTCGGACGCAATCCGGGCCACGAACAGGGGATGCTCGGTCCCGCTACGCTCGAAATCGGACCTGGGCCGAGTGGTTGTGTCGGCGACAACCGCCGGTGGTGAGGCTGTCGCGACTTGTCAGCTACTTCGTCCGCGCCGGACACGAAGTGCGCTCGGGGGTTTGCTGGTGTCCGTGGTGGAAACGCCGATGTGGCGATCAGAGATCGAATGTCTCGCCCGGTGCCACCGCGTGCACCGGTCCGGAGAACTGCGCTTTGGCCTCGGCGATCACGTCCTCGCGGGAAGTCCACGGGGGGATGTGCGTGAGCAGCAGTTCCTTTGCCCCGGCCTCGGCGGCGATCTGACCCGCCTCGGTACCCGAAAGGTGTATGCCGGGCGGGCGATTCGCCGGATCGTGCGTCCAGGACGCTTCGGCCATCAGGATATCGGCGCCCTGGGCGAGTTCGTGGACCTGCGGGCACAGTGCGGTGTCGCCGGTGTAGACGAAGGTGCGCCCGCTCGTGGTATCGATCCGCAGGCCGTAGGACTCCGGCGGGTGATTCATCCGACGCGGGGTGACGGTGTGGCCCGGCCCGAATTCCACCGACTGTCCCTCGGCCCACGGCCGCATGTCGATCACATCGGACCAGTCGTCGCATTCGCCGCCGACCTCGGCAGAGGCGTTGCCGATGCGCAGCGAGGTATCCGAGGGACCCCGCACGATCGCCTTTCCCTCCGGTGGCATGGGATGGTAACGCCGCCATACCAGCAGGCCCGGCAAATCCAGGCAGTGATCGGCGTGCAGATGGGTCAGGAAGATGTCGACCTCACCCGGGTCGGCGTAACGCTGCAGCGCGCCGAGGACTCCCGGACCGAAATCGATGACCGTCGGCGACATGTCCCGGCCGGTCAGCAGGTAGCCCGACGCAGGAGAGTCCGGGCCGGACACACTGCCCGAGCACCCGAGGACGGTAAGGCGCATTCCCTCATGCTGCCACGCGGAATTCCGGCTCACGAAACGATCCCCCACCTCTCACGACGGACCGCGCGTTCACCGCGGCGACGTATTGACTCCGGCTCGATCCCCGCCACGGCGTCGACGTTCATCTCCGGAGAGTACCCAGCCGGCGAGCAGTCCGCCCAACGCCCCGAAAAGATGCCCCTGCCAAGAGATTTCCGGCCGACTGGGCAGAATGCCCCACAGCAGCGAGCCGTAGAGGGCGAGCACCACCAGACCGAGCACGATCTGTCCGGCATTGCGCGCGAACCAGCCGCGCGAGATGAGCAATGTCAGCCAGCCGAATACCAGCGAGGACGCACCGATATGCACGCTGCCCGTCGCTGCGGTGAGCCAGGTGCCGAACCCCGCCACGAGCCAGATGATCGCGGTCGCGGCCAACCCGCGGCCGATGCCGGCCAGCAGGACGAGGAAACCGAGTACGAGCAGCGGGAGCGTATTGCCGATCAGGTGACCCCAGCCATCATGCAGCACCGGCGCGACCAGGATGCCGGTCAGCCCGTCGGCCCGGCGCGGCTCGATACCCGCGTGGTCGAGCCGACCGCCGACCGCGGTATCGACTCCTTCGATGCCGTAGAGCAGCCCGACGAATCCGAGGATCAGCAGCCCGCAGCGCAGCCACAGCCGCTTCAGCGCGGCGAATCCGCCGGCCGGCGTCGGCGCGGGTCGCGTCGGCGACCCCGGCACGCCGTTGGGCTTCGCCCACCGCGCACGGATCGCCGCGATCCGATCGGGGTCGAACGACGGCCCGAGTCCCGCGCCGGTCATGGCCACCTCCTCGCCGCGCGGGGTTTGCGGCCCCGCCTCACCGAGGGTACCGGCGCGGAAGGTGAAATCAGGCCCAGAGCTGGCCGTCGAGCCGCTCCTCCGCCTCCTCGAGCGTGCCGTCGTAGGCACCGGTGGACAGATACTTCCATCCGCCGTCGGCGACCACGAACGCGATGTCGGCACGCGTGCCCGCCCGCACCGCCTTGCGGGCGACGCCGAGCGCGGCGTGCAGGATGGCGCCGGTGGAGATGCCGGCGAAGATCCCTTCTTCCAGGACCAGCTCGCGGGTGCGTTTGACCGCGTCGTACGGACCGACCGAGAAACGGGTCGTCAGGACGGTCTCGTCGTACAGCTCCGGGATGAACCCCTCATCGATATTGCGCAGACCGTAGACCAGCTCGCCGTAACGCGGCTCGGCGGCGACGATCTCGACGCCGGGCACCTTCTCGCGCAGGAAACGGCCGGTGCCCATCAGCGTGCCCGTCGTGCCGAGTCCCGCGACGAAATGCGTGATCTCCGGCAGATCGGCCAGCAGCTCCGGGCCGGTCGTCTCGTAGTGCACCAGCGCGTTCGCCGGGTTGCCGTACTGGTAGAGCATCACCCAGTCCGGGTTCTCCGCCGCGATCTGCTTGGCCAGCGCGACAGCCTGATTGGAGCCGCCCGCCGCGGGGGAATCGATGATCTGCGCACCGAACATGGTGAGCAGCTGCCGCCGCTCCACCGAGGTGTTCTCCGGCATCACGCAGATCAGCCGGTACCCCTTGAGCTTTGCCGCCATGGCCAAGGAGATGCCGGTGTTTCCGCTGGTCGGTTCCAGGATGGTGCATCCGGGGCGCAGCAACCCGTCGGCCTCCGCCTGCTCGATCATGCGCAGCGCCGGCCGATCCTTGATCGAGCCGGTGGGGTTGCGATCCTCCAGCTTCGCCCACAGCCGGACATGGTTCTCGCCGTCCCATTGCGGCGACAGCGTGCGCAGGCCGACCAGCGGGGTGTTGCCGAGGGTCGCGATCAGCGATTCGTAACGCGCCACGGGACCGGTCAGCCTCCGGCGACGGCGGGCAGGATGGTCACGCTCGCCTCCTGGGGCACCTCGGCCTCGAGACCGCCGGCGAAACGCACATCCTCGTCATCGACGTAGATGTTGACGTAGCGGTTGAGCTTGCCGTCCTTGAGCAGACGCTCGGCAATACCGGGATGGTTGGCCTCGAGGTCGTCGATCAGCGCGGACAGCGTGGCGCCCTCGGCCTGCACCCGCTTCTCACCTCCGGTGAGGCCACGCATGATGGTCGGAATGGACACGGTTACCGGCATGGGTACTACTCCTCGATTTCAGGATCAGGCATCGGTCGGGTTGTCATAGGCTCGTCACTCGTCATAGGCATGGACGATCCGCACCGGCTCCTCGGCGACCTCGCCGTCGACGATCCGGTAGCTGCGAAGTTCGTGCTGCTCCGGATCGCGGGTGGAGATCAGCACATAGTGTGCGAACGGCTCGGAGGCATACGACACGTCGGTTCGGCTGGGGTAGGCATCGGTGGCGGTATGGGAGTGGTAGATCACCACCGGTGTCTCGTCCGCCTCATCCATCTCGCGCCACACTTTCAACTGCTCGCCGGAATCGAAGCGGTAGAAAGTGGGCGAGCGCTCAGCGTTGACCATGGCGATGAAGCGCTCCGGCCGGTCGGAGCCCTCCGGCCCCGCGATTACACCGCATGCCTCATCGGGGTGATCGGCGCGCGCGTGCGCCACCATCGCCTCCACAAGGTCGGCCCTGATCACCAGCACGAGTCGCACACCTTTCCAACAACGCCGACCCATCGCAGTCGACAACGAGCCAGGATATTCGGCTATTCCCCGGACCCCATCGGCCGGGTCACACCCACGGGCAGCGGCACGTGGCGTGGGAGCCGCGGCACAGCGGCCGATCAAACAGGGAATATGTCGTGGTACGCCGGGATGCCGGCGACCGCGCGCGCCGAGCGGATCGCGTCGACGACGGCGCGTTCGACGCACACCGCGGCGGCCGTGCAGATCTCGTCCAGGACAAGCAGATCGGCGGGGAAGGCGGGCGGCAGGGGAAGGTCGGCGCCCGCAGCGCCCGCAGCGCCCTCCTCGGCGGTGCCGGTGGCGAGGGCGAAGAGCGTGTCCCCGTCGAGCGGGGAATGCGCGGGACGGATCGCCCTGGCCAGGCCATCGTGCGCGGTGACCGCCACCCGCCGGCAACCGGCCGGGTCGAGCGGGGCGTCCGTCGCCACTACTCCGATCGTGGTGTTGAGCACCGTGCCTTTCACCGGCGGCGCATTGGCGGTCGCCAACTGCTCAGCGGTCGGCATGCGCAGGCCGAAGTAGCCCGGTCCGTCGGTGCCACACCCCCACGGCAAGCCGGTGCGCGGATCGAACACCGAGCCAACGGGATTGGCCACGATCAACGCGGCGACGGTGATCCCGGCCGCGGCGCCGGCACCCAGCACGACGCTCGCGGTGCCCACCCCGCCCTTGAGCGATCCGGCACGCGCGCCGACTCCGGCGCCGACCGACCCGCGGGCGAAGTCGACCGCTGCCGCCTCCGCCGCCCGGTAGCCGAACTCGGCGGTCGGCCGGATGTCCCATGCCCCGACCGGAAGATCGAAGATCACCGCGCCGGGGACGATCGGCACCACCCGGCTCGCGTCGGTGGGGTCCATGACGATGCCGGCGCCGTTCTCCTCCAGCCAGCGCATCACCCCGTCGGCCGCGGCGAGACCGTAGGCACTGCCACCGGTCAGCAGGACCGCGTCGACCTGGCGGACGGTGTTCATCGGATCGAGCAGGTCGGTCTCGCGCGTGCCCGGCCCGCCGCCGCGCACGTCGACCGAGGCCACCGCGCCGCCCGGCACGCGCACGACCGTGCATCCGGTGGCCGCCCCGGCGCCCAGTGTGGCGCCGGGGTCGAGGACGTGGTGGTGACCGACCAATACGCCGGGCACATCGGTGAGCGAATTGTTTTCCCCTGGCTCGGCATTCACCATCTCCACTCCTCACGGCACCAGCGCTGACCGACCGCGCCGATCTTCGCACCGGAGTCGGTCAGGGAGCCAGTGCCTGCAGCAGCGAGTCCTGCATCCAGGTCAGCCAGTGGTACACGTCCAAGTGCGGAGCGCGCGGATCGTCGGAATCGAGATGGTCGGGGGTGTCGGCGTCGATGTTCAGCACTGTGCCGAGCGCGAGCCGCACGTCGGTGAGCGCGGTCAGCCATGCGTCGGCCTGTTCGGGCGTGAGCACGATCTTTCCGCCCGCGTTCGGGACGGTGTCCAGCACCACCGAGCCCGCCGTCAGCTTGGCGTCGATGATGTCGGGCTCGTGCAGGCCGCGCAGCGCGCTGTTGAGGTCGGCGCGCTCGGCGTCCGGTGAGCCCGGCTCGCTGCGATGGAAGTCCGGGAGCAGCCGGCGCAGCCGCGGGTCCTCCGGCGCAACAGTGTTGCCGGACCGCAGACCGGTCAGCGCGGCCAGATCGTCATCGGGCGCGGATGCGGCGCGGTCGGTGAGCAGCCCGGAGACCGCGCCCACCAGCGACCGCAGGACGTTGGCCTCGCGTGCGTCCATTTCGGAACGCAGTTTGAGACCGCTCAGCGAGTTCTTCCTGCTCCACTTACGCACGGCGTCAGAGTATCGCCCGGGTCAGTTGTCCCGTTGCATGGTGGCCCAGAGGCCCGCGGCGTGTAACCGCTGGACATCATGTTCCATCTTGTCCCGGGAACCGGACGAGACCACGGCCTTGCCCTCGTTGTGGACCTTCAGCATCAGCTCGGTCGCCTTCGCTTTGCTGTAGCCGAAGAGCTTCTGGAAAATGTAGGCGACGTAGTGCATGAGATTGACCGGGTCATCCCACACCACGGTCACCCAGGGGCGATCCTCGGCCTCGAGGATCTCGGTGTATTCGACCGCCTCTGGCGTCGCCTGTGCCGCCGACAATGTCGCGTTCGCGGCGCCCATGACGACGTCACCCCGGACTATGTTGCGCAAGGCCATAACGTCAAGAGTACGACTCGACTCCGGATAAACAACACCCACGCAGCCCGGATTCGCGCATGCCCGGTTCACCGGGATGATGCCCGCCGCGGCGGCGTGGCCGTCGTGTCTACAGTGACTGCGTGGACCTGCGAGACCGTGTCGCCAGTACGGCGCTGCTGACCGACCAGTACGAACTGACCATGCTGGCCGCGGCGCTCGCCGACGGTTCGGCGCAGCGGCAGTGCACCTTCGAAGTGTTTGCTAGAAGGTTGCCAAATGGGCGGCGGTACGGCGTGGTCGGCGGCACCGGCAGGGTACTCGACGCGCTGCGGGAGTTCCGTTTCACCGAATCGGAACTCGCCGTCGCCGCGCCGTTCTCCGATCGGCGGACCCTCGATTGGCTGCGTGACTACCGCTTCACCGGCGATATCGACGGCTACGCCGAAGGCGAGCTCTATTTCGCCGGCTCCCCGATCCTCTCCGTGCGTGGCAGCTTCGCCGAATGCGTGGTGCTGGAGACGCTGATCCTGTCGATTCTCAACCACGACAGCGCGATCGCGTCGGCGGCCGCGCGGATGGTGAGCGCCGCCGGAGGCCGCCGGATGATCGAGATGGGCGGTCGGCGCGCCCATGAACTCGCCGCCCCCGACAGTGCCCGTGCCGCCTACCTGGCCGGTTTCGACGCCACCTCGAATCTGGAGGCGGTGCGCCGCTACGCCATTCCGGGCGCGGGTACCAGCGCACACGCGTTCGTTCTGCTGCACAGCGGCCCCGACGGCGCGCACGAGGCCGAGGCGTTCCGCAGCCAGGTGCGCGCGCTCGGCACCGGGACGACATTGCTGGTGGACACCTTCGACATCACCCAGGGCGTGGCGACCGCCATCGAGGTGGCCGGTACCGGGTTGGGCGGCGTCCGGATCGACTCCGGCGATCTCGGCGTGCTGGCCCGCCAGGTGCGCGAACAGCTCGACGCGCTCGGCGCCACCAAGACCCGCATCGTGGTCTCCGGCGATCTCGACGAGTACGCCATCGCCGCGCTGCGCGCCGAACCGGTCGATGCCTACGGCGTCGGCACCGCGCTGGTCACCGGGTCGGGCGCACCGACCGCGGGAATGGTCTACAAACTGGTCGAAGTCGACGGGTTGCCGGTAGCCAAACGCAGCAGTCACAAACAATCGCGTGGGGGGACGAAAAAGGCGATCCGCTTGGCCCGCGATACCGGCACGATCGTCGAGGAGATCATCTATCCCGCGGCCGGGCCCGTGCCGCCGTCGAACGGCTTCCACGCCCGCGAGCTGCTCATCCCGCTGATCCGCGGTGGCGAGCCGGCCGCGGACCTGCCCACGCTGGCCGAGAGCCGTGACCTGGTCGCCCACGGACTGATCAGCCTGCCCTGGGAAGGTCTCAAGCTGTCCGCGGGCGATCCGGCCATCGTGACCACCTTCGTGTGAGCTCAGCGCCGGCGCTCGGCGACGCGGCGCACCAGCAGCAAGCCGGCCCCGAACAGCAGCGCGAACACCACGCCCACGAGCGCGAACCGCACCCACGCGGCAGGTTCGACCGGCCGGTTACCGAGGACGAACGACACCGCGAGATACACGGTGGTGGCGATGATCACACTGACGAACAGCTTTGCGTGACTCATGACGGCCTCCATACTGGGCCCGGCGGACCGGGGGCGGACGAAACAGGCATCCAGTAATCACCGCGCGAAGTAGTGACGTTTACATCGCGGCCACCGGAATTTCCCGCGCGTCGGGTGAACCGGCTGTCGGACCTAGCGGCAGAATCTCGATAGGTAACCAGTCACACCGCGGGAGGTCACCATGACCCGGGCACTGATCATCGTCGACGTCCAGAACGATTTCTGTGAGGGCGGATCGCTCGCGGTCACCGGCGGTGCCGCGGTCGCCGCCAGGATCACCGAGCACCTCGCGGCGACGAATTACAGCATTGTGGTCGCCACCCGCGACCACCACATCGACCCCGGCGCGCACTTCGCCGACCAGCCCGACTACGTGGACAGCTGGCCGCCGCACTGCCGGGTGGGTACCCCCGGCGCCGATTTCCATCCGGCGCTGACCACCGGCCCGATCCAGGAGATCTTCTCGAAGGGCGCGTACACCGCGGCCTATTCCGGTTTCGAGGGCACGTCCGGGGACGGCACCGGCCTGGCCGACTGGCTGCACGACCGCGGTGTGGACGCGGTAGACGTGGTCGGCATCGCCACCGATCACTGCGTGCGCGCCACCGCACTGGACGCGCGGATCGAAGGTTTCGACACCCGCGTCCTGCTCGATCTCACCGCCGGGGTCGCACCCGACACCGTTGCCGCCGCGCTGGACCGCATGCGCGGGGCGGGAGTCGATCTCGAAGGATCCATCAACCGGTAGACCGTCCGGTTCCGCTGACACGCCTGGCCTGTCGGAGGCACCGAGTAGGCTGCTCGCGTGCCCGAACTGCCGCCCGTTTCCGACCTTTTGGCCACCGCCGTGCAGGCGCTCGGCGGGAAGGAGCGGGCCGGGCAGGCGACGATGGCCGCGGCGGTCGACCAGGCGATCGACACCAAGGAGCATCTCGCGGTGCAGGCGGGCACAGGTACCGGCAAGTCGCTGGCGTATCTGGTGCCGAGCGTGCGCCACGCGGTGCGGACCGGTCGCACGGTGGTCGTCTCCACCGCGACGATCGCGTTGCAGCGCCAGCTGGTCGATCGCGATCTGCCCCGGCTGGCCGAGGCGCTGCGCGCGCCGCTGGGCCGGGCCCCGAAGTTCGCGATCCTCAAGGGACGCAACAACTACCTGTGCTTGAACAAGATCAACAGTGCTATTCCGGACGAGCCCGCCGAAGCCGAGCTGTTCGACGCGTTCGCGATCTCCCGGCTGGGACGTGAGGTGCAGCGGCTCAACGATTGGGCCTGCGACACCGAGGCCGGCGACCGCGACGAACTGGCCCCGGGGGTGAGCGACCGCGCCTGGCGACAGGTCAGCGTGTCGTCGCGGGAATGCCTGGGCAAGTCGCGCTGCCCGTTCGGCCAGGACTGCTTCGCCGAGCGCGCCAGGACGGAATCGGCACAGGCCGACGTGGTGGTGACCAATCACGCGCTGCTCGCGATCGACGCGATCAGCGGCATCCAGGTGCTGCCCGAGCACGACGTGGTGGTCATCGACGAGGCGCACGAACTGGTCGACCGGGTGACCGGCGTCGCCACCGCCGAGCTCGCCCCTGCCGCGATCAGCGCGGCCGCACGGCGCTGCGCCAAGCTCATCGACGAGCAGGAGATCGACCGCCTGGAAGGCGCCGCCGAGGCCTGGCACACCGTATTGGACGAGCTGCCCGCCGCGCGCTGGGACAGCCTGCCCGACGGTGTCGCCCCCGCGCTGGCCCTGGTCCGGGATGCGGCGTGGAACGCGCGCACAGCCCTCGCGCCGCCGGGCGCCACCACCGCGCAGGGCGATCCGGAGAGCGCCGCGGCCCGCAATCTGGCGGTGGCGGCGATCGATGAGGTGCACGACAGCGCGGTCCGTGCGCTGACCGCGTTCGACGAACCCGATCCGGCCGCCCGGCGCGACGTCATCTGGTTGGCGGCCGACGACGTTCGCGGCGTCACGCGCCGGGCGTTGCGGATGGCCCCGCTTTCCGTCGGCGGCCTGTTGCGCAGCAGGCTCTTCGGCACCGCGACCGTCGTGCTGACCTCGGCCACGTTGCAGATCGGCGGCTCGTTCGACGGGCTCGCGACCACCTGGGGTCTGCCCGCGCAATCGGGTAACCGCACCGACCCGGCCACCGCGAACGGAGCCGAAGCGCCGTCGGACGCGGGTACCGTCCGCTGGAACTCGCTCGATGTCGGCTCGCCGTTCGACCACGCCAAGTCCGGCATCCTCTACGTCGCAAAACACCTGCCCGCCCCCGGCCGCGATGGTCTGGCGCCCGCGTACCTGGATGAGATCGAGCGGCTGATCACGGCAGCGGGCGGACGCACCCTCGGCCTGTTCTCCTCGATGCGCGCGGCCCGCGCCGCCGCGGACGCGTTGCGCGATCGGTTGCCGACGCCCGTGCTGTGCCAGGGCGAGGATGCTACGGGCGCGCTGGTCGGTAAGTTCGCCGACGATCCGGAAACCTCGCTGTTCGGCACGCTATCGCTGTGGCAAGGTGTCGACGTGCCGGGACCTTCGTTGAGCCTGGTGATCCTCGACCGCATCCCGTTCCCGCGCCCGGACGACCCGCTACTGGCGGCCAGGCAGCGCGCGGTGGAATCGCGCGGTGGAAACGGATTCATGACGGTAGCCGCCAGCCATGCCGCGCTCCTGCTGGCCCAGGGCACCGGACGCCTGCTGCGTAGCGTCGATGATCGCGGCGTGGTCGCCATCCTCGATTCCCGCCTGGCCACCGCCCGCTACGGCGGATACCTGCGCGCGTCGCTGCCGCCCTACTGGGAGACCGCCGATCCCGATGTCGTGGTCAACGCGTTGCGCCGACTGGCCGCTGCCGCGACGGTGTGATGCCGAGCACCTTCGCCGGGCACCTGACGTGGCCACAAACGCACGCGGCGCGGTGATCCGAGATCACCGCGCCGCGCTATAACCGGTAGCTCAGAGCACCGACTTCAGGATCAGGACGAAGACGCCGGATACGACCCCGAGGATCACTGCCGCGACGCCCCACACGAATCCCTGACGCCCCCACGGACGCCCGGCGTCCAACGAGATCTTGCCGGGACCGGTGAAGGCCAGTCCCACAGCGGCCGTCGCGAACAGCAAGCCCACCTCGTATCCCTTGCCGGTCAGCAACCCGCCGCTCCAGGTGAGGTTGATCGCGTTGATCATGGTGCCGAGCACCGCAGCGGCGGCCAGCGGCGTCAGCAGACCGAGCAGCAGCAGCAGGCCACCGCCGAGTTCGGTCAGGCCGGCCAGCGTCCCGAAGAGCTTGCCCGGGTTGTAGCCCATCTGGTCGAAGGCGGCGGCATTGGCCGACCAGCCAGGGCCGCCCCACCAGCCGAAGAGTTTCTGTGCGCCGTGTGCGGCGAGCAAGCCGCCGAAGACGACTCGCACGATCAGCAAGCCGATGTCGGAGGAGATTTCATCCAACCGAGTGTTCTCGTCGGTGCCTGTGAGTACGGATTTGATGGTCATGCTGGTCCTCATCCCTGCAATGTTGTTCCCGGACAGGTTTCCCACAATAACCGGACTGCGGTCCGATTGCTGCTCGAAGGGCTCAACAGTCCAACCCCTCGGACTATTCCACGGTCCGGTCGGTGGGATGGTTCAGCACGAAAGCGAGCAGGACGTTACTCCGCGAGGAAGAAGAAGTAGCCGAGGCGCACCACCGTCAGCGCCGGATGGCCGAGTGCACTTCCTCGAGCCGGCACCCGCCACCATGACCACCGGGCACAGCAACATGCCCATCGCGAGGCCATTGGCAATCGAGCAGGTCAGCGGCATCATCACGATGGTGACGAACACGGGAACCGAGTACTCGACCCGGTTCCCGTCGATCCGGCCGAGCGCGGGCCATCAGGATGCCGGCCACGGTCAGCGCGAGCGCGGCGACCTCCGCGAAACCCGCCACCACGGCGCAGATCGGATGGCGCGACATTCGGACAACGTGACCACCGCCACGCGATCTACGCGCTGGGCGCGGACACCAGACCGAATTCGGCGTCGGAGGCCAGCAGGTCGCTGTGCGGCAGGACGCGCACCGTGTAGCCGACGGCGCCGGACAGTGGGAGCGGGGTTTCGACGGCGAATAGTTCGGCGCCGGCATCCGACCCGCTGTGCGTCATCGGGACCGTCGTGACATCGGAGAGGTCGTCGGTGGCCGAGACCCGTCCGAGCACCGCCTGCACCACCACGTCCGAAACGCTCAACCCGCCGAGCTCGACCCGCGCGGTCAACGACAGCCGCGCTCCGATGATCGGCGTGTCCGGCAGTCCCGCACTGTCCACCTGGATCACCTTGACCGACGGCCACGCCGACTCCACCCGGTGTCGATACTCGGCGATGGCGCGGGCGACCGCGAAGTCGTCGGCCACCGCGCGCTGGTAGGCCGCGGCGGCGGGGGCGTAGTACTGCACCGCGTAGTCCCGGACCATCCGCGAGGCCAGCACCTTGGGCCCCAAGGTTTGCAGGGTGTGCCGGACCATCTCGACCCATCGCACCGGCATCCCCGACGCGTCGCGATCGTAGAAGCGGGGCGCGACGGTGCGCTCGAAAAGGTCGTAGAGCGCGGCGGCCTCCAGGTCGTCGCGGCGTTGCTCGTCGCGGACGCCGTCCGCGGTGGGAATGGCCCAACCGTTCTCGCCGTCGTACATCTCGTCCCACCAGCCGTCTCGGATGGACAGGTTGAGTCCGCCGTTCAGCGCGGACTTCATGCCGGAGGTACCGCACGCCTCCAACGGACGCAACGGGTTGTTCAGCCAGACGTCGCAACCCCAGTACAGGAAGCGAGCCATCGACATGTCGTAGTCCGGCAAGAAGACGATCCGGTGCCGCACCTCGGGATCGTCGGCGAAGCGGACCACCTGCTGAATGAGCGCCTTGCCGCCGTCGTCGGCCGGGTGGCTCTTGCCCGCCACCACCATCTGCATCGGCCGGCGCGGGTCCAGCAGCAGGGCGCGCAATCGCTGCGGGTCGCGCAGCATCAGGGTGAGGCGTTTGTAGGTCGGCACCCGGCGGGCGAACCCCACGGTCAGCACGTTCGGGTCGAAAACCCCGTTGATCCAGCCCAGTTCGGCCTCCGCCGCGCCGCGCTCCAGCCAGGACGCGCGCAATCGGCGGCGCACCTCGTCGACCAGGATGCCGCGCAGGGTGTTCCGCGTCGACCACAACTCACCGAGATCGACGTCGCGCAACCGTTCCCAGCCGCGCGCCTCCTCGACCAGCTTCGCGCCGATGTGCTCGCGCGCCTTGTCCACCCATTCCCGCGCGGCCCAGGTGGTGGCGTGCACTCCGTTGGTGACCGACCCGATCGGCACCTCAGCGGGGTCGAAGCCGGGCCACAGCGAGGCGAACATAGACCGGCTGACCTCGCCGTGCAGCCGCGAGACGCCATTGGCGTGCTGCGCGAGCCGAAGACCCATATGCGCCATATTGAAGACAGAAGGATCGGCTTCCCGGCCCAGCGCCACGATCCGGTCCACGGAAAGTCCGGGCAGCAGAGCGGACTCGGATTCGCCGTGCGCACCGCCGAAGTAGCGGCGAACCATCGGCATCGGGAACCGATCGATGCCCGCCGGCACCGGGGTGTGCGTGGTGAACACCGTGCCCGCCCGCACCGCGCCCAGCGCGGCATCGAAATCCTTTCCCGCCGCGACGAACTCCCGGATTCGCTCGACCCCGAGGAAGCCCGCGTGGCCTTCGTTCATGTGGAACACGTCGGGATCGGGCAACCCTTCCGCCGTCGTGTAAGCGCGTACCGCGCGCACGCCGCCGACGCCGGCCAGGATCTCCTGCCGGATCCGGTGTTCCTGGTCGCCGCCGTAGAGGCGGTCGGTGACCGCGCGCAGTTCCGGATCGTTCTCGGCGATGTCCGAGTCGAGCAGTAGCAGCGGAACCCGGCCGACCTGTGCGATCCATACCCGCGCGCGCAGCACCCGGCCCTCCGGCATGGCCACGTGAATGAGCACCGGCGAACCACCGGAGGTGAGCGCGCGTAGCGGAAGGCCCTGCGGGTCCAGCGCGGGATAGTGCTCGGCTTGCCAGCCGTCCGCGGACAACGACTGCCGGAAGTACCCGGAGCGGTACAGCAGCCCCACACCGATCAGCGGCAATCCCAGATCCGACGCCGCCTTCAGGTGATCACCGGCCAGAATTCCCAGCCCACCGGAGTAGTTGGGCAGCACCTCGGTAACCCCGAACTCCATCGAGAAGTAGGCGATGCCGCGCACCTCCTCCCCCGCGCGCCGCTGGAACCAGCCCGGCGCCGCCAGGTAATCGCGCAGGTCCGCCGCAGCGGCGTCCACACGAGCGAGGTAATCCGGGTCGGCGGCAAGTTCGTCCAACCGCGCGGCGGGCACCTCGCCCAGCATCCGGACCGGATCATGCCCGATCTCCTGCCACCGCCGCGGCTCCAACGCGGCGAACAGATCCTGCGTCGGCGGATGCCACGACCAGCGCAAGTTGGTGGCGAGCTCACCCAGGGCCGTCAAACGCTCGGGCAAATGGGCACGGACGGTGAAACGACGCAATGCCTTCATTGGGTAGAACCTACACGGGACCGGGGCGATCCACCGTGTCGGCATCCTGACCAAATGAAGCTCCGACCTGCGCGTTTCGCTGGATATCCGGCGGTAGCGCAGCCCGCGGCGAAGCCGGATGACCGCCGCTACCGGCACGGAGCGTGCCGTGTGATGCCCATCGACGGGTTCGCCGCGGACTGCGCCCACCTGCCATCCGGGCATCGTCGAATTCGGGCGCCGTCAATTCGGGCATCGCTAGTTCGGGGGCGTCGCCACGGCCAACATCCCGCTATCCGATCGAGACCTGCCAGCGGTTGTGAACTCGGGACCGCTGGGCAAACCCAGAAGCTGTGCGGACCATCCGGCCGCAGCAACCGAATCAGTCCGGGAGTGATCAAGATGTGGACAACAGCACACCCGATTCGCGCCCGCAAACCTTTCCTGTCGCGGGCCGGTATAGGCATCACGGGAATCGGAGCCCTCGCGACCGCACTCGTACTTGCGGCGCCCAACGCCGGAGCAGCAGTCACATCGGTCAGCGCGGCCCAGGGAATGACCTTTGGCGTCGCGAACTACGGCACCAATTGCGAGTATCGCGTGACGGCCATGATGGACAGCAGTCAGTCCTCCGACCCGGTCATGTTCACCGACAGCGCCGCCGGAACTTTCTCGCCGAACCCCGCGCAGGTAACCGGCAACCAGGCCACCACAGTCTGGACGCCGACCGCAAACGGACAGCACACCATCTCCGCGACGCAAGGAATGACGACGACGCAAGGTATGTCGGCGACGCAGGGAATGACGTCCACAACAACGGCTGTCCCGGTCAGCACGCCGATGATGACGGTCGGCAACGGGATCAACCTGGGCGTCGCGTGCCTGGTGCTGCCGTAAGCGCCGAGCAGCGGTGCCGCCGCGAGCGAGCCGAATGCGGCCATTCCGATGGCCGCTCAGGCTGAGCAACCGGGACCAACGCTCGCCCTGAACGGCTCACTCACCCGCACCCGTCGGCGGTGCGGCGGCAGCGCCTCGTGCCCCGGGACGGGCACCTGGCCGCGCCGGAGGCGGATCAGGCGAGTCGAACGTGCGCTCGCCTCGATTCCCGGCGCTCTGGGTCTCGGCCTCGCCACGGCCGTACGCCGAACTGAGCAACCTCACCTCGGCCTGTTCCAGCCGCCGACCGCCGACGGACCGGGATACCTGGAGCCCGAACGCGCCCTCGCCGCGATCCGGCTCGCCAATCCACCGCACCGCCCGCACACCGCCCCGGCAGCACAGGTGTCGCGACCACGTCCCGAATCCGCTCCGGAATGACGCTGATCCGGTCCGGACCGCGGCCTACCGGTAGGTTGGTCCCCGTGACCGGCCGCATCGCTATCGATGACACCGCCCCGTTCATCGCAGGCGGTCGTCCTGCCAAAGCTGTGGTCGGCGAGGTCTTCCCGGTCCGCACCGTGGTGTGGCGCGAGGGCCATGAGGCAGTCGCAGCGACGCTGGTCGTGAAAGCGCCGGGTGCGGCGCGGCCGACCCGCGTCCGCATGACGCCCGATCCCGAGCACGATGTATTCAACGCCACGTTCACGCCGAACGCGCCGGGCATGTGGACCTACCGCATCGAGGGATGGAGCGACCCCGTCGCCACCTGGCGCTCGGCGATCGAGGCGAAGCTGGCCGTCGGTCAGAGCGCCGCCGACCTGGCCAACGACTTGGAGCTGGGTGCCCGGCTGTTCGAGCGCGCGGCGCAGGCTGTCCCGAAGAAGCAGTTCGAGCGTTTGCGCGCGGTCGCGGCGGCGCTGCGCGGCAATGAGCAACTACCCGCGCGGGTGGCCCCCGCGTTCACCGACGAGGTCGCCGAAATCCTGCGCACGACGCCCTTGCGCGACCTGGTTACCCGCGGCCCGCAGCACGCCGTGCTGGTCGAGCGGCGCCGCGCGCTCTACGGCGCGTGGTACGAGTTCTTCCCACGCTCGACCGGCGGCCGCGACGGCACCGGCAAGCCGATCCACGGCACCTTCGCGACCGCGAGCGAGCAGCTGCCGCGTATCGCGGCGATGGGCTTCGACGTGGTATACCTACCGCCGATCCACCCGATCGGCGAGGTGAACCGCAAAGGCCGCAACAATGCGCTCACCACGGAGCCGGGCGATGTCGGCTCGCCGTGGGCGATCGGTTCGGCGCACGGCGGCCATGATGCCGTGCACCCCGAGCTCGGCACAGAACACGATTTCGCCGAGTTCGTCGCGTCGGCGCACCGGCTCGGCCTCGAGGTCGCGCTCGATCTGGCACTGCAATGCGCGCCCGACCACCCCTGGGTCCAGGCCCATCCGGAATGGTTCACCACCCTGCCCGACGGCAGCGTCGCCTACGCCGAGAACCCGCCGAAGAAGTACCAGGACATCTACCCGGTCAACTTCGACGACGACCCCGACGGTCTGTACGCCGAGGTGCTGCGCGTAGTGCGGCACTGGATCGACTCGGGCGTCAAGATCTTCCGCGTCGACAACCCGCACACCAAACCCGCCGACTTCTGGGAATGGCTGATCGCGAACGTCCGCCGCACCGACCCGGACGTGATCTTCCTGTCCGAGGCGTTCACCCGCCCGGCCCGGCTCTACGGGCTGGCCCGGCGCGGATTCAGCCAGTCCTACACCTACTTCACCTGGCGGGTGGCGAAGGGGGAACTCACCGAGTTCGGGAACGAACTGGCCGCGAAGGCCGACGAGGCCCGCCCGAACCTCTTCGTGAACACCCCCGACATCCTGCACGAAAGCCTGCAGCACGGCGGTCCGGGCATGTTCGCCATCCGGGCGGTGCTGGCCGCGACCCTCGCACCCAGCTGGGGCGTCTATTCGGGTTTCGAGCTGTTCGAACATCAGGCGGTGCGTCCCGGCAGCGAGGAGTACCTGGACTCGGAAAAGTATGAGCTGCGTCCGCGCGCGTTCGCCGAGGCGCTGGCGCGCGGGGAGTCGTTGGAGCCCTGGCTCACCCGGCTCAACGAGATCCGGCGCGCTCACCCGGCCCTGCAACAGTTGCGCTGCCTGCACTTCCATCACGTGGACAACGACGCGCTGCTCGCCTACTCCAAGATCGACCCGGTCGGCGGCGATGCCGTACTGGTCGTGGTGAACCTGAACCCGTTCGGCGCCGAGTGGGGCATGCTGTCTCTCGACCTGCCCGCGATCGGACGGGAGTGGCACGACCACCCGGTGGTCTACGACGAGGTCAGCGGCGAGGAATACCACTGGGCCCAGACCAATTACGTGCGATTGGATCCCGCCCACGCGGTCGCGCACATCATCACATTGCCGCCCATCTCCCAGCAGGCCCGCACCGAACTGGCCTATCGCAGGACGCTGCGATGAGGCGACGCGACCTGATGCTGCTCGCGGCGGGAACGCACGCCGACCCGCACACCGTGCTCGGCGCGCATCCCCATCCCGACGGCACGGCCGTGCGAGTGCTGCGCCCGCACGCGGAAATGGTGTCGGTGCGGGTAGGCGGCGTCGATCATGCGCTCGATTCGTTGGGCCACGGCGTGTTCGCCGCGGTGGTGCCGTACCCCGACCTGATGGACTATCGCGTCGTGACCACCTATCCCGGCGGTTCGACGATCATCAGCGCCGACGGCTACCGCTTCTTGCCCACCCTCGGCGAACTCGACCTGCATCTCATCGGCGAGGGCCGTCATGAGCGCCTATGGGACGTGCTCGGCGCGCATCCGCGCCGCTACCACACCCTCGACGGCGAAGTCGAGGGCACATCGTTCGCGGTGTGGGCGCCGAACGCGCGCGGCGTCACCGTCATCGGCGATTTCGACGGCTGGAGCGGCAACACCGCACCGATGCGCTCGCTCGGGTCATCCGGTGTCTGGGAGGTCTTCCTCCCCGGCATCGGACCGGGCGCCAAATACAAATACCGCGTACACGGCGCCGATGGACGCACCGTCGATCACGCCGACCCGCTGGCCTTCGCCACCGAAAAACCCCCGGCCACGGCTTCGGTGGTCACCGAAAGTCACTACGCGTGGAACGACCACGCCTGGCTGGCGCGCCGCGCGGCCGCCGATCCGAGCCGAGCGCCGATGAGCGTCTACGAGGTGCATCTCGGCTCATGGCGTCCTGATCTCGGCTACCGCGAAATGGCCGACCAGCTCGCCGAATACGTGCAAGCGGCCGGATACACACACATCGAATTGCTCCCCATCGCCGAGCATCCATTCGGCGGCTCGTGGGGATATCAGGTCACCTCTTACTACGCGCCGACCGCGCGCTTCGGATCCCCCGACGACTTCCGCGCGTTCGTCGACCGCCTGCACACCGCCGGCATCGGCGTACTGCTCGACTGGGTCCCCGCGCACTTCCCCCGCGACGAATGGGCGCTGGCCCGCTTCGACGGCACGCCGCTCTACGAACACGCCGACCCGCGCCGCGGCGAGCAACTCGACTGGGGCACTTATATTTTCGACTTCGGTAGACGCGAAGTGCGCAACTTCCTGATCGCCAACGCGCACTACTGGATCGAGGAATTCCACATCGACGGCCTGCGCGTCGACGCGGTCGCCTCCATGCTCTACCTGGATTACTCGCGCGCGGAAGGCGAATGGGAACCCAACGTGCAGGGTGGCCGGGAGAACCTGGAGGCCGTCGACTTCCTCCAAGACCTCAACGACACCGTGCACCGCAGCCACCCCGGCGTGGTCACCATCGCCGAGGAATCCACCACTTGGCCCGGCGTCACGCGCAGCACCGACGTCGGTGGGCTCGGCTTCAGCATGAAGTGGAACATGGGCTGGATGCACGACACCCTCGGGTTCCTCGGTCGCGACCCCGTGCACCGCACCTGGCACCACAACGAGATGACTTTCTCGCTGATGTACGCCTGGAGCGAGAACTACCTGCTCCCGATCAGCCACGACGAAGTGGTGCACGGCAAGGGCACGCTCTGGACCAGAATGCCGGGCGACGATTTCGCCAAAGCCTGCGGCGTTCGGGCGCTGCTGGCCTACATGTGGGCGCATCCCGGCAAGCAACTGCTGTTCATGGGGCAGGACTTCGGCCAGTTCCGCGAGTGGTCGCACGACCGCGGCCTGGACTGGCACGAACTGGACAACCCCCTGCACCAGGGCGTAGCGATGCTGGTGCGGGACCTGAACATGGTGTACCGCGCCCACCCCGCCCTGTGGAGTCAGGACACCACGCCCGGCGGCTACGCGTGGATCGAGGCGAACGACCGCATCAACAACGTACTGGCGTTCCTGCGTTACGGCTCGGACGGATCGGTCGTCGCATGCGTGCACAACTTCTCCGGGTCGGTGCACGACGCCTACCGTGTCGGTCTCCCGCATGCGGGCCGCTGGCTGGAAATCCTCAACACCGACGCGGTCCACTACGGCGGCTGCGGCCTCGGCAACCTCGGCGAAGTGACGGCCACCGACGAGCCATGGCACGATCGGCCGGCCTCGGCCACGGTAACCCTCGCACCGAACAGCGCGGTATGGCTGCGGCCCGCCTAGCGACGCGTTTCGGTGCGCCGAGCGCGACAGCCGCCGAGCCCGGAAGGTGTAGCACCAAGCTATGGACCGCTCCAGGTTGTCGACATCGGCTCACTCGGCGCGGGCCGACCCCGATACCGACAATCTGAAGCGAGCTGGTGGTCACCGGCGCACGACGCCACCCCGTCCGGCGCGGCCACGCTGACAGCCTCGGATGCGCGGCCCTGCCGGCTCAGTAGAGCGCGGCGGCCAGTTTGCGGCGCGCGGCCACGACGAAGGGCTCCGCTCGATCGAACAGCTCGAACAGCTCCAGCAGACGGGTACGGGCCTTGCTGCGATCGTCGCCCGATGTGCGTTTGACGACCTCGATCAGCCGGTCGAACGCCGCCTCGGGTCGCTGCTGGAACAGTTCCAGGTCAGCGGCGTCGATCGCGGCATCGACATCGGACGGGTCGGCGTCCGATGTCGAGATGGCCGACTCCGGCAGCTCCTGAGCCCGGGCGAGGAACCGGAGCTGGCGCAACGCGCCGCTGGCCTCCTCGTTCGTCGGCTCAGCGGCGAGGATGGCCGTATAGGCGGCTTCCGCGCCGGCCAGGTCGCCCCGCTCCAAGGCCGCCTCGGCCGCCGCGAAACGCGGGTCCTCGGCAGGCTGCTGCTGCGCCTCTCCGCCGCCCTCCAGCTTGCCCGCCACCGCATCGATCACCGCGTCGAGCCACTGCCGCACCTGGGGCTCCGGCTGGGCGCCCTCGAAGTCGGCCAGCGGCTGCCCGCCGGCGATCGCGATCACCGTCGGGATGCCCTGCACGCGCAGCGCCTGGGCGATGCGCATGTTGGCCTCGGCCTCGACGGTCGCCAGGTCCCAGCTTCCGCCGTCGGCGGCCACCAGACGCTCCAGCGTCCGGACCAGTTCGACACTGCCCGGGCTGCGCTGCGAGTACAGCACCACGACTACGGGCACCTGCATCGAGCGACGCAGGACCTTGGTCTCGAAATCGGCCTCGGACACCGCGTAGTCGCCGACCGGAGCCCCCGCGCCACTCGCGGGCTGCTTCAAACTGGACAAATCAACCGCGCCGGACATGGCGGCGGCGACAGCGGGCGAAGGACGGCGTGCAGCTGGTCGATTCACGGTTTCCAGTTTGTCACGGCGTGGCCGATACGGGAGCCTTGGAGTCGGCCGAAATGACATTGCTCAGCTCACCCAGCCGACCGGTACGCACCGCCCAGACTTCGAACAGCACCGTGCAGAACGGCGGAATGCTCGATACCAGCGCGAGAACAGTGGTCGCGACGTTCCAGCCCAGCTCACGCGCCGCCATGATCGCGGTGATCACGAACAGGACGAAGACGATGCCGTGCGTCATGCCGAACACCTTGACCGGCCACATCACCGGCTCGGGAATCCGCTTGAACACCATGCCGATGATCAACAGGCCCCAGGAGATCGCCTCGAGCACCGCAATGAAACGGAATCGCTTGGCCACCGTGGTCAGGTCGAAGAGATTGCCCATGCGCCCCATTCTGCCGGACGCAACCGAATGCACTACAGGCCGTCGTAGTTGAACTGATCACACTCGATCACTCCGCCCAGGCTTCGACCTGCTCGCGGCCGCGCACCGCATCGGCCCGAGACAACCGATGGCCGCCCTCGAGGGGACGGCCATCGCGTGATAATCCAGCGCGGGACATCCCCGCGCGTACTCAGACGCGGACGATCAGCGCGTCGCCCTGACCGCCGCCACCGCAGAGCGCCGCCGCGCCGACACCACCCCCGCGACGCTTCAGCTCCAGCACCAGGTGCAGCAGGATGCGCGCGCCGGACATCCCCAGCGGGTGGCCGATGGCGATCGCGCCACCATTGACGTTCACCTTCGCCGGGTCGATGCCCAGTTTGCGGGTGGAAGAGATGCCCACCGCCGCGAACGCTTCGTTGATCTCCACAAGGTCCAAGTCGGCCGGCGCGATGCCCTCGCGGGCGCAGGCTTTGGCGATCGCGTTGGCCGGCTGGTCCTGCAGGGTCGAGTCCGGGCCCGCGACCACGCCCGCGGCGCCGATCTCGGCGATCCAGCTCAGGCCGAGCGACTGCGCCTTCTCCTTGCTCATCACCACGACCGCGGCGGCGCCATCGGAGATCTGCGAGGCGGTGCCCGCGGTAATGGTGCCGTCCTTGCGGAACGCGGGGCGCAGCTTGGCCAGCGACTCGACCGTGGTGTCGGCGCGAACCCCCTCATCGGTGGTCACCAGCACCGGATCGCCCTTGCGCTGCGGAACCGCGACCGGGACCACCTCGTCGTCGAACACGCCGTTCTTCCACGCCGCCGCCGCTCGCTGGTGCGAGGCCGCGGCGAACGCGTCCTGGTCTTCGCGGCTGATCCGGTCGGCGTCGTTGCGCTGCTCGGTGAGGGCGCCCATCGCCTGGTCGGTGAAAATGTCGTGCAGGCCGTCGTAGGCCATGTGATCACGCAGCGTCACATCGCCGTATTTGAAGCCTTCCCGGCTCTTTTCGAGCAGGTGCGGGGCCTGGCTCATCGACTCCTGTCCACCGGCGACGACGATCTGGTACTCGCCGGCCCGGATCAGCTGGTCGGCGAGGGCGATCGCGTTGATCCCGGACAGGCAGACCTTGTTCAACGTCAGCGCGGGCACGTCCATCGGGATGCCCGCGGCCGCCGCGGCTTGGCGGGCCGGAATCTGCCCCGCGCCGGCGGTGAGCACCTGGCCCATGATCACGTAGTCGACCTGCTCGGGCGCCACGCCACCCTTCTCCAGCGCCGCCGCGATCGCGAAACCGCCCAGATCGGAGCCGCTGAAATCCTTCAGACCCCCGAGCAGCCGGCCGACCGGGGTACGTGCACCGGAGACGATCACAGAAGTGGTCACGACGAGCCTCGCATTCGTAGATCCGCCCGCACCGTCCAGTGGCGCGAGAGCAAGCTTTCGCCTCAACGGTAGCGGGTCCGGCCTACCCGATCCGGGCCAGGTCGCGCTACGTTCGACTGGTGAGCGCCGTTACAGATCAGTCATCCTTCATCCCCGCGGACTATGTGACCGCAGTCGACCACGTCGGCATCGCGGTGCCCGACCTGGACGCCGCCGTCGCCTGGTACACCGAGAACCTGGGCATGATCGAAACCCATCGCGAAGTGAACCAGGCGCAGGGCGTACACGAGGCGATGCTGTCGCTGCCCGGCGCACCGGATCGCGCGACCGCCCTGCAATTGCTGGCCCCGCTCAACGCGGAGTCCACCATCGCGAAGTTCATCGACCGCAGCGGCCCGGGATTGCAGCAACTGGCCTACCGCGTGACCGATATCGAGGCCGTATCCGCGCACCTCCGCGCCAAGGGGCTGCGTTTGCTCTACGACGCTCCGCGACACGGAACCGCCGATTCCCGCATCAATTTCATCCACCCGAAGGATGCTGGCGGTGTGCTGATCGAGTTGGTCGAACCGAACGCGAATGTTACACACTAGTATCGACATAAGACCGGGAAAAGTCGCGGGAATGACATTCGCAGTCGAGTCACCATCAGCTGACTTCAGGCTGTAGTTTGTGTGCCATGTCGTCACCCGAGTCCGATCGCAATCGCTTCGTTGCACTGCCCTTCACCGTTGTGCGCAAGGGTTATGCGCAAGACGAGGTGCGTAATTACTTCGACCGCTTCGATGCGGAGCTGAGAGTCACCGCCACCGACCGCGATGCCGCTGCAGCCCAAGCACGCAACCTCGCAAGCCAGCTGGAAGACGCGCGCGACGAGATCGACGAGCTCCGTAAGGAGGTCGACCGACTCTCGGTGCCGCCGACCACCGCCGAAGGCATGTCCGACCGCATTTCCCGCATGCTGCGTCTGGCCTCCGACGAGGCATCCGAAGTCCGCGCCCTGGCCCAGGCCGAGGCAGCGGAAATGGTGTCGATCGCCGAGCAGCAGGCCACCGAGATGCGTGGTAAGTACGAGTCGCTGCTCGCCGAGACCAAGGAGAAGCGCGAGGCGCTCGAAATCGAATTCGAGCAGACCCTCGCGAATGCGCGCACCGAGTCCGCCAAGATCATCGAGGCCGCCCAGGCCGAAGCCGACCGCATCGCGAAGGAAGCCGACGCCAAGCGCAAGGCAAGCCAGCAGGACTTCGAGGCCACCATGGCCGAGCGTCGCACCAAGCTCACCCGCGCCATGGAGGAGCTGGAGGCGACCAGCCGCGCCGAGGCCGCGCAGCGGATCAAGGACGCCACCGACGAGGCCAACCGCCTGATCACCTCCGCCACCCAGACCTCGGAGCGCAAGATCGCTCACGCCAAGGAACTGGCCGAGGAGATGCGCGTGCTGCGCGGGCGGGTGCTCGCCCAGCTGCTCGGTATCCGCGGTCAGCTCGACTCGGTGCCCGCGATGCTCGCCGCCGTCAACCGGGAAAGCGAACTGCTGGACGGCGTTCCGGATCAGCGCAAGTCGATCGGCGGCAACACCAAGTCGGTCACCGGCTCGCGCCAGAAGGCGATTCCGGCCACCGACGACGAGATCGACTCGGACGAGCGCGAGAGCGCGGACATCAGCAACTGACGTCTGGCTCACGGCGACTGAAGCAGTACCCAGCCGAACCACCGAAGGCCGCTCCACAGGGGCGGCCTTCGCTCATTCTCGGGCCGAACGGATCGCCACACCCGCAACGACATTCACAAAGGGCCGAACCGATAGCCCTCGGCGGTGGATCTTGTTTGGCTGCGTGACCGATGGCAATCCCGGTGAATGGCTGCGCGTCGTCACTGCACCCGCCTGATACGGAGGCTTCGATGATCGAACACGACTTCGTAAGCACCAGCCTCGGCCGACTCAGCATCGGACAGACCGGCTCAGGACCACCGGCTCTCCTGTGGCACAGCGTGTTCATTGATTCGCGGTCCTGGGGACCGATCGTCGATGTCCTCGCGGGGCACCGGCGAGTGATAACGATCGACGCGCCCGGACACGGCGAGAGCGCGAAGTTCGACCGCGACTACACCCTAGAGGACTGTGCGGCCGCGGCCGGCGAAGCGCTGGATCGGCTCGGTATCACTGAACCTGTCGACTGGGTCGGCAACGCGTGGGGAGGGCACGTCGGCATTGTCTTGGCCGCGAGCCAACCAGCTCGACTGCGCAGCCTTACGACGATCGGTACCCCAGTACACGCCCTGAGCACACGCGAACGATGGTTGCAGGTCATTCCGATAGCTCTGATGTACCGCGTTGTCGGGCCCAACGGTTTCATCTCCAAAGCCGTGTCCGACGCTCTGCTGGGACCTGAAGCCGTCGCCGCAGAGCCCGATCGGGCGACGATGATCATGGAATCTTTCCGCCGGACACCCCAGGCGGTCATAGTGCGCGAGATACGGTCGGTGATGCTGGGCCGACCAGATCTCAGCGACCGGTTACCCGGCATCGCCACGCCCACGCTGATGCTTGCCGCGAGCGACGACGTCGCCGGCTGGACACCGGCCGTGGCCGAGGCCGTCGTGGCGAAGATGCCGAATGCCCAGGTCGGCGCGGTCAGCGGCACCGGGCACGTATCACCCTTGCTGCTCGATCACGACATCCTCGAAAAGAGGATCATCAAGTTCTGGGACTCCGTCGGCCATTGAGACTTGTATCGGTCTGCCATCCCGGAGTCCTGCTATTGCGCGGGGCTGACGGCGCGGAACGCCGGTCAGGACCAGCGCCGGGTGATTCGCCGGGTGCGGCGCCCGTTCCAGCATCCGCGATGCCAATGCCTTCGGTCGTCTTCGCCGCCGTGGGCGGGCCAGGCGACGATGTGGGCGACACCGGGTGGGATTTCGTGGTCGCAGCCGGGGCAACGGTAAGTCTTGATCGCACGAGTGCCCGGGATCGTGCGGACGACATACGTCTCATCACCGTTCGGTCCTGACTCGGTCCGACCGAATACGTCCCCGAGCGGCGCACCTGCCCGCGAGCGATCATCGTGGCGATCGGAACGCGGTCGGCGGCGAGGCATGCGACAAGCGTATTACCCGGCCGTAGCCGACCCATCCGCCCCCCGGCTTCAGAACAAGCGGAATTCGCTGCTCTCCGTGCCACGCAGAGCGTCGTAATCGAGTGTGAGGCAGCGGATACCGCGGTCCTCGGCGAGCGTGCGGGCCTGTGGTTTGATCTGCTGGGCCGCGAAGACACCGGTGACGGGGGCCAGCAGTGGATCGCGGTTGAGCAGTTCCAGATAGCGGGTGAGCTGTTCGACGCCGTCGATCTCGCCGCGGCGCTTGATCTCGACCGCGACCGTGCTGCCATCGGCGTCCCGGCACAGCAGGTCCACCGGGCCGATCGCGGTCATGTACTCCCGACGGATGAGTGTGTAGCCCGCCCCGAGCGTCTGCACGTGTTCGGCCAGCAATTCCTGAAGGTGGGCCTCCACCCCGTCCTTGACCAGGCCCGGATCGACGCCCAGCTCATGCGATGAGTCGTGCTCGATGTCCTCGATGGTGATCCGGAGTTCTTCCCCGGCCTTGTTCGCGACGACCCACAGCGCCTTCGCCCCTTCTGGGAGCTGCGCGTCGCCGTTGCGCTCCTCCAGCCGGCATGGCGGGCTCATCCAGTTCAGCGGCTTGTACGAGCCGCCGTCGGAGTGCACGAGCACCGAGCCGTCCGCTTTCATCAGCAGTAGCCTGCGGGCCATCGGCAGGTGGGCGGTGAGTCGCCCTACGTAGTCGACCTGACAGCGAGCAATCACTAGGCGCACCCAAGCACTGTAGGCGAGCGCCCGATCGTGGTCGCGGTCAGCCCATGAGGAGTATCGCCGCGAGAAGCGCGGTCACGGCGAGCAGCGCCGCTTCGACCCGGGTGAGCGTGCGCCCGCTGACCGTCCTGGCTCGAATCATGACGAACCCGGCGGCCGTCCCGATGGTGAACGCCACCAGATGACCGACATGGGTGAAGGTTTGCGCGGTCAAGACGCCCCCGATCGCGACGGCCAGCCACGCCGTAGCCCACGCACCTCGCCACCGACTCGGCAAGGCCGCGACGAGCGCACCGACCAGCGCCATGGCCCCGTAGCTGACGCCGACGTCCTCGGACCAACGGATGCTCGCGGGCACCCACCCGGCTTCGACGCCCACCCACAAACCGGCCGCGACGAACAACGTCGTGCCGACATGACCGGCCAGGAAGACGCGGATCAAACGCAGTGCGCCGAAACGCAGCTCGGCGAGGGCGAGCAGACCGGCGAGCAGCGGAATGATGACCCAGGCGCCGACGACATCGCCGATCACGAACGCGCTCGACAGCAGCGTCGCGACCCTACCGCTCAGAAGATTGTGCAGATTGGTGCTCGCGTGCAACACCATCCGTGTCTGCGCGGAGTCGCTCAGTACCGAGAAGACCACCGAGACGATGATCAGTCCCGCCAGATAACCGGCTGTCGCTGGCAACTTCGGCCACCACCAACGCGCCTGCGCCGTTGTGCGGGCATCGAGCGGGGCCGGGGCTGTCGAAGCGACAACCATGCATACCTCCATCATTTGCGCGGGGACAGCGTGCTCGGCCGTCTTCGACCCTGATAACCAGTATGCGCTCTGGAGACTCTCGATTTCCTACGAATTTGCTGGGAATAGCTGCGTGAGCCGCTAAACGACGAAAGG